>JAODLY010000011.1 GCA_025464445.1 Rhodoglobus sp. | reverse complement strand
GACGATCACCCGGTGGGCGCGGCTCAGCTGGTCCGCATCGGCGAAGCTTCGCCACGCTCGTTCCTCGAGGATGTCGAGGTACTGCCCGACGGTCACCTCCGTCCGCATCTCGTTGAAGACTTCGCGTGCCGACTCCCGAATCGACAGTGACGGTATGAGCCGGATGCCGGTGTCGAACAGCTCGTCGCTCCAGCCGAGCAGCAGGTCGCCGAGCAGCAGGGCGCCCGACTGGCCGAAGTCGTTCGCGCTGCCGGTCCAGCGCCCCTCGGCATGCAGCTCTTCGAAGAGGCGGTGGGCGGCGGGCAGTCCCCGCCGCGTATCCGAGTTGTCCATGATGTCGTCGTGCACGAGGGCTGCCGCATGGAACATCTCGAGGGCCGATGCTGCGAGGACGATGCCGGGGAGGTCCGCCGAGGCATCCTCGTCTGCGAGCGGGTCGAAATCGTCTGGCAGGCCGCTGGCGGCCTGCCAGCCCCAGTAACAGAACAGGGCGCGGAATCGCTTGCCCCCGGAAAGGAAGTCGTGGGCGATATTCGTGAGTTGGGCGAGCTCGGGAGTAATGGCGGAGAGCTCGCTGTTGCGCTCTGAGAGGAACTCGTCGATTCGCAGTTGAATCAAGTCAACTAACCGGGTACTCTCAGCCACCTGTCTAGCCTAGCTATGGCAGCGAGGCGTACTATGAAGGTTCACGCGTCAATCCCAAGCCTGAAGGGAACAGGATGCCACTTTCCGAGCAAGAGCAGCGCCTCCTGGAAGAGATGGAGCGCAGCCTCTATCAGAACGACGCCGACTTCGTCGCGACAGTCAGCGCCCGCAGAGGCAAGACCAACTACACCGTGCTCGTGCTCGGCATCCTCGTCGCAGTCGTCGGCGTCGCGACCCTCGTAACGGGCGTTGTCGTGCGCCAGCCGCTCGTGGGCGTCCTCGGGTTCGCGATCATGTTCGTAGGCGTGTTGCTTGCCGTTGCGCCGCCCCGCAGGGCCGACCACGCGGCCAGGCCCGCGGCGTCGACGCCCAAACGCAAGAGCACTTCGGGCGGCGGCTTCATGGACAACCTCAACGAGCGTTGGGACAAGCGCCAGGATGGGCACGGATAGCCCACTGATTCGTCGTCGTGAGGGGCCAGCCTGAGGCTGGCCCTTTTTCGTGCCCGTTTTGCGGGATACCCACTCCATTTCCCTCCACCCCGGACTCCCTTGTGATCATTGGGCAGTTTGTACCCCGCGCCCTCAATTGGGGTCAAATTGTGCTTGTGAGTGGTGCAAAGTGGAGTAAAGTGGGGGATACCTGAATCCGGGCCGGAGTTTGAGGGGAGGCTGCCGTGTTCCTTGGTACGTATGCCCCCAAGCTCGACGACAAGGGCAGGGTGATCCTCCCGGCGAAGTTCCGCGACGAACTCTCCGGCGGCCTCGTGGTCACGCGTGGCCAGGAGCGCTGCCTCTACGTGTTCAGCCAGCGCGAGTTCGAGGAGATCCACGGCAAGATCCGCCAAGCCTCGATCACGAGCAAGCAGAACCGCGACTTCCTGCGTCTCTTTCTCTCCGGCGCGAACCAGGAAGTGCCGGATGGGCAGAACCGCGTGACCATTCCCGCAAACCTTCGCGAATACGCGAGCCTCGATCGCGACCTGACAGTGATCGGCGCGGGCAACCGTGCCGAGATCTGGGATACCGCGGCCTGGAACACCTACTACGAGAACGCCGAGTCCGATTTCGCCAACACGACGGAGGAGGTGATCCCCGGGCTCTTCTGATCCACTGGCGCTGACTCCCAGCCGGCATGCCCTGACACTCTTCCCCGATGCCAGGTCACACCGGATGGGGATCAGCACCAGGGGTTCGACCCCTGACACCATGGCCGAAAACGACATCCATACTCCCGTGCTGCTTGAGCGCACAGTCGAGCTGCTCGCGCCGGCGCTACAGCGCGACGGGGCCGTGCTCGTCGATGCGACACTCGGCATGGCCGGCCATGCCGAGGCGTTCCTGGAGCGATTCCCGGGTCTCGTGCTCGTCGGCATCGACAGGGACAGGGATGCCCTCGCCATCGCCACTGCGCGACTTGCACGGTTTGCAAGCCGGGTGCACCTCGTGCACGCCGTTTACGACGAGTTCGCCCGCGTGCTGTCGGACCTCGGCATTCCCAGGGTCGCCGGCATCCTCTTCGACCTCGGCGTCTCGTCGCTGCAGCTGGACCGTGTCGAGCGCGGCTTCTCGTACTCGAAGGATGCCCCGCTCGACATGCGCATGGATGCGGGCGCAGAGCGCACGGCCGCCGTGATCCTTGCGACCTACAGCGAGTCTGAGCTGCGCAGGATCTTCTACGAATACGGGGACGAGAAGCTCGCCCCGCGCTACGCGAGCCGCATCGTGCAGCGTCGGGACGCCCGCCCGCTGGAGACCTCAGCCGAGCTCGTCGAGCTCATCATCGCGGCGACCCCTGCTGCCGCGCAGCGCGCAGGCCACCCCGCTAAGCGCGTATTCCAGGCCCTGCGCATCGAGGTCAACCAGGAGCTGGCGGTGCTCGAGCGGGCGATACCCGCCGCTGTCGACGCGCTCGAGGTGGGCGGGCGCATGGTCGTGCTCGCCTACCAGTCGCTCGAAGACCGGATAGTCAAGCGTGCGCTGCAGGCGCGCGCGGCATCGACGGCTCCCCGCGGGCTCCCCGTCGAACTGCCGCAGCACCGCCCCGAACTGAAGCTGCTCGTGCGCGGCGCGGAACTGGCAAGCGACGAAGAGAAGGCGCGCAATCCACGCTCCGCCCCGGTGCGGCTACGGGCCGTCGAGCGGCTGCGAGACGTCGCATGAGCAACCTCGCAACTGCGCCTCTTCACACGGGCCGCCCGGCCTTGCGACCGGCGGTGGCGCCGTCGGTGCGTCCTGTGCCGCGGCACATCGAGATCGTCACTACCCGCGCCCAGCGCCGGGCACGGCCAAAGGTCGCATACGCCGTTGTCACGGTGGCAAGCCTCTTCGTGATCTTCGCGGCCCAACTGCTGCTGAGCATCGTCGTCTCAGACGGCGCGTACCAGATCGCGAGCCTGCAATCGCAACAGAAAGACCTGTTGCGCACGCAGGAGGCGCTCGGCGAGAAGTTCGACCTGCTCAGTTCGACCCAGCACCTCGCCGAGAACGCCGCGCAACTCGGAATGGTCCCCAACCCCGCGCCCCTGTTCCTCGACCTCAGCACCGGCGGGGTCGCGGGCGCGCCAGGCACAATCGACCCGACGGGATGCGGCGGCGCCTGCAAGCTGGTTGCCAACTCGCTGCTCACCGGCGTGCCGCTCACCCCGAAGGCCTCTCCGCAGGCACAGACTTCCCCAACGACCAAGACGGCCGGGGGCGGCACAAGCTCCAACCCGGGGACAGTCGACGCGCTTCCGGCGCCGGTAACCCACTAGCAAGAGAAAGCGGTCGGCGGTGAAAACGAGGCGCAGCAGGCTGAGAATCTCGCTTGCCGTCATCGCGATCCTCGCGGTCGTCGCTGTCTTCGTCGTGCGCCTCGTGAACATCCAGCTCGTGAACGCGGCTGAGCTGAATGCGCAGTCGTACGACAAGCGGGCCCAGTCCCTCACGACATACGGCACGCGCGGGGCCATAGTCGACACCAACGGCGCGGTGCTTGCCGACAGCGTCGAACGGTACGACATCACGGCGTCGCCACGCAGCGCACTCGCCGGCTCCGACGCGAACGGGTCTGTCGCCGATGCGCTCGCGAAGATCGCGAAGGTCACCAAGCAGGATCCCGTTGCGCTGATGGCCGCCCTCACTGCCGACCCCCAATCCGATTTCGCCTACCTCGACAAGGGCGTGACCCTCGACGTGTTCACGGCCGTCGATAAACTCAACATCCCCTGGGTGTACTTCGAGCAGCGCCCGAGCCGCACCTACCCGAATGGCGCTATCGCCGGCAACCTCGTGGGGTTCATCGGCACCGACGGCCCGCAAGCGGGTCTCGAGCTCACCGAGAACACGTGCCTGGCGTCGAAGAACGGCTCAGCCACCTACGAGAAGGCCGAGGACGGCACGAGGCTGCCGGGCAGCCTCGTGACCACAAAGCAGCCGAAGGACGGCGGCACGCTCAAGCTCACCATCGACCGCGACCTGCAATGGTACGTGCAGCAGCGCATAGCGCAGACCTACCAGGCGCTCGGGGCGACCTGGGCGACGGCCGTGGTCATCCGGGTCAAAGACGGCCATCTCATGGCCGTGGCGGATTACCCCTCCGTCGACCCCAACAATGTCGAGGGGGTGCCCGTCACGGCGTTGGGATCGCTGGCGTTCTCGACGCCCTATGAGCCAGGGTCGACGATGAAGGCGCTGACGGCGGCATCCCTTATCGATGCCGGAGTCGTTACCCCGCTCTCGCAGATGACAACTCCCGGCCAGCTGTATCTCTCCGATGGCAGCTTCATCAAAGACTCCTTCTCCCACGATGACATCAACTACACGCTCGCCGGGGCGCTCGTCGACTCATCGAATATCGCGGTCTCCCTGTTCTCACAGGCACTGAGCGCACAGAAACGGCACGACTACATGCTCGCGTTCGGGCTCAACTCGCAAACCGAGGTCGGCTTCAACGGGGAGTCGGAGGGCAATGTGCATCCCGCGGACCAGTGGGACGAGCGCACAAACCTCGCGGTGCAGTTCGGACAGGGTATGACCGCGACGTCGGTTCAGATGGCGAGCATCTACCAGGCGCTCGGCAACGGGGGAGTGCGCATGCCCGTCACCCTTGTCGAGGGTTGCCAGCAGCCCGACGGCACGGTGACCGACGTGCCGTCGACGACGGGCAACCGCGTCGTCTCGGAATCAGCGGCCAAGCAGACCATCCAGATGCTCGAACAGGTGGTCACAGAAGGCTTTGCCGCAGGCAGCCTGCAGATCCCCGGCTATCGGGTGGCTGCGAAGAGCGGCACGGCCCAGGTGGCCGATGGCCAGGGCGGCTACGGTGACGCGACTGTCATCTCGTTCGCGGGCCTCGCACCGGCTGAGAACCCCGAGTATGCGGTTGTCGTGACCGCTGGCATCCCGACTAGCATGTATTCCTCAGGCGCGATTGCGACGACGTTCCGTGACATCATGGCCCAGGTGCTCACGACGTTCCGGGTCACACCGTCCACCGAGCCGGCCGTGAGCATCCCGCTGAGGTGGTGAGCGCCAGTAACCCGGGAGGAAATGTTGAGGGAAGGCGAGGCCTCGATCCTCCGACCGGAGCATCCCTCCGCACGACAGCTCGCGACGCTCGTGAGCGAGTTCGGACTCGAGTCCAGGGGCTCGCTCGACGGCGTCGAAGTCACCGGCATCACCCTGAGCACCGACAACCTGCAGCCGGGTGACCTCTATGTCGGCGTGCTCGGCCTGCGCAGGCACGGCGCCATCTTCGCGGGCAAGGCGAAAGAGGGCGGGGCCGTCGCAGTGCTGACGGATGCCGCCGGTGCCGACATCGCCGCAGAGAGCGGCCTGCCCGTGGTCATCGTCGACTCTCCCCGTGAGGCGCTCGGGGCCATCTCGGCCTGGGTGTATCGCACTGCGGAATCCGCCCCGCTGCTGTTCGGCATCACGGGCACGAACGGCAAGACCAGCGTCTCGTACCTGCTCCATGGCATCCTCAAGCAACTCGGGCTCGTGTCGGGGTTGAGCACTACTGCCGAGCGCACCGTGGGCGAGCTCACCGTCACCTCCAGCCTCACGACGCCGGAGGCCACCGAGATCCACGGCCTGCTGGCGAGGATGCGCGAGAGCAATGTGCGCGCAGTGACCCTCGAGGTGAGCGCCCAGGCCCTCACCCGCAACCGCGTGGACGGGCTCATGTTCGATGTCGTCTCGTTCATCAACCTCAGCCACGACCACCTCGACGACTACGCGGACATGGAGGAGTACTTCGCCGCGAAACTCCCGCTGTTCGAGCCGGAGCGCGCCAAGCGCGGCGTGATCTCGCTCGACACGCCATGGGGTGACCGGGTCGTCGATGCGACGCACATCCCGGTCACGACGATCTCGTCGACTCCCGGTATCGAAGCCGACTGGAAAGTCGGAGTGATCGAGGAGACCGCCGAGTACACCGAGTTCTCGCTCACCGGCCCTGAGGGGCGCTCGCTTGTCACGCGCGTTCCCGTGATCGGCCACCACATGGCCGCCAACGCGGGCCTGGCGATCGTGATGCTCGTGGAGGCAGGCTTCGAGCTCGAGGCCATAGGCCACGCACTGGACAAGGATGGCGGCATCGTTGCCTACCTTCCCGGACGCATCGAGCGGGTGTCCGGCGAATCCGGGCCTGCCGTCTACGTCGACTACGGCCACAGCCCTGATGCGTTCCTCACCACGATGTCCGCCGTGCGCAAGTTCACCACCGGCCGGCTCATCATGGTGTTCGGGGCAGACGGAGACAGGGACCCGTCAAAACGCATCGAGATGGGGCGCATCGGATCCGAGGGATCAGACATCCTCGTTATCACCGACTACAACCCGCGCTTCGAGGATGCCGCGTCGATCCGCACGACGCTGCTGCAGGGTGCCGCGACGGCAGAACACCCGGCAGAGGTTCTCGAGGTGCCCTCCCAGGCGCAGGCGATCCGAACGGCGATCGCGTTGGCGAGCGCTGGCGACTCCGTGCTGTGGGCTGGCCCCGGCCACGAGGACTACATCGACGTGCAGGGGGAGAAGCTGCCATTCTCCGCACGCGACGAGGCAAGGGATGCCCTGCGCGAGGCGGGCTGGCAGTGATCGCCTTCACCCTCACCGAACTCGCCTCGGTGCTCGGCGGGCGCCTGGTGCGGGCTGCAGACGGCAGCGTTGTCGTCGACGGGGAGGTGCACACCGATTCGCGCAAGGTCGTAGCCGGGTCGATCTTCTATGCGCTGCCCGGCGAGGTGACGGACGGCCACCTGTTCGCGGCAAGTGCTGCCGAGAACGGCGCCGTGCTGCTTGTCGTCGAGCGTGAACTCGAACTCGACGTGCCGCAGGTGCTCGTGCCCGACGGAGTCGCGGCCCTCGCCGCCCTTGCCCGAGAAGTCGTCGTGCGGGTGCGCGCCAAAGGAGAACTCAGGGTCGTCGCCGTCACGGGTTCGAATGGCAAGACGACGACCAAGAACATGCTGCGGGCCGTGCTCGAGAACGAGGGCGCGACAGTGGCCCCGTGGGGCTCGTTCAATAACCATGTCGGCGCGCCCATCTCGATGCTCGCTATCGATTTCGACACGCGCTATCTCGTCGTGGAGATGGGCGCCAGCGCGATCGGCGAGATCGCCCAGCTCATCTCGATAGTCACCCCGGATGTCGGCATCGTGCTCAAGGTCGGGCTCGCCCATGTCGGCGAGTTCGGCGGGCCGGACGCCGTGGAGACCGCGAAAGCCGAGATGGTCACCGACCTTCCCGAATCAGCGGTCGCTGTGCTCAACGCCGACGATGTTCGGGTCGTGCGCATGGCAGGCAAGACGAAGGCCGCGATCGTGTGGTTCGGTCTTGCGGGCAGCGCCGACGTGCGCGCCGACGATATCGAGGCTTCTGCCACCGGAACCGAGTTCACACTCGAGGCAGCGGGCATCCAGCGTCGAGTGCGGTTGAAGATCCTCGGTGAGCACCACGTCATGAACGCCCTCGCCACCATCGCGGCCGCGCGCGCGCTCGGCGTGCCGCCGGAGCGGTCGGTTCCCGCCATCGAGGCGCTCGTGCGGGCCGAGCGCTGGCGCATGGAGGTGCTCGAGCGGGCGGATGGCGTCGTGGTGATCAACGATGCGTACAACGCGAGTCCGGACTCCATGGCTGCGGCGCTCAAGACCCTTGCGCAGATCACCAGGGGCGACCAGCGATCCGTTGCCGTGCTCGGCGAGATGGCCGAACTCGGCGAGTACGCGGATGAGGAGCACGACCGCATAGGCCGGCTCGTGGTGCGGCTGAACGTGCAGAAGCTCGTCGTGGTGGGGCACAATGCGCGGCACATCCACAATGCGGCGGGGCTCGAGGGCTCGTGGGACGGGGAGTCGGTGCTCGTCGGCACAGCTGATGAGGCATACGATTTGCTCCGTGACCAGTTGCGATTCGGCGATGTCGTGCTCGTGAAGTCATCCGGCTCGGCTGAGCTTCGATTCCTGGGCGACAGGATCGCCGGGGTCACAGCGTGATCGCCCTTCTTGTTGCCGGCGGGTTCGGCCTGCTCTTCACGCTGTTCGTCACGCCGCTGTTCGTGCGCCTGGCCACCAGGCTGGGCTGGGGCCAGTTCATCCGCGACGACGGACCGCAGTCGCATCACGCCAAGCGGGGCACCCCCACGATGGGCGGGATCGTCTTCATCTTCGGATCCGGCCTGGGTTACATGGTCGGTCACCTGATCGGTGGAACCGACATGACCCTCGTCGGGGTGCTCGTGCTCTTCCTCATGGTCGGCATGGGCGTTATCGGGTTCATCGACGACTTCCTCAAGACCCGCAAGCAACGCAGCCTCGGGCTCGGCGGCTGGCAGAAAATCGCCGGGCAGGTGATCGTTGCCGCGATCTTCGCCGTGCTGGCGCTCCGCTTCCCTGACGAGAACGGGCTGACGCCCGCGTCCACGATGATCTCGGGGGTTCGGGACATCCCGTGGCTGAACCTCGCCACCGTCGGGCTCATCGGTGGGGGCATCCTGTTCACCATCTGGGTGACGCTCATCATCGTGAGCACCTCGAACGGCGTGAACGTGGCAGACGGCCTCGACGGGCTGGCGACCGGAGCCTCGATCTTCGCGATTTCCGCGTACATCTTCATCGGGTTCTGGCAGTCGAACCAGTCATGTTTCAACACCCACCTGCAGCCCGAGAATGCGAATTTCTGCTACGACGTGCGCGACCCGCTCGACCTGGCTGTCGTGGCGGCAGCGATCGCGGGCAGCCTCATCGGGTTCCTGTGGTGGAACACGTCGCCAGCCCAGATATTCATGGGTGATACGGGCTCGCTCGGCCTCGGCGGCGCGCTGGCTGCCCTGGCCATCCTCAGCCGCACCGAACTGATGCTGATCCTGATCGGTGGCTTGTTCCTGGTCGTCACGGGCTCGGTGATCCTCCAGCGGGCGTATTTCAAGCTCAGCCACGGCAAACGCATCTTCCTCATGAGTCCGCTGCAGCACCATTTCGAACTCAAGGGCTGGGCCGAGATCACCATAGTCGTGCGGTTCTGGCTCATCTCGGGCCTCTTCGTCGCAGTCGGGGTCGGCGTGTTCTATCTCGAATGGCTCAGCCGCTAGGTGCGCGACCTCGACGTTCTCACGAGCTGGCACTCCGACTGGCGCGGTCTGAGGGTCGCGGTATTCGGGCTCGGCGTCACGGGGTTCTCTGTCGCTGACACGCTCGTCGAGTTGGGGGCCGACGTGCTGGTCGTGGCGGCGAAGGCCGACCCGAGACGTGCTGACCTGCTCGAAGTGATCGGTGCGCGGCTGGTGATCGAGAGCGATCCGGCTGCCGTTCCGGTTGAGCTCGTCGGCCTCGACCCCGAGGTGGTGATCGTGTCGCCCGGCTACCGGCCGGACCACTCGCTCGTCGCGTGGGCCGAGGGCCGCGGCATCCCGGTGTGGGGCGATATCGAGCTGGCCTGGCGGCTGCGCGACAAGTCTGGGCCACCGGCCGAGTGGATCTCCGTGACGGGCACCAACGGCAAGACCACGACAGTGCAGCTCACCACCCACCTGCTCGTCGCCGGGGGGCATCGCGCGGTGTCCGTCGGCAATATCGGGATGCCCGTGCTCGATGCGATCCGCGACCCCGGGGGTTTCGAAGTGCTCGTGGTGGAGCTCTCGAGCTTCCAGCTGCACTGGCTGCGCCGCAGCGGTGTCGGTTCGCTGGCGCCATACGCGAGCGTGTGCCTCAACGTCGCCGACGACCACCTCGACTGGCACGGTTCGCGCGAGGCGTATGCGGCAGCGAAAGCCACGGTCTATGCCAATACCAGGGTCGCCTGCGTGTACAACAAGGCCGACGCGGCCACCCTGCGCATGGTGGAGGAGGCCGAGGTGGGTGAAGGGTGCAGGGCCATCGGCTTCGGCCTCGGCGCGCCCGGCCAAAGCGACTTCGGCATGGTGGGCGATATCGTGCTCGACCGCGCGTTCATCCCCGATCGCCACCAGGCGGCCCTCGAGCTGACCACCCACGGCGAGCTTCAGCAGGTCGGGCTTGCCGCCCCGCACATGCTCGCCAACGTGCTTGCGGCGTGCGCCCTCGCCCGCTCGTACGGCATCCCCGCCGAAGCGATCCGTGCTGGGCTTGCCACCTTCAGGCTCGACAGCCACCGCACGGAGCCGGTGGGCCGCAAAGACGACGTGTTGTGGATCGACGACTCGAAAGCCACGAACTCCCATGCCGCGGATGCCGCCCTGCAGTCGTTCGATTCCGTGGTCTGGATAGTGGGCGGGCTGCTGAAGGGGACCGATGTCGGTCCACTCGTCGAAAAGCACGCAAAACGCCTCAGGGCGGCGATAGTCATCGGTGCAAACCGTCAACCTGTGGTTGAAGCATTTGCGCGACACGCGCCGGCGGTCCCGGTCTTCGAAGTGACCGCATCCGACACTGGGGACGTAATGCAGGAGGCGGTGCGGCTTGCCGCGTCCGCTGCGAACAGGGGTGACGTCGTGCTGCTCGCACCGGCGGCGGCATCCATGGACCAGTTCGCCGATTACGCGGATCGCGGCAACCGGTTCGCTGGAGCGGTGCGAGATCACCTGGGAGGGGCAGCCGATGACGACGACACGCGCGACTCCCACCCGACGCCCCACCCAGCCTGAGCGGGCGGCGGAACGGCGCAGGCCTCCCGCCGTGAATCCGGAGCCGCGGGCGGCGATCGCTGTGGTTCCGGTTCGCCGCCTCTTCGCCGCGGAGAACCGCAACTACTTCCTGCTCATGGGAACCACGATCTTCCTGGTGATCTTCGGGCTCGTGATGGTGCTCTCGGCATCCACCATCGAGTCGTACACCTCCGATGACGGCTTCTTCGGGCGCTTCGTGCGCCAGGGGCTGTACGCGGTGATCGGCATCCCGCTCATGCTCGTCGCCTCGAGGATGCCGCCGCGCTTCTGGAAGCGCTGGGCCTGGCCGGCACTGCTCGCCGGTGGCACGCTGCAACTTCTCGTCTTCACAGGACTCGGCTTCGACTACGGCGGCAACCGCAACTGGATATCGATAGGTGGTTTCAACGCGCAGCCGTCCGAGTTCGTCAAGATCGCCCTCATCGTCTGGGTGGCGTGGGTGCTCTCGACGAAACAGGACCTGCTCGGCGACTGGAAGCATGCCGCCCTGCCGATCGCGCCGGTCGCTGGTATTGCCATTACCTTCGTGCTCATCGGCAACGACCTCGGCACGGCGTTCATCATGCTCATGATCGTGCTCGGCTGCCTGTACTTCGCCGGGGTGCGAATCAAGTTCATCGTCGCCGCGATCGTCGGCATCAGCGTCGTCGGAATGCTATTCGCCGTCGGCAGCGACTCGCGCACGTCGAGGATCTCCGCCTGGCTCAGTGGCTGCACGCCGGAGAACTCGGCGGGATATTGCTGGCAGCCCGAGCATGCGAACTGGGCGCTGGCCGCCGGCGGACTGTTCGGGCGTGGCCTCGGCAACTCCACCGCCAAGTGGAACTGGCTGCCGGAGGCTGACAACGACTTCATCTTCGCGATCATCGGCGAAGAGCTCGGGCTCATCGGCGCGGTCGTGGTGCTCGCCCTGTTTGTCGTGCTCGCCATCGCGTTCGTGCGCGTCATCCGCTCGACCCGCGACAGTTTCGCCCGCATCGCGACGAGTGGCGTGATGGTCTGGGTGGTCGGCCAGGCCTTCGTCAACATCGCAGTCGTGCTCGGCGTGCTCCCCGTGCTCGGCGTGCCGCTTCCGCTCATCTCGGCGGGAGGCTCCGCGCTCATTTCGACACTGCTCGGCATCGGGGTTGTGCTCTCGTTCGCCCGGCAGACAGACAGGGAACGCGAGGCCCCTGTCGGGCAGACTGCGGCTGAACGCTCGCGCCTGGTGGCGGCGCAACGGGTACGCTCGCGGGCATGACCACCTACCTCCTCGCCGGAGGTGGCACCGCCGGCCACGTGAACCCGCTGCTCGCCGTCGCCGACCGGATCCGCGAATCCGAACCGGATGCCACGCTCCTCGTGCTCGGCACCAAGGAAGGCCTCGAGGCGCGCCTGGTACCCGACCGGGGTTACGAGTTGCTGACCATAGAGCGGCTTCCGTTCCCGCGCCGGCCCGGGCGCGCGGCGCTTCGCTTTCCCGGTCGTATCCGGGCAGCGATCGCCGATACCAGGGCGATAATCCGCGATCACCGCGTCGATGTCGTCATCGGCTTCGGCGGCTACGCCTCCGCTCCCGCCTACCTCGCGGCATGGGCGCAGAAGGTGCCATTCGCCATCCATGAGGCGAACGCGAGGGCGGGGCTCGCTAACCGGCTCGGCGCCCGCTTTACGGAGTATGTGGGCATCGCGTTCCGCGGCACCCGGATCCGCGGCGGCCAGCTCGTCGGCCTGCCGCTGCGGGTGGAGATCGAGCGGCTCGACAGGTACGAGGCTCGCAGGGAGGGCATCCGGTACTTCGGGCTCGAGGAGGACAAACCGACGCTGCTCGTCACCGGCGGGTCGTCCGGAGCCCGGCGCATCAACGAGACCATCAGCGACTCGATCACGCTCATCCTCGGGGCCGGCTGGCAGGTTATCCATCTGACTGGCGAGTTCCGGGACGCCGTCGCCGACCCAAACCTCCCCGGATACCTCGTGCTCAGGTACTGCGACCGTATGGAGCTCGCCCTCGCCGTCGCCGACCTCGCCCTCGGCCGCGCCGGCACCGGCACAGTCGCCGAAGTGACCGGCCTCGGGATCCCTGCCGTCTTCGTGCCGTACGCTTCGGGCAACGGAGAGCAGCGCCTCAACGCCCGTGAAGACGTCGACGCCGGGGGAGCCGTGCTCGTGGCCGACGCGCAGTTCACCCCCGGCTGGGTTGGCTCAGAGCTCGTGCCCCTGCTGCGCAACCGGGCGAGGGTCGCCGACATGGCAGTGCGCGCCGCGACGGTGGGCACCCTCGACGGCACCGACAGGATGGTCGCACTCGTCGGGCGCGCGCTCTCGGGCGGACCCGCGCGGCGCGCCGACTAAAATCGATAGCGATGATCAAACCAGACCTCTCGATGCCTCTGCCGGCCGAACTCGGCGCCGTGCACTTCGTCGGCATCGGCGGAAGCGGCATGAGCGGCATCGCCCGCCTGTTTCTTGCGTCCGGTCACACCGTGAGCGGGTCGGACAGGTCGGAGAACCACAACACCTCCGAGCTGCGCGAGCTGGGCGCGACGGTGTCCATCGGCCATGACTCGGGCAACGCGGGGCTCGCCGCCGCCGATGCCCTCGTCTACACGGGCGCCCTCTGGCCGGACAACCCCGAGTATCTCGCGGCCGTCGGCCGCGGCATCCCTGTGCTTCATCGCTCGCAGGCCCTGGCCTGGCTCATCAACCACAAGCGGCTCGTGGCGGTTGCGGGTGCCCACGGCAAGACGACTTCGACGGGGATGATCATCACGGCCATGCTCGCGCTGGGGGCCGACCCGAGCTTCGTCAATGGGGGAGTGATCCAGTCGCTCGGGCTGAGTTCATCCTTCGGCAGCGGCGAACTCTTCGTCGTGGAGGCCGACGAGTCGGATGGCTCGTTCCTCCTCTACGACACGGCCGTCGCCCTGATCACCAACGTCGACGCAGACCACCTCGACCACTACGGCACGCACGATGCGTTTGATGCCGCCTTCGTGGAGTTCGCGGACAAGGCCGCCGAACTCGTCGTGGTATCGAGCGACGACCGGGGGGCGATCCGGGTCACCGCACGGCTCGAGCACAAGCGCATCATGACGTTCGGGGAGGATGCCGCGGCTGACGTCCGCGTCCACTCGATCGCGACCGGCGGTCCGGTCTCCTTCACCCTGTCCTGGCGGGGAGAGGATTACCCCGCCGCCCTCACCGTGCCTGGACGCCACAACGCGATCAATGCCGCCGGCGCTTTCGCGGTGCTCGTCGGCCTCGGGTTCGCGCCGCGCGCCGCACTCGATGGCATCGCGGCTTTCGGCGGAACTGAGCGCCGCTTCGAGTTGCGCGGCACCGTGCGCGGTGTGAGCGTCTACGACGATTACGCGCACCACCCCACTGAGGTCGCCGCAGCCCTCACCGCGGCCCGCAGCGTCGTGGGTGCAGGCAGGATCATCGCCGTGCACCAGCCCCACCTCTACAGCCGCACGCAGGCGATGGCCGGCGAATTCGCCGAGACCTACGAGCGGCTCGCCGACCACACGATAGTGCTCGACGTCTTCGGGGCGCGCGAAGACCCCGTCCCCGGGGTGACGGGTGCGCTCGTGTCTGCACGCTTCGCCGACGAGGCAAACGTCGACTACCTGCCGGACTGGCAGCAGGCGGCGGACCGCGCCGCAGCCTTGGCTCGCGACGGCGACATCATCATGACGCTCAGCTGCGGCGACGTGTACAGGATCGTGCCGCAGATCCTCGAATCGCTGACGACCCGACAGGATGCCTGACCGGCCATGAAACGCCCAGAGGGTTTCGACCCACCCGGCAGGCAACAGCCCGATCCTCCCGGTCGCAAGCCCGTGCAACCGCGCCAGGCCAAGACGCCCACCGCGGCCGCGCAGCGATCGCGCCCCACCTCGCCGCCCCGCCCGGAGGCGACGCGGCAGCAGCCGGCCTCCCCAACCCGGCGTGCGCCTTCGCGGGCGGTGGCCCCGGATGCCGCGGCGAAGGCCGACCTGCGCCGGTCGGCGCGGGAGCGCCGCCGTTTCGAGCGCGCCGAGGTCCGCCGCTTCACCCGCCGCACCCGCAACCGCCGGGCCTCCATCGCCATCGTGGCCGGGGTCGTGGTCAGCCTCGCCGGACTGGTCTTCGTCGCCGTGTATTCGCCGATCCTCGCCCTGCGCACGATCACTGTCGACGGAACATCCAGGGTGGATGCCGCGGCGGTCAGGGCCGCTGTCGGCGGGCAGCTCGGCACCCCCCTCGCCCTCCTCGACTTCGGGCGGATCACGAAGGAGCTCTCGGCGTTCCCCCTGATCCGCAGCTATGTGACGGAGACGCTGCCGCCGGACACCCTCGTGATCCACGTCGTCGAGCGCCAGCCCGTCGGCCAGGTGCTCGTAGGCGGCGCGTACAAGCTCGTCGATCCTGCGGGTATCACCGTCCAGGACTCCGTGGAGCGAGTGCCGGGCGTGCCGGTGATCGACGTCGGTTCGTCCGACCCGACGAGCCCGGCGTTCACTTCCGTCGTCGCTGTGCTCATCGCCCTGCCGCCCGCCCTGCTCGCGCAGGTGGACAGCATCAGCGCCCACACGAGGGACGACGTCTCGCTCGTGCTCACCGGTGTCGGGCAGAGCGTGCGCTGGGGCAGCGCAGACAACTCCGCAAGGAAGGCGGCGCTGCTTGCTGCGCTCATCGCGGTGACGGACCCGTCGCGTGCCGGGGAGTTCGATGTGTCCGCGCCGAGCAATGGCATCTTCCGGCCGAGTTGAGCGACCGGGCGAAACCATTCCCGACACGCGGGCCGCCCTGCCTCCGGCAGCGGAGGGGCCGACCTACTCTCAACTCAGGAAGCGCATACTCGGCATAACTTTAAATGTCAAGTATAACTTGAAGGTTTGTGGTACAAGTTCGTAGTACAAACGCAATGGCAGCGGAGGCCGGAACGTGACGTCAAACCAGAACTACCTGGCGGTAATCAAGGTAGTCGGCATCGGCGGTGGTGGTGTGAACGCCGTCAACCGCATGATCGAACTCGGCCTGCGCGGCGTGGAGTTCATCGCGATCAACACCGATGCCCAGGCCCTGCTCATGAGCGATGCCGACGTGAAGCTCGATGTCGGCCGGGAGCTCACGCGCGGTCTTGGAGCCGGCGCAGACCCCGAGGTCGGCCGTCGCGCCGCCGAGGACCACGCCGAGGAGATCGAAGAGGCGCTCGCCGGGGCCGACATGGTATTCGTCACCGCTGGCGAGGGTGGCGGCACGGGCACCGGCGGCGCACCGGTGGTGGCCCGTATCGCCAAGTCGATCGGCGCACTCACGATCGGTGTCGTCACGAAGCCCTTCGGCTTCGAGGGCAAGCGCAGGTCGTCGCAGGCCGATGTGGGCGTCGCGAGCCTCAAGAACGAGGTGGACACCCTCATCGTCGTGCCCAACGACAGGCTGCTGGAGATCAGCGACCGGGGAATCAGCATGCTCGAGGCGTTCGCGACAGCCGACCAGGTGCTGCTTGCCGGCGTGCAGGGAATCACAGACCTCATCACGACACCGGGACTTATCAACCTCGACTTCGCCGACGTGAAGTCGGTCATGCAGGGTGCCGGCTCTGCGCTCATGGGCATCGGATCGGCACGTGGCGCCGACCGTGCGATCAAGGCGGCCGAGCTGGCCGTGGCATCCCCGCTGCTCGAAGCCTCCATCGACGGCGCACACGGCGTGCTCCTGTCCATCCAGGGCGGGTCGAACCTCGGAATCTTCGAGATCAACGATGCGGCAAGGCTCGTGCAGGAGGCCGTGCATCCGGAGGCCAACATCATCTTCGGCGCGGTCATCGACGACACCCTCGGCGACGAGGTACGCGTTACCGTCATCGCCGCGGGTTTCGACGGGGGAGAGCCCACCACCCGGTCGGGCGTCGGGCGCCGTACGAACTACGTAATCCCGGATGCCACGCCCGCCGGTACCGCGCCGGTAGCCGCAGACCCGGACTCCGCCTGGAAGGCAGAGCCCAGCCTCGTGCACGCGCCGGCCGACAGGTCGTTCGACGATGACGACAGCGACCTGGACATCCCGGACTTCCTCAAATAATCGTGGCCGCGCATCAACCCGGCCTTGCCGAACGGCTCGAATCCGTTCGCGGGCGGATAGTGGATGCCGCGCGGGAAGCCGGGCGTGACGCCGAGGCCATCACTACCGTCGTCGTCACCAAGTTCCACCCGGCAGTGCTCGTACGCGAGCTCCACGAACTCGGGGTGCGGGATTTCGGCGAGAGCCGCCACCAGGAGGCGCAGCCGAAGATCGCGCAGCTTGCCGATCTCGATGCGACCTGGCATTTCGTCGGACAGCTCCAGTCGAAGAAGGCGAAGCAGGTGCGCGAGTACGCGCAGGTGCTGCACTCCGTCGACAGGCAGTCGCTCGTCGACGCCCTCGCCGGCGCGCAGGCCAGGCAGGTATTCATCCAGCTCAATCTCACAGACGATCCCCAGCGTGGGGGAGTCGCACCGGCCGAGCTCGATGCCCTCGCCGATCGCGTTGCAGCCACACAGGGGCTCGAACTGCTCGGGCTCATGGCGGTAGCACCCCTCGGCGGGCGGCCGCGTGAGGCATTCGAGACGGTGCGCGAGCTCTCCGAGCGGCTGCGGCTGCGGCATCCAACGGCCTCCTCGTTGTCGATGGGGATGTCGGGCGACTTCAGGGAGGCGATTCTCGAAGGCGCGACACACCTGCGCGTTGGCACGGCAATCACGGGAAACAGGCCCGCGCATGGTTAATCTCGACATAACAGGCATCACACGAACCACACGCCTAACGTCAAATCACGCAACGCCCGGAGGATCACAATGGCCAACCCCTTGCGCAAGACCATGGTCTATCTCGGCCTCGCCGATGAGGACTATGACTACGACCAGGGTGCGCCCGCCGCACCTTCGGCCCCCGTCGCCCACCACCAGGTCGCTCCCGCGCCCGGTCGCGCGCCGGTCACCCCGTTGCGTCGCTCGAACAATCCGCGACAGGCGCCGGCAGAGATGAACGAGATTCTCACGGTGCATCCGCGGCAGTACAAAGACGCTCAGCTCATCGCCGAGAACTTCCGCGAGGGCATCCCCGTGATCATCAACCTCTCCCAGATGAGCGAGCCGGATGCCCGCCGCCTCATCGACTTCGCGAGCGGCCTGTCCCAGGGGCTCTACGGAAAGATCGAGCGGGTCACCAACAAGGTCTTCCTGCTGTCGCCCGCGCACGTCGCGGTCAGCGGCGACCCGGCAGAGGTCGACTCCGACGTCGACGCGTCGTTCTTCGCCCAGCAGTAGGACGGGCGAGCAGGCGGCGGCTAGTAGTCTTCCGGGGTGTCCTTCGTCTCTCCCGTGTCCATAATCGCGACGATCGTCTATGTCGTGCTCACGATATTCTTCGTCCTCATGTGGGCGCGGTTCGTGCTCGACCTGGCAGTGACGTTCGCGCGGCGCTGGCGGCCGCGCGGTTTCGGGCTCGTGCTGGCCGAGGCCGTGTACGCCATCACGGATCCCCCCATCAAACTCGTGCGCCGGGTGATCCCCCCGCTGCGGGTGGGTGGCGCCTCGCTCGACTTCGCGTGGAGCATCGTCATGCTTGCGTGCATCATCCTGACTTCGGTCGCATTGGGCTTCGTGAACTGAATGGCGCCCTGTACTCTGGGTGAGCCGGGTAGGACGATCTGACTCCCCCGAGTAAGATGTGGGGCACAAGCGAGACGTCAACTAGACGTTGAAGGAAAGTTTTTGAGGTGACGATAATGGCTCTGACTCCAGAAGATGTGGTCAACAAGCGATTCCAGCCGACTAAGTTCCGCGAGGGCTACGACCAGGACGAGGTCGATGACTTCCTCGATGAGGTTGTCGTCGAGTTGCGCCGCCTCAACCAGGAGAATGAGGAGCTTCGCCAGCGCCTCGTCGCGAGCGACTCCCGCATCAATGAGCTCCAGCGCAGCGCCGCACAGGGAGGCTTCGTGCAACAGCAGCAGCCCGAGCCGGTCGCCGCTCCTGTTGCCGCCCCAGCCGCGGCCGCATTCCCCGCCGACAACCCGATGGATCCGTCGAACACCAACAACCTGCTGCAACTCGCGCGCCGCCTGCACGAAGAGCACGTCAAGGAGGGCGTCGACAAGCGCGATGCCCTTATCGCCGAGGGCCACGCCACGGCTGCCCGCGTCGTCGCAGAAGCCGAAACCCGCCAGCGTGCCCAACTCGGTTCACTCGACCAGGAGCGCCAGCAGCTGGAGCACCGCATCGAAGAGCTCCGCAACTTCGAACGCGAGTACCGCCAGAAGCTCAAGGGCTACATCGAGGGCCAGCTTCGCGAACTCGACACCTCGAACATGATCACCGCTGGCTCCGGCCAGCAGCCACCGGCGCAGCTGCAGGCATCGGCCCCCGCCGGCAACTACGCCGCGCCTCCGGTGCAGCAGGCTCCTGCGGGCTACCCGGGCTTTGCCGGAAACTGACCAGGCGGCAACACCGCGCAAGACGAAGATCAGCGCAGCTGTTCTCGTCGTGCTCGCGATCGTTGCCGTCTGCGTGTACGCCTTCGACCGCATCAGCAAGTACTTCGTCACCCAGAACCTCGAACTGGGCAAGACGGTCGACTTCATCGGCGTCGTGCTGCAGTTGCATTACGTCGAGAACCCGGGGGCGGCGTTCTCTCTCGGCAGCGGTACCACCTGGCTATTCGCGATCATCGCCTCGGCAGTCGCGGTGTTCATCGTGGTCTTCGCCAGGCGCATCCGCTCGAAGGCGTGGGCCGTGCTGTTCGGCCTCCTGCTCGGCGGAACTCTCGGCAACCTCACCGACAGGCTCACCCGGGGGCCATCGTTCGGCCAGGGGCACGTCATCGACTTCCTGCAGCTGATCTATTTTCCCGCGATCTTCAACATCGCCGATACTGCGATCGTGTCGGCGATGGTGCTGTTCATCATCCTCACCATCAGGGGAGTGGGGCTTGACGGAAGGCGTACAACGCGCCAGCCGAAAGCAGTCGAGACCTCCACCACCGATCCGTCCTGATGGAGTCACGCAGGCTGTTCGTCCCCGACGGGCTCGCGGGCGAACGGGTTGACGTCGGCCTCGCCAAACTGCTCGGCTTCTCGCGCACGTTCGCGGCCGAGGTGGTCGAGTCGGGTGGTGTCGTGCTCAACGGGGTCGTGGCGGCCAAGTCCGACAGGCTCGTCGCGGACGCGTGGCTCGAGATCGAATGGGTGTCGAAGGTCGAACCGGCGATCATCCCCGTGGTCGTGGAGAACTTGCGGATCGTCTATGACGACGACGACATCGTTGTCGTTGACAAGCCGGCCGGGGTCGCCGCCCACCCGAGCGTCGGGTGGGACGGGCCTACGGTGCTGGGCGCGCTTGCCGGTGCGGGTTTTCGAATCGCCACATCCGGCGCGGCCGAGCGCGCAGGAATCGTGCACAGGCTCGACGTCGGCACGAGCGGACTCATGGTCGTCGCCAAGAGCGAGCTTGCCTACACAGAACTCAAGCGCGAGTTCCACGACCGCGAGGTCGACAAGATCTACCACGCTGTCGTTCAGGGCCACCCCGACCCGCTCGCCGGCACAATCGACGCGCCGATCGGCCGGCACCCGGGCGCTAGCTGGAAGTTCGCGATCACGTCGGAGGGCAAGGCGAGCGTTACCCACTACGAGACACTCGAGGCCTTCCCCTCCGCGGCGCTGCTCGAGATCCAGTTGGAGACGGGACGCACGCACCAGATCCGGGTGCATATGGCCGCGCAGCGTCATCCCTGCGTCGGCGATGCGATGTACGGGGCCGACCCGACGATCTCGGCCCGGCTCGGGCTCACCCGCCAATGGCTGCACGCGAAGCGACTGGGCTTCGCGCACCCCGCCACGGGGCAGCCGGTCACGTTCGAATCCGACTATCCTGCCGACCTTCAACACGCGCTTGAGGTGCTTCGTCGGGACTAGGGCGCGTCAGGTGGGAGTGTCCGAGGGGTCAGGTTTAGGGTGGGATTCCATCCCCCAGTCGGAGTCCCCGTGAGCGCCAGCGATTCGTTCGTGCACCTGCACGTGCACAGCGAGTACTCGATGCTCGACGGTGCCGCGCGGGTCAAGCCACTGCTGGATGCCGCCGTCGCCGAGGGCATGCCGGCCATCGCGATCACCGACCACGGCAACATGTTCGGCGCATACGACTTCTGGAAGACAGCCACCGAGAAGGGCATCAAGCCGATCATCGGCACCGAGGCCTACATCACCCCCGGCACGCACCGCACAGACAAGACCCGGGTCCGTTGGGGCACGAGCGGCCAGTCCGGGGACGATGTCTCCGGCTCCGGCGCCTACACCCACATGACGCTGCTCGCCCAGGGCAACGAGGGCATGCACAACCTCTTCCGGCTCTCGTCGCTCGCCTCGATCGAGGGCTTCTACTTCCGCCCGCGCATGGATCGCGAGCTGCTCGCGCGCTACTCGAAAGGCGTGATCGCCACGACCGGCTGCGCGGGCGGCGAGGTGTCCACGCGGCTGCGCCTCGGCCAGTACGAGGAGGCGAAGAAGGCCGCGGCCGAGTTCCAGGACATCTTCGGCAAAGAGAACTTCTTCGCCGAGATCATGGACCACGGCATCGAGGTCGAACGCCGCGTCATCAGCGACCTGCTCCGACTGGCCAAAGAGCTCGGGATGCCCCTGCTCGCGACAAACGACCTGCACTACACCCACGCCCACGACGCCACGGCGCACGCCGCCCTGCTCTGCGTGCAGTCTGCCTCGACGCTCGATGACCCGAACCGTTTCAAGCTGGACTCCGACGAGTTCTACCTCAAGTCCGCTGCGCAGATGCGCGACCTGTTCCGCGACCATCCTGAGGCCTGCGACAACACGCTGGCCATCGCCGAGCGCTGCGAGATCTCCTTCGAGAAGCGCGACCTCATGCCGCGCTTCCCCGTGCCCGCCGGAGAGAACGAGGCGACCTGGTTCGAGAAGGAGGTCGCCGTCGGCATGCAGCGGCGCTTCCCCGGTGGGGTGTCCGAGGCGCACCTGGCGCAGGCGAAGTATGAGGTCGACGTCATCAAGCAGATGGGTTTCCCCGGGTACTTCCTGGTGGTGGCCGACTTCATCGCGTGGGCGAAGGCCCAGGGCATCCGGGTCGGTCCTGGTCGTGGTTCGGCGGCAGGGTCCATGGCGTCATACGCGATGGGCATCACCGAGCTCGACCCCCTCGCGCACGGCCTCATCTTCGAGCGTTTCCTCAATCCCGAGCGCGTTTCCATGCCGGATGTCGACGTCGACTTCGACGACCGCCGCCGCCCAGAGGTGATCCGCTACGTCACCGACAAGTACGGGGCCGACCGCGTTGCGCAGATCGTCACCTACGGCACCATCAAAGCAAAACAGGCGCTCAAGGACTCCGCCCGCGTGCTCGGGATGCCGTACTCGGTGGGGGAGAAGCTCACCAAGGCGATGCCGCCGCCCGTCATGGGCAAGGACATGCCACTCGGCGACATCCACGACAAAGACGCGGAGCGCTACAAGGAGGCCGGCGACTTCCGCGCCATCCTCGAGACCGACGCCGACGCGAAGAAGGTCTTCGACACTGCCATCGGCATCGAGAACCTGAAGCGGCAGTGGGGCGTGCATGCCGCGGGCGTGCTCATGTCGGCCGAGCCGCTCATCGACGTGCTGCCGATAATGAAGCGCGAGGATGACGGCGCGATAATCACGCAGTTCGACCAGCCGCCGCTCGAAGACCTCGGCCTGCTCAAGATGGACTTCCTCGGACTGCGCAACCTGACAGTCATCGAGGATGCCCTGCGCATGATCGAGGCGAACACCGGCACAGCGTTGAAGATCGAGGAGCTCGACCTCGACGCCGACCAGAAGACCTACGACCTGCTCTCCCGCGGGGACACCCTCGGCGTGTTCCAGTTGGACGGCGGCGCCATGAGATCGCTGCTCAAGCAGCTCAAGCCCACGAACTTCGAGGACATCTCCGCGGTCATCGCCCTGTACCGCCCGGGGCCGATGGGCATGAACTCGCACACGAACTACGCCATGCGCAAGAACGGCCTGCAGAAGATCGATGCGATCCACCCTGAGCTCGAGGAGCCGCTGAGCGAGATCCTCGGCACGACGTTCGGCCTCATCGTCTACCAGGAGCAGGTGATGTCGGTCGCGCAGAAGGTTGCCGGCTTCTCCCTCGGGCAGGCCGACGTGCTGCGCCGCGCGATGGGCAAGAAGAAGAAGAGCGAGCTGGACAAGCAGTTCGCCGACTTCCAGTCCGGCATGCTCGGCAACGGTTACAGCAAGGGTGCTGTAAAGGTGCTCTGGGATACCCTGATGCCCTTCGCCGACTACGCGTTCAACAAGGCGCACAGCGCCGGCTACGGGGTGCTCAGCTACTGGACGGCCTACCTCAAGGCGAATCATCCCGCCGAATACATGGCGGCGCTGCTCACGAGCGTCGGAGACTCCAAAGACAAGCTGGGCATGTACCTGAGCGAATGCCGGAGGATGGGCATCCAGGTGCTAGCCCCCGACGTCAACGAGTCGAGCGTGGACTTCACCGCAGTGCCATCGGAGAACGGGATCGGCGACATCCGGTTCGGGCTGGGGGCGGTGCGCAACGTCGGGCACAATGTCGTCGAGGCCATCTCCGTCGCCAGGACGCAGAAGGGCCGCTTCACCTCGTTCCACGACTTCCTGCGCAAAGTGCCCGTGCAGGTGACCAACAAGCGCACAGTGGAATCCCTCATCAAGGCCGGGGCTTTCGATTCGCTTGGGCACACCCGGCGATCGCTGTTCGAGATCCACGAGGGTGCATCGGACGCGGCATCCACCGAGAAGCGCCGCGAAGCGGCAGGGGATGTCGCTTTCGACTTCGACAGCCTGTGGGACGAGCCCGAGCAGGTGGAGCAGCAGGTTCCCGACCGGCCGGAGTGGGCAAAACGCGACAAGCTCGCGTTCGAGCGCGAGATGCTCGGCCTCTACGTCTCCGACCATCCGCTGGCCGGGCTCGAGATCCAGCTGGCGAAGCACCAGACGGCGTCGATCACGGAGATTCTCGGCGGCGACATCGCTGGAGACGGCGAGCACGTGACGATCGCGGGGCTCGTGACGAGTGTGCAGCACCGGGTGGCGCGCAACAGCGGCAACCAGTACGGCATCGTGATCGTCGAGGATTTCGGCGGCGAGATGAGCGTGATGTTCCTGGGCAAGACCTACCAGGAGTTCTCGCCCGCCCTTATCAACGACTCGATAGTCGTCGTGCGCGGTCGAGTGAGCCTTCGGGATGACGGCATGAACCTGCACGCCGTGAGCATGTTCACCCCGGACACGGGTGTGAGCCTCGGGTCAGGACCGCTCGTGATCTCCGTACAGGAGAGCCGTGCCACCACCGAGGTGGTCGCTGCCCTCAATGACGTGCTGATCCGGCATGCGGGCGACAACGAGGTGCGGCTCAAGCTCATCAAGGGGCCGACGGCCCGCGTGTTCGAGATCCCGTATCCCGTGAAAGTCTCGGCTGACCTCTACGGCGAGCTGAAGACGCTGCTCGGGCCGAGCTGCCTGGCGTAGCAACGGTCATGCCCGGCCCGGCGACACGCTCAGACCGGGTCGCCCGGTTTCAGGTAGGAGCGCTCGTGGTACAGCAGCGCGTCGTCCTCGTCGCCGAGCCCGCCATCCTCGATCTGCACGACGACGACGGCGTTGTCACGCACCGGGTGCACCTCGATGATGGTGCCGAGCATCCACGCCGTCACACCGTCGAGGATGGGGATGCCGTAAGGCCCCTCGTGCCAGTGGTCGCCCACGAATCGCAGGTCGCGGTCGGCCGCCATGCGCTCGGCGTGGTGCTTCGAGCGCGGCCCGAGCATGTGGATCGCGACGTGGTTGCCCACGGTGATGGCAGGCCACGCGCTCGATACCTGGGCCATGTTGAAGGTCGCGAGCGGCGGCACCGCGGCAAGTGAGGCAAGGGATGTCGCGGTGAACCCGACCGGGCGCCCGTTCGGGTCGAGCGTGGTGACCGCAGCCACCCCCGCCGCATGGCGCCGGAAGGCGCGCTTGAACGCCTCGAGTCCGTCAGCGGGGAGCTCGGGTTCTGGCGACTTCTGCGACTCATTCATACGTGCGTATCAATCATGCCGCGCCCCGGCCTATTCCCGCGCCAACTAGCATTGGACGGGCCATGATGCAGACCATCGACCTCCGCGATCTCCAGCCCACGATGGCCGAGCTCGCCACAATCGTCCCGCGTGCGACAACTGATGTCGCCGCGGCATCCGAGATCGCCGCGAGGCTCATCGACGACGTGCGCGCCAAGGGTGAACGCGCCCTGCTCGACCAGGCAGAACAGCTTGACGGGGTGCGCCCGCTATCGATCCGCATCCACGCCGACGAGGTGAGCAAGGCCGTGCGCGAGCTCGAGCCTAAGGTGCGGGCGGCCCTCGAGGAGGCGATCGCGCGCGTGCAACAGGCCACCCAGGCGCAGGTGCCCAGGAGCACGGTCACCGCTATCGGCCCCGGTGCCGAGATCGTGCAGCGCTGGCAGCCCGTGCGCCGGGTGGGCTTTTATGTTCCCGGGGGCAAAGCTGTATACCCGTCGAGCGTGGTGATGAACGTGGTGCCCGCCCAGGTCGCCGGCGTGTCGTCTGTTGCGCTCGCGAGCCCGGCGCAGAAGCAGTTCGGGGGAGCCGTGCATCCCACGATCCTCGGTGCGGCCGGGCTTCTCGGCATCGAGGAGGTCTATGCGATGGGCGGCGCGGGGGCGATCGGCGCGTTCGCGTACGGTGTGCCGGGCCTCGATCTCGACCCGGTCGAGATCATCACGGGCCCCGGCAATGTCTATGTCGCCGCGGCGAAGCGCCTCGTGCGCGGGGTCGTCGGCATCGACGCGGAGGCCGGCCCCACCGAGATCCTCGTGATCGCGGATGCCTCGGCCGACCCGTACCTCGTAGCGGCCGATCTCATCAGCCAGGCCGAGCACGACGAGCTCGCGGCAGCCGTGCTCGTGACGGATTCCCCCGAGTTCGCGCTCTCCGTCGTCGCCGAGGTCGAGCGACTGGCGGGTGCAGCGCACCACGGGGAGCGGGTGCGGGCCGCGCTTGCGGGCCAGCAGTCGGCGATAGTGCTCGTCAAGGATCTCGCCGCCGCCGCGGCGTTCAGCAACGCGTATGGGCCTGAGCACCTCGAGATCCAGACCGTCGAGCCCGGGATCGTGCTCGACACCATCGAGAGCGCCGGCGCGATCTTCCTCGGGCCCAATTCGCCCGTGAGCCTCGGCGACTACCTCGCCGGGTCGAATCACGTGCTCCCGACCGGCGGGCAGTCGCGCTTCGCGTCCGGTCTCGGTGCGTACACGTTCCTGCGCCCGCAGCAGGTGATCAACTACACGCGAGAGGCGTTGCGGGGCGTAGAAGCGCAGATCGTCGCGCTCAGCACCGCCGAAGACCTGCCCGCACACGGGGCGGCGGTCACAGCGCGGTTCGAGAAACGCTAGGCGTATCCTTGTCGCATTATGTTCTGCCCCTTCTGCCGCCATCCTGACAGCCGGGTCGTCGACTCGCGCACGAGCGATGACGGCATGTCCATCCGCCGCCGCAGGCAATGCCCGGAGTGCGGCAGGCGGTTCTCCACTACAGAGACCGCATCGCTCAGCGTGATCAAGCGCAACGGTGTGGTGGAGCCGTTCAGCCGCGAGAAGATAGTTACGGGCGTTCGCAAAGCGTGCCAGGGGCGGCCGGTCACAGACACCGACCTCGCGATTCTCGCGCAGCGCGTCGAGGAGACGATCAGGGCCACGGGAGCCGCCCAGGTCGAAGCGAACGACATCGGCCTCGCGATCCTCACCCCGCTGCGTGAGCTCGACGAGGTCGCCTACCTTCGCTTCGCGAGCGTCTACCAGGGCTTCGACTCGCTGGAGGACTTCGAGACCGCGATCACGCTGCTTCGGGTGGACCACGCCCAGGCGGAAGAGCCTGCTGCACCCTGACCGCTCCCGGCCCGCTCAGCCGGTACCCTGACAGCGGCATGTATCGCATTCTTTTCAGGGTCTTCCTCTCGCGTCTCGACCCGGAGCGCGCCCACACACTGGCCTACCGCGTCATCCGGGCCCTTCCGCTATTGGGTGTCGGCAGCGTCGTCCGCCGTTTCACCCGCCCGGATGCCTCGCTCAGGGTCACCGCGCTCGGCATCGAGTTCGACTCGCCGTTCGGTGTCGCTGCGGGCTTCGACAAGGAGGGATCGGCGATCCGCGGTCTCGGGCAACTGGGCTTCGGACACGTCGAGGTCGGCACCATCACCGCGATCGCCCAGGACGGCAACGAGAAGCCGCGCCTCTTCCGCCTCGTACCGGACCGCGCGGTGATCAACCGCATGGGGTTCAACAACCACGGCGCCGCCGTGGCTGCGACTGTGCTCGCTCGTGCGCGGGCTCGCCGCAGTCGCCCGGTGATCGGGGTGAATATCGGTAAGTCCCGCATCATCGACGTGGATGCCGCGACCGTCGACTATCTCGAGAGCACCCGCCTGTTGGCGCCTCTCGCCGACTACCTCGTGGTCAACGTGTCTTCGCCCAACACCCCTGGCCTGCGCGGCCTGCAGGAATCAGACCGGCTCGCCCCGCTCCTGGCCGCCGTCAAGGCGGCGGCGGGAGCGACCCCCGTGCTCGTGAAGGTTGCTCCCGACCTCAGCGATGACGAAGCGGCGAAGATCGCCTCCCTCGCGGTGGGCCTGCTCGACGGCATCGTCGCGACGAACACGACGCTCGCGCGCGAAGGGCTTGCGACTGCGGAATCCGTGGTCGAGGCTGCCGGCGCGGGCGGACTGTCCGGGCCGCCTGTCGCGGCGCGCTCGCTCGAGTTGCTGCGCCTGATCCGGTCGATAGTCCCCGCCGATTTCTGCGTGATCTCTGTCGGGGGAGTTGAGACGGCCGATGACGTCGCGGAGCGCCTCGATGCCGGCGCGACCCTGGTGCAGGGCTACACGGCGTTCCTGTACAGGGGCCCGCTCTGGGCGCGCCAGATCAACAGGGGCCTTGTGAGGCTACGCCGGCGCTGATCCGGGTCGCCCGCGCCGCCGCCGGCCGCTGCCGCGCACCGACCGGCCGGGCAGGCACTGGTGGAAGTGACCCTG
Organism: Rhodoglobus sp.; assembly: GCA_025464445.1. Lineage (GTDB taxonomy): Bacteria > Actinomycetota > Actinomycetes > Actinomycetales > Microbacteriaceae > Rhodoglobus. Next base: position 29,182 of record JAODLY010000011.1, on the reverse strand, counting down.
TCAATTCGCTCTTGGCCGTCAGCACATTTGTTAGGGGTTCGAACAAATGTGCTGACTCCCAGAAGCCCGTGGAGGGGGCGCCCGAGTCTCGAAAAGTGGGCGGGCGCCTCGCTGGGGACGGGCCCGCCAGGCGCCTCGGCGGGCGAGCCCGACCCGACGCAGCCCCTACTCGTACCGCAGCGAGTCGATCGGGCTCTGCCGCGCTGCGCGAGATGCAGGCAGCACGGCGGCGACGAAGGCGATCCCCATCACGAGTAGCAGCACCGTGGCGATAGATGACGGCGTGAACGAGAGGATCTGGAGACCGGCGAGATCCTTGAGCAGGCCGCGAGCCAGCACCCTGCTGATGACCCCACCGACAAGCATCGCGATGCCGGCCCCGATTGCGCTTCCGAGGAAGCCGATGAAGACAGCCTCGGTGCTGAACAGCGCGAAGATGCGGCCGCCGCTCATCCCCATCGCTTTCATCAGGCCGATCTCGCGCGTGCGCTCCTGCACACTCATGAGCAGGGTGTTGATGATGCCGAAGCCGGCGGCAAGCAAGGCAATGATCGCAAACGCGTTGAGCACGAGGATGATGCCGTCGATCACCGTCTGGAAGGTGCCGATGCGATCGGCGACCGTCGTGCCCGCGTAGCCGGCGTCGACGAGAGCAGCCTTGACATCAGCTACCTGCGACTTCGTGGCGTTCGGGTCGATGTGGGCCGTGGCGCTCGAATACGTCGACGTCGCTGTGGCGGGTTGCCCGACCTTCTGCGCGTCGTACAGTGCGGTACTCAGGGCCGGATTGAAGCTGGGGTTGGCGCCGAAGAGCGTGGCGTCCTGCACCCCGACGAGTGTCGCATCGAGGGTTGTCTGTTCTCCCGCAGCGTTGGTTATCCCGATCGTGACTGTCTTGCCGACAGCATCCTTGTTCGATGAGAAGCCCAGCGTGTCGATGTAACTCGTCGGCAGGATGATCTCGAGGCTCGTGGTGCCGCTCGTGAACTGCGACCCGGCGGCGAGCTGGATACGCACACCAGCGCCCTCGCCTACAGCCGAAAGCTGGAACTTGCCGTTGGTGCCGTACTCGATGTAGTCGGTGCGGATGGCGACCTGCGGTTCGACAGCCGTGACGCCTGCGACCTTGCCGATAGCGGTGATGTCGGAGTCGGTCAGTGCGAGAACAGTGCTCCCGGGAGCGCCGCCGCCTGAGACCTCGGTCGGGCCATTCGCCGTGTACGGTTTGGGCCCGGTTGTCGTCGTGGTTGCCGCGACCGGCTTGGTGACGGTCACGATATCGGCTGCGCCGATCGACGCCAGCTGGGTGTCGATGTATTGGTTGATGCCGGTGCCCAGGCCGTTCGTGATGGTCAAAGTGAACGCGCCGATGAAGATCGCGATCACCGTCAGGGTTGTGCGCAGGCGGCTGCGGAAAGAATTGCCGATTGCCGTCGTCAGGATGTCGATGGCCTTCATGCCCCGACCGCCGTTCCAGCGGGAGCGTGCACATCCGCCGCATCGACGACCCTGCCGTCGCGCAGGTAGATGCGCCGGGATGCCCGCGCCGCGAGCTCCTCGTCATGGGTAACGATCACGAGCGTGATGCCCTGCTTCGCGTTGAGTTCGAAGAGCAGGTCTTCGACGACGGCGCCGGTCGCGGTGTCGAGGTTACCTGTGGGCTCGTCCGCGAAGATTATGCGCGGATTGTTGACAAGTGCCCTGGCGATCACAACGCGTTGCTTCTGGCCACCGGAGAGGTCTGTGGCCTTGCTGCGCGCCTTGTCGGAGAGCTCGAGGGTCTCAAGCGCCTCGAGTGCGAGGCGCTTGCGCTCCCGCCCGCCGATGCGCGCGATCTTGAGCGGCAGCATCACGTTGTCGAGCACGCTCGTGTTCGGGGTGAGAAAGAACTGCTGGAACACGAAACCGAACGTGCGGTTGCGGAGCGTGTTCAGGCGCGCGCCCCTGAGTTTCGCGGCATCCGTACCGTCGACCGTCACCTCGCCGCTCGAAGGCGTGTCGAGCAGCGCGAGTATGTGCATGAGCGTCGACTTGCCCGAACCGCTCTTGCCGACGATCGCGACCGACTCGCCCTCGGCGATGTCGATACTCACGCCCTTGAGGGCGTCGAAGCGGGCCGAGCCGCTTCCGTACTGTTTCGTGAGATTTCGGGTGGACAGTACGGTTCCGGTCATGCCGCAAGTCTTGCCGACGGGGCTTGAGGCGCGCGTCATCCCGGGGGTGCGAGGCGACTACTCCGGCCGGAGTATCGCTACGAGGGAAACTGCCCGCGCTTGACCTGTGGCTTGGGCAGCCGCATGAGGCGCAACTGCAGCGCCCGCATTGCCGCGTACCAGCGCACCTTCTCCACCCGATCCTTACCGAACTTGTCGCCAAGCTTGCGGGTCAGAAGAAAGCCGAGGACGACGACGTCGACGAGGGCCACGAAGAAGAAGCCCCACAGCGCGACAATGCCGATCGACTGGACGGTCGGATCCGGGATGAAAGTGAAGATGATCACGATGAACATGAGCGGGATCAGCAGCTCGCCGATCGAGAACCGGGCGTCCACGTAGTCGCGCACGTAGCGCTTCTGCGGCCCGCGGTCGCGCGCCGGGAGGAATTTCTCGTCACCCGCCGCCATGCCGACGCGGGCACGCTCGCGCTGGGCCTGCAGCTGGGTGCGCTCCTGGCGGCGTGCCGCCGCGCGGTCGCTCGCAACGAGGGGACGCTTGCGCGCCTCCTCCTTCTCCTTGCGGGTGGGGGTCGCGTGGCCCTTGCCCGCCTGGGTGGCTTCTTGGGCGTTGTCGACGGCTGCGTCGCTCTGGGGTGTCTTGGCCACGGGTGATCCTTAGCTGGCGGTGAGCTTTAAGATTACTCGCATGACTGATTCCCTGCAGCAGCATCCACTTCTCGCGCAGCTTCGCGAGGCGGTGCAAGGCGGGATGCCCGTGGCGATCGGTGATCTCGGCCGCCTGGTGCGCATCCCCTCGGTCTCCTGGGACGGTTTCGACGCCGAGCACGTGTTCGAAAGCGCGAATGCCGTTAAAGAGCTCCTCGAGTCGACCGGGGCATTCGAATCTGTCGAGATCGCACGCGCGTCGATAGACGAAGAGCGCGTCGGACAACCCGCGGTGCTTGCCACCCGCAAGGCGAAGAACGGCAAGCCCACCATCCTGCTCTACGCCCACCACGACGTGCAGCCCCCCGGGGCTGACGACGACTGGGAGTCGAAGCCCTTCGAGCCGACGGTCCGCGGTGACCGGCTCTACGGACGGGGAGCCGCGGATGACAAGGCTGGCGTCATGGCGCACGTGGCGGCGATCCGCGCGTTCGTGGAGACCGTCGGCGTCGACTTCGACCTCGGTCTCGTCGCCTTCATCGAGGGGGAGGAGGAGTTCGGCTCCCGCTCGTTCGCCAACTTCATCGTGAAGCACCGGGAGCAGCTCGCCGCTGACGTGATCGTCGTCGCCGACTCCGACAACTGGGACACGGAGACACCCGCACTCACCGTGGGCCTGCGCGGCAACGTGACGTTCAAGCTGAAGATCTCCACGCTCGAGCACGCCTCGCACTCCGGCATGTTCGGGGGAGCGGCACCGGATGCCATGCTCGCCGCGATCCGGCTGCTCGCCACCCTGCATGGTCCCGACGGCTCCGTCGCGGTGGCGGGGCTCACAAGCCGGGATGCCGCGACCCCCGAGTATTCGGCCGAGAAGCTGAGCGAAGAGGCCGCCCTGCTCGATGGGGTGATCCCGATCGGCCACGGGGCGGTGCTGTCCCGCCTGTGGGACCAACCCGCAATCACGATCACCGGCATCGACGCACCCACCGTGCTCAACGCATCCAACACGCTCGTGCCCTCGGTCACCGTGAAGGTGAGCGCGCGCATCGCGCCGGGGCAGGCCGCGGCTGAGGCCTACGCGGCGATCGAGAAGCACCTGCGCGCGCAGGACGCCTTCGGCGCGCACCTGGAGATTCACGACGTCGACCTCGGCAACGGGTTTCTCGTCGACACGACCGGCTGGGCCGTCGCCGAGGCGAAGGACGCCATGCACGACGCGTGGGGAAAGCCGGCGGTCGAGACCGGCATCGGTGGCTCGATCCCGTTCATCTCCGACCTCGTCAACGTGTTCCCGGATGCCCAGATCCTCATCACCGGGGTCGAGGATCCCGACTCCCGCGCGCACAGCCCCAACGAGTCCCTCCACCTAGGGGTTTTCCAACGCGCGATCCTCACCGAGGCCGTGTTGCTGGCAAAGCTCGAAAGCCGCGCGTAGAATCGTTGACATGACCATGATCGACGACAGCACCACGGTTGGAACAGGCACGGCGGCCCACGGCGTCGGCCTGACGGATGCGGCGGCCGGCAAGGTGCGCAGCCTGCTCTCGCAGGAAGGCCGCGACGACCTCCGCCTGCGCCTCGCCGTGCAGCCCGGAGGGTGCTCCGGCCTCATCTACCAGCTCTACTTCGACGAGCGCAGCCTCGATGGCGATGCCGTCGTGGAGTTCGGCGACGGTGTCGAGGTCGTACTCGACAAGATGAGCGTGCCGTACCTCGACGGTGCGACCATCGACTTCGAGGACACGATCCAGAAGCAGGGGTTCACGATCGACAACCCCAATGCCCAGGGCTCATGCGCCTGCGGTGACAGCTTCCACTGATCTTTTTCCACCACGAGAATGGCGCGTCCGAATGGGCGCGCCATTCCTCGTTAACAGGCCCGATTCGCCTGCGCCGGGCCGGGCGATGCGACCTCCGGCCCCGCACGCTGGTTATAGACTGGCGAGGAACCAGTCAGTGTTTTGCGAGAGGTCAGTTTTGCCAAAAGCACAGGTGCGATCAATCCGTGACCGCCGCTTGCGATGGGCCGCCATTCCGATCGGCGTCGTGGTCGTCATGGTCCTGGCGGGGTGCACCCAGGAGCAGCTCCAGGGCTGGCTGCCGGGGGATGGCAAGACCACGAACCACACGTCGAGCATCGTCGGGCTGTGGACGACATCGTGGATAGTGCTGCTCATCGTCGGAATCATCACCTGGGGTCTCATCATCTGGGCGGCAGTGGCGTACCGCCGCCGCAAAGGCCAGACCGGGCTACCCGTTCAGCTGCGTTACAACCTGCCGATCGAGATCTTCTACACGATCGTGCCGCTCATCCTCGTTCTGGGCTTCTTCGCCTTCACCGCCCGCGACCAGGCGCAAATCGAAGAGCCCACGAAGAACCCGGACGTGCAGATCGAGGTGTTCGGCAAGCGCTGGGCCTGGGACTTCAACTACGTCACCGACAACGCGTACAGCGCCGGTGTGCAGGCCGACTTCAACCCGGACGGCACAATCAACACGTCGAACCTCCCTGTGCTGGTACTGCCGGTGAACAAGTCGATCGAAGTGCAGATCGAGTCGCGTGACGTCATCCACTCGTTCTGGATCGTGGACTTCCTGTACAAGAAAGACATGATCCCCGGCAAGAGCAACTACATGTACTTCACGCCGAAGGAGCTCGGCACCTACCAGGGCAAGTGCGCAGAGCTGTGCGGCGAGTACCACTCGCTCATGCTGTTCACCGTGAAGGTCGTGTCGGAAGACGACTACAAGGCCTACATCGCCAGCCAGAAGGCCGCAGGCTTCGAGGGCCAGCTTGGCGCCGACTACAACACGAACAGCAATCAGCCCGGCGACGGCAGCACGACCACACAGGGATAGGGCCCATGACAACAACTCTCGCCAGGCCGGGCATTGCCGGCCCAGGAGCGATCCCGTTCAGCGCGACCAAGCTTGAGCGCAAGGGAAACGTGCTCGTCAACTGGGTCACCTCCACAGACCACAAGACGATCGGGTACCTGTACCTCATCACCTCGTTCATCTACTTCCTGCTCGGCGGCATCATGGCGCTCGTCATCCGTGCGCAGCTCTTCGCGCCCGGCCTGTCGATAGTCGCGACCGGGGAGCAGTACAACCAGCTCTTCACGATGCACGGCACGATCATGCTGCTCATGTTCGCGACGCCGCTGTTCGCCGGGTTCGTCAACGTGCTCATGCCCCTGCAGATCGGCGCACCGGATGTCGCGTTCCCGCGCCTCAACGCGTTCGCCTACTGGCTCTACAGCTTCGGCAGCCTCATCGCCGTCGCCGGATTCCTCACCCCCCAGGGCGCCGCATCATTCGGCTGGTTCGCGTACGCGCCGCTGTCGAGCACGACATTCTCGCCCGGCTACGGCGGCAACCTGTGGGTGTTCGGGCTCGCGCTCAGCGGTTTCGGCACGATCGTGGGTGCCGTCAACTTCATCACGACGATCATCACCATGCGCGCTCCCGGCATGACGATGTTCCGGATGCCGATCTTCAGCTGGAACGCGCTCGTCACATCCCTGCTCGTGCTCATGGCCTTCCCGGTGCTGGCGGCGGCGCTGTTCGCGCTGGGGGCCGACAGGGTGATCGGGGCACACATCTATGACGCGGCCAATGGTGGCGTCATCCTCTGGCAGCACCTGTTCTGGTTCTTCGGGCATCCAGAGGTCTACATCATCGCCCTGCCGTTCTTCGGGATCATCTCCGAAGTGCTTCCGGTGTTCAGCCGCAAGCCGATATTCGGCTATCGCACACTGATCTTCGCGACAATAGCGATCGCAGCGCTCTCCGTGACCGTCTGGGCGCACCACATGTACGTGACGGGTTCGGTGCTGCTGCCGTTCTTCGCCCTCATGACGATGCTCATCGCGGTTCCTACCGGCGTGAAGATCTTCAACTGGATCGGCACGATGTGGCGCGGTTCCGTGACCTTCGAGACGCCGATGCTTTGGGCGATCGGCTTTCTCATCACGTTCACGTTCGGTGGACTCACCGGCGTGATCCTGGCGTCGCCGCCGCTCGACTTCCACGTCTCAGACACCTATTTCGTGGTCGCGCACTTCCACTACGTGGTGTTCGGCACCGTCGTGTTCGCTATGTTCAGCGGTTTCTACTTCTGGTGTCCGAAGTGGACAGGCCAGATGCTCAACGAGCGCCAGGGCAAGATCCACTTCTGGCTGCTGTTCATCGGCTTCCACACCACGTTCCTCATCCAGCACTGGATCGGGGTGCTCGGGCTTCCCCGCCGCTACCGCACCTACCTGGCCGAAGACGGCGTCACGTGGATGAACCAGGTCTCGACTACCGGCGCGGTCATCCTCGCGGTCTCGATGCTGCCGTTCTTCTACAACGTGTGGATTACTGCGCGCCGGGCTCCTAAGGTCACTGTCAACGACCCGTGGGGCTACGGCCGGTCGCTCGAGTGGGCGACGAGTTGCCCGCCGCCGCGGCACAACTTCACGTCGATCCCCAGGATCCGCTCCGAGTCGCCCGCGTTCGACATCAACCATCCGGAGGCGGGCATCCCGGTCGGGGTCGGGGGGATCGGCTCGCTCAAAGACGCGCCAGCGTCCCCGGTGTATGACGTCTCGCAGGAGAAAGTGAAGTAGCCATGGGCACCAATACGCGCCTGTTCTGGATTCTCGCCGGCTTCTTCTTCTTCGCGGACGCCCTGTACATCACGTGGTCACTGCTCGTTTCTGCGACGCCGGCCGACGCGACAGCTCCCCCCAAGGTCGAATGGGTGGGCGCCGTGGCGATCGGCCTGACCGGCGTGCTCTCGGTGCTCATCGCGTTCTATCTCGGCCGCATCCACCGCGCGCAGGGCGGCAACGAGCTGCCCGAAGACCGTCTCGACGCAAACATCGACGACGGCGATGCCGAGCAGGGGCATTTCAGCCCGTGGAGCTGGTGGCCAGTGGTGCTCGCTGGCGCCGCCGCACTCGTGTTCCTCGGTGTCGCCATCGGACCATGGATCTCATTCATCGGTGGGTCGATCCTGATTGTCGCCCTGGTGGGGTGGGTCTATGAGTACTACCGCGGATACTTCGCCCGCTGAGACCACGAACATCCGCCCGGCGACACCGGAGGATGCCGAGGCCGTCTTCGCGCTGCTCCAGCAGTTGGCGATGACCTACACGCCCGATCGCGGGGCGTTCGACACGGCGTTCCCGCTGTTGGTGAGCGGCGGCGGCGAGTCGCTGCTGCTCGTGGCGACGGATGCCGCGGCTCGCGTCAGGGGCTACGCCCTGACGACGATCACCCCGCTGCTGCACACCAACGGCAGTTCTGCGCAGCTACAGGAACTCGTGGTCGATGACGAGCTGCGGGGGACTGGTATCGGCACCCGCCTTGTCGAGTCCGTGGAGAGCGCCTGCCGTGAGCGCCACGTGAAGCAACTGCTCGTGCCGAGCCGCCGCTCCGCCGCCTTCTACGAGCGCCTCGGCTACCGTTCGACGGCCGATCTGCTCAAGCGCACCCTCGACTGATCGGCCAGGCACCTCGGTAAGCCCTAGTGACCGCCGTCGTGCGAGCTTTCGATCTCGCCGCGGGAGACGGGCGCGATACGGTCCTCGAAGAACCAGCTTGAGGCTGCAGCCCGCAGCCGCTGGTTGACGGTGATCCGGCCCTTCTTGTCCGGTCGGATCATGAGCGGCTTGTAGTCCTCGAAGCTCACGAGCTTCCAGCGCTCGTAGTCGTCGAGCTGCTCGTGCACCTCGATGTACTCGCCGCCGGGGAGACGCACGATGCGTCCGGACTCGTAGCCGTGCATCGCGATCTCGCGGTCTTTCTTCTGCAGGCCGACACACACCCGCTTGGTGACGAAGTAGGCAATTATCGGCCCGACGATCAGCAGCACCTGGCAGCCATGGATGACACCCTCGATCGTCAACCGGAAGTGCGTGGCGATCAGGTCGGAGCTGGCGGCCGCCCAGAGCATCGCGTAGAACGTGACGCCGGCGGCACCGATGGCTGTGCGGACCGGAGCGTTGCGGGGGCGGTCGGCGATGTGGTGCTCGCGCTGGTCGCCGGTGATCCATCCTTCGATGAATGGGTAGAGCGCCACGACGACAAGGAACACACCCACAACGATGAGTACGAGCAGGATGTTGAGCGACAGGGTGTAGCCGCCCAGTTCGAGCTCCCAGCCCGGGGGCACGAGTCGCAGCGCGCCGTCGGCGAAGCCGATGTACCAGTCCGGCTGGGTGCCGGCGGACACCGGTGATGGGTCGTACGGCCCATAGACCCAGATCGGGTTGATGGTGAAGAACGAGGCGATCAGCACGATGACGCCGAAGATGATGAAGAAGAACCCGCCGGCCTTTGCTGCGAACACCGGCATGATCGGCACGCCCACGACGTTGTCGTTCGTGTGCCCGGGGCCGGCGAACTGGGTGTGCTTGTTGATCACGAGCAGCAGCAGGTGCACGCCGAGGGCCGCCACGAGGATGGCAGGCCCGAGCAGGATGTGCACCGTGTAGAGGCGCCCGACGATGTCGGTGCCGGGGAACTCCCCGCCGAAGATGAGGTAGGAGGTCCAGGTGCCAACGATCGGGATGCCCTTGACCATCCCGTCGATGATGCGCAGGCCGTTGCCGGAGAGCAGGTCATCGGGAAGCGAGTAGCCGGTGAAGCCTTCGAGCATCGCCAGGATGAACAGGGTGAAGCCGATGAGCCAGTTGATCTCGCGGGGCTTGCGGAACGCCCCGGTGAAGTAGATGCGCAGCATGTGCAGCCCGATGGACGCGATGAAGAGCAACGCCGCCCAGTGGTGCACCTGGCGCATGAGCAGGCCGCCACGGATGTCGAAGGAGATGTCGAGCGTCGACTTCATAGCCGCGGACATCTCGATGCCCTTGAGCGGCACCCATGAGCCGTCGTAGACCTGGGTCGCCATCGACGCCTGGAAGAAGAATGTCAGGAAGGTGCCGGAGAGCAGGATGACGATGAAACTGTAGAGCGCCACCTCACCGAGCATGAACGACCAGTGGTCGGGGAAGATCTTGCGCCCGAGTTCCTTGACAAGCCCAGAGATGCTCGTCCGCTCGTCAAGGTAGTTGCCGGCCCACCCCGTGAAGCGGGCCCCGCGGGTCGGCTCGAGAGCCGTCTCCGGGCGGGTGGTCTCTGTCGTGCTCATAGCTTGCGCTCCCAGAAGCTTGGTCCGACCGGTTCGGTGAAGTCGCTGCGTGCGATGAGGTAGCCGTCGGCGTCTATCGTGATGGGCAGCTGGGGGAGAGGGCGTTTGGCTGGTCCGAAGATGACCTTCGCCTCCTGGGTGATGTCGAACTGCGACTGGTGGCACGGGCAGAGCAGGTGGTGCGTCTGCTGCTCGTACAGGGCCACGGGGCATCCGACATGGGTGCAGATCTTGGAGTACGCGACGATGCCGTCGTAATTCCAGTCGGCGCGATCGGCCGACACGTGGAGGTCTTCCGGCTTGAGGCGCATGAGCAGCACGGCGGCCTTCGCCTTCTGCTCGAGCTTGTCCTCGTGGTCGTTGAGCCCCTCGGGAATCACGTGGAACGCAGAACCGATAGTGACTTCGGATGCCTTGATCGGCGTGCCGGACGGGTCGCGGGTCAGCCGCACGCCCTTGTCCCACAGGGTGTGCCTGAGCAGCTCCACCGGGTCGGTTATCGGGGCGAGATCGCGGAACAGCACGACGGCCGGCAGCGGTGAGACGACGAGCGCCCCGATGAGGGTGCGGCGGATGAGCGTGCGGCGTCCGAATCCGGACTCCTTGTTGCCGAGCGTGAAGACTTCGACTGCCTTCTCGCGCGTCGCGGCGGTTCCGCGGGTGCCGTGGCGCTGCTCCACGAGGTCGTGGCCGTCCATGAGGGTCTTGGACCAGTGCACCGCACCGAATCCGATGCCCAGGAGGCCGAGCGTGATGCCGACGCCCAGCAGGAGGTTGTTGATGCGCACTGAGCCGATATCACCCGGAACGATGGGGAACGCGATGTAGGCCGCGATGGCGAAGACGCTGCCAATGATCGAGATGACGAACAGGGCCGAGACGCGTCGTTCCTGCTGGCGAGCCTTTTCCGGGTACAGGTCGGTGACGCGCGGGCGGAAGGGCGGGAATCCGGGGTTGGGAATCTGGTCGGCGACAACGACGGCGATGCCCGCGGTCGGCGGGTTGTCGCCGTACTTCTCGACAGTCGTGCCGACGATGGAACCCTCGGCCCCGTCGTGGTCCTTCGCCATTCTCTATCCCTTCAAGCGCCGTGAGGCGTCTGCGAACTAGTTGGATCTCGCGGTCAGCCAGATCGTGATTGCCACGACCGCGCCGAGCCCGAAAATCCAGATGAACAGTCCCTCGGAGACCGGTCCCAGGTTGCCCAGGTCGAAACCACCGGGGGTGGGCGTCTGATCGAGGTACCTGAGGTAGGTGATGATGTTCGCCTTGTCGGCGGGGGAGATGTTGTCGTCGTTGAACACCGGCATGTTCTGCGGGCCGGTGACCATCGCCTCGTAGATGTGCTGGGCGCTCACGCCAGCCAGTGACGGCGCGTACTTGCCTTCGGTGAGTGCTCCTCCGGCGCCGGCGACGTTGTGGCACATCGCGCAGTTGATGCGGAACAGTTCGGCACCCGCTGCCGCATCGCCCGTGCCCGTGAGGTACTCCGCGGCGGGGATCGCCGGGCCGGGGCCTTTCGACGCCACGTACGCGGCGAGCGCCGCGACCTGTGCGTCGGTGAACTGCGGTGGCTTCTCTTCGGCCTGCGGACCGGTCGCCGCAAGCGGCATCCTGCCGGTGCCCACCTGGAAGTCGACAGCAGCAGCACCGACGCCGATGAGGCTCGGCCCCTGGGTCGTGCCCTGCAGTGCCATGCCGTGGCAGGTCGCGCAGTTCGCTGCGAACAACTTTCCGCCGTCGTCGAGCTGTGCTGCGGCAGCGGTCTGCGTCTCCGCCGTCGCACTCGAGGTGAAGAGCGCGTAAGCCCCGCCGGTGCCGATCAGGCCGACCATGATGAGAGCGACGGTCGCCAGCGGATGACGGCGACCGGCCGCGCGCTGCTTGCGGGCCGACTTTGCCGGCCTTGTCGCCGACCTGGGGGCTGTCGCCATGCTTGGTTCTGTTCCTCTGGTCATGGGGTTGGGCGGGTCATTTGAGGATGTAGATGACGGCGAACAGGCCGATCCACACCACATCGACGAAGTGCCAGTAGTACGAGATAGCGATGGCACTCGTCGCTTCTTTATGCGTGAAGTCCTTGACCGCGAACACTCGTCCGATCACGAGCAGGAAGGCGATCAGCCCGCCGGTGACATGGAGGCCGTGGAATCCGGTCGTGATGTAGAAGGCCGACCCGTAGGAGTCGCTCGAAAGACTGACATGCTCGCTGACCAGGTTGGCGTACTCGAAGATCTGGCCGACGACGAATGCGGCACCCATCACGTATGTGAGGTAGAACCATTCGACGGTGCCCCACTTCCAGAACTGGAGCGGCTTGCCGGTGCGTCGGCCCTGCAGCCGCTCTGCGGCGAACACGCCGGCTTGGCAGGTGAAGGAGGAGAGCACGAGGATCGTCGTGTTGATCGCCGCGTAGGTGATGTTCAGTTTGGCGGTCTGCGTGGCCCACAATTCGGGCGAAGTCGACTTGAGTGTGAAGTAGATCGCGAACAGCCCGGCGAAGAACATGACCTCGCTGCCCAGCCAGACGATCGTGCCAACCTGCACGATGCTTGGGCGGTTGACTACGGGTGCTCCGATCGAGCGCGAGAGCGAGGCTGTGGTCACGGTTCCATTATGTCCGATATCCCCACCCGATTTTCTCATTGGCCGGGCCAGTCGGGGCCGGATCGCTAGGATCTTCAGACATGTCAAGCACGCGAACCTGGCCCGGTATCCTCGGCTCCCTAGTCGAGGGCGATGACCTCTCGATAGGCGACGCCGAGTGGGCGATGCAGTCGGTCATGGCGGGGGAGGCGACATCCGCGCAGGTTGCCGGCCTGCTCGTCGCGCTGCGCATAAAGGGCGAGACCGTCGATGAAATCGTCGGGTTCCGGGATGCCGTGCTGGCGAACTCGCTGCCGCTGGTCGTCTCGCCCGACGTGCTCGACATCGTCGGAACCGGCGGCGACCCCTACGGGGCGGTGCTCAACATCTCGTCGGTGGCCTCGATAGTCGCGGCCGCGGCGGGCGTCCCGGTGGTCAAACACGGCAATCGCGGTGCGAGTTCGGCATCCGGCGCCTCCGACCTGCTTGCCGAGTTGGGGCTGAACCTCGATATCACGCCGGAACGGGTCGCTGAGGTCCTGAAGGAGACCGGGATCACGTTCGCCTTCGCCGCGCTCTTCCACCCCGGCTTCCGGCATGCCGGCCCCACCCGCAAAGAGCTGGGGATCTCGACACTGTTCAACATCCTGGGGCCGCTGTGCAACCCCGCGCGGCCCAATGCTTCGGCTGTGGGAGTGGCAAGCCTCGAGCGGGTGCCACTGGTCGTCGGGGTGTTCCAGACCCGCGGGGCTACTGCCCTCGTCTATCGCGGTGACGACGGCATCGACAAGCTCACGACGACGGGCCACAGCCACATCTGGGAGGTGTCCCGCGGGTTCGTGACGGAGCACGACCTCGACCCTGCAGATCTCGGGATCGCGCGCGCGGACATCCAGTCGCTGCTTGGTGCAGATGCTGCGCACAACGCAGGCGTCGCCAGGAAGGTGCTCGCGGGAGAGAAGGGCCCTGTGCGCGACATCGTGCTGCTCAATGCCGCCGCGGGGCTCGCGGCCTACGAGCTATCGCGGGATCCCGACCTGTTGCAACAGCCAATCGTCACCCGCCTGGCAGCGCAACTCGAGCGCGCGGCGGCAGCAATCGATTCCGGTGCAGCTGCGGCCAAGCTCGACCAGTGGGTGGCCGCGACAAACGCCTAGACGGTGTCCTCGTCCACCCAGTCGAGGGTCTTGGTTACAGCCTTCGCCCAGTTGTGCAGCAGCCGGTCGCGCTCCGCGGCATCCATCGACGGCTCCCACCGCCGGTCCTCCCTCCAGTTCGCACGCAGTTCATCGAGATCCTTCCAGAACCCCACGGCCAGGCCTGCCGCATAGGCGGCACCCAGCGCTGTGGTCTCGGCGACAACCGGCCGGATCACCGGAACATCGAGGATGTCGGCCTGGAACTGCATGAGCGCCTCATTGGCCACCATCCCGCCGTCGACCTTGAGTTCGGTGAGGTCGACGCCCGCGTCGGCGTTGACGGCGTCCAGGACCTCGCGGGTCTGGAACGCGACCGACTCGAGCGCGGCGCGAGCGATGTGGCCCTTGTTCGCGAAACGAGTGAGTCCGAGGATCGCTCCGCGGGCATCCGGTCTCCAATGTGGGGCGAAGAGTCCCGAGAAGGCCGGCACGAAATAGACGCCGCCGTTGTCGTCGACGGTCTTGGCCAGCGCCTCGACATCCGATGCCTGCTTGATGAACCCCAGGTTGTCCCGTAGCCACTGGATGAGCGAGCCGGTGACGGCGATCGAACCCTCGAGCGCGTAGTTCGTCGGCCCGTCGCCGAGCTTGTATGCCACGGTTGTGAGCAGCCCGTTCTTCGACTCCACGATCTGCTCACCCGTGTTGACGATGAGGAAGTTGCCCGTGCCGTAGGTGTTCTTCGACTCGCCCTTGCCGAAGGCCGCCTGGCCGAAGGTCGCGGCCTGCTGGTCGCCGAGGATGCCCGCCACCGGCACTTCGCGCAGCAGGCTGGATGACGCGATCACCCCGTACACCTCGGACGAGCTCCTGATTTCCGGCAGCATCGACACCGGGATCCCGAACTCGGCGAGGATCTTCTCGTCCCAGGTGCAGGACGCGAGGTCCATGAACAGCGTGCGGCTTGCGTTGGTGACGTCGGTCGCGTGCACGCCGCCGTCGACGCCGCCGGTGAGGTTCCACAGCACCCAGCTGTCCGTCGTGCCGAAGGCCAGCTCGCCCGCCTCTGCGCGCTCGCGCGCGCCGTCGACGTTCTCGAGGATCCAGGCGATCTTGGTTCCGGAGAAGTAGGTTGCCAGCGGCAGGCCGACTGTCGTCTTGAAACGGTCGGTGTTGCCTGCGGCGATGCGGTCGACGATGGGCTGGGTGCGGGTGTCCTGCCAGACGATGGCGTTGTAGACAGGCTTGCCCGTCGATCGGTCCCACACGACAGCTGTCTCACGCTGGTTGGTGATCCCGACCGCGACGATGTCGTGCCGGGTGATGTTCGCCTTCGAGAGGGCCTGGCCGATCACTTCTCTGGTGTTGTCCCAGATCTCGATGGGGTTGTGCTCCACCCAGCCGGCCCTGGGGAATATCTGCTTGTGTTCCAGCTGCCCGACGGAGACCACGGCGCCGCCGTGGTCGAAGACCATCGCTCGCGTGCTTGTCGTGCCCTGGTCGATCGCGAGAACGTACTGTGTCATGGCTACCTATCCTGTTCGCACCACGGAGTCACCGGTGATGTCCTTCACCGAGCGGTGCCCGGTGAGCCCGAGCACGAGGTCGAATTCGGCGATGATGTTGCGCAGCACCGCCTCGGCGCCTGCAGCGCCGGCTACGGCCAGGCCGTAGGTGTACGCCCGCCCGACCATGACCGCCGATGCCCCGAGCGCGAGCGCGGTGAAGACGTCGGCGCCGGAGCGCACGCCGCTGTCGAACAGCACGGGGATGCGATCGCCGACTGCTGCCACGACAGGGCCGAGGGCGTCGAGGGATCCGATCGCGTTGTCGACCTGGCGGCCGGCGTGGTTGGAGACGATGATGCCGTCGACCCCGTGCCTTACCGCGAGCTTCGCGTCATCCGGATGTTGAATGCCTTTCAGCAGGATCGGCAAGGTGGTATGTTTGCGAAGAAAGCTGAGGTTCTCCCACGTTAATGAGGAACGCGAGAACACGTCGAGGAATGTCTCGACGGCAGCGCGGGGCTGGGGGGAGCGAAGGGTTCCACCGGGGAAATTTCTTGTCATATCGAGCAGCGTGCGGATCGTGGCGGGCGTGATCCTGGACTTCTGGCGGGGGAGGGCCGCCGCGATCCGCTCCCGCACGAGCCCCAGGAACACCGGGTCGCTCGTGTATTGGGCGATTCCCTGGCCGTGGATGAACGGCAGATACGCGATATCCAGGTCACGCGGCCGCCAGCCGAGCATGTGCGTGTCGAGAGTCACGACTATCGCCTGGGCGCCGGCCCGCTGTGCGCGGGAGACGAAGCTCGCAACAAGGTCGTCGGAACTGCTCCAGTAGAGCTGGAACCACCGGGGCGAGTCGCCCATCGCTGCAGCCGTCTGCTCCATCGGTTTCGAGCCCTGGCTCGAGATCACGTAGGGCACCCCGAGGGCTGCGGCGGCCTTCGCAATCCCGATGTCGGCGTCGGGATGCACGAGCTCGAGC
This sequence comes from Rhodoglobus sp., assembly GCA_025464445.1. Classification (GTDB taxonomy): domain Bacteria; phylum Actinomycetota; class Actinomycetes; order Actinomycetales; family Microbacteriaceae; genus Rhodoglobus. The sequence continues at coordinate 13,002 of JAODLY010000011.1, read as the reverse complement.
ACCCCGACAGGGGCGGCGATCACGGGGGAGGAGTAGCGGTGCCCGAACAGCTCGATGCCGAAATCGCGGTCCGACACGTCGCGCAGCATCCGCGGGACTATGCGCCAGCGCTCGAACGCCCTGCGGTTCTCCGCACTCGTCGTTTCGGCGCCGCTCGAGCCTGCGACGTACGCCCACGCCGCCGGGGACAGAGCCTTGCGCGCAGCAGCCTCAAGGGCCGGCCACGAGGTTGGGACGGCGGGAAGGCGGCCGGATGCGCCGTCTCGGTAGATCGCGGACTGGGTGTCGCGGCCGACGTTCACCGGCATCCCCAAGCTCCTTTGCTCGCCACGCACATACCCACAGTTGCAGGATACTCACACAATATCGACGGGGAGCCACCCGCCGGTTCTTGTGCGGCGCACTCGCAATGTCTACGGTGTTTACATGAAAATCGTGCTGATCCCGGGGGCAGGAGGGGAGGCCTACTATTGGCACCTCGTAACCCCCTTGCTGCGTACCCGCGGGTGGGACGTGGTCGCCTCGGGCCTGCCAGCCGCCGATGACAGCTGCGGTATCGAGGAATACGCCGACGCAGTGCTCGAGGCGGCAGGGGAGCCGACCGGGCTGGTGCTGGTCGCCCAGTCGATGGGAGGCTTCACCGCCGCTGCGGTTGCCGAACGCGTGCCCGTGGACTTGATCGTGTTCGTGAACGCGATGATCCCGCGTGACGGCGAGACGGCGGGGGAGTGGTGGGATGCTGTGGGCCAGCCCGGCGCCCAGCGTGCCGCCGACGAAAGCGAAGGCCGCGACCCCGACGCGCCGTTCGACGTCATGGCGACGTTCATGCATGACGTGCCGGCCGAGGTCGTTGAAGACATGTTTTCGCGTGGCGAGCCGGCGCAGGCATCGACCCCTTTTGCGACACCGAACACCTGGAGCAAATGGCACGCGGCTGAACAGCGTGCGATCGTCGCGAAGGGCGACCGGCTGTTTCCGCTCGGCATGATGCGACAAGTCGTTCGCGATCGCCTGGGCTTCGCGCCGGACGAGATCGAGGGCGGCCACCTCTCCGCGCTGTCTCATCCGGTGGAGCTCGTGACGCTGTTGGAGCGCTACATGGGCGACATCGCGAAGGCCTGAACCACCGCACGCCCCAAGTGCAACCCGGAGATTGCGTTTCAACGCCGCTAATGCAACTATAGAGTTGCAGCGCGCGGCCGAAAGGAAACATAATCATGTCCATGACACTCAACAAGCCATCCGTCGTTGATAGCGGCGAGTTCACGGTGAGGCGCACCGTAACGGTCGCCGCGCCGCTCGAAAAAGTCTGGGCTGCAATCACCGAGGCCAGGCACATCGCGCAATGGTTCGGCCAGGTCGCGGTGCTCGATAACGTTGCGCTCGGGGCCGGCGGCGTGTTCGGGTTCGACGGCTTCGGCGAATTTCCGGTGCTCATCGAGGAACTCGACCCACCGCACACAATCGCCTACCGGTGGAGCAACGAGAACGCCCGTCCTGTCGACCCGCTCGATCCCGCGCACTCGACGGTGTTCCGCTTCACCCTCGAACCGGTCGCCGGCGGCACGCAGCTCACTGTCGTCGAGACCGGCTTCGCCAATCTCGCCGATCCCGCCGGGAGCATGGAAGGCAACCGCAAGGGGTGGGACTTCGAGCTTGATGAGCTTGTCGCCTATCTCGAGGACGAATCGTGACCACCACCCTCGTCCCGGTGTTCGCCGCCCTCGGAGACGAGACCCGGTGGAGCATCCTGGTGGCGCTCGGCGAAGGCGATGCGTCGGCATCCGCTCTCGCCGTGCGGCTGCCGGTTACCCGCCAGGCGATCGCCAAGCACCTGGCCGTGCTTGAAGATGTGGGTCTCGTCGAATCGACGCGGGCCGGGCGTGAGCTGCGCTACCGGGTGCTCGGTTCGCAGCTCAGCGCGACTGCACGCAGCCTTGATCGCATCGGCGCAGAGTGGGATCGCCGCCTCGCCGCGATCAAGCGGATCGCGGAGGCGCTTTAGAACCGAGGCCTCACGGGGCGGTGTGGTGGCCTACGGGTTACTCATAGTAACGGGTGTACACTCCAATAACTGGCTACTTCAAGCGAGCGTGAGTTACCTCGCGGTAACCATCCAGGAGGCCACTCATGGGGCACGCGACGCTCGTAGATCAAACCCTGCGGTCTATGGGGAAGCTCTGTATCGAGGCGACTGATCCCGAAATCTTCCGGTCGGTACTCGAGCGGGTCGGCGACAAGTGGAGCCTGCTCTTGATCGGCATCCTCGAAGAAGGCCCGAAACGGTTCACCGAGCTTTTGCGCATCGTCCCCGGGATCTCACGACGGATGCTGACCGTGAGCCTTCGCGCCCTCGAGCGCGACGGGCTGGTGACCCGCACGATATTCGCGGAGGTCCCGCCCCGTGTCGAGTACCGGGTCACGGAGCTCGGTCGCACTCTCGGCGGACCGGTGATGGCCCTCGCGGGTTGGGCCGCTGACCACCAGGTCGAGATCAGCACCCATCGCTCAGATTTCGATAACCGCAACGAGCGCGAACTCGTCGACAGCTAGAACGCTCAAGGGTCTCCCTCTTCTTCTCGCGCGGGGTGGCGCCGACGGCCGAGGGGTCCGAACATCGAGCGCGACGTCGGACCCCGCGGGGGAGGGTCAGCGTGCGGGCGCCAGCAGCGGGCTGTTGTGATAGGCGGCGATCAGCCAATCGCCGTCCCGCTTCTCGAAAACCCAGGTCGCATTCACCTTGCCGGCATCGGGAACCTCGGTCTGGCCGGCGAACAGGATGCCGGTCTCGGTGACCACGATCGCGGCATCCCTGCCGACGAAGCGGAGACTGAGTTGCTTGTTGTACGTCGAGGTGTCCTTGAGCGGCCCCCCGAAGGCAAGGGCCATGTTCTCGCGGACCTCATCACGGCTGTGGCGGAGCGAGCCGGTCATGATGGCGGTCGCGTCCGCGGTGTAATCGGCGACCATACCGTCGGCGTCGCCTGCCTCCCACGCCTTATAGGACTTGACAAGTACGGCCTGGATGGCGGCCACGTCTTCTGCACGAATGTCTGACATCGGATTCCTTCTGGTGATCGGTTCGGCCGGGTATTCCGGCCGAGCTCGTCAATACATACCGGCCATACCGCCGGAACTCATCGCGGCCGCGGAAAAGTGGTGCTGACGGATCGCCGTGGCTTGTGGTGTGTGGGGCTGTCAGGCGGGGGCGCCCTGGGCGTCGAGTGCGGCCGCGAGACCGAAAGACGCGAAGACCGTGTCATCCCGGAACACCGAATTGCGACTGATGCCCTCGGCCGTGACGGTGAAGAGCTGCAGCGTGCGCAACTCGTATCCGTCACCGACGCGCCCATATGCGGCGAAACCGGGCTGGCCGTTGGCCGCGATGGCCTTCAGGCGCCAGTCCGTTCCGCCCTTCTCGAAGACCCACTCCATGAACAGGCCGTAGTTACGGCGGCCGGTGAACCAGTTGAGCATCGGCGGCATCTCCATGAGCACGTCCTCGGTGAGCAGCCGCTTGAGGCCCTCGATATCGGCGCGTTGGAACGCAGCCATGTAGCGATCGACCCAGGCGCGCTGCTCGGCTGCTGACGGCTCGCTGAGACGTTCCTGCCGGACCCCGGCTTCCTTCACCCGGGCGCGCGCCCGTTGCAACGAGCTGTTCACCGATACGACGGTAGTGCCGAGGATTTCCGCTGCCTCGGACGCCGAGAAGCTGAGCACGTCGCGCAGGATGAGTGCACCACGCTGGCGCGCCGAGAGGAGTTGCAGGGCGGCAACGAACGCCAGGCGCAGGCTGCTGCTGTCGAAAACTACCCTTGCCGGATCGCCCGCATCCAGCAAGGAATCCGGCAGCGGCTGGAGCCAGCTGGCGTTCTCTCCGGGCACGAGTGGTCCCTGCGGGTCCGAGGCGGCCACAAGACCCGACGGCAGCGGACGGCGGCCGCGGACCTCCAGGGCGGTCAGGCAGGCGTTCGACGCGATCCGATAGAGCCAGGTGCGCAGCGAACTGCGAGTCTCGTCGTACTGCTCCCGCGCCCGCCATGCCCTCAGGTAGGTGTCCTGCACCAGGTCCTCGGCGTCGTGGGACGAGCCGAGCATCCGGTAGCAATACGCCAGCAATTCCGAACGGAACGGTTCGAGCCGACGATCGAAACCTTCCGCCTTCGTCGCCAAGCCGACCCCTTCTGCTGCAATCACGACGACGATACCCGAGGGGAGCGACAGTTATGACGGATTGCCGGCCGGGACGATGGTGAAGCCGCCTCTGATCACTGTGCCGGCTTTCGCCTCCGCGCCGAGCCTGGACCGGTAGGCTTCGGGGCGAACGTGACACGATTCGAGGAGGTGAGCCCGATGCACACACTGTCCACTCTGGGCGCTCCTTCGAGTTCACGATCGCGCGACTGACGTAGCCGTCGCGGGGAGCGCTTGCCAAGCACTCTCAGAAAGCTACGACTATGGATCACACACTTCAGCACAACTCGGAGACGACCTCTAACGACGTCTCAAAACAACCCTCCCGTACAGCATTGGTTCTCGGCGGGGGCGGGTCGACGGGCAACGCGTGGCTGATCGGCGTCATCGCCGGCCTGTTCGATGCCGGGCTGGACGTGACCACAGCGGACCTGACGATCGGGACGTCAGCTGGCTCGACGGCCGCCGCCCAGGTCGGTGGCGCGACCCCGACCGAGCTGTATGCCGCCATCCTCGCCGCCGCACCCTCGCAGCGGACCGGACCCGCCGACTCCGAACGGGGACGCGCTGCGATCAGGCCGGTGACGGACCACATGGAGAGGATGAACAAGATCATCGCCTCCGCCGAGGATGCGGCCGACATGCGCCGCCGCATGGGCGCGGCGGCACTGGAGAGGGGTGCGGCGTCGGACGGCTCCTGGCAAGCACAGTGGCGCGCCACCGTGGCCTCGCGGCTGCCCAGCCAGCGCTGGCCACAACGATCGGTGCTCATCACGGCTGTCGATGCCCATACCGGGGGACCTGTCGTGTTCGACCGGCACAGCGGAGTCGACCTGGCGGACGCAGTGGCCGCCAGCTGTGCCAGTGGCTTTCCCTACAGGATCGGGGACAACCAATACATCGACGGTGGCTACCGATCGAACGCCGAGAATGCCGATCTGGCATCCGGATACGCACGGGTGCTGGTGCTGTCACCTTTCGGCGGCCGCTCCCTGACCCCTGTGGACTGGGGCACGCATCTCGCAACACAGGTCGACGAGCTACGCGCACGCGGCAGCAGAGTCGAGGAGATCTTCCCGGACAGCGACTCCGAGCACATGTTCGGCACCAATGCGATGGACCTGTCGCTGCGTCCGCCGGCCGCGCGAGCCGGTTACATCCAGGGCAGGGACCTTGCGAGGCCGCTCACCGAATTCTGGCGCTGAAGCCTTGATCTAGGCGCGTTTCACAGGCAGCCACAACTCGCAGGTTGCGACTTGGCGGTCCCATATCTGCTCGATCCAGCCAGGTCTTTCGCTGCTACGATCGGCCATGGCTTTCGACGTGCTGGCTATCCGACAAATCGATATAGCCGATGATCCGAGATATCCTGTGCCGTCCCAAGCACACAATAGTGTCGTTCTCGAGGAGGCCGACGGCCCCTCGCCATGGACTGTCCAAGTCAACGGCGTCACGGCCGAAGTGTCGATCGACGGCACGACGAAGGAAGTCGGGCGGCTCGGCGATCTGAAGGCCGGCTTTATCGTAACGAACGCCCGGGTCGTATTCGCATGCACGCATTATCGGAACGGCGGGCTCTGGATCGGTCTCGGGGGAGATGTTGGCCAGGTGCTGACCGGAATTGGCGACGCGATTAGCCGAGGAGTCGCACACGCGTCGACGAAGGGCAACGCCCTCGTCGGGCAAGTTCGCTACGACTGGCTGCGCGGGATCATCGCGCGCGACCGCAAAGGCTGGCTGGGTGGCGAGAACTCCCTCCAGCTCATCTTCGTCGAGCCCGAGTCGCAGCTCGCCTACATCCTGCGCGTGCAGTTCGAACGGCGGGAACAAGCATCTGGCGTCGCCGAGAAGATTGTGCCCCAGTGGATGCGATGGCTTGCTTCACAGACGCCCGAGGGGGAGAAGAAGCAGCGACTGCTCGCGAACGCCGTTAGACCTCAGTCGACGCTCGCCACCAACACCGGCGCGCGTACCTACGCGATCCCGAAAGCCTGATCGAATGGTCGGCGTCGCGGCGCCGACTTCTTCTACTGGCAGGGTCTGGGTCGGCCACTACGTCTTCCAGTTTTCCACCTTGTCGGGCCGCCAGGCGGCTTGCCGATCGCCCGTTGGAGAGTACGTCTGTCGAGAAGGCGGTCATCGGCGTCTAACCGCCGAATTGGCCCGACAGTTCGACATAACCATCGCCACCAAACGTGCCATCCGCCGGATACGCGTAAACGTGCGCATCGGCACTGGGGTCCTCCACCGACCCAAGCGGTGCGGAGTCCGTCACGTACCCGGCGGCCCTCATCAGCTGCCCGATCGAGTCTGCGAACCCCTGGTCCTGCGCAGACCAGAATAGATAATAAGCGGTCGAGCCGGCCGTGTCGCCGGCGACAGTCAACACGCAGTCGGCTCCGGCAGGCAGGCTCACATTCAGCGAAGCGTTGATGGTCGTCAGGTCCTGCGACTGGGACGGCCCGTACAGTCCCTCGATGAACGAGATGACCGATTGCGGGCAGACCTTCACCGCGGGTACCGGGTCGGGGCTGCTTGCGTCACCGACTTGCGCCTCAGGGCTTGCGGTCGTGTCGGCGCCCGAGAGCGGAGCATCCTGTGCCGGTGCTGTGCAACCAGTCAACCCCAGGACAACGCCCATTCCGATCACGGCGAGGCGGATGCGCAGCTGGTTAGCGCCGCTCGATGTCGTCATTGTTCCTCCGATGTCTAGTCCGCCGAGGTCAGACGGCGTCAATTGTGATAAATCAGGCAGGTGTGCGAGTCCCCATCTGTCCGCAGCGAAGCATCGGCAGCGGTGCAGGTGACCGAGCCCGGCCCCGCGAACACCAGTAGGTATGCCTGTGGGGCAAGACCAGAAATGTCCACGCCGTCCGGGCTGTTCGGCGTCTTCGCGCTCGTGTACCAGAACGAGACATCGAACTGCGCCGTGGGCGTTTGCGGGAAGCTGAACGTGTACGAGCCGTTCAGTGCCACCCCGGCGGTCACCAGCCCGTCGCCGCACACGCCTGCGATGTAGTCCGTCTGGTTGAACCCGTTGTAACCATCCGCAACCCCAGCAACAATGCCCACCGGGCCCTCGAACGTGAACCCATTCACGGTGGGACGAGAAATCGTCCCGGTGACGCGCATGAAATGAAGCACGTTCTTCGCCGGTGACAGGTAAGGGGCGAGAGAAGAATCCAGCGTGCACGGAGGAGCACCCGCCATGAGCGCCCCCCAGGACGCCACCGTGTAATCGATCTCGTAGCCGTTCGCGTCGACCAGCTTTGCGGAAGCCAGACCCGCACCAGCAGTCGGCACACCCGCGCCATTGCCGGCAAGGTACGCCGCGAAGTCGGCCGGCAGCGGATGATTGTGCATGAAGAGAATCACGTCGCTCGCAGCTGAGCCGACGTCTGGTTTGTCGGTAGCGTCGGTGGATGCACACGCGACGGTCAATGCAGGTGCGTAGTCCGCCGTGGGAATGGCGATCTCGAACTCCTTCATCACCTCGGCGGCCCAGAGTTCCTGCACCGTCGGTTTCAGGGCGAGGAAGTCCGTGCACGGCGGGTACTGCTGCCCAGCGCGGCTCGTAAGCTCCGCCAAGTTGGCCAGTGTGGGCGCCGCGGCGCAGGTGGCATCCAGGTAGTCGGTGGCGTCGAGGGGCGAGACACCGTCCGCGTCGAACGACACGAACGGACCGAACTGCAGCTTCTCAGCCGCGTCTTGCCTGTCGGTCTTCGACAGTTTCGAATACTGATCGCAGGTCATCGCGCTCGGATCGGACGGGGTCGGCGTCGGCTGGGGAGCAGCCGCACAGCCCACGACGGCAAGCGCGATGGAGAAGATCAACGCGACTGGTGCTAGGAGCCTTCGGGAACGCATGGCTCATAGTAGCGATGCTGAGAGTTCTTCGCACGGTCAACGGATGCGGCGACTCGGGCGCAGATCGGCTGCGCTATCCGCGTCAGCCCATGACCAGATCACGTCCTGATCAAATGAGCAATCGGGTAGAGAGTGAGGTGTTACCCGTTTCTACTGCAGATTGCAGAAAGTGCCATCAGAGTAACTCTACTTGACATAATGTGCATTATCGGATGCCCAAAACACGCCGGACGGTGGCTCGGTTTCCGCGCGAACTCCCGCGCGCCGAGGCCCGAAGACGCCCTCAGTCGCGCTGGAGCCTTCGATAGCCAGGATTCAGTGAGAAGTTCTCGCAGAATATCGTCGTCGAGCGTCCCGAATGCGACACTTGCGGCAGGCCGAGGATGAGTACGCGCAGGCCGTCCGCATCCAAATCAGGCCCCGTGCGCGCCGTCGAGAGTCCCCAGGTATCGGTGGATCGCCTCGGCCGCGGCCTCGTGATCGGTCGCATCCGGTTCCCCGGACATGGTGAGCGTGCCGACGACCTGTCCACCGACGCGGAGCGGGATCGAGCCGCCGTGATACTTCAGGGTGTCGTCGTCCGCGAACGGCGTGCCGGCCTCGAGGTGGCGCGCCTTGACCAGCAGGGATGGCTCGCCGAACCGGGTCGCGACGGCCGCCTTACCCTTCAGCCATGGGTCGTTGCCCGCGCCTGTGGCCTTGAGCTTCGCCCGGAACACGAGATCGTCGCCGAGCACGATGTCGACGGCGAGGCTGAGGTCCCACTCCCGGATCACGCCTACGGCGACGATTCCCAGTGCGACGGCGTCGTCGTTGCTGAGGCTCGGGAATTCGATCGAGTTCAGCGGCTCCAGGCCGGCGACGGTGTATTCGGGGATTGGACGAGCCATGGTCACTCCTTTGTTGTTGTTACGACAATTGTGCCCGCTGCGAAGTCGTAGCCCGTACGCCCGGATCCCACGAACAGCCCGATGACCCACGCGACGGGCAGTACATACGCCAGTACGGTCAGCCCGATGACCCATGGCGGCGTGGCAGTGGCGGCGGACGCGACGAATCCGTAGACCGCTGCGTGCCCGATCGCCCACGGGAGCGCGATTTTCAGGGTGTTGCGCAGCAGTGCGTGCCCGAACGATACGGGGCCGGATGCCGCGGCATCCGTCACGCGCAGCCCCAGGGCTCGCTTGCCGGGGGTACGCCCTCCCCTGCTCTCCAGGGCCGCAAGCGCGAGAGTCACGGGCGCGATGAGCACCACGAACGAGAACAGGTTCTGCGCCAGCGGGGACAGGCCGTTGAGCGCCCCACTCGAGTACAGCGCGAGCCCCACGATCACGAGCACGCCGACCCAGACGGCGATGCACAGCCAGTCGATGAGCCAGGCGGCGACGCGTCGCCACGGATGTTTCACAGTCAGCGTCTCAGCAGGACGGCAGCTGGCGTCGTACGAGATTCACGAGCTCCACCGGCTCGTACGGCTCGTCGGTGCCGATGAGTTCGCTGAGGGTCCACCACTTGTGCGCGAGCACATCCACCCGCTCATCCTCTGTCCACTGCGCGTCGGAGGGCTCGAAGGCGTCGACGACGGCCGTGTAGAACTCGGCATGGCCGGTGTCGTGGTCCGCGGCATCCCACCGCACGTCGAAGTCGTGCGCCCAGACCGGCTTTCCGAGGTCCTCGAGCACGAGCCCGGTCTCCTCCTGCAGCTCCCGCAGGGCAGCCTGGTGGTGAGTCTCCCCCTCGTCGACTCCCCCGCCGGGGGTGAGCCAGCGGGCGATGCCGCTCGTGTCCGGCGCCTTGGTCAGGAACAGCAGCACCCGGTCGTCGCGGTCGAAAAGCAGCACCCTGCTCGTCGCGCGATTCACTGTCACAGGTGCCTCCCCATCCACTCAAGTATCGCGTCGAAGCGCTGCAGCCGGTGGCGCGGTCGACCCGAGCGGGAGAGTTCGTGGTTCTCGCCGGGGAAGACGAGCAGCTCGGCTTCTGTGCCCGCGAGCTTGACAGTCGCATACCAGGTTTCGGCCTGGCCGATCGGGCAGCGCAGGTCGTCCTGCGAGTGGATGACGAGGGTCGGGGTCGTGACCTGGTGCGCCACGGCCTGCGGACTCTGCGCCCGCACGGCGTCGAGATCGGTGCCGTTGTATTCGAGCGGGAAGAACCAGCCGATGTCGGACGAGCCGACGAACGCTGTCGGGTCGAGGTAGCCACGCTCGACGACGGCGGCGCGGAAACGGTGGTCGTGGGCGATCGCCCATGCCGTCAGGTAGCCGCCGTATGACCCACCTAGGATGCCGATGCGATCCCGGTCGAGGTCGACGAAGGTGTCGAGGGCGCCGTCGAAGAAGTCGAGCACGTCGTGCAGGTCGACCGTGCCCATCGCCTGCCGGATCGCCCGCCCGTGGGCCTGGCCATAGCCGGCACTCCCCCGCGGATTGCAGAACACGACGGCGTAGCCGGCATCCACGTAGACCTGCACCTCGTCGAACAGATGCAGCGCGTAGTCCGCGAACGGTCCCCCGTGGATCATCAGCAGCGTCGGGTGGCTGCCCTCCCCCGCCGGGCGCGCGACCCAGCCGTGCACGGCATTGCCGTCCCGCGCGGTCACCGTCAGCTCGGTCGGTGCGACGATGCCCGTCGCCCTGAGCGCCGCAGAGAAGTCTGTGAGTTTCCTGAGTGCGCCGTTCTCGAGCAGGGCGACGTCACCGAATGTCTCCGGCGAGGCGTACGTGACGACGACAAGATCCCCGGATGCCGCCTGCCCCAGCACCTCGATGTCGCCCTCGGTGAGCGACCGCAGGTCGCCCTCCCCACGCCACTCGAGCAGCTGCACCCGCCCACGGCCGCGGTTGGGCAGCAGTGGAGTGTTGCCCGCCACCACGAGCTGTCCCTCGGTCAGGTCGATGCTCTCCGCATCGGTGAGAACCGTGAGGGCCTCGCTGTCGAGGCGGTAGAGCGACGAGTTGCGCGCGACGAAGTCGCGGCCGGAGCTCCCGAGCTCCTGGCCGACGAGGTAGACGGTGCCGTCGTCGGCAACCTCGAAGCTGTCGATGCCGACGGTGCCGAGCTCGCTCAGCGCCTCCGGTTCGCCGTCGGCACCCACCGCCCACAACTGGTTGGTGAGTGTCGAGTCCCGCGCGTCGTGGCGGGCGGAGAGAAACGCGATACGTTCTGAGATGAACCTCGGGCTGGTGTCGTCGTAGTCGCCGTGCGTGAGCTGCACGGGAACGGGCAGGGGCGTGGACTCCGGTTTCGTGCCGTCCGGGTTTGGCGCGGGCGGGTACACCGGTTCAGCGTCGAGGGCCGGCACCTCGATGACGAAGACATGCGAACGCTGGTCGGCGGTGAAGCCCCTGCCGTTCGCCTTGTAGTCGAGGCCGGTGATGCGGCGTGCCGGCTCTGCGCCCGCCGTGATGCCCTCGACAGTTGCATGCCTGCCCGGCTCCGGCACGTTCGCGAGGTAGACGATTCGTTTCGAATCGCCCGACCAGTGGATGTCGAAAACCCCGAGTTTCGCGTCGGTGAGAGCGAGCGGCTCTCCCCCGGCCGCGGGCATGACGTGCAGTTGCGATGGCGCGCCGGGGCCGGAGCGCAGGAACGCGATCGCCGAACCGTCGGGGCTGAATGCGGGAGAGGCATCCCGGAATCCGCGGGTGATGCGGTGGGGCTGCGAACCGTCGAGCCGGACGCTCCAGAGCTGGCCGACAGTCGCATCGGCGTCGAGGTCTGGATGCGAAACCCCCACGACGACACGAGAGCCGTCGGGGGCGATCGTGGGGCTGGAGACGCTCGTCAGCAGCCCCAGATCGGTCGCCTTCACAGCCTTCGCCTAGGCCGAGAGGAAGTCGGAGACGTCACCCACGTAGCGGGTGTGATTCTCCGGGATGGGCTCGACGGCGGCGAGGGCGACCTCTGCGGCGAACTCCCCGACGTTGTAGAGGCGGCCGGCCGCCTCCTTGCGCGCTTCGATCGCGCCGGGATTCGCGCGCTGCAGCAGGGTGGCGGTGATCGTGCCCTCGATCATGTCGCCGGAGACGACCACAAAGCCGATGCCGGCATCCTTGAGGCTCGGGATGAGCTCCCGCAGGGCATCCTCACCCGCACGCTTGCTCAGCGCTACCTGCAGGTATTCGGGCATGGTTTCGGTCGTTTTGATGAAGTGGGCCTGATGGCTCGTGACGAACACGATTCGCGAGCCGGGCGCGAGCAGAGGGAGCGCCGCGTTTAGTACCGCAACCTGAGCGTCACGGTTCAGGCGCATTGCGTAGTCCTCGCCCATCCCCGACTCCATGCCTCCGGACGCGTTCATGACGAGGATGTCGAGCCCGCCGAGCTTCTCCTGCACCTCGGCAAACATCGAGGCAACGGATGCGGGGTCGGTGAGATCGGCGCCGATTGCAATTGCAGAGCCGCCCTCGGCCTCGATCGCGGCGACCAGCTTCAGAGCGCGGGCCTCCTTGTTGCGGTAATTAATGACGACGGAGGCGCCCGCTCCCGCGAAATAGCCTGCGGTGTCGGCGCCGATCCCCCGAGATGAACCGGTGACGAGTGCTCGCTTACCAGCGAGTGAATGTGGGGCAAGGGGTCCGGAGGTGGATGTCTCAGTCACGAGACACGACACTACCAACAGGTGTGCCTTGGGGGCGCGCGAGTGATACCTTCAATCGAGCGATAACGAGAGGCGCTGATCTACCAATGGATTTCATCCAAAATTACGCGTGGATTATCTGGTTCGCCCTCATCCTGATCGCAGTGATCATCGAGGTCACGACAGTAACTTTCATGTTTCTCATGGTCGCGATCGGCAGCCTTGCCGGACTCGTTGTGAGCCTGTTCGGTGCCCCGTTCTGGATTCAGGTGATCCTGGCGGCAGTTGTCGCGGCGCTGCTCCTGTTCGCGGTTCGTCCTCCGCTGATTCGCGCGCTGAAGCGAGGCGGTGACCAC
>JAODLY010000002.1 GCA_025464445.1 Rhodoglobus sp. | reverse complement strand
CGCACTGGTGGAGCTTGAGCTGCGGGCCGACGATGATCACGGAACGGCCGGAGTAGTCGACGCGCTTTCCGAGCAGGTTCTGGCGGAACCGGCCCTGCTTGCCCTTGAGCATGTCGCTCAGGGACTTCAGGGCGCGGTTGCCGGTTCCCGTGACCGGGCGACCACGACGACCGTTGTCGAACAGGGCGTCAACGGCCTCCTGCAGCATGCGCTTCTCGTTGTTCACGATGATCTCGGGAGCACCGAGGTCGAGCAGGCGACGCAGGCGGTTGTTGCGGTTGATCACACGACGGTAGAGGTCGTTGAGGTCCGAGGTCGCGAAGCGGCCACCGTCGAGCTGCACCATCGGGCGCAGCTCCGGCGGGATTACCGGGACGACTTCGAGCACCATGGCGGCCGGCGAGTTGCCGGTCTGCAGGAAGGAGTTGACCACGCGCAGTCGCTTGATGGCGCGGATCTTCTTCTGGCCCTTGCCGTTGGCGATCTGGTCGTGCAGGTCCACGCTCTCGGTCTCGAGGTCGAAGGCCTGGAGACGCTTCTGGATCGCCTCTGCGCCCATGAACGCCTCGAAGTAGGTGCCGAAGCGATCCTGCAGCTCCTGGAAGACGGAATCCTCGGGCTTGAGGTCGCCGACCTTGAGGCTGCGGAAGTCATCCCACACACGCTCGAGCTGGGCGATCTGGTCGTCGAACGAACGACGGGCCTGGCCCATCTCCTTCTCCGCGCCATCCTTCACGCGACGCTTCTGGTCGCTCTTGGCACCCTCGGCCTCGAGGGCCGCGAGGTCCTCTTCGAGCCGGGAGAGACGCTCGGCGATGCGAACATCGCGCTGGCCCTCGAGCGTCTTGATCTCGAGACGGATCTCGTTCTCCAGGCCGGGAAGGTCGGAGTGACGACTCTCCTCGTCGACGGAGATGATCATGTATGCGGCGAAGTAGATGACCTTCTCGAGGTCCTTCGGGGCCATGTCGAGCAGGTAGCCGAGGCGGCTCGGCACACCCTTGAAGTACCAGATGTGGGTGACGGGAGCTGCGAGCTCGATGTGGCCCATGCGCTCGCGACGAACCGAGGACTTGGTGACCTCCACGCCGCAGCGCTCACAGACGATGCCCTTGAAACGGACACGCTTGTACTTGCCACATGAGCACTCCCAGTCGCGGGACGGTCCGAAGATCTGCTCTCCGAACAGGCCGTCCTTCTCCGGCTTCAGGGTGCGGTAGTTGATCGTCTCTGGCTTCTTGACCTCACCGTGCGACCAGCGACGGATGTCGTCGGCGGTAGCGAGACCGATCTTGATTTCGTCAAACGCGTGAACGTCGAGCAATGTTTTTCTTCTCTCTTACGAAGTCTGAAGTTAGGAGTCGGCCGGGGTTAGATCTCGTCGATTGACGAGGACTCGAACCGCGTGGAGATGTTGATACCGAGTTCCTCCGCCGCGCGGAAGACCTCGTCATCCGTGTCGCGCAGGTTGACCGTCGAGCCGTCTGCCGACAGCACCTCGACGTTCAGGCACAGCGACTGCATCTCCTTGATGAGCACCTTGAAGCTCTCCGGAATACCGGGCTCCTGGATGTTCTCGCCCTTGACGATGGCCTCGTAGACCTTGACGCGGCCGAGGATGTCATCCGACTTGATTGTCAGGAGCTCCTGGAGCGCGTACGCGGCACCGTATGCCTCTAGCGCCCAGACCTCCATCTCACCGAATCGCTGGCCACCGAACTGCGCCTTACCACCCAGCGGCTGCTGCGTGATCATCGAGTACGGTCCCGTCGAGCGTGCGTGGATCTTGTCGTCGACGAGGTGGTGCAGCTTCAGGATGTACATGTAGCCGACAGACACGGGCTCAGGGAACGGCTCGCCGGAGCGGCCATCGAAGAGGCGTGTCTTACCCGTCGAGTCGATCAGGCGCTCTCCGTCGCGGGTGAGCGTCGTCGAGTCGAGCAGGCCTTCGATCTCCTGCTCGAGCGCGCCGTCGAACACCGGGGTCGCGACCTTGGTGCCAGGGGCTGCCGACATGGCGGCCTCTGGGATGCCCGCGGCCCACTTCGGGTTGCCCTTGACCTCCCAGCCCTGCTTCGCCACCCACCCGAGATGGGTCTCGAGCACCTGGCCGAAGTTCATGCGACCGGGGATACCGAGCGGGTTCAGGATGATGTCGACAGGAGTTCCGTCGGCGAGGAAAGGCATGTCCTCCACCGGCAGGATCTTCGAGATGACGCCCTTGTTGCCGTGACGACCGGCGAGCTTGTCGCCCGCCGTGATCTTGCGCTTCTGGGCGATGTACACGACGACGCGCTGGTTGACACCGGAGCCGAGTTCGTCGTCGTTGTCGGCGTTGAACTCCTTGACAGCGATGATCGTTCCCTCTTCACCGTGGGGAACCTTGAGCGAGGTGTCACGCACCTCGCGGCTCTTCTCGTTGAAGATGGCGCGCAGCAGGCGCTCCTCCGCCGAAAGCTCGGTCTCGCCCTTAGGCGTGACCTTGCCGACGAGGATGTCGCCGGGCCGGACCTCTGCGCCGATGCGGATGATGCCGCGCTCGTCAAGGTCGGCGAGCAGCTCCGGCGAGACGTTGGGGAGGTCACGGGTGATCTCCTCCTTGCCGAGCTTGGTGTCGCGGGCATCCACTTCGTATTCCTCGATGTGGATCGAGGAGAGGGTGTCGTCCTTGACCAGGTTCTGGCTCAGGATGATCGCGTCCTCGAAGTTGTGACCCTCCCAGGGCATGAATGCCACGAGGAGGTTCTTGCCGAGGGCGAGTTCGCCGTTCTCCGTGGCGGGGCCGTCTGCGAGCACCTGGCCCTGCTCGACGCGGTCGCCCGCGCTCACGATGACGCGGTTGTTGTACGACGTGCCCTGGTTGGAGCGGTCGAACTTGCGCAGCAGGTACTCCTGCGTTCCGCCGTCATCCAGCTGGATGACGACCAGGTCGGCCGAGACCTCGGCGACGACACCGGCCTTGTCGGCGGTGATCACGTCGCCGGCGTCGATGGCAGCGAAGCCCTCCATGCCGGTTCCGACGAGCGGCGATTCGCTGCGCAGCAACGGCACTGCCTGGCGCTGCATGTTCGCACCCATGAGGGCGCGGTTCGCGTCGTCGTGCTCAAGGAACGGGATGAGGGAGGTCGCGACCGACACCATCTGGCGCGGCGAGACATCCATGTAGCCGATCTGCTCCGTGGGGATCAGGTCGACCTCGCCGCCCTTCTTGCGGGCGAGCACGCGGGGCTCGGCGAAGTGCGCGTCGCTCGTGAGCGGCGCGTTCGCCTGGGCGACGACGAAGTCGTCTTCCTCGCTTGCCGTGAGGTAGTCGATCTTCTCGGTCACCTTGCCGTTGACGACGCGGCGGTACGGGGTCTCGATGAACCCGAACGCGTTGATGCGCGCGAACGACGCGAGCGATCCGATGAGGCCGATGTTCGGGCCTTCTGGAGTCTCGATCGGGCACATGCGGCCGTAGTGCGAGGGGTGGACGTCGCGAACCTCGACGCCTGCGCGCTCACGCGACAGACCGCCAGGCCCAAGAGCGCTGAGGCGGCGCTTGTGGGTGAGGCCGGCGAGCGGGTTGTTCTGGTCCATGAACTGGCTCAACTGGGAGGTTCCGAAGAACTCCTTGATCGCGGCGACGACCGGGCGCACGTTGATCAGGGTCTGCGGGGTGATCGCTTCGATGTCCTGCGTGGTCATGCGCTCGCGGACGACGCGCTCCATGCGGGACAGTCCCGTGCGCACCTGGTTCTGGATGAGCTCGCCGACAGCGCGGATGCGGCGGTTGCCGAAGTGGTCGATGTCGTCGATGTCGAGGCGCACGTCGACCTTCTTGCCGTCACGCAGCCCCTTGATCGTGGAGAGGCTGTTGTCGTGCACAGTCACGTAGCTCGACGAGGTGTCGTGCAGCGCGACCATGTACTTGATCGTGGCGATGATGTCTTCGATCGTGAGCACCGACTGCTTGATGTCGGTGTCGAGACCGAGCTTGCGGTTGATCTTGTAGCGACCGACCTTCGCAAGGTCGTAGCGCTTCGTGTTGAAGTAGAAGTTGTCGAGCAGCGCGCGCGCGGCCTCTGCAGCAACCTGCTCGCCCGGGCGGAGCTTGCGGTAGATGTCCTTGAGCGCCTCGTCTTTGGTGAGGATCGAATCCTTCTCGAGGGTCAGCTCGATCGACGGGAAGCCCTTGAACTCCTCGAGGATCTGCTCGCTCGTGAGGCCGAGGGCCTTGAGGAACACGGTGACGCTCTGCTTGCGCTTGCGGTCGATGCGCACGCCGACCTGGTCGCGCTTGTCGATCTCGAACTCGAGCCAGGCGCCACGCGACGGGATGATGCGAGCCGAGTAGATGTCCTTGTCGGAAAGCTTCTCCGGGGTGCGGTCGAAGTAGACACCCGGTGAGCGCACGAGCTGCGACACAACGACACGCTCGGTGCCGTTGATGATGAACGTGCCCTTTTCCGTCATGAGCGGGAAGTCGCCCATGAAGACGGTCTGGGTCTTGATCTCACCGGTGAGGTGGTTCATGAACTCGGCGTTGACGTACAGCGGAGCTGCGAACGTCTTGCCGCGCTCCTTGCACTCGTCGATCGTGTACTTGGGCTCTTCGAGCTCAGGCCCGGTGAACGAGAGCTGCATGGTCTCGCCGAGGTCTTCGATCGGGGAGATCTCCTCGAAGATCTCATCGAGGCCGCTGCGGGTGGGGAGGTCAGTGCGGCCCTGGGCCAGGCCTTCCTCTACGCGCTTCTTCCAGATGTCGTTGCCGACCAGCCAATCGAAGCTCTCGGTCTGCAATGCGAGCAGATCGGGAACCGTCAGGGTGTCGGTGATCTTGGCGAAAGAAAGCCGCGAAGCTGCGCGGCCGTTCTTGGGGGACTTTTTGGTGGACGCAGTGCGCGCAGCAGCCAAGGAAATAACCTCCGTGAACCCGGCGAGGGGCCCTATTTGTCCGCGCCGAAGCACAGACTGTCGGTAATGAAATGCTCACCAGAACCCAAGAGAGATCTGCCCCGCCGCTATACTCGGGGCGCGCCAGCTGTCCACAATATGACGGCATGGGTTGATTGGGAGCGCAAAGAACAACTATAGGACGAAACTGGGCACCATCGCAAGTTATTCCTTGACCTGATTGCCCGATTCGGCTATAAGCGCCGTGCGACCGAGGTTATGAGGGATGTTCGTGACCGGTTGGCGCCGAGCAGCGCCCCGCGGGCGGCATCCGTGCGGTGCACGGGATACTTGAGTTTGTGAACGGAATCCCGTCGAAGGTGCTCTCCACGAGCGGCTACCTCGCGACAGTGACTACAGACCGCTGGGTGCCCGGTGCGTACACGCTCACCGTTGACGGAACGCCCCAGTCGCACGTCAACCTCGACGATCCGAGCCAGCTGTTCTTCGAGTACGTGCAGCGCATGGGCCACGTGATCGACCAGCTCGGCATGCCCGGCGAGCCCATCACCGCCGTGCATCTCGGGGCGGGTGCGCTCACGCTCCCCCGTTACATCGAGGCGACCCGGCCGGGGTCCCGCCAGCAGGTGATCGAACTCGAGACCGACCTTGTGGATCTCGTGCGGGCCGAGCTGCCGTGGTCGCGCTCTGCTTCGATCCGCATCCGCCATGGCGACGCGCGCGCAGTTATGGAGAAACTGCCGGCCGGTCTTCGCGGCACGGTAGACCTGCTCATCGTCGACGTGTTCAGCGGCGCAAGGACTCCCGCCCATGTCACGACTATCGAGTTCTACCGGTCGGCTGTCGCCCTGCTCTCGCCACGCGGGGTCGTGCTCGCCAACGTCGCCGACGGCCCGGGCCTGCACTTCGCCCGCGGCCAGGCAGCGACAATGCAGGCGGCGATCGGGCACACCGCGGTGCTCGCAGAGACCCAGATCCTCAAGGGCAGGCGCTTCGGCAACCTCGTACTCGTCGGGTCATCCACCGCACTGCCATTCGAGTGGATGCCACGGCTCCTGGCCGCGGGCCCACACCCATCGAAGGTCGTGGCCGGGGCAGAGTTGCGCGAGTTCATCGCGGGCGCTCCCGTGGTAACGGACGCCACGGCCATCCCGTCCCCGCCCCCGTCGAAGGGAATCTTCCAGCTGAGGCCCGGCGCGGAGTAGGCCTGGCGGGCGCGCGCTCGGCATGCCTTCCGCGGGCGGTGGGCGCGCTCGGCATGCCTTCCGCGGGCGGCAGGCATCTCGGGGCCGGCCAACGTCGAAACAGTCCTCGAAAAGCCAGTTGTTGCGCAGCAATGGCACCGGCCGCGCAAGAAGTGGAGTTTCGACGCCTCCCGCGGGGATGCCGAGCCTTCCGTGGGCCGCGGGCCTGCGCGCGACGCCGTCCGCGGGCCGTCAGTCCGCGGGCGCGCCGTTGGGGGCGCCGACCGTCGAAACAGTCGTCGAAAAGCCAGTTGTTGCGCGGCGCTGGCGCGGGCCGCGCAATAAGTGGAGTTTCGACGGGCAAACGTGCTGAGATTGGGGATGAAGATCGCCGGGGCAGTGCTGCTGTTGGTCGTGCTCGCGGGTTGCGCGGCACAATCGCAGCCCACGGCGACGCCGACGCCCGTCACGGCGACTGCGACCCCATCCCCTTCTGCCGAGGCGAGGGGGCCGGTGCAGCCGGCCGGTGACCCGACGGTCATCGTGACGGGGCTTTCGGCGCCGTGGTCGATGGTCCGGCTCGACAGCGGCTCGACACTCATCAGCGAGCGCGACGCCGGTGTGGTCAAGGAACTCCAGGCGAACGGCACCCTGCGCGATGTCGCCACGATCCCTGGCGTCGTCCACGCCGGGGAAGGCGGGTTGCTCGGCCTCGAGTACGTCGAGCACGACGGCGCCTGGTTGTACGCCTACTTCACGAGCGAGTCGGACAACCGCATCCAGCGATTCCCGCTGCTCGGCGGGCCGGGGTCGTACTCGCTCGGCGCGGCGCAGGACATCCTCACCGGTCTCGCGAAGGCAAACAACCACGACGGCGGCCGCATCAAACTCGGGCCTGACGGAATGCTCTACGCGACAGTCGGCGACGCGACGAACACCGACAACGCGCAGAACGTGGACTCGCTCAACGGCAAGATCCTGCGCATGAACCTTGACGGGTCCGTGCCGAAAGACAACCCGTTCCCCGGCTCCCTCGTCTACTCCTACGGTCATCGCAACCCCCAGGGGCTCGCCTGGGACGCCGACGGGCAACTCTGGGCGGCCGAATTCGGCCAGGACACCTGGGACGAGTTCAACGTGATCCATGCCGGCGCGAACTACGGCTGGCCGATAGTGGAGGGCATTGCCGACGACCCACGCTTCGTGAACCCCGTCTACCAATGGCCGACGGATGACGCGAGCCCGAGCGGTCTCGCGCGAATCGGCAGCACCTTCTTCATGGCGGGCCTCGGCGGTGAACGGCTCTGGGTGATCCAGGGCGCCGTGGCGCAGCCGGGCAGCGCCGCGACGGCGACAGCGTTCTACGCGAACACGTACGGCCGCATCCGGGACGTGGTCCCCGGCCCTGACGGCACGTTGTGGGTGCTGACCAACAACACGGATGGCCGGGGCGATCCCCGGGATGGGGACGACCGCATCCTGCAGGTTTCACTCACAGTCGCCGGCTGATTCCCCAGTTCACGGCGAGCGAGCCCGAACCGGGTGGCTACGGGCTTAACCTCGATGGGTGGCTGAGCTGGCAAGGGTGAGAACGTGGGCGAACGCGCTCATCACCCTGCACCTTGACGAGACCTGGGTCTTCGGATTCGACAACGCGAAAACCCGCGCCGGGCTGTGCAATTACACCGACCGGCGCATCTCGGTTTCGAAATACCTCGCCGCGCGATACGAGGATGACGAGATCCACCAGGTGCTCCTGCACGAGGTGGCGCACGCGATCGCCGGCACGCGAGCGGGGCACGGCGCCAAGTGGAAGGCCGTGGCCGCCGGGCTCGGCTACGAAGGAAAGCGCCTGCACGACGGCGAGACCGCCAACGAGTTCGCGCCATGGGTCGGCACCTGTCCGGCCGGCCACCTGCACTACCGCTATCGCAAACCGGCGAGGGCGCTCGCCTGCGGCCAGTGCTCGCGCCGCTTCGACGCAGCTCACCTCATCGCGTGGAGCGAGCGAACGGTCGCCAGGAGGCGCTAGCCCTCGAAGCGTCCGGCGATCGCTGTCGCGACGCTCTTCCAATACCCGAGCATCATCTTGCGCTCGTCCCGGTCGGCCAGCCGGTCGTGGTGGAAACCGATTGTCGTGCCGCCCGCCGCCTCTTTCACTGTGACCTGGAGGGTCGTGTCATGGGGCCAATCCAGAGGCTGCCAGCTGAGGCGTACCCGGTAGCCCTCGGTGAAGCTGCGGATCGTGCCTCTCACCCCGTCGCGCGTCTCGTACGCCGCGCCCTTCTCGGTGGGTAGCGCATCCACGTCACCGAGCCAGACCTGCAGGCCCTCGCCCATGAGAAACGCCCAGACCACGGGGACCGGGGCGGGCACAGTCTTGCGCACCCCAAGCTCCCAACCCGCGTCTTTCGTCAACCCCGTTGTCTCGGCAATCCTTGGCTCACTCACGTAACCAACTATAGTGGTTACATGCGCCAAACGGTAGAGCGGCCCCAGGGGCAGTGGCTGACCGGTGGGGACGGGCACACGTTCTGGTTCGACTCGGGATCGCTCGCCGTGGACTTCGCCTACACCGGCGGGTTCGGCAAGCGCCAAGAGTGGGAGCAGTGGCACGAGCCGTCGGATGCCTCGACCTGGCTCAAGGGCCGCTTTCCCGAGGTGGATGCCGCAGTCGGTGACCGCGAGTTCGCCGACGCGAAAGGGCTGAGGGATGCGATCGCACGGTCGGTGCTTGCCGCCGCCCGCGGCGAAGGGCCGAGCCCAGCGGACGTCGACGTGATCAACCTGTTCGCGGCGACCCCGGACATCCCACCATCACTTGCCGGCGGAGGCAGGCAAGCCGGGCGATCGCGCGCCAGGGTGGGGCAGGCGCTCTCGGTGATGGCGCGCGAGGCCGTCGAGTTGCTCGCGCCCGAGGAGCGCGAGCGCATCCGCGAATGCGACGGTGACCATTGCACGATCGTCTTCTACGACGAATCCCGCTCCAACAACCGCCGATGGTGCTCGATGCAGCGCTGCGGAAACCGCGCGAAAGTGCGCAAACACCGATCGAAGGAGGAAGCACGATGACCATCACCCACGTGAACCCCGACACGATGCACAAGAACCCCTACTTCTCGCAGGCGGTGCTGACCGAGGGCGGGCGCACGCTCTACATCGGCGAACAGAACGGGGTGGATGCCGCGGGCGCGATCGTCCCCGGCGGTGCGAAGGCCCAGGCTCTCGCCGCCCTCGACCAGCTGAAGAGGATCCTGGCGGACGTCGGCGCCGACCAGTCGAACGTCGTGCGCATGACCGTCTACTTCAGCAAGGACACGCCACTCGACCCGATCTTCGAGGCCTCGAACGAGGCCTGGGGAAACCACCCCACGGCGATCACCGTGCTACAGGTGCACGCCCTGGGCCGCGTCGACGCCCTCGTCGGCATCGAGGCCGTCGCGCTGCTGCCGTAGCTATTCGGTGACCTGTACTTCTTTCCAGAACGCCACGTAGTTGCTGAAATCCTTGCCGACGCGTTCGAATGCCGTCGGGTACGGGGTCGGGTAGCTCCACGCGCGATCCTGCAACAGGTGGTCGCCGACTCTGACGGAGAAGTACTGGCATTCGCCCTTCCACGGGCAGGTGTATGGAGTGGCGCTCTCGACGAGGTAGCCCTCCTTGACGCTCGACGGCGGGAAGTACCAGTTGCCTTCGATCGAGATCAGGTCCTGCTTCGGTGCCTCGGCGATGACCGTGCCGTTGATGACTGCCTTCACGATGTATTCCTCCGTAGTTCGCACGGAAGCCAACATCAGGCGCGGGAAACGAATTCCCTGAGGATCTGGAAGTCCGCTGAGTCGTTCGCCGCGCGTGCAGCATCGACCGGCGCACGCCCGTCGCGGGCGATGAGTTCCTGCCCGCTGACGGATGCCGACAGCACGTGGCCGACGGCGTTGCGTAGTCCCGTGAAGGCCGCGACCGCGGCCGCCGCCTCCGGGGAGGCGTAGTCGATGCCCACCTCGGCGAGCGCGTCGATGACCGCCCCGGCGGCGAGCAGGTCTTCCACGGCGAAGCGGCCGCCCGGTCCCCCGGCCGCCACCACGGCGACCGTCGCACGGTCCCCGAGCTCGTGCTGCCGCGCCAGTACCCAGTGCGCGACGGCGTGGCGAGAGCCAACGCTTCCCGTGATGACGGCGACGGCGGTGTCGACCGCGAGCGGGTCGAGGTGGCCGTCGGGGAGGGCATCCACCCAGACAAGGATGTGGGCCCCGGGCGCCGTCGCGCGTGCGCCGTGGAGCCCCCAGTCGAAACGGACCTGGTACTGCGGCTGGTTGCTCGGCGAAGTCACCGTTCGAGGCTAGTGGAGCCCATCTGGCCGGCGATCACCTTGAAGTCATGCTCCGAAATCTCGACCTGGCCGCGCCGCATGATGAACCCCCAGTTCTTGTTGCCGCGGGTGAGTTCGAGCACGTCGAGCAGCGGCGTGATCGAGGTCGCCTTGGCCGCGGTGTCGTAGTCGACCCTGCGGCGCCAGGGCTGGCGGCCGCCCTCGTCTGCCTGCCAGGGCTCGGCATCGGAGATGACGCCGATAGCGGTGAACTCACGCAGTTGGTCGCCCTCCGGGTACGCGGTTTTGGGCGAGTAATACACGAGCCCGTCGCCGGGCTTCATCCGCTGGATGCCCGACTTCACGCCATGGTTCGTCTGGGCGAATCCGAGCGCGACACCACGCAACACGTGCTCGCGTTGCACGACGCCGAGCCAGTATTTCACCATGCAGCTGTTCTACCCCTGCCGACCGACACCGACCACGGGCTGGCGCAGCACAGTCCTCAGCTTGTCCGGCGCCGCCCGGCGCGGGTCGCCGAGGTAGATCTCGTGGTGCCGCCCGCCAAGCGCCATGCCCTGCTCCGCGATCCAGGCGTGCATGCGCGCGATCGTCGGAGCCTCATCGTCGTAGCTGCCGACGTGCATCACCTGCACGGCGGCACCCTCCGCGAACGGCTCGAGCCGGACGGCGTCGAGTGCGGGCAGCCCCTTCGTGGCGGCCTTCGCGCGGGCGGCATCCCACTGCTCCTGCGCCAGCCAGTCGGGCTGGCGGATCAGCATCGTCCAGGACCACTCGGCCTTCGGTGTGGAGGCGGCGGTGTCTGGCCACAACCCTTCGAGCGGCGCGACGAAATAGTCGCGCCCGAGTTGCGCCTTGCTGGCGAACTTCACGGCGAAGGAGAGGCTGTAGAGCGCCTCGACCGCCCTCGCATAGTCCTCGCCGGTGTTCGGGTCACCGGTGCCGTCTACCATCAGGAAGTCGAACTCGGGCACATCCACGAGGGCGAAATCCCGGCCCGGCGAGTAGAGGTCTTTGCGCTCCACGCGAAAATCCAGCTTCTGCATGCCTGAGGTTTACCGTTAACCCATGACAGCCCTCGATGTCGCCGACTGGCGGCGGCGCGTCTTCTCCCTGTATTCGTCAGTGCGTGGGGCGACCGATCTGCCCGCAGCCCACGATGCCTGGCGGCGCGGGCGGGACGAGTTGTTCGCGACACATCCGTCGACGCCGCTGCTCCCCGAGGATCGCGCAGCATTCGCCGGCCTGCCGGTGCAGCCGTACGACCCGCGGTGGCGGTTCGAGGTGATCCTCGAACCGGCCGAGGAGCGGCGTCTGGAGGTCGAGACCGGAACGGACGGCGTCGTGCCGTTCGAGCTCATCGGCGTGGCATCCATCCCGGACGTCGGGTCCCTCGACGTCTGGCGGCTCGCATCGTACGGCGGCGGAATCTTCGTGCCCGTGAAGGATGCACTGGCCGGCAAACCCGGGGGAACATACGGTGGCGGCCGCTACCTGCTCGACACCGTCAAGGGTGCAGACCTCGGACCGGGCTCCGCCCCCGACTCCCTCGTGCTCGACTTCAACTTCGCGTACAACCCGTCGTGCGCCTACGACCCGATGTGGGCGTGCCCGCTCGCCCAGCCTGGCAACACCGTCGGTGTGGAGATCCCGGTGGGCGAGCGCTACAACGGAAAGTACTAGTTCTCCTCGCGGAGCCTGCGCAGCCTCGAGCCCGCGATCAGCGCGACCCCGATGAACCCGATGAGGAGTCCGGCGAGACCGACCGGCAGGGAGTCGGTACCGGTGTACGCGAGGGTGATGTTGTAGACGTTCACGACGTCGAAGCGCACCGGGGCGGCACCTATCGCAAGCGTCGTGAGGCTGTAGTGCGGGGCGATCGAACGCCCGCCCGCACCGGGTGCCGGGCTCACCGGTGACACGGTAACCTCGTCCGCGTTGTTGGTCTCAGTCTCCGCAAGCGAGCACACCGCGCCGATGGGCAGGTCGATGTAGTCAACGGTGCCCAGGTGCAGGATGTCGCGTTCGGCACCACCCGGAATCGGAATGTCTGTCGGCACGCCATCCATGTCCAGCGTGCAGCTCAGGTCGATCACGAATGTCCACTTCGAGTTCGGCTCCCAGTTGTTGCCGGTCACGATGTTGGTGACGGTCAGGGCACCGAGGTCGAAGGTGTTGGTGAACGCGACGTTCTCGGTAGTGCCGTCGCCGATAGTGAGGTCGACCGGCGCCGACGAATCGGTCGCGCCCGCCGTCTTCGTCTCGGTCGCGGTGCACTCGGCAGCGGTGGGCAGGTGCTGGTACAGCGCCGCGTACCCGTTGCCGGAGTTGAGTTCACGCGCCGCGCCACCCGGGATCGCGATGTCGACACTCTGCCCATCGACGACACGGCTGCACTCGAGCGTCACCTCGAACGGCCCCGCACCGTAGAGCGGGGTTCCCAGGCCGGTGATCGTCTTCTGCACGGCGACTTCGCCCTCGGTGAAGTCGTTGCTGAGCGTGACGGCCGTGTTGGCGGTGAGCAGCGGGAACCCTGTCGAAGGCGACACCGTCGAGCCATTGGCCCCGCCGGTCTTCGTCTCCGTCGCGACGCAGTCGGCGTTGATCGGCAGGCCGTCGAAGCTGGCCGTCCAGGTCGGCGCCCGCAGCGTGCGGGTGGTGCCGCCGGGGATCGTGATGGCCGGGTTGGCGCCGTCGACCGGTCGGGTGCAGGCGAGCGAGACTTCGAAGGGTCCGGCGCCCCACAGCGTCGCGCCCGCACCCGTGAAGTGCTTGGTCACGTCGACGCTCGCGAGGTCGAAGGTGTTGGTCACGACGACGGGCAGGGTAGCCCCAGCCGGACTCGTGAACGAGGTCGAGGTGCCGTCGACGGGCACGCCGCGGTCCACCGTCATGCTCGTGGATGTCGCGCCGCCGGTCTTCGACTCTGTGGCTGTGCAGTCCGCGCCGGCCGCCACACCCTCGAGGAGCGTTGCCGCGGCACCCGCGACCAGGTCGTAGCTCTCGTTCCACACCTCACGGCTACCGGAGCCGTCGGTGAGTGTACACACGACATCCACCTGGAACGTCTCGGTCGCCCATGCCGTTCCGGCGCCCGCGACGGCCTTCGAGATCGCGATGGTGCCGGACAGGTACGGGTTGTCGATCGAGACGGTGTTGCGCACTGTCGGCCCGGAGTTCGGCGCGAGAACGAGCGTCGCCGACGTGCCGGGAACGTGGTGTCCCGTGCCCGCGACGACGGTGTCGATCGACGGGTTCACGGCATCCTTGGGCGTTTCGGTCACGACGCAGGCCGCGCCCGAGACGAGGCCACCGAGGGACCAGTCGGTGCCGGGGACGAGGGACGCCTGCATGGGCGTTGTCGCCGAGTAGCCGGCGGCGTAGACGGGCGCGCCCTCGAACGTGCAGTCGACGGCGACCGGGAACGGGCCATACGAGACGGGGGCACCATCCTGGTCGACGGCGGCGCTGGTCACGACCTTGGAGATGACGAGTCCAGCCGGCTCGTAGTCGTTCACGATGAACATTGCCGGTTGTGCCTGGTCGTCGGTGTGCTGGGCGGGGTCGACAGTCACCGTGAAGTGCTGCCCCGCCGCGACATCCGTGGTGAGCGGGTGGGCGACGTCGGTGGCGATGAAGCTGGACGCTGCACCGGCGGAGTCCGGTTCGGAGAGCACGCAGTCTGCTCCCGACGGGAGGCCCGTGTATGTCGTGGTCATGGAGCCCGGGGACAGCGCGCGCACATCGCCGCCGGGGATCGTGATCGACTGGCCGGCGCGGGTGCACTCGAGTGCGACGCTGAACGGCCCCACGCCGAAACCTGCGGCTGCGCCCGTGACGGACTTGGTGACGACGAGTGATCCGGTCAGGTACCAGTTGCGGATCGTGGCATGGCCGGGGTTGCCTGTCGTCACGGTCACGACGTTGCCTGCGACCGCGTCATCCACGTCGAAGACTGTGGACTGGGAGTCGGCGCCGACCATGTCGGATTCGACGGCCGTGCAGGCCGAACCGGTCGCGAGGTTGTCGATAGTGCTGTCCCAGACTCCCCCGACACCGAGCACGATGTCATCGTCGAAGGCGGTCACGCCCGTTCGGGCGGTGCATGTGACGTGGATCGTGAACGGGCCGGTGCCGAACTGGGCGGCCGCCCCGCCCATCGCCGCCTTGGTCACGGTGAAGCTAGCGACCCCGTAGCGGTTGGTGACCGTAGCGCTGTTCGCGCCGGTCGTGAGGCTGGCGATCGTCGCCGTCGTCGCGTTTGTCGATGCCGTGCCTGCCGCCGTGGTCGTGGCTATCGTCGTCGAGTCGGCGCCCCCCGCGGAGGTTTCGGTGACTGTGCAGCTCGAGCCCGAGGGAAGACCACTGAAGGTCCTGGTTCCCAGTCGCGCCAGGGTGAACGCCTGGGGCGCGAGCACTGTCGTGCCCTCCCAGGTGCAGCCGACGCTGAAGTCGAATGTCACTGCCGGGTAGACGGGGTCGTTGGCCTGGTCGACGGCTGAGGTCTGCACCTGCTTGGTGATCGTCAGGCTCGAGTTCGTGAAGGTGTTCGTCGCCGTGATCACCGGGTTGCCGCCGGCGGTGACGGTGGTCGCCGTTGTCGGAATCGAGGTGGATGTCGCCCCTCCGTCGTTGCCCGCCGCCTCCGTGACGAGGCAGCTCGAGCCGGCCGGGATCGTCGTCGACACCAACTCGTCGGCAATCTGGGTGGTACCGGTCTTCGTCACCACGATGTCCTGGTCCCATACCGTCGCGGTGCTCGTGCGCGTGTTCGTGCAGGTGACGTGCAACGTGAACGTCTGGTTGCCCCAGCTGTCCCTGGCGTCGCCGTCGACGACCTTGCGAACGGTCAGGCCGCCGATGGAATAGGCGTTGGTGAAAGCGACGGTGTTGTTCGCCGGGTTCGGCGTCGTGTCCGCCACGAGGGTCACCGTCGTCGTCTTCGTCGCGGCGGATGCCACCGCGCCGCCGTCCTGCGTCACGACGTAACTCGTGCTCGCCGCTCCCTGCGCGTTGGTCTCGGTGACGACGCATGCGGCGCCGGCGACGAGGCCGGTGATCGTCTTCGTGGCGCCGTCGCCGAGCGTGAACGTGCCGCTCGTGTAGATCGTTGACGCCCCCGAGCCTTTGTCGAAGGTGCACACCACAGTGAAGGATGCCGCCTTGTACGTGATCGCCGTCCCCGCCTGGTTGAGCGCGCCACCCGTTGTCACCGTCTTGGTCACGACGAGGGTCGCCGCGGAGTAGGTGTTGGTGACGGTGGACAGCTCGATCGCCGGGCGGGATGCGAAGGCCGGGTGCTCGTTGGTGACCTCAGACCCGGGGTTCGCCGCCTGCGCGGCCTGGGCCACAACGGCCGTCGGGGTGATGGTCGAGGCGGTCTGCCCGTAGTCGGTGTCCTCACTCACCACGCATGACGCGTAGAGCGGGATGCCCTTGACGAGCAGTTCTGTGCCCGCTGTCACGAGGAACGGGCTGCGCGGGGCATCCGCGGAGTTCTTCAGGGTGATCGGCTGGCCGGCCGACGTGCACGACAGGTTGATGGCGAAACTCGTGGGCTTGAAAGTGGACAGGGCCGAGCCGTCGACGGTCTTGAGCAGTCGCATCTGGCCCGTCGCGAGGGCGACACCGACCTTGCGGGGTTCCGTGACAAACCGGTACGCGACATCGAGGGCGTTGGTGTCCTGGTTGATGCCGACCGCGGCGCCGGCGATCGAGTTGTACGCGACGGAGTCGCGGCCGAGGTTGGCATCGGCCTCGACGATGTCGACGTTGGCGGGTGTCGTCGACCGGTAGGTGATCGCCATCGACGCGCCGGGCGCGATGCCCGTCGGTGTTGTCACGATGAACTTGAGAGCCACGATCGTGAGGCTTGCGAGGTCGTCAGACGGGAGCAGTTGTGTCCAGTGCCGGTCGGGAACGTCGTCGCCCGCCGCGGTGTCGGTGAGGCACGCCGGGGCCGTGATCGGCGGGACCGATGCGGCGGTCATCCCCATTTCGTTCTGGATGTCGGCGCCGTTGCAGCGCGGAGTCGCGACGCCCGGCGTCGAGAGGTAGTAAACCGCGAGGTCGCCGTCGGCCACACCGCTGAGCTGCGGGAACCCGGAGAGTTTCGGGGTGAACTTCGATCCGCGGGCATCCGGGATGATGACGCCCGTGTCGTTCTTCGTCGGGAGCAGGTCGATCGCCACGACCTTGCCCACGCTGACGTTTCCGCTGTTCGAGAATTTCGCTACCCATTCCTCCACGCCACCGGGACGGGTGATCGGCACGCACGGGTAGCGGTAGAAGCCGGAGCCGTTGACGGTCATGTTGGGCGCCGTGCAGTCCGTCGGGTTCGTCGGCTGCGTCTTGAGCACCCCGAGGTCGTCGGTGAGCGGGGTGCCCGTCGCGTCCAGCGCCCCGGCGTCGACACCGCGCACGCCCTTGGTGATGGTCATCGGCGCGCTCGCGAGCGGCCACACTGTCGTCATTGTCGAGCATGAAGACTGGTCGGTGAGGGTGGGCCGCGCGACCCCGTTGTCCCGGTACGCGGAACAGGTGTCGAACTCCTGGTCGGAGACGACTGTGGCGCCGGTGGTCACCAGCGTGCCGGCCTCGAGCAGCGGACGGAACTGCAGCCTGAGCTGGATGCTGAGTTCCCAGCCCAGCGGGATGCTGCTGCCGGCCGGCATCGTGAAGGTGAGCACCTGCCCCGCCGTGGAGCCGGTCCCGACGCTCGCGACGACGGCAGGGGCGACCTGCGCGACCCCGGCGGCGTTCCTGAGCGTGTAGGTGAAGGCTTCAGCGTTCGTGATGGGCGCGCCGGTGTCCTGGTCGGTGGGGATCACGAGCAGCGGCCCGCTCGCATCCCCGGGGATCTCGTATGTCGTCACGACGCCGGTGAGCGGCTTCTCGCCGTTGGCGCCGATATTCGTGACATCCAGCTGGTACGGGATCTCGCTGCCGAGCGACAATGCTCCGTACGGCTGCTCGGCGATCTCGACGCGTGCGGGCTGGTGTTGGTACTTCAGCTGCTTCGAGTCGGTCGCGCTCGCCGACCAGAGGGGAGCGGTATCGGTCGCGTCGAGGGCGGCGCTCGCCGTCACTGTGACGTCGTTGGTGAATGTCGCCGGCTGGGTCTCGCCGGGTGCGGGGTCCGGGTAGATGTAGAGCGTCGACGGCACGGGTGTGACCCCACCGGGCGCCCAGGTGAGGTTCGTGCGGCGCTGCACCGTGAAGTGCACGAACTGCTCGGGGTTGTACGGTCGCTCCCAGGCCGAGTAGTCGGACTTCGTGTAGGTGAAGCGGATGCCGCGGATGTCCGCCGTCGTATAGGTGCCACCGGGAAGCGCCAACGAAGTCGCCGCCGTGCCCTTGATCCAACAGGCCGCCAGGTCGGTAGTGGGTCCGCAGTATGCAGTGAGCACGCCGGCATCCAGCTGGTAGGTCGTGCCGACAAGCACGTCAACCTGCACCCGGTTTATCGGGTTGGTGAAGCTGTTCGTTCCGAACGCGTCGAACGAGTAGGCGTTCCAGAATGTCGGCGCGGAGTCTTCGATCACCATGCGTGTCGTGCGCACGTTGCCGGTGGGTCGACCGCTGAGCGTGATCGCTGCCGTGTCGGAGGATGCGCCGTACTGGATTGCCGGCACGGATGCCGTCGCCGTCGTGTCGGCGACGATGCCCTTCGACGCCACCGCGCCGTAGCTGAAGGCCTGCACCACCATGGGCGCGGACGCCGTCGCCGTCACCGTGTTGTCCGTGCCGCTGGCCGGCTGAGTGGTGCCAGACGGGTCGGTCACTGCCGCGAGCACCGTGTTGTCGATTGTGCGCGCGCTCGCGTCTGCGCCCGAGGTACGCTCCGCGATCCGCAGTTGGGTGTTCATCGTGACAGTCGTCCTGGCGCCTGCGGCGATACGGCCCCGGAAGTCGACGGTGATGCCTGTGACGTCCTGCAACTGGGTCGCGGTCAGCGCCGTCACCTGGGTGATGTCGGTGTACGTGCCGAGTCCTGCGAGGGTGACGACAACGCCGGTCGCACCGGTCGGGGTGGTGATCGAGACGACCTTCGTCAGGTTGACGTATTCGAAGGGGGTCGGGGTGGTGATCGGTTCGGCCAGCGACAGCTCGTTCACCTTGATCGTCGACGCGTTCTGCGCGGAGATGACGAGGCGCGCTGTCGGGTACAGGGCTTGTGGGGTGCCCGGAGGCGGTGTGCCGAGTGGGCCGTCGGTCCAGGTTTTGGTGGCGATGACGTTTATCGGCTTGTCGAGGATCGTGATGCTGTCCGACCCGGAGTCGATACGCGTCGAACTGTCCGCCGCAGTCGCGACGATGCCCACGGTATTGATGACGACGCCTTCGCTCGAGTTGTAGATGGTGTGCCGCGACCCGCCGAGCACCGCCGCGCCGGTCGAGCGCGTGGCATCCCGAAGCTCGAACAGCAACGTCAGGTGGCGGGACTGCGTCATGCTCGAGGCGACGCCGGAGCCCACCTCCGGGGCGAGCGGGTTGCCCGCGATCCGGGTCGACCGGGTCGGGCTTTCGACGAATGTCAGGCGCACGCCGGTCGCGTTCGCCCGCTCACCTGCGGTCAGCGTGTAGCCCGGGAAGGCGCCGTCGCACGCCGTGCCCGCGCACGGGTTCGTCGCGGACGCGTGCCAGGCGTCAGTGTAGAAGAACTCGACGCCGGAGACGGTGTCGTACCTCAGCAGCGGGTCATCCGAGGCCGTGATGGCGGGGATGCCGACCAGGTCGAATGCGTCGAAAGCAGTGGTCGCGACATCCGCGGGCTTGCCGTCCGGCCCCGCTTCGGTGTCTGAAATCACGACGGAGTCGAAGGCGAGCCCACCGGTTCCCCACGACACCGTGGACGAGACCTGGTCGCCCGAGCGTGCGTTCACGGCCTTGGTGCCTGTGCTCGTGGCATTGTTCCACACCTTGCTGACCATGTCGATTCCGCCAGCGCCAGGCCCCACGGCGAGCATCGTGAGGCTCGCAGCCGAGTCCGCGAGAACTGTGCTCGGGGATGCCGCGGCATTTGCCACCTCGGAGCGCACGGTGTTTGCCACGCTCGAGTCGGTCGCGAGGCCCGATGCCGCGGTGGCCGGGTCGCTGCGCATCGTGTCGCGCAGCACCGCCCTGATGTTGGGCTGCACGTTGAACCCGGGTGGGAGCGTGGCGGCCGAGGTCGGCTCGTAGGTGAACCGCAGCCCGCGGATCGCAGCTCGCTCCGGCGCGCTGAAGGTTCGGCCGTACGAGGCGGGACCGGGGACGCCGGTGTCGAGGGCCACCCACCCGGCGCCATCCCAGTACTCCACCGTCAGGGTTGTGCCGACGGGGACGTCGGTCGAGACAACGGATGCAGCATCGAAGCTCTCCCAGAACGGGTCCGTCGACGGATCGACGGTGTCGCTCACCACGAGGCTCGTCGCGCCGATCGTCGATCCGACGGGATGCGCGGGGTCGGCCGGACCTGTCGGCATCGGGTCGACCCGGGCCGGCAGGGAGATGATCGTGTAAGCACCCGCCACGGAGTAGATCGTCGACGGCGTCATGGTCTTCGAGACGGTGGTGTCGATGCGGGCCGTGCGGCGGGTGAGGTCGTCCGTCGCCGACGTGGACGCGATGAGGTCGCCCGTGGTGATGACATCCACGCCGATCGTGTTCGTGGTCGTGACATCCTGTGTCACAGCTTGGGTGGTCGCGGCGTACGGCACCGTCGCGTACTGGCCGACGCCCATCGTCGTGCCGGTGAAGGTGACCGTGAATCCGATGACGACGCGGCCGGATTGCGGCGCGGGGAGCGTGTCGCGAGCGCCCGCGGGCACGCCGATCGCGAACGTCGTCGGGTCATCCGCGTAGAGGAAGCCGACGGATGCCGCGGTGGCACCGGCCGGCCATTCGATGCTGTTGGCTACCCAGGAGTCGAAGGCGAGCCCCTGGTCGGCGAGCGTCGGAGTGCCCGTCGCGGGCTCGGTTATCGTCATGCTCTTGAGCACGAAGTCTCCGGCGTTTGTCGCGGTGAGGGTGACATCGGTGTTGTCCCCGCCGACGACGTTGTCACTCGAGAAGAGTTTCGTGGCCTGCGGGTTGACACTGACCTTGTTGATCACCAGGGTCGCAGCATCCACGACGGGCGTGCTCGATGACGGACCATATGTCACGTATGACGAGGCGTCGTTTGTCGCCGTGGCCGAAGGGTCGATCGAGGAGACGTTGCCGCGCAGTGCCGTCGCGACCGAGACGATTGCCTGCGCGTCGCGTGCGATGCCGCCGGATGTGCTTGTGAACGTGAAGCGCAGGCCCATGATGCCGGCAGCGCTCGCTCCTGACGGCATGCCGATGGTGGCCTGCGGCGTGCCGGTGGTCCAGGTTGCCCCGTCGTACCAGTCGACCTGCACCAGGTCGGCGCCCGTCGGCCAGGCCGGCGCGGTGATGGCGGTGACTGCCGCGTAATCGAAGAGGGTCGCGGAGCCCGCCGGATCCTGCACCACGAGCGAATCCACTGCGCGGTTGGCGGTATTGCGGGCGTCCAGGGTTATGGTCGCCACTGATCCCGCGACGGCTGCGATCGTCGAAGGGGTGATCGTCTTGTCGATCGTCGAGGCGAGAGTCGTGGGAATCGACAGCGGGATCGAGGCGCTCGACTGCTGGTTGCTGTTGATGTTGTCGAGCTTCGCGTATGCCGTGTTGACGACGCTCAGGCCGTCGTAGTCTGCCGAGACGTTCGCCGGCACGACGGCCACCACCGTCAACTCCGCGCTCGCGCCGGCGGTGAGCCCCTGGTTGCCACCGCCCAGGTTGGTGGTGAAGGTCGCGGTGAATGAGTTGCCGGTCGTCACGACCTGCGCCGTCGGCGCGGACGGATCGCCGCCGCCGTTGCTGGCCAGTGTCACCGACTGGAGCACGAGCGGGTCGGGCACCGTGTCATCGATGTGCAGGTTGATGCAGTCGGTCTGCAGGTCGGAGCAGTTGACACCGATCGTGTAGCTCACCTGTCCGCCGGAGACGGCCGGTGAGACGGTGTCCGGTGTGATCGTCTTCTGCAGTTGGACCAGCACGTGGGCAAGCGGGTCATCGGCGTCGGCGGCGATTGCGGTCATCGGGCTGAGCACGGAGACCGCGAGAAACGCCGTAACTGCCGCGGAAACGCCCGCGAACATCCGGCTCTTGCGCGCGCCCTTGCTTGCCAACAGCACCGTCGAACAACTCCCCCGGGAAGGCACCGCAAGACGGGTACCGGGGGCAACGCTAATCGGCGGACAAAACGGGGTACATTCCCCAGAAGGGGTCGGCCCTGAAGGGGGCATCCCCCAACAGGGGTCACCGGTATATCGGGGACCTCCTGCTATAGTTGGCGGTACTTGGAAACAACGACGGTTTCCCTGCGTCGTTGAACGCTTCCACTTCTCGTCACTGCAACTCGGTCCTGGGCTATCTCAGGCAGGCCGGCAGGGGCTCGTAGAAATTCTTCTCCGGCGAACGGATGTGGCCATCGCCACCTTCGCCATCCAGCCGGACCTCGCGTGAATAAGCACAGCGTGCAGATGCACGGTCCGGCTTGCACAGAAAACATTCATGACTGAATCCACTTTCGGCGCGCTCGGCGTGCCCGCACCAATAGTTGCCGCCCTCGGCGCCAACGGAATCACCGACCCCTTCCCCATCCAGGTCGACACGCTTCCCGACACCCTCGCGGGCCGGGACGTGCTCGGTCGCGGCAAGACAGGATCGGGCAAGACCCTCGCGTTCGCCATCCCCATGGTCGCGCGCCTCGGCGGCACCCTTGCCGGTGGCAAGCGCCGCCCGGGCCGCCCGCTCGGCCTCGTGCTCGCGCCCACTCGGGAACTGGCCACGCAGATCACTGTCGCGATGGAGCCGCTGGCTGCCGCGTACGGCCTCACCATCACCACGATCTTCGGCGGCGTCAGCCAGCAGCGCCAGGTCGCGGCGCTCAAATCCGGCGTCGACATCGTCGTGGCCTGCCCCGGCCGGCTCGAAGACCTCATGAAGCAGGGTTTCGCCCACCTCGACGCGATCGAGATCACCGTGCTCGACGAAGCGGACCACATGGCCGACCTCGGCTTCCTGCCCGTCGTCACCCGCATCATGGACAAGACCCCGCAGACCGGCCAGCGGCTGCTCTTCTCCGCCACGCTCGACAACGGCGTGGACAAGCTCGTTCGCCGTTACCTCCATAACGAGGTGCTGCACTCTGTCGACGAGGCCAACAGCCACGTCGCCGCCATGACCCACCACGTGTTCGAGGTCGCTGACGTCGAGGCCAAGAACGACCTTGTCAAGAAGCTCGCTTCCGGCACCGGTCGCAGGATCCTCTTCATGCGCACGAAGCACCACGCGAAGAAGCTGGCCAAGCAGCTCACCGATGCCGGCATCCCGAGCGTCGACCTGCACGGCAACCTCTCGCAGGTCGCCCGCGACCGCAACCTCGCGTCGTTCGCCTCTGGCGAGACCCGGGTTCTCGTCGCCACCGATGTCGCCGCTCGCGGTGTTCACGTGGATGACATCGAGCTCGTGATCCACGTGGACCCGCCGGCCGAACACAAGGCGTACCTGCACCGCTCCGGTCGCACGGCGCGCGCCGGCAAGGAGGGCGAGGTCGTGACGATCGTGCTGCCCGCCCAGCGCAAGGACACCGCTGCTCTCCTCCGCAAGGCCGAGATCACCGTCACTCCGCAGCACGTCACGGCCGACTCGGCCGCGGTCACTACGCTCGTCGGGGATGTCGCGGCTTACGTGAAGCCGTCGCCCCGTGCCGAGACGCCCGACCGTGGCTACTCGCAGGGCGGACGCTCCACCGGAGCCAACGCCCAGCGCAAGCGCGAGAACCGCGACGAGCGCGGCCAGGGCGGGGCACCCCGCCGCGACCGCTCCGGTCGTCCCGCCCAGGGTGGCTCCGGTCGTCCGGCGCAGGCCGGTTCCGGCCGCGCCGCAGTCACGGGCGAGCGCCGCTCCTCCGAGCCGCGGGCGACCCAGCCACACGCCCAGTCGTCCCACGCCCAGCAGCCGGCCCGGTCCGAGCAGGCGCCTTCGCGTCCGCGCGGTGGCAACGGTCGCGCCCAGGCATCCGGCGGACCGATCCGCGTCGGCCAGGTCGTGCGCCCCAACGTCGCCGGCGGGCAGCGCCGCGGGCGCTAGTCGCCTTCCGCTCGCACCGATGCTCCGGGTTCCGTTCGCGGATCAGGGCGAACCGCGACACGCCGTTCCGGACCCGTCCGGGGCGGCGTGTCCTGCGTTAACTCCTGATCCGCGAATCGGGCTGGCGTCGAGGGTCGCCGCGCTGAGCTGTACGCCGTTCAACTCGCCGGAGCTGTACGCCGTTCAGCACTTCGGGCGTGCTCGAGCTGTACGCCGTTCAGCCTGCGGAGGTGACGAAAACGCAGGAGATCCAGCATGGGTGCGCTCTTGCGGCGCACTTGTGCGGCCATCCGGCACCTTCTCCTGCGTTTTCGGAGCATGCCTGCGCGCCCCGGAGACACGCCGTGCTGTACGCCGTCCTATTCATAATGCACGCCGTACAGTTGGGGCCATGGTGAGGGGTCGCGGTACGCGCGCGGGACTCGACCGCGACGAGGTAGTCGCCGCCGCCCACGACCTCCTGGTGCTCGAGGGGTTCGCCGCCGTCACCATGCGCAGGGTCGCCGACGTTCTCGGCGTCGCACCCAACACCCTCTACAGCCACGTGATCGATCGCGACGACCTCGCCGACGCCGTGCTCGACCGGGAACTGGCCCGGGTCACGATCCCCGACTCCGGCACGACGCAGAACCGCATCGAACTCGCTATGCGCGTGCTCTGGAACACGCTCGTCGCCCGACCCGGCCTCGCAACCCACTTTCTCTCCCGTACGGAATGGACCGGCGAGTGCGCCCGGCTCGGCAGGGAGATCGCCGACGTGTTCAGGAAGGCCGCACCGACCGCCGACCACGCCCCCGAGCACATGGGAGCCCTACTCGCCTACACGATCGGCGCGGCGGCGATGGCCGGTCCGATGGGTCTCGAAACTGCCGACAGGATGTTCCGGGAGGGCCTGTCCGTCTTCCTGCTCGGCCTCGAACTCGAGCCCGCTCCCGGGCGTTTCGCTGTCAGGCGGGACTGGCCGTCGATCGGGGCGAGCGCCTAGCCTCGCGGCGAGCGCCTGAGCGATCCGACTACGGCAGCACGCCCACCGAGGCGAGGGCTGCGCGCAGCAGGGAGCCGCGTCCACCCTCCATGTCGGCGGTGACCAACTCGGATGCCGCCTCCGCGGGGCGCATCCAGGTGATCTCGAGCGCATCCTGCCGCGGCTCGCATGTGCCCGTCACGGGGACTACGTAGGCGAGGGATACCGCGTGCTGGCGGGCATCCATGAACTGGCTCGACCCTGGCCACGGGAAGTACTCTGCGACGGAGAACGGCACGGGGTTCGCCGGCAGCAGCGGGAAGGCCATCGGCCCGAGGTCCTTCTCCAGGTGGCGGAAGAGGGCGTCGCGCAACGTCTCGCCGTACATCACGCGACCGGAGACCAGGGTGCGGGTGATCTCGCCGTCGTTCGCGCGCAACAGCATCCCGACTTCGGTCACACGCCCGAGGCCGTCGACCCGCACCGGCACGGCCTCGACGTAGAGCAGTGGCAGGCGTCGGCGGGTCTCGGCCAGTTCCTCTTCGGACAGCCAGCCGGAGTTGGGATCGGGCGTGCCTACTGAGGTCATGTTCCATTATGGCGCTGGGCTTCTGACACGACACACAGCCTGTCGATGAAAGGATGGGCGCGTGAAGCTGGACACCGAAGCGATCATCTGGTCGACACCGGAACGGGAGCGCGCGGAGCGACCCCTGCTCGTGCTCATGCACGGCTACGCATCGCACGAGGGCGACCTGTTCGCCATGTCGCCCGGCCTCCCGCTCGGCTTCGCGGTCGCGTCGATACGGGCCCCGATCGCGGAGAACGGTGGCTGGGCCTGGTTTACGCGAGCTGACAACATTGCCGGCGATCCGGCGCCCGGACACGTGGATGCAGCGGCGAGCGCCGTGCTCGCCTGGCTCGACACCCTCGAATACTCGAGTGTCAGCCTGCTCGGGTTCTCGCAGGGCGCGGTTGTCGCGCTGCAGCTGCTGCGGCACGACCCGCGCCGTTTTGCCGCCACGGTCGCGCTGTCCGGTTTCGTGGCCGGGGGCATGAGTGACGGGGATGCCGAACTGGCGCGCGCACGGCCGGCCGTGTTCTGGGGGCGCGGCACCGACGATGCGGTCATCCCGGCGGCGGCCATCGAGCGCACCGCGGAGTGGCTGCCCGCCCATGCGGATGCCGAGATCCACATCTACGAGGAACTGCGCCATTCGATCTCCTCGCAGGAGTTGAAGGACTTCGCGGCGTTCCTGCAGGGCAGGATGCCCTGACAACCGGCCCCGCGCACTGACGGCGGCGCGGGGGAGGATAGGGGGATGGTGCTCGATCGCTTCTCCCCCGCCACGCGGGAGTGGTTCACGGGCGCCTTCGCGGCGCCGACACCTGCCCAACTCGGGGCCTGGGAAGCCGTGTCATCCGGGGCTCATGCCCTCGTGGTCGCGCCGACCGGATCGGGCAAGACCCTCGCCGCCTTCCTGTGGGCGATCGACAGGCTCATCTCCAGCCCGCCGTCGGAGGATCCGCGGCAACGGACCCGCGTGCTCTACATCTCCCCGCTCAAGGCGCTCGGCGTCGACGTGGAGCGCAACCTGCGAGCTCCGCTCGTCGGGGTGACCCAGACCGCGAAACGACTCGGGATGCCCGCACCCAACGTGACCGTCGGGGTGCGGTCGGGCGACACGACGAC
>JAODLY010000050.1 GCA_025464445.1 Rhodoglobus sp. | reverse complement strand
TGCGCCCGTAGCTCAGCGGATAGAGCAATTGACTACGGATCAATAGGCCGGGGGTTCAAATCCCTCCGGGCGCACCAATCAATCGGGATTCAGCCAATACGGCTGGGTCCCGATTTGCATGTCCGACTGGTCAGATTTTTCTATGGCGATGTCATCGGGGTCCGAGAAGACTGTGCTTATGACGATCAGACGGGCAATGCCGGTCATCCACAGCGCCAACGTGGCCGCTAGCCGTGGCTTCTACAGCGGGCTGTTGGGATTCGAACCCGGCATGGACGAACCGGACTTCCTGATGTTGCGCTCCGCGTCCACTCCGACCACACAGGTCATCATCGTCGGCGCGGATGCCGCAGACCAAGAGGTCCGCGAGGTGGACATCAGCATCGAGGTGGGCGATGTCGACTCCGTGTACAGCCTGGCGGTCACTCGCGGTCTCGAGATCGTCAAGCCCATCAAGGATGAGCCTTGGGGGGTGCGGCGCTTCTTCGTGCGTGATCCGGACGGCCTGGTGGTGAACATCGCAAGTCACCTCCCATGACCCCGGTCGTGCTCGAAGCACACTCCCCGCTCGCGTAAATTGGGGATCATGCCGAACTCCCTCCGTGTCTCTGACGAAGTAGCTGCCGCGCTGGCCGCGAACCATCCCGTCGTCGCCCTCGAATCCACGATCATCTCGCACGGCCTGCCGCGGCCCCGCAACCATGAGGCCGCCCTCGAGTTCGAGGCGATACTGCGGGATGCCGGCGTGACGCCAGCGACGATCGCCGTGCTCGATGGCGTGCCCCGCATCGGCCTCGACGCGGAGGGGGTGCGCAGGATCTCCGAGGAGGAGCTCGCGAAAGCCAGCGTGCGCGATCTGCCCATCATCGCTGCGGCGGGCTCGAGCGCTGCCACCACGGTTGCCGCGACATCCCACCTGGCCGCGCTCGCCGGCATCCGGGTGTTCGCCACCGGCGGGCTCGGCGGTGTGCACCGCGGGGCGAGCGAGAGCTTCGACGAGTCGGCCGACCTGTCCACGCTCGCCGTCACGCCCATCACGGTGGTTTCCGCCGGGGTGAAATCCGTGCTCGACATCGCGGCGACGCTCGAACGGCTCGAAACCCTGAGCGTTCCCGTGATCGGGTTCGGCACGCGGATCTTCCCCAGTTTCTGGCTGCGCGAGTCGGCCTTCACCCTGGACTGGTCGGTGGATGGCGCGGCCGAGGTTGCGGCGATCATGAAGGCCCAGGATGAGCTCGGGCACGGCCAGGGCATCGTCGTGGCGAACCCCATCCCGTTGGAGCAGCAATGGGATCCCGCCGAACATGACCGCGTGCTCTCGGAGGCGCTCGCCCTCGCGGCCGAGGCCGGCGTCACAGGCAAGGCGGTGACTCCGTTCCTGCTCCTGAAGATCGTCGAACTCTCGGGTGGCCGCAGCCTCGAGGTGAACCTCGATCTCGCGCGCAACAACGTCCGGGTCGCGGCGGCGATTGCGACCGCGTGGTCCGCGCTGCATGACTGAGCCGCGCACCCGCATCGTCTGCTTTGGCGATGTGATCGACGACGTGGTGGCGATTCCACTCGGACCGATCCGGGATGACACCGACACCGCGTCATCCATCCGCTTCCTGCCCGGCGGCTCCGCTGCCAACACCGCGGCGTGGCTGGGTTCTCTCGCCGCCGCCGTCGACTTCTTCGGGACTGTGGGACAGTCCGACCTCGACCGGCACGGCAGGTTGCTGTCTGACCACGGGGTGCGCGCGCACCTGTGGGGCGATCAGGACCTGCCGACCGGCACGATTGTGGTGATCGTCGCGGGGGAGAGCCGCACGATGCTCACCGAGCGGGGGGCGAACATGCTGCTCGACCCGAAATGGGTGACTGACGAGCTGCTCGAGCAGGCCAGGGCGCTGCACATCACCGGGCACACGCTTCTCAACCAGGCGGGGCCGGAAGGCATTTCGGAGCTGATCGCGCGAGCGAAGTGGCTGGGCGTGACCGTCTCGGTCGATCCGGGGTCTGCCGGGTTCATTTCCGACTACGGCGTCCCGCGCTTCCTCGACGCGATAGCCGGCGCCGACCTGCTGTTCCCCAGCATCGAGGAGGGCAGGCTCCTGACCGGCAAGCAGACGCCAGAACTCATCGCCTCCGCGCTGGGCGAGTCGTTCGGCACTGTCGTGCTGACGATGGGGATGGCAGGAGTCGCGATCGCCCACGACGGGCTTGCGACGCTTGTCGGCGCCGTCGAGACTTCCGTTGTGGATCCGACGGGTGCCGGGGATGCTTTCTGTGCGGGCTACCTCGACGAGTGGGTGCGATCGGGCGACATAGCGGAGGCCGCACGCGCGGGCGCCGCCGTGGCATCCCGAGCCGTCGGCGTCATCGGCGGGCGTCCGCCAGTCGTCTAGTACTACTCTGCGGTCGGAGGGTTGAGCCGCAGCTTGTCCGACAGGGCGGTGAGGGTTTCGAGCTCCGGGGTGGTCAGGGAGCCCATACGGCGGTGGATCGAGTCGGCGTGGGTGACCGCCACCTTGCGGAACATGGCGTAACCGGCCTCGGTGAGGCACACTATCGTGCCCCTGCCGTCACCCGGGTCCGGCTCTTTGCGAACGAGTGCTTTGCCCACGAGCCTGTCGACGAGGCGGCTCACGCTCGGCTGGGTGAGCAGCAGGTGCTGGTTGAGGTCGCGGATTCTCAGTTGCCACCCTGGCTGCCGTGACAGGTTGAACAGCACGTCGTACTCGTTGAACGAGAGGTCGCCGACGGGGAACTCCTTGTTCAACTGGCGAAGCACGGACACCTGGGCCCGGAACAGCGCCTCCCACGCGTTAACCGACGCAGCCTTCTCGCTCACATCCCAACTCTATGCACATGCACGGACTTGCGAAGAATCGTCAGGAGCGACCGCAGGTGACACTGTGCTTAACGGATTGAGGGTCGGTTCCAGAGGCTTGGAACCGACCCTCTCCCTTGCACCAAGAGTGTCCTGCAATCACATTCCGCATCAGCTGCCACAGCAAACAACTTCTGCTCTATGAATGTATAACGGAAAGATAACGGTGTCTAGTTATGAAACTGTTATTTTCACAAGAGTTTGCCGAAAGTCGGCTTCATGCGCTCGCTTGGCGGCAACCGAGTGCCGCCGGGCTCGTCTTTTCCGGGTGCCACGTCAGCTCCGGGTGCCTTGACAAGAAGCGTCAGCTCCGGCAATGTTCAGTATGAAGCAACGGCGTTTCAAATGGCGATAAACACCGGTACCGTGCAGTCGGTTCGCAGGGCGCTCGCGATCCTTGAGTGCATTGCCACGAGCCACCGGGATCTCAGTGCCAGCGAGATCTCCGGCAAGGTGGGCACTGCGCTCCCAACGACGTATCACCTCCTGAAGACTCTTGAGGTTGATGGGTATATCCGTCGGGGCTTGGGCGGCTACGTGCTTAGCGCCAAGCTTGGCGAAATGGCCGCCCAGTCCGAGGCGCGGATGGCACCCGACCCCCTCACG
Organism: Rhodoglobus sp.; assembly: GCA_025464445.1. Classification (GTDB taxonomy): domain Bacteria; phylum Actinomycetota; class Actinomycetes; order Actinomycetales; family Microbacteriaceae; genus Rhodoglobus. The sequence continues at coordinate 75,251 of JAODLY010000050.1, read as the reverse complement.
CTCGACACAATGCGATCAATCTCCCTCTCGACGGGCGAGACGGCTTACACCAGTCGTTGGCTCCACGGAGATGTTGTGGTCGAAGGCGTCGCCGAGGCGAGCCAGGCGGTCCGCGTTGCGGGAATCCACGTCGGTCTGAGGGGCCACGCTTACGCACGCGCCTCCGGCCGGGTGCTGCTCGCGTTCGGTCCCCCCGAACGGATGTCGTACCTGCGAAACGTTGACCTCCAGCCGCTTACCAAGGAGACGTTAACCACGGTGGCCCTCATCGAGGCCGAGATCGCGAAGGTTGCGTCGGTCGGCCACGCCATCGACCGGTCTGAGTTCACGGCGGGCGTCTGCTGCATCTCAGTGCCGGTATGGGGAACGGACGGCGTGTGTCGCGCGGTCACGGTTTCAGTGCCGGAGTCGCGCTTCGAAGCGCATTGGGAACATCTCATCACGATCATGCGCGACACAGTTTCGCGCGCAGGACTCGGGCGATCCGCCTAGAGCCGGCCCAGGCCGGGCAACACCAGCACCAGACCAAAATCAACAATCACGAAAGGAACCCGACGATGAAAACGTCGAGATATCACGCAGCGATGATGCTTGCGGTGACCCTCGCCCTGGCGGGATGCGCAAGCGGTGGCGGCACGTCGCCAACCGATGGAGCAACCATGAGCGCGGCCGATCTGGCGGCGTTTGCCGCCGCAGCGGAGACCGGTGCGGCGCCGACCCAGTGGCAGGGTCCCAATACGCCGACCTCGATCGTGGCGGGCCAGACCGTCGCGGTTATATTGTGTGCCGGCGCGGCCGAGGGATGCGTGCGGATTGGTGACGGCGTGAAGGAGGCGGGAGACGCCGTCGGCTGGACCGTCAAGAGCTACGACGGTCAGGGCCAGGCTGCGGTGCAGAGCGCGGCGATCCAGCAGGCCATCACAGAAGGCGCTAATGGCATCGTTCTCGTCGCCATTGACGCTCGCGCCGTCGGCCAGGGCATGAGCGTCGCGAAGGCCGCCGGAGTACCTGTGGTGAGCGTCGTGGGTGGCAATACCATCGGCACGGGTGAGGGCCAGGTCCTCGCAGAGCCAAACGCGCAGGCCGAGTTGGCGGGTGAGAACCTCGCGAACTGGGTAGTAGCCGACAGCAAGGGCACGGCAAAGATCGCCATGTTCCATGCACCCGAGTTCACCGACTCCATCGCTCGATACGACGGCAGCAAGAAGGTCTTCGATTCATGCTCGACCTGCCAGATCGTCTCGGACATCACGTACACGGCGGCGACCTCGGCACAGCAGATCCCGCTGCAAACGAAGTCGATCCTGCAGGCAAACCCAAGCATCGACTACGCCTGGATTGACATCGGAGGCATCGGACAGGCGCAGGTGCAGGCTATCGCCGAGATGGGCCTTGGCGACAAGGTGAAGCTTGTCTCGTTCGACTGCAACGCATTGGACGTTCAGAACATCCGGGATGCCAACGTTCAGGTCGCGTGTGAGGGTCTCGGTCTCGAAGCCGGTGGATGGGGTGCCATCGACTCGCTGAACCGAATCTTTGCCGGTGACGCGACGGAAGCCACCTACGTGCCGATCCGCACACTGGATGCCGCGAACCTGCCGTCAGACAAGGTGTGGCAGGGTGACTTCGACTTCCGCGCCAAGTACAAGCAACTCTGGGGCAAGTAGCAGATGAGCCCGGACAGGATCAGCGAGAAGGGACATGCCGTGAGTGCAAGCAGCTCGATCGACGGTGAGGCCGTGCACGTTCACGGTCTCACAAAGAGATTCAGTGGCGTGACCGTGCTTGACGGGGTGAAGCTCACACTTCGTTCCGGCGAGGTTCATGGGCTCATCGGTGCCAACGGCAGCGGCAAGTCCACCCTGATCAAGACCCTGTCCGGGTTCTACCGCTACGACGCGGTGGACGAAGTGCGGATTGGCGGTGTGCCGCAGGTTCACCCGGATTTCCGGGCGCTGTCGAAACGCCATTTCGCGTTCGTGCACCAGGATCGCTGCCTCATCCCTGCCCTCTCCATCGCGGAGAACTGCGCCCTCACGATGGGTTATCCGACCAACGCGATCGGCCAGATCGATCGCGCCGCCGAACGCGCACGACTGGACGCTTTGCTCGACAGCGTCGGCATCTCGGCTGATCCATACCAGCCACTCTCCGAACTCGGCCCTGCCCAGGCCACCCTTCTCGCCATAGGACGAGCGGTGCGCAGTGTGTCCGGCGGTGCAGGATCGATCCTCGTTCTTGACGAGCCCACGACCGCTCTTCCGGCCTCCGAGGTCGGCCTCGTACTCAAGGCGATCCGCCGGATCGCGAGCGACGGCAGCGGGGTGTTGTTCGTGTCCCATCGCCTCGAGGAGATCCTCGAAGTGTGCGATGTGGTGACGGTGCTTCGTGACGGGAAGGTCGTCGCCAGCGCTACCCCCACGGCGGAGCTCGACGGCAATCGCCTGGTAGAGCTGATGCTGGGCCGCACTCTTGTTCGCAATTCGCACCGCAAAGAGGCTTCCAATCGGGATGTGCCGGTGATGGTGGCACGCGCACTTACCGGGCCAAGGGTCACCAACGTCGACTTTGAGATCGCTCCGGGCGAAATCATCGGGATAACCGGACTCGTTGGATGTGGGAAGAGCGAGCTGGGTCGCCTCATCGTCGGGCGACAGGCCCGCAGTGGAGAGGTGCGTATCGCCGGGTCGGTTTTGTCGCCGAACTCACCCCATGCGGCAGTCCGCGCCGGTGTCGTCTACGTTCCGGCCGACCGCCTGCTCGCGGGAAGTCTTCCCGATATGACCGCAACCGAGAATCTCTCCCTACCGAACCTGAAGGCATTCACACGGTGGGGGCGCATCAACCACATGACCGAAAGAACGGAGACCGCGAACTGGATGGGTCAGACGGGCACCGTGCCGGCGAATCCGGCACAGATTTTTCGCAACTTCAGTGGGGGTAACCAGCAGAAGATCGTCCTTTCGAAGTGGCTTCGGCTTGACCCGCGCGTACTGGTCATCGACGAGCCAACCCAGGGGGTGGATGTCGGGGCCAAGGAGGATGTCTATCGGCTCATCCGGGAAGCGGCAGACCGAGGCACCGCGACCATCGTCATCTCGTCGGAACCTGAGGAGGTCGCAAGAGTTGCTTCGCGGGTGTTTGTCATCGACCGAGGCACGGTCGTCGCTGTGCTCGAAGGCGATGAGTTGAATAGCGATGCCGTCTCAGACGCGATATTTGCGGGAAAGCGAGTTTCATCATGACCGAGGCAACAACCAGCAAGACCCGATCGTGGCTCCCGACGCTGACCGGCAGCGTTGACAAGTGGGGCGCACTTGCGGTGCTGATTCTCATAGCAGTCGTCTTCTCAGTGCTTCGCCCGGCAACATTTCCGACCTTCCAGAACCTGACGACGATCCTCTCCACCCAGGCCATCCTGGCGATCCTCGCAATCGGCTTGCTCGTACCGCTGGCTTCTGGGGAATTCGACCTGTCCATTGGCTTCAATCTCGGGTTCTGTGCAATGCTCACCGCCGTGCTGTCGGGGCAGTTTGGGCTGCCCACCGCCGCCACGATCCCGATCGTTCTGCTGGTGGGCGTCGCCGTCGGTCTTCTCAACGGCATAGCCGTCGTGCGTATCAAGATCAACGCCTTCATCGCGACCCTGGGAGTGGGAACCATACTGTCCGGGCTCACCATCTGGGTGTCCAATGGCAATGTGGTCTTCCAGGGGATTCCGAAGGACCTGCTGGCCCTTGGCCGCACGCAGCTGATCGGTCTTCCTCTCACTGTGTTCTACATGATCTTTGTGATCCTGGTCTTCTGGTTCGTGCTCGAGCAGACCCCGTATGGCCGTTACATTCACGCGATCGGCGCCGGCCGCGAGACCGTTCGCCTCGCCGGCCTTCCTACCGACCGGCTACGAATCTCGGCGTTCGTCGTATCGGGCTTCATGGCATCTGTGGCCGGTGTGCTGCAGACCGCCATGGTGGGCTCGGCCAACCCGAATGCCGGACCCGACTTCCTGCTGCCCGCGTTCGCGGCCGCGTTCCTCGGCGCGACAACCATCCGTCCGGGTCGATTCAACGTCCTGGGCACAATCGTCGCCCTGTTCCTGCTGGCCATCGGCATCGCTGGCCTGCAGCAACTTGGCGCGCCCTTCTGGGTGGCCCCGGTATTCAACGGTGCTGCACTCCTGGTGGCGGTTGGGCTGGCTGCCGGTAGACGATCGCAGGCGGCCAGGGACTAGACCCTTGGTGGAACGAGTAGGAGAGAACGAGATGAGCATCCAGCGGTACGAGATGGCGAGGACGGCAACGATCGTGTCCGGGGCGGGGGCCAGGCACTCGCTTGCCGACGACATCGACGCCGGACTCGGCGAGAGAGTTGCCCTGATCACGAGCCCGTCGGTGGCCAAGACCGCGCAGTTCAGGGACATCGCCGCTTCGCTTGGCTCGCGTGTGGTGCTGCAGTACGAGGAGGTGCAGCCTCATCCACCCGCGGATAGCGTGGTAGATCTCATTGCCAGGGCGAGGAATGCCAAGGCAGACACGTTCGTGGGTGTCGGTGGCGGGTCATCCATCGATTCCGCGAAGTTCGCCTCCCTGAGTCTCTCGGAGGACATCCACACGGTGGCCGAACTGACTGACTTCGGTGTGCACTTCGAATACCCTGACCGGGAGTGGACGAGACCTCTCTCCGGGCCGGCGGGACAGATCCTTTCCGTGCCGACCACTTTATCTGCGGCCGAATGGGATGGGTTCGCTGGCACCGTGGATACCGCGACGGGCGTCAAGCATGTCGCACGCTATCTCGAGCTGACTCCGACAGTGGTCTACCTCGATCCCGAGATCACGTCGACGACACCCCGCGCACTCTGGGCGACCACGGGCATGCGGGCAGTTGACCACGCGATCGAGACCTCCTACGCCAGGAACGCGATCCCCTTTACCACAACCCTCGCGATGGGAGCCCTCGAGTTGCTTGCCGGCAACTTGAGGAAGTCTGTGGCCGACCCCACTGACTTCGAGGCAGCGCTCGCGTGCCAGTGGGCTGGGATGATGTCGATCACCGGGGTGCACAACGTCTCCCTGGGGCTGTCGCACGCCATCGGACACCAGTTGGGCGGCTTCGGGGTACCCCACGGGGTCACCTCGTGCATCACACTGCCACACGTGATGCGCTTCCTTCTTCCGGCGACCGTCGCGCAGCAGGCGAGGATCGCTGAGGCCTTCGGGGTAAGTGGTGCCGACGCGGCCGCGGGCGCCGTCGAGTCCCTCTTGAACGACCTCGGTGTGCCCACCCGCATCCGTGACGTCGGCGTGCCGAAAGAGGCGTTTGAGTCGATCGCGCGCGCAACGCTGGGTGACATCGTCTCGCGCGAATCGCCCGTGCCCGTCACACAGGATGCGATCATCGGCCTGCTCGAGGAGGCCTGGTAACTGTGGCAAGCGCATCGTTGCTCGGGCTTGGTGAGGTCGACCAAATCGGATGTGTTGTGCTGGATCTCGATGAGTCGATCCGGTCGCGCACGGTGATCGACCCCATGCTCGAGTGGAGGGGCTGGACCTACGGACGCGGATTCCTCGGCTGGCAACAGACGCGTGGCGTCGATAGCGAGTACACGGTGCGACTGGCAGTGACCGGGACGCATCCCCAACTTGAGCTCATTGAGCCGGTGGATGGCGACACCTCCTGGGCGCGCGTGCTCGAACGCGGCGGGGATGGCGCCGTTCATCACCTCGGCTACTTCGTTGAGGACTTTTGGGCGGAAGTCAACAGGATCGAGGCGATGGGATTTCCCGTGTTGGAGGCCGGCGGGGGTCACGGTCTCGATGGCGATGGTGCATTCGCGTACCTGGACACCACGGCTCTGGTCGGCGTGTACACAGAGGTCATCCAGCCGGCACGGCAGCGTCCTGAACCGCACTTTGTCGTGACGCCCGGGCATGTGCCGCTACGTGGGGCGAGCGCATGAGCGTCCATTCGGTCTGGCACGTCGGCTTCAGTGTCGCCGATCTTGAGCGATCTATCTCGTTCTACCGGAATGCGCTCGGGCTTGAGCTGAAACACCGGCAGACGGGCGACAACCCGTACACCCGCACGCTCGTCGGGTACGACGATGCCGTCATCCACGTCGCGCAGTTTACGATCCCGGGCGCCGTGCCACCCAGTGGGCACGTGCTCGAACTGATCGAATACGAGGTTCCTCGGGGCGAGTCGATTGCACCGTCCAATGCCCGGATCGGTAGCGGGCACCTTGCCTTCGAGGTCGACGATATACAGGCGACGGCCGCTCGGGTTGTCGAGTCCGGGGGGTCACTTGTCTCCAACCCGGTTGCGATCACAGCGGGCATCAACGCCGGCGGATGGGCGGTGTACTTTCGCGATCCAGATGGCATCACCCTCGAACTAATCCAACCGGCATCCAGAACGCCGGAGAAGGCGGTAGATGATGACTGAAATCTCCACGACCGGGCTGATCGACGGCAACGGTGCTCTACATCTCAGGTCGGCGTCGCCCGAGGAGGTAGGCGACTCGGAGTTGGCGAGCGCCATGTGGGTTCTGCGAGGCTTCGAAGAGCGCATCCGGGAGCTTCGGGTAAGTGGTGATGTCGTTGGCAGCGTGCATCTCGGGATCGGCCAGGAGGCCATCCCGGTCGGAGCGCTGCTCGCGCTCCGACCAGGTGACCCTGTGTACTCCACTTATCGAGGCCACGGCTGGGCACTGGCGAGCGGGGCGGCGCCAGAGGGGGTTTTCGCCGAACTGTTGGGACGCGCGGGCGGCGTGAACGGAGGTCGCGGCGGCAGCGCCTACTTCTCGGTTCCGGAAGAGGACTTCTATGGTGAGAACAGCATTGTCGGCGCGGGGGCGCCGATCGCATGCGGGTCGGCGCTTGCCGCGAAATTCAATGGAAGCGACGCCGTCACCCTCACGGTGTTCGGTGACGGTGCGCTGAATCAGGGCTCCGTGAGCGAGGCATTCAACTTCGCTTCGGTTATGAAGTTGCCGGTGATATTCATCTGCGAGAACAACGGCTACTCCGAGCTGACTCCCATTGCGAGCATGGTGGTCAACCCCATGCTTCATGAGCGGGGAGATGTCTACGGCATCCCCAACCTGCGCATCGACGGGAACGATGCGCGGGCGGTGGCTGGCGCTGTCGGCGCGGCGGCCGCTCGCGCGAGGGCGGGAGGCGGGCCAACGCTCATCGAAGCTTTGACCCAGCGACTGGTCGGACATTACATCGGTGATGCCGAGCTGTATCGCGCGAAGGGAGAACTCGATCGGGCAATGGAGGATGAACCGCTCGAGCGCCTCAGGCGCTCGCTGGAGTCGAGCGGAACCACTAGTGCCGAGTTTGAGGTCCTGCGTGATACTGCGCTCGCGCGACTGTCGGCGGCGTGCGATCGTGCGATCGGCCAACCATTCGCAGACACCAGCACCGTATACGACCATCTGTACAGTAAGGAGGCCTACCGTGGCTAAAATCACCTACGCACAGGCCATCACCAGCGCACTTGACCGGGCGCTGAGCGAAGACAACGATGTGCTCGTCTACGGCGAGGATGTCGGGGTCGGTGGCGGCATTTTCGGCTGCACAAAGGGGCTGCGGGCTCGCCACGGCGAGCGGGTGTTCGACACACCGATTAGCGAGTCCGCCATCCTGGGATCCGCGGTCGGTGCCGCAATGATGGGCAAGCGTCCCGTGGTTGAGATCATGTGGGTCGACTTCTCGCTCGTCGCGCTTGACCAGATAGTAAACCAGGCCGTCAACGTCAGGTACGTCAGCGAGGGGCGCCTCAGTGCTCCGCTGACGATCAGGACGCAGCAGGGGGCCATGCCGGGGTCGTGCGCCCAGCATTCGCAAAATCTCGAAGCGCTCTTCGCCCACACTCCGGGACTGCTGGTCGGGCTGCCGTCGAACGCACAGGATGCCCACGACATGCTTCTTTCGGGCATCCATGCCGACGATCCGGTGATCATCATCGAGAACAGGACCCTCTACTTCGGCGAAAAAGTGGATGTCGATGAAGACGCGCCGGTAGTCGCTCCAGGCGGCGCGCGCGTCGTCCGGGAGGGCGCCGATCTCACCGTTGTCTCGTGGAGTGCCATGATGGGCCCTGTGCTCGAGGCGGCGACTGCGGCCGCCGCGCATGGGGTCGATGTCGAGGTGATCGACCTTCGATGGCTCCGTCCGCTCGACATGCCCGCCGTGTTCCGTAGCATCAGCAAGACCAGCAAGCTCATGATCGCGCACGAGGCGAATATCACAGGCGGCTTCGGAGCCGAGATCGCCGCGCGCGTCGTAGGGGAGGCCGTGCATCTACTCGACGCCCCCGTCCGCAGGGTGGGTGTCGCTGACGTGAGGATGCCGGCCGCGCCGGGGCTGCAAGGCGCCCTTATCCCCAACGCCGACTCGATCCTTCGGGAGATACTAGAGCTCGCTCGATTCTGAGCCCACTCGAGGTGATCACATGGAATGGCTGGTACGGCTCCAGATAAGCCCGCCCGATGGCACATCAGATGCGGTCGTGGCCGAGAAGGTGGCGGCCGAGGCTGTTGCAGCCCGCGCCTTCGCGGCTTCGGGTGCGCTCGTCAGGATCTGGCGGGTACCCGGTGAATGGGCAAGCTGGTCAATCTGGCGATTCGAGGACGCGACAGCGGTGCATGGTGCACTGTCGTCGCTACCCCTCTGGCCGTGGGCACAGGTGGCGGTGCACCCGCTCGCGGTCCATCCGAACGACCCAGCCACGCGCCAAGACCCAGGCGGGTCGAAGCCCTAGAAGAAGTCGGGGCTCGGCGTGGATGCCTGGCGGATGGAGACGTCGGCGTGACGGTCGAAACGGTACCCGACACCGCGCACCGTGCGCACGATGTCTTCGAAGTCGCCGAGTTTGGAGCGCAGGCGGCGCACGTGCACGTCGATTGTCCGCTCGTTCGGGATCTCATCATCGGCGGCCGACCAGAGCGAGGCGATGAGTTCGGACCTGTCAATGGTGCGTCCTTCACGCAGCACGAGGTACTGCAGAAGCTCGAATTCCTTGTAGGTCAGCGCGGCGGCCTGCCCGTCGAGCGTCACGCGCTTTCGGGAGATGTCGACGATGACGCCGCCGCGGGGCTTGGGAGCCGGCTCCTCGACCTGGCGGTGCTTGGCGAGAGCTGCGGGATCCTGCAGGGCGAGCCGCACAACGTCGACGTCACGGCCGCCTGCGCCGACGGGGGCGAGGGCAACAGCGGCGTAGGTCTCCGAGGAGGGGACCAGCTGGGCGAGCAATTGCTTGAGCTGTTCGACGACGTGGCCGAGGTCGGTGCCGGCCTCGAGCGCCTTGAACTCGTCGAGTCCGACGTAGAGCGCGAAGCCACGGGCTTCGGTGCCACTGGGCACAGCGTGCAGCCTGCGGGGCTCTGCCTGCTCGGTGATGGGGGGTACTGGCGCGAGAGGCGCCCTGTCGATGGTTGCGATGGACATGGTCTTGGGAGTCCTTAGGTGTGTGTGGTGAAGGGCCTCTGATGATGAGGTTGTGATCCTTCGGTTACTGCAGTCATGCGAAGCGGAAGAACAGCCGTTATGAGGACTGCGCTCCGGGAGTTCACGCCCTAAGGCGAACGGAACTCGGCGAGGGTGGGCCGACTAGGCACACATTCGACAACACATGACAGTACGCACCCCTGCGGCCTCAAGGGAGGTCGGAGCGAACACGTGAACAGTCATGCCTGCAACTATCTTGCATTCGCGCACGAAATGCAAGCGCTAGACCGTGCCGTACAGCCGATCGCCAGCGTCGCCGAGGCCAGGAACGATGTACCCGACCTCGTTGAGCTTCTCGTCGAGTGCCCCCAACACAACTGTCACTTCACGGCCCTGCGTGGCCTTCTCGACGGCGGCGACCCCTTCAGGGCTGCCAATTAGGCACACCGCCGTGACATCCACGGCTCCGCGGTCGAAAAGGAAGTTGATGGCGCCGATGAGGGAGCCGCCTGTGGCCAGCATGGGATCGAGGATGAAGCACTGCCGGTTCGAGAGGTCGTCGGGCAGTCGCTGGGCGTAGGTCGTGGGCTGCAGCGTCTTCTCGTCGCGCATCATCCCGAGGAAGCCGACCTCCGCCGTCGGGACGAGCTTGACCATGCCCTCGAGCATCCCGAGGCCGGCGCGCAGGATGGGAACGACGAGGGGGCGGGGCATGCTGATCGCGAGGCCCGTGGTCTTGCCGACCGGCGTCTCGATGTCGACCGGCTCCGTGCGCACGTTGCGGGTCGCCTCGTAGGCGAGCAGTGTCATGAGCTCTTCGGTGAGCGCGCGGAACGTCGGCGAGGGTGTGTTCTTGTCCCGCAACACGGTGAGCTTGTGGGTGATGAGCGGGTGGTCGGCAACGTGTACTCGCATAGGCTCAATCTACTGTGACGAGTACTGCGCCTATTAAGTACGCGGGGTGGATGTCCGAAGCACTTGCCGAGGCCAGCCTCGCGCTCGCTACCGGCGATGTTCCGGTAGCCGCGATCCTCGTGGATGCCGCGGGAACTCGTCTCGGCACAGGGCGCAACGAGCGCGAGCTCACCCACGATCCCACGGCCCACGCCGAGATCATCGCGATCCGCGAGGCCGCCCAGCGCCTGGGTACCTGGCACCTCGAGAACACCACTCTCGTCGTTACCCTCGAGCCGTGCACGATGTGCGCAGGCGCGATCCTGCAGGCGCGCATCCCGCGGGTGATTTTCGGTGCATGGGACGAGAAGGCCGGTGCCGCCGGGAGTGCCTACGACCTGCTGCGCGACCGCAGGCTGCCGCATCGGGTCGAAGTTGTCGCCGGCGTGCTGGAAGCCGAGTCAGCCGCGCTCCTCACCGGTTTCTTCAAGGAACGCCGCTGACCCGAGCCCGTGCTGTCGGGCGGCTCCGGTCAGGCGGCGGGTGTGGGCTGCTTCGCCGGTCGCGGGAAGCCGAGTGCCGTCGCTCGCCTGGTGATCTCGATGCTGAGGGCGATTAGGGCAAACCCGACGAGGCCGTGGAAGCCGAGCAGGATCGTCGCCCCGAGCGGCACGTTCGTCGAGTCAGGGCCGACGCCGAAGATGACGCCGGAAAGAATGAACAGCACGAGTTGCACGAGAGTGCCGATGATCATCCACACGGACATCCAGATGAGTGTTCTTCCGACTTTCGCAATCGCGCCGACAACGATGAGCAGCACAGGGAGGTAACGCAGCACGTACTGCCCGTTGAACCCGTGGATGGCGAAGAGGTCGTCGTCGGGGTTGCTGAAAACCCCCATTGCCGCGAAGTAGAGCTGCATTATCGCGGAGAGGGTGAGCAGGATGGCGAGTACTGCAAAGAGTTTGCGCATGGGCTTCCTTCCTGGGACATCGGTTGTCATGGAGAACACCGAGAGACTAGCCCCGGCGGGAGGACTAGCGCCAGACCACCGCGACGATCACGTTGGCGATCGCCAGGATGCCCACTGTGTGCAGCAGGGGCAGGACCGGAGCATCGGACTTGCCGGCCGCCGCCAGGCGCCGCTGGCGCACGATCGCGATGATCGCCGCCGCCAGGACGAGCAGGGCGATCCCGAGTTTGACGCCCATCTTCGCGTCGATCACGGCGAGTTCCTCGGTCTTGCGCACCGCGATGAGCAGCACCCCCGACACGACTTGCACAATCGACCCGACGAGCATCGTTTGGAACTCGAATCCCGACTTCCTGCGGTTCTGCAGGATGTACGGGCCGATGATCGCCGCCAGGCCGACGAGGTGGATGACGAGGAGGATGAGACGGATGATTTCGAGCGCGGTCATGGTGGGTCCGATCTAGTTGGCGACCGAGATGGTCTTGTGGATTGTCGAGTGGTCGGTGACGGCGTCGAGAAGTGCACGTGCGAGGTCTGCCCGCGTGATCCTGATACCCACACGGCGATCCTCATGTGTCTCCCTGGTGCGGTTAGTGAGTGTTCACTAACCGCAATGATAGGGTGAGTGGACACTCACCTGTCAAGTCGTGAGCAAAAAGGAGAGCACGGTGACCGCACGCGAGACGATCCTGGACGCTGCGGCCCAGGTGATGCGCGACAGGGGCATCGCCCGCGCGACCACGAAAGAGATCGCCAGGCAGGCGGGCTATTCGGAGGCGTTGCTGTACAAGCATTTCGCCGACAAACAGGACATCTACCTCAGCGTGCTCAAAGAGCGGGTAACGGGCCTCTCCGACCCGGTGGCGCTCGTCGGCAGCGGCGATGTGCGCGAAAATCTGGTCGACGCGACCGTCGGTCTTATGGAGTTCTACGTTGGATCGTTTCCGATGTCAGCGTCGATCTTCAGCGATGTCGAGCTCCTTGTCACCTGGCGCAAGGGGATCACTGCGAAAGGCGCAGGGCCACACTGGCCGGCGCGAACTATCGAGCGATACCTGGATGGTGAACTCGCGCTCGGCCGGATCCCGGGGGAACCGGACGCCTATGCCGCCGCCGCCCTGTTGTGCGGGGCCGCCTTTCAGCACGCATTCCTCGCGTGCTTCGACGGCCTCGACGCCGTTCCCGATGCCGAGGCCCTCGCCGGGCGGCTCGTGGACGCGCTTGCAATCATCTAAGGCGAACTACTAGTCGGTGCCCTTGATGACTATCGAATCGGTGGAGGGGTGGGCGCCGTTCGGCGCGTAGACGTCCGGCTCGATGTAGATCACGCGCGCGATCGGCACCGCGGCGCGGATCGCGGCTTCGACGGAATCGATAGACCTCGCGACATCCACGAGTTTCGCCTTTGCCGCGAACGCGACCTTGGCCGCGACGAGCAACTCGTCTGGGCCGAGGTAGAGGGTCTTGATATGGATGAGCGCCTCGACCTCCGGCTGAGCGTTGATCGCGTCGCGGATGCTGTCGAAGTCGTCGGCGTTCGCACCTTCGCCAACGAGCAGGCTCTTCGTCTCGATGCCGAGGATCACCGCGACGAGGATCAGCAGCACGCCGATCGCAAGGGTACCGATGGCATCCCAGCGGGGATTTCCGGTGAGGATCGTCAGGCCGACACCGAGGAAAGCGAAGACGAGACCGAGAAGGGCGGCGCAGTCTTCGAGCAGCACGACCGGAAGTTCGGGCGCCTTTGCGTGGCGCACGAAAGAGATCCAGCCCTGTTTGCCCCGCGTCTGGTTCGACTCCCTGACGGCCGTGCGCAGCGAGAACGCCTCGAGCACGATCGAGACCGCAAGCACGAGGATCGGCAGCCACGGCACCTCCAGCTCGTGCGGCTGCTGGATCTTGTTGATGCCCTCATAGATGGAGAAGACGCCGCCGATCGAGAACAGGATTATCGACACGACGAACGCGTAGACGTAACGTTCCCTGCCGTACCCGAACGGATGCTCGGCATCGGCCTGCTTCTTCGACTTGCGCCCGCCGAGCAGCAGCAACCCCTGGTTGCCGGTATCCGCAAGCGAATGCACACTCTCGGCGAGCATTGAGCTCGACCCGGAGAAAAGGAACGCGACGAATTTCGTGACAGCTATTCCCAGGTTGGCCAGCAATGCGGCGATGATTGCTTTGCTGCCACCCGATGCGCTCATGCGCCCAATCCTAGGATGACCACATGGCGACGACACTTCCCACGATCGCGATCATCGGGGCCGGGGCGATGGGCGGAGCCATCCTTCACGGCCTGCTCTCCCCAGCTGTGACTGTCAGCGGCGGCATCAGGGTCACCAACCGCACGGAGGCGAAGGCCGCCATCGTGCGAAGCGCCGGCGTTGAGTCTTTCGCACTCGAGACGACTCCGGATGCCAACCTGCGTGCAGTGGACGGCGCTGCGGTCGTGCTCATCGGCGTCAAACCGGCAATGGTGCCCGACACGCTCGCCGCGATCACGGGAGCCCTCGACCCGCACGCGCTCGTCATCAGCGTCGCGGCGGGCGTGACCACCCGAACGATGGAGGGAATAGTCCCCAACAGCGTGCTGCGTGCCATGCCGAACACCCCGGCCATCGTGGGCAGGGCCGTCACGGGTCTCTCGGCAGGCTCGCGCGCAAGTGCGGACAACATTGCGCTGGGCCGCACGCTCTTCGAGACCGTGGGCACGGTGGTGGAAATCCCGGAATCACAGATCGACGCGCTCAGCACGATCTCGGGCTCGGGCCCCGCATACGTCTTCTACTTCATCGAAGAACTCACCCGCACGGCCGTCGATCTCGGTTTCAGCCCGGAGATCGCCGCCCAACTCGTCAATGGAACATTTCTCGGCGCAACCGAGCTCCTCGTGGCATCCGGGCAGGAGCCGTCTGCCCTTCGTGCGCAGGTGACCAGTCCGAAAGGAACCACAGAGCGGGCTGTCGGCGAGCTGCAGAAGGCCGACCTCAAGGCACTCTTCGACCGGGCCACGGCGGCAGCGCTGGTGCGCGCCAGGGAGATGGCTGCGGGAGGCTGAGCATTCCCCCTGATGGCTGCGCTCAGCCGCCGACGTGGATACGGGGACGACGCGAAGGGTCCCTGTCCACTTCACGCAGGATCTCGCGCACCACGGGGGCGGTATCCCCACGGCCGAGCAGCAGGTAGCGCAGCAGGTGGCCGATCGGGTTGCCCTCAGCCCACTCGAAGTAGCAGTGTGGGCGAACTCCGAGGCTGTCCCTGAGCGCGAGCAGCACGGCTGCTATCGCGTTCGGCACGGCGGGGCTGTGAACGCGCAGGATGCGGTATCCGTCAATTTCGACGCCTCGAACATGCAGCACGTCGCTGAAGTCGGACGGGTCGACGACTTCGACCTCGAGGAACAGCAGGTGGGCCTTCGTGGGCACGGGGTTCATCTCCCGCTGTGCGGCCTCCTTCGCCTCGTACTCGGCCCTGTCCCCCGCCTGTCGCTGGTTCGCTATCAGGTTCATCGAGCCATCGAGTTCGAACGCGTCGGTGATGAACTTGCGTGCTGCGGAGTCGAACTCGATGCTGTCCACCCGCAACTCGGTGGCGCGTGAGACCCGCGAGATGAGTGAGATCAGGATTATCCCTGCGACGAACACGCCAGAGATGGCTATGCCCTCCGGCTGTTTGATCACGTTAGCCACGAGCGCATAGAGCAGCACGAGGGTTAGGACGGTGAAACCGATCGCCGATCCCACCCGTTTTCGGCGGATTGCTGAGACGGTGACGGCGACCGCACCGGAAACCATCATCGCGAGGATGCCCGTCGCGTAGGCGCCGGCCTGGGCATTGACGTCCGCCTGGAACAGGATCGTGATGCCGATGCTGATCCCGGTGTAGACGAGAACGACGGGGCGCACCGCTCGACCCCACTCCGGGGCCATGCCGTAGGAGGGAAGGTAGCGCGGAACGATGTTGATGAGTCCCGCCATCGCGGACGCTCCGGCAAACCACAGGATGAGCACGCTGCTGATGTCGTACACGGTGCCAAAGCCCTCGCCGAGCAGCGAATGGGCGAGGTAGGCGAGCGCCCTGCCGTTCGCTTCGCCGCCGGGCTGGAACTGGCCAGCGGGGATCAGCACGGTAGTGATGAAGCTCGTGGCCAGCAGGTAGACGCTCATGATGAGGGCAGCTGTCGTGAGCAGCTTCCTGGTGTTCTTGACCCGGGATGCCAGTCGCTGTTCAGTCGTTTTGCCGGTGGAGGCGATGAGCGGCATCATGCTGACCCCGGTCTCGAAACCGGAGAGGCCGAGCACGAGGAGCGGGAATGCGACGACGGCAGGCCCCAGAACACCGCCGAAGCCGCCGCCGCCGGCGAAGACCTTGCCTGTCCAGTCGCTGAGGTAGCCGGGGTTTGAGGCGAGAGAGCCGATGCCGGCAACGACCACGGCGGCGTTGAGCAGCAGGAAGAGCGCGACGAGGGGGATCGCGACGGTGACCGCTTCGCTGAAGCCCAGAAGGAACACGAACCCCAGGATGAGAAGGAGCACGATGGTGATCGGCACGGCCTGCCCGGCGAGGAATTTTGGAAGGTAAGGGTTTTCGAGCAGGTGCACGGTCGCGTCCGCTCCGGAGAGGGTGATCGTGATGATCCAGGATGTCGCCACGAAGCCCAGCAGCACGAGCACGAACACCTTGCCGCGCCAGAACGGCAGCAGCTCTTCGAGCATCGCGATGGAACCCTGCCCGTGGGGGCTCTCCTTGGCCACCCTGCGGTACATCGGCAGCATCCCGAGCAGGGTAAGGGCGACGATGAGCAGCGTCGCGAACGGGGAGAACGCCCCGGCCGCGAGGGCTGCGATCGCCGGAAGGTATGAGAGGGACGAGAAATAGTCGACCCCGGTGAGGCACATGACCTTCCACCACGACTGCGGCTTCGTTTGGCTTTCGGCTGTCTCCGGCCCGACCGGAAGAACCTGGTTCTTCAGCAGCCAGCGGCTCAGGGCGGTTGACTCCGACTTCGCCTTGCCCTGGAGGTGCATCTGGGTCGGCACGGCGAACTTCGAGGGTGGCGTCATCCGAACAGCTTTGCATGGTCCGCGCACGGCACGCCCCGCTACCCTGATGCAATGGCTGACATCTTCGACGTGATCGCTGACGAGACCAGGCGCCAAGTGCTCGCCGTGCTGCTCGAGCGCTACATCTCCGAGGATTCCGCGGCGGGCGACATCAGCGTCGGTGAGATCGTCGAGCATCTCGGCCTCACCCAGCCGACGGTCTCGAAGCACCTGCGGGTGCTCAGGGATCACGGGCTGGTGACCGTGCGCGAGGACGGGCAGCACCGCTACTACAGCCTCGACTCGAGCCCGCTCGAAGATATCGAGGACTGGCTCGTGCCGTTCCTCAGCGCGGATTTCGACGACGACCAGCTCGATGCCGCCGTCGACGAGTCAGCCGTATTCGCCGCGTGGTCGGGTGCAGACGTGGGTGACAGCATCGGGCGCCGCATCGCCGAGGGTTCGTACCAGGCCCGAAGCGTCATCCAGGATGCCTCGGAGCGCGTGGCCAGGCGGCTGCCGAGGCGTTTTAGCCGTCGCCGACCATCGGACGAATAGCGCTCGAGCGGCACCCGAGCGGGGGTGGACAGCGGCTCACAGCAGCCCCTAGTGTTACCGATTAGCACTCCAGTAACACTTCATGGGGAGTGCGCAGACCCAAAGGGGCATGAGCATGGCGCGCGATCTCTCCGATGTGCGTTTTCTCACTGTCGCCGAGGTGGCCGAGATGATGCGCGTTTCGAACATGACCGTGTACCGGCTCGTGCACTCGGGAGACCTGCCGGCCGTGCGATTCGGCCGGTCCTTCCGCATCCCGGAGTCGGCTGTCGCCGCGGCCATCGAGACGCCCAACTCCCAGGTCGGTTAGTTTCCGAATTCGCCGCGTTCCCGCGGCGCTTCGGGCGGCCACGGCTCGCGAAAGTCGGGCCGGGGTGGTTGCGCTAGAATTACCCGGTATGTCTTTCCGCGGTTCTGAATCGGACCGGGTCGGTCCATTCAGAAATCAGTGAGGTCCTTATGGGTTCAGTCATCAAGAAGCGTCGCAAGCGCATGGCGAAAAAGAAGCACCGCAAGCTGCTGCGCAAGACGCGTCACCAGCGCCGCAACAAGAAGTAGTCCCACCGCGGTCACGTCGCTCCGCTAGCGCTCCACGACGCGCCGGAACCGGGCGGCGTGGGCCCAATTACCTCGAACGGCGGACGGCTCGGGCCTCGCGCTTGACCTTCTTGCGGGCATCCCTGATGCTCGAACGCTTGAGCGGCAGCACGGTCCAGCCCTGCTTCTTCGCGTAGGCGGCGAGCCTGGCGTCCGGGTTCACGACAACCCGGTTGCCGACCATCGACAACAGCGGGATGTCGTTGCTCGAGTCGGAGTACGCCCAGCAGTTCGCGAGGTCGGCATTCCTGTCGCTCGCGAACAGGCGGGCGACTGCCGCCTTCTCTTCGCCGTGGATGACGTGGCCGTCGAGCGCACCGGTGAACACCCCGTCGAGCGCCTGCACTCGCGTGCCTATCGCGCCGGTGAGGCCGAGCCGGTCGGCGATGACCTGGGCGACGAGTTGCGGGGTCGCCGTGATGAGCCACACCTCGTGGCCTTTCGCGAGGTGCTCCCTCGTGAGGTCGACAGTCTCGGGCCAGAGCTTCGGTGCGAAGTACTTGTCGTAGATGTCCTCTGCGAGCAGGGTGAGTGCGTCTTCGGTGTGGCCGCCGACAAGGCCGAGCGCACGATCCTTCGCGGTGGCCAGATGCTCGCGGTTCTCACCGACCGCGAGAAAGCGGAACTGGTGCCACGCGAACAGCGCGATATCACGCCACGAGATGAGTCCGCGCCGAAAGGCCTCGCGGCCGACGTAGTAGACACTCGCGCCGCGCATGAGCGTGTTATCGACATCGAAGAAGGCCACGATCGGACGATCGTTGGGGATCGGCGGCGCTGCTTCAGACATCGGAGATTAGTCTATGGTCGTGCCCTCCGCCCACCTGACCCTCCTCGCGAAACCGGGGTGCCACTTGTGCGATGCGGCGCGGGATGTCGTGACCGCCGTGCTCGCGGACCTTCCGGCCGCGGCATCCGTGACCCTCGAAGAGCTGTCGATCCTCGACGACCCGCAGCTCAACGAGAGGTACTGGGACGAGATTCCCGTGCTCCTCATCGACGGCAGGGTGCACAACATCTGGCATATCGACGCGCCACGCCTGAGGCTGGCGCTCCTGGAGGCAACAGCATGATCACCCACATCGTCGCGTGGAACCTCAAGGCGGAAGATCCCGATGGCCGTGCGGCTGCGGTCGCCGCGATAGCCGGAGCACTCGAACCGCTTGTCGGCGTGATCGACGAATTGCTCGACCTCAAGGTCAGCGCCAACGTCGTCGCGATCGACGGCAACTCAGACGCCGGGCTCATCGCCCACTTCGAGACCGAAGCCGACCTGCGCGCCTACCTCGTGCACCCAGAGCACGTGAAGGCAGTGCATGTCGTGCGGGAGAACACGATGGGGCGAGCCGCGATCGACTTCGACGCCTAGGAGACTTTCTTCTGGATCGGGATGGGCCCGGTCAGGCTCTGGGCGATAGCATCCCGCTCGGCGTGCAGGGAAGCCAGTGTCGATTCTTCGAGCCCGGGTTGAACCATGTCGCTGAACGGGTTGCCCATGCCGCTCTTTGCGTGCACGAGTTCGGCGTACGCAGTTGCGGCGGCAGCGACCTTGGCGCTCGCGCGCTGGGCCTTCTTGAGCGAGACGGCGTCCCCGCCGACCGCCGAAGCGTGCTTCGTGAGCGCCTTCTTCAGATCCTTGAGCGCGGCGTCGATTTTCTTGGACATGGGGTCATCCTGCCTCATGAAGGTAAACGCGGGCTAGCTGTTGCCGGCGCTTAGGGCGTGAGCCGAGTTGGGCCGCGGAACAGGTATGTCGCCTCGCGCAGGTTGGGCAGGTGCAGCATGAGCATGAGCACGCGGCTGAGCCCCATGCCGAAACCGCCGTGCGGGGGAACTCCGTAGCGGAAGAAGTCGAGGTAGAAGTCCAGCTCCTCTGGGTCGAGGCCCTTGTCCACGGCCTGGGCCGTGAGCACGTCGATGCGGTGCTCGCGCTGTGCTCCTGTGGAGATCTCGACGCCGTTGAAGATGAGGTCGTAGCTGTTCGTGAGGGCAGCGTCATCCACGTGCCTCATGTGATAGAACGGCCGGATGCTCGAGGCGTAGTCGGTGAGGAACACGAACTCGTGGCCGAAGGTCTCCGCGACGTATGCCGCGATCTGGCGCTCGCCCTCCGGGTCCATGTCGTCGTCATGCCTGGGCACCTCGTAGCCGCGTTCGGCGACGATGCGCTTCGCTTCGGCCAGCGGGATGCGCGGGAACGGCGTCGTGGGAACAGTCACCTCGACGCCGAACAGGGCTTCGATCTCCTCGCCGTGCTTCGCCTTCACGGCGGCGAAACCGGCGACGAGCAGTTGCTCGTGCAGCGTCATGACGTCTTCGTGGGAGTCGATCCAGCTGATCTCGCTGTCGACGCTCGTGAACTCGGTCGCGTGGCGGCTCGTGAAGCTCGGGTCGGCGCGGAAAGCCGGCCCGATCTCGAAGATCTTGCCGAAACCGGCGGGCTGCGCCATCTGCTTGAAGAACTGCGGGCTCTGCGAGAGGTAGGCCTTGCCGTCGAAGTAGTCCACCTCGAACAGCTCGGCCTTCGACTCACTCGCGCTGGCCATGAGCTTGGGGGTGTGCAGCTCGACGAAGTCGTGCTCGACCCAGTAGCTGCGCCAGGCGTGCTCGAGCGTTGTCTGGATGCGGAAGATGAGTGCGTTCTTCGGCTGGCGCAGGTCGAGGAAGCGCCAGTCCATGCGCTTGTCGATGCCGGAGTCGTCGGCGATCGGTGTTTCCGGGATGGCGGCAGCCGCGACATCCAGGGCCGCCAGCTTGATCTCGACGCCGCCGAGCTTGACCCGCTCGTCGTGCTTGAGCTCACCGGTCGCGGTGAGGAACGTGCCCTGGGCGAGCGCGGAGATCGCGTCTGCAAGGCCGGTCGAACTTGTCGAGGCCTCGCTCTCGTCGGGCTTGGGGTTGACGAGCTGCACGGCGCCCGACTCGTCGCGCAGCACGACGAACTGCACCTTCTTCTGGTCGCGCACCGTCTCAACCCAGCCGGACACGGAAACGGGCCCGTCGGTCGCGGCGGCAAGGTTCTTGATAAGGGTGCGTTGGCTCACCCCGCGAGTTTACCGGGCGCCGGTCGGGCGCCCGGCGGCGGGTCGCTCGTGCGGCATCCCGTTTTCGGTATGTCAGTTCGCGCGAACGTTCGGCTGAACTGACATACGGAAAAGGGCGGTCGGCTCGGGCACAGGAGGGGCGAAAGTAGACTTACCGGGTGCCAGCAGACCTCATCCACCTCGTCCGTCACGGCGAAGTGCACAATCCCGAGGGCGTCCTGTACGGCCGCATCCCCGGGTATCACCTGAGCGAGCTGGGCCACAAGATGGCGGATGCCGCGGCGGCCAGCCTCGCCGGGCATCCCGTGACGGCGCTCTACGCCAGCCCACTGACGCGTGCGCAGGAGTCGGCGCAACCGTGGTCGCAGCGCTTCGCACTGCCCATCGTCACCGAAGACCGGATCATCGAGCCGACGAACTGGTTCGAAGGCAAGATCATGAAGCAGGCGATCCGCCAGCCGAAATCGTGGCCGCAGCTGCGCAACCCGATGAAGCCCAGCTGGGGCGAGCCGTTCAAGGACGTCGAGAAACGCATGCTCGCCGCCGTCTCCGACGCGTGGGACGACGCCGAGTCCGGTGAGGTCGTCATGGTGAGCCACCAGATGCCCATAGTGATGGTCGCGCGTTCGGTGAAAGGGATGCGCCTGCCGCACGACCCGCGCAAACGCCGCTGCACCCTCTCCAGCATCACCACCCTGCGGCGCGAGGGAGACCACTTCGTCGAGGTCGGATACGCCGAACCCGCGGCGGCACTGCTCGAGCACGCCGCCGACTTCGGAGCTGTATGAAGAAGCTCGTGCTCGCTGTGGGCATCGTTCTGCTGCTCGCGCTCGCCGGCTGCACCCCGGACAAACTCGCCAACCAATACGCCTCCGGCTCCGGCCAGGGCTATGTCTCCGGCGACGGCGCGAACACCGAAATCCCGCCGGCGAGCAGGGATGCGGCCGTCGAGTTCAGCGGCACCGACGAGTCCGGCGGGGCGGTGTCCAGCCAGGATTATGCGGGCAAGGTCTATGTCGTCAACTTCTGGTACGCGGCATGCCCGCCCTGCCGCAGCGAGGCATCCGACCTGAAGACGCTGAGCGACAAGTACGCCGACGTGCAGTTCCTCGGAGTGAACATCAGCGACTCGGCCGATGTGGCGAAGATTTTCGAGACGAAGTACGGGCTGCAGTACCCGTCGATCCTCGACGGGCAGACCGCATCCGTGCAGCTCGCATTCTCGGGGGCCGTCGCCCCGAACGCCGTGCCAACCACCCTCGTGATGGACCGTGAGGGCCGAGTCGCCGCGCGCATCAGCGGCCTGATCAGGGACCCGATAATCCTGTCAGGGATGATCGACAGGGTAGTGGCGGAGGCCGGCAAGTGACCGACCCGATCGGGGAGCTCGTGCTCGGCGGCAACCTCGCGATCGCCATCCCCATCGCGCTGCTCGCCGGCCTCGTGTCGTTCGCGTCCCCGTGCGTGCTGCCGCTGGTTCCCAGCTACCTCGCCTACGTGGGGGGATTCACCGGCACGGCCGAGCAGAAGGGCCGCAGCAGGCTTTTGCTCGGCGTGCTGCTGTTCATCCTCGGTTTCAGCCTCGTGTTCGTGACGTTCGGCATCCTGTTCGGCACCGCCGGGCTGCTGCTGCGGCCGTGGATGGATCTCATCCTGCGTATCGCCGGGGTCGTCGTGATTCTCATGGGGCTGGTCTTCATCGGGCAGGTGACATTCGCGCAGCGCACAATCCGCCCGGGCTGGAAGGTCGCGACCGGGCTGGCGGGAGCACCGCTGCTCGGCATCGTGTTCGGCCTGGGCTGGGCTCCCTGCATTGGCCCGACCCTCACCGCGGTATACGCCATCGCCCTGGACGGGAGCGATCCGGTGCGGGGCGCGCTGCTCGGGTTCGCGTATTGCCTCGGGCTGGGCATCCCGTTCCTGCTGGTAGCGCTCGGCCTCGGTTGGGTCACCGGCTCGGTCGCGTGGCTCAAGCGGCACATCCGGCTCATCAACATCATCGGCGGGGCCCTGCTCGTCGTGATCGGGCTGCTCATGGTCAGCGGCCTGTGGCGCCTGTTCATCTCGAACCTCGGGGCGGTGATCGGTGGCTTCGTCACGCCCTTCTAAAGACACCGCTTCAAACGACGCCGAGGCACCGGACAGCACCCGGCCGCAGGGGCACTTCGACGCCCCCGAAACCATCGTGCAGCCGAAGCTCGACTTCGTCGGTTACCTGAGGTTCTTCTGGCGCCAGCTCACGAGCATGCGCACCGCCCTTCTGCTGCTACTGCTGCTCGCGCTGGCGGCGATACCGGGTTCGCTCGTGCCGCAGGTGAGCTCAGACCCCAACGGCGTCGTGCAGTACAAGGCGAACAACCCGACCCTCGCCCCGGTGCTGGAGAGCCTCGGGGTCTTCAGCACGTACTCCTCGGTGTGGTTCTCGGCGATCTACCTGCTGCTGTTCGTGTCGCTCATCGGCTGCGTCATCCCGCGCACCAAGCATCATTGGGACGCGCTGCGTGCCCGCCCGCCGAAGACGCCGGCCCGCCTGTCGAGGCTCGAAGGTTTCACCACTCGTGAGACCACGATGGACGCAGCGACCGCGATCGCCTCCGCGCGGACGCTGCTGCGCAGGCTCGGGTACCGCACCGAGGTTTACGCTTCGGCGAGTTCAGCGCCCGACTCGGTCAGCGCGGAGCGCGGTTACCTCAGGGAAACCGGCAACCTCGTCTTCCACACCGCGCTCATCGGCGTGCTCATCACCGTCGGCGTCGGCGGCGGGTTCGGCTACACCGGGCAGCGCGTCGTCGTCGAGGGTTACGCGTTCAACAACTCGCTCGCCAGCTACGACTCGTTCAACCCCGGCCGCTTCTTCAGCGACGGCGCTCTCGAGCCCTACTCGATAGCGCTGGACAGCTTCACACCGGTCTACGAGCAGAAGAACCTCAACGCGCTCGGCCAGCCGATCGACTACACGGCAGCCGTCACGACGACGCTGCGCGGCCAGAAGCCGCACAAAGACGTCATCAAGGTCAACTCGCCCCTCGAGATCGGCGGCACGCAGGTCTACCTGCTGGGCAACGGGTACGCGCCGGTCGTCACCGTGAAAGACCCGAACGGCACCGTCGTGTTCTCGCAGCCGACCGCATGCCTGCCGCAGAACGCGAACCTCACGAGCATCTGCGTGATCAAGCTTCCGGATGGGCTTGACAAGCAACTGGGCATGCTCGGTTTCTTCTACCCGACGAGCGTCGCGCAGACGGACGGCACCCTGGCCTCGAACTATCCAGACCTGCTCAACCCGATCCTCAGCCTGAACATGTACACGGGCGACCTGGGGCTCGACAATGGGGTCGGTACCAACGCCTATTCGCTGAACACCGACTCGCTCACCGAGGTCGCCGGCCTGAAGGCCGACACCCCGGCGATCCGGCTCGGGGTCGGCGACAGCGCGCAGCTGCCAGGCGGCCTCGGCACGATCGAACTCACGGCGATACCGCGGTTCGTCTCGCTCGACGTGCACCACGATCCCGCCCAGGTCTGGGTGCTGGTGTTCGCCATCCTTGTCGTCGCCGGCCTCGTAACGAGCCTGTTCATCCCGCGGCGCCGGGTGTGGGTCAAGGTGGTGACCGGCAAGGCCGGCGTGCTGACGCTCGAATACGCCGGGCTGGCCAGGGGCGACGACCCCGCGCTGGCGGCAGCCGTCGAGGAGATCGCTGAACGGCACTCCCAGCAGCCCTTGGCTTAGGGTGAGAACGTGACTGACACCCTCGCGTCGTACTCCCTGCTGGCGATCTACTCCGCGATGGCGATCTACGCGATCGCGTTCATCATGTTCACGCTCGACCTCGCACGTCGGTCGGCGCCGGCACCGGTGCGCCTCGAGGTGGCGGTGGGTGCCGCAACCGCGAAGCGCGGGTCCACCGCCCTGCTCGAGAGATTGTCGACGGATGCCCCCGCCGCGGCCCAGCCGAAAGGCCCCCGCTACCTGCGGGCGGCGTTCGCGCTCACCATCGTCGCCTGGGTGCTGCACGTCGTAGGAGCCGTGCTGCGGGGAGTGGCCGCCGGCCGCGTGCCGTGGGCAAACATGTTCGAGTTCACCCTCACCGCCACCGCGATAATCATCGGCGTCTTCATCGCCGTGCAGGTCTGGCAGGACCTGCGCTTTCTCGGCGCCTTCGTTTCCGGTTTCGTGCTGCTCGCCCTCGGTATCGCCTCGACGAACTTCTACGTAGACGTCGTGCCGCTGCCGCCCGCGCTGCAGTCGGCGTGGCTCGTCATCCACGTTTTCGTCGCATCCCTCGGCACCGGCTTCTTCGCGCTCGGGGCCGCGCTCTCCGTCGTGCAGCTGTTGCAGGGTCGCCGCGCCGTGGGCAAAGCGACGCGACTGGGTTTTCTCGACACGCTGCCGACCGCGGACAAACTCGAAAACCTCGCCTACCGCGTGATAGTCGTCGGCTTCGTGTTCTGGACGTTCACCCTCATCGCGGGCGCCATCTGGGCGGAGCACGCCTGGGGCCGCTACTGGGGCTGGGACACGAAGGAGGTCTGGACATTCATCATCTGGACGATCTTCGCGGGCTACATCCACGCAAGGGCCACCCGCGGATGGCGCGGCTCCCGTTCGGCGACGCTCGCGATTATCGGCTTCGGCGCTGTCGTCTTCAACTTCACCATCGTCAACCTCTTCTTCAAGGGACTGCACGCCTACTCGGGCCTGTAACGCTGGTTGAGTAGCGCGTCAGCGCGTAAACCCCGCTGGTTGAGTAGCGCGTCAGCGCGTATCGAAACCCCGTCCGAAGGTCTTCCTGCTCAAGCGCGGCAACTCGTCGTACGCCCCTGAAATGAGTGCCTCGCGCTTCTTCCGGGACCATCCCTGGATCTGTTTCTCGCGCGCGTACGCCTCGTCGACGCGGTCGTATTCCTGTGCGAAGACCAACTCGATCGGAAGCCGGGTACTCGTGTAAACCGCGCCCGCGCCCGTCGAGTGCTGCCAGATCCGGTTTTCGAGATTCCGGGTGCTGCCGACGTAATAGGAGCCGTCAGCGCATTGCAGTATGTAGACGAACGCCATGGCAGGAGGATGGCGCACCTCACCAGGGCGCAGATGGGCGCCGGACAGATCTGTGGACGACTTCGACCTCGGGGTGTGGTTTCGATACGCGCTGCGCGCTACTCAACCAGCGGCGGAGGCGAGTACGGCGTAGCAGCGGCGCAGTCGCTCCAGCCACCAGGCGGTGCGCTCGGCGGTCGCGGCGTGCGCGTTGAGCAGGTGCTCCGTCGGCACGACCCGGCGCACCTCGAGCCGGCCGTCGGTCGGAATGAGTGGTTCATCGGTCACATCGGCCGCGAGAAGTGCGGCAGTCCCGAGGCCGCAGTCGAACTCGAGCGTGGGAATGGCGGCGGCCAGATGTAGTCCCATCGAGATGCCGACCGAGGTGTCCAGGGCGCTCGAGACGACGACTGGCAGCCCGGCATCCGCGACGATCCGCAAGGCTGCCGCGATGCCCCCGAGCGGTTGTGCCTTGATCACGAGGATGTCGGCAGCGCCAGCCCGCGCGACGGCCAGCGGATCCTCGGCCTTGCGCACGCTCTCGTCGGCGGCAATCGGGATGCCCATGTACTTCACCCGGGAGCGCAACTCGGCCAACTCCTCGACTGTGGAACAGGGCTGCTCCACGTATTCGATGTCGAACTCGGCGAGCGCGTGGATCGCGTGCTCGGCTTCGTCCACATTCCATCCGCCGTTGGCGTCGACCCGGATGCGGCCCTCCGCGCCGAGGTGAGCGCGCACCGCCGCGACGCGAGCCGTGTCATCCCGCAGCGTCTGCCCCGGCTCTGCGACCTTGACCTTGACCGTGCGACAGCCGGGGAACCGGGCGAGCACATCCGCGACCGCGCCGGGAGCCACCGCCGGAAGCGTCGCGTTCACGCGGACGGTCTCCCGGAACGGCGCGGGGGTGGCGCTCCAGCCGAAGTCGATGGCGGCAGCCAGCCAGGCGGATGCCTCGCGGTCGTCGTATTCCGTGACCGGCGAGAACTCCGTCCACCCGCCGGGCCCCTCGATGAGGAGCGCCTCCCGCACCTCGACCCCGCGGAACCGCGTAACGAGTGGAAGGGACACGACCCGCGCGGAGCCGAGCAGGTCGTCGATCGGGGGGAGCATGGCTCCAGTCTGGCAACCGGCCAGTCGGCTATGGTGATTTTCGTGACAATCGAGCGGCATGATCCCGAGCTGGGGATCAAGGTCGTGCCGATGTTCATCGAAGGCGAAGACGAGCCCGCCGAGGAGGAGCCGGAGCCACTGGAGCGCACCGGCACTGCGCTGCTCGGCGTCCTGGCACTGGCCTTCGCCGTGCTCACCGCGGCTGCCCTCGCCGCCGGTGTGGTGATGGCGACGGCCGGCGACTACCGGCTGGCCACGGTCGTCGCGTATGGCGCGATCGGCCTCTCGGTGCTGGCCGTGATCGGGGGAGTGCTCGCCGTGATCCTCGGCTGGGGTCGGCGTTGGGGCGTTATCGCCGTCATCGTGGGCGTTGTGGCGGATCCGCTCGTGCTGCTCGTCGTGCTGCGCTTCGTCGGTGGCCTCCAGACCGGATGACCGTGGTCGTAGGCTGAGGCCATGGCCAAGGCGATCTCCGAGCTCTTCGACCCTGACCTCTGGCATGAGGTCGACGGCTTCGGGTCGCTGACGGATGTGACCTACCACCAGGACGTCACGGGGGGCGTCGCGCGCATCGCCTTCGATCGCCCTGAGGTGCGCAACGCGTTCCGTCCGCACACCGTCGACGAGTTGTACCGGGCGTTGGATGACGCGCGCCAGAACCCGAAGATCGGCGTCGTGCTGCTCACCGGCAACGGGCCGAGCGAGAAGGATGGCGGCTGGGCCTTCTGCTCCGGCGGCGACCAGCGCATCCGCGGGCGCGACGGGTATGAGTATCACGAGGGAGCGGTCTCGGCAGGCTCGACCCGCTCGGGCGCCGGGAGGCTGCACATCCTCGAGGTGCAGCGCCTCATCCGCTTCATGCCCAAGGTCGTCATCGCGGTCATCCCGGGTTGGGCTGCCGGCGGCGGCCACTCGCTGCATGTCGTGTGCGACCTGTCTATCGCCTCGGCCGAGCACGCCCGCTTCAAGCAGACGGATGCCGATGTCGGCTCATTCGACGCCGGCTATGGCAGCGCATACTTCGCGCGCCAGGTCGGCCAGAAGTTCGCACGTGAGGTCTTCTTCCTCGCGCGCGAATACGACGCGGCCCGCGCCCTCGAGGCGGGCGCGATCAACGCTGCGGTTCCCCACGAGGACCTCGAGAAGGTCGCCTACGAGTGGGCGAACGAGATCCTCGGCAAGTCGCCGACCGCCATCCGCATGCTCAAGTTCGCGTTCAACGCGGTCGACGACGGGCTCGTGGGCCAGCAGGTTTTCGCGGGCGAGGCCACGCGGCTCGCCTACGGCACCGATGAGGCTGTGGAGGGCCGGGACGCCTTCCTCGAGAAGCGCAAGCCGGACTGGGCGCCGTACCCCTGGCAGTTCTGAGGTGACCAGGCCGCTCGTGGTGGTGCCAGCCGGCGACAGCCACGCTGTCGAGCGATCACTCGCCACCGCGCTTGCCGGCGACGGACCGGCGATTCTTCCGCATGCCGGGGTGGCGGAGGGGCTGCCGTCCGTGGTCGCGAAACGGGTTGCCGTTGTGGTCGAGACGAGTGGCTCGACGGGGCGCCCCAAGCGCGTCGAGCTCAGCGCCGACGCGCTGCTGGCGAGCGCCGCGGCATCCGAATCGGCTCTCGGGGGCCCCGGCCAGTGGCTGCTCGCGTTGCCGCTGACCTACATCGCTGGGCTCAACGTGCTCGTACGCTCGCTCGCCGCCGCGACTGTCCCTGTGGTCATGAACGGCATCGGTGGCAGGTTCGAGACGGGCCACTTCATCACGGCGGCTGGCGTCATGCACCACCCGGTGCGCTACACGTCCCTCGTACCCGTGCAGCTGGCCAGGCTCATGGACGACGAAGCGGCGACTGACGTGCTGCGCAGGTTCGACCGCATCCTCGTCGGCGGACAGGCCACGCCGGCCGGGCTCATCGCTCGCGCGCTCGAACTCGGCCTCAACATCACGCGCACCTACGGGTCGAGCGAAACCGCCGGTGGTTGCGTCTACGACGGTGTGCCGATCGGCAACACCGTCGTCGAGATCGTCGAGGGCCGCGTGGAGCTTGCCGGCGCCGTGCTCGCGGAGGGCTACCTCGGCGACCCGGGGCGCACCGCCGCAGCATTCGTCGAGCGAGACGGTCGCCGCTGGTACCGCACTGACGACACGGGCGAGCTGCAAAACGGAGTGCTCGCCATCATCGGCCGGGTAGACGACGTGATCGTCTCCGGCGGCATCAAGGTGTCCCTCGCCGAGGTCGAGCTCGTGGTGCGCTCGTTGCCAGGGATGCAGGCGGCGGTCGTCGTGGCCGCGCCGAGCGCCGAGTGGGGCCAGGTCCCCGTCGTGGTGAGCGTGCTGGACCTGCCCCTCGACGTCGTGCGGGCCGCCGTGGGCGAAGCGCTCGGGCGCGAGGCCGCACCGCAGCGCATCCTCGTCGTCGACGCGATCCCGATGCTGGCTTCTGGCAAGCCGGACCGACTCGGCATTGCGTCACTCGCGGCTCAGTAGACTCCTTCCGTGGCTACACCGAGACAGCAGCGCATCAATCCCGCGAGCGTTCCCGCGCCCAAGAAGACACAGGGCAAGAACAGCAGGAGCGGTCGGCCAGGGGGTCGGCCGCCCGGTGTGGCCCCCGTGCACAAGGCGACCTTCGGCGACTGGGTCGCGGGCGCCCGACTGCAGACCCTGCCGTTGGCGATCGCCCCGGTTGCGATCGGCACGGCCGCGGCATACGTGCTCACCCACGACGAAGGCGGACCGGGCTGGCACTGGCTCCGCACCCTGTTGTGCCTGGCCGTCGCGCTCTCGCTGCAGGTGGGTGTGAATTTCGCCAACGACTTCTCCGACGGCGTGCGCGGCACCGACAGGCACAGGGTCGGGCCGCGGCGGCTCACCGCTTCGGGGGCGGCGAAGCCGCGCACGGTGCTCATCGTGGCGCTCGCGTTCTTCGCCCTGTCGGCGCTGGCCGGCCTCGTGATCGTCTACCGCACCCAGGTCTGGTGGCTCATCGCCGTCGGCGCGGCGGCGATTCTCGCCGCCTGGTTCTACACGGGGGGCAAGCGGCCGTACGGGTACGCGGGCCTCGGCGAGCTGTTCGTGTTCGTCTTCTTCGGCATCGTCGCGACGGCGGGCACGACGTTCGTGCTCGCAGGCACCGTCACCCTCGAGAGCTGGCTGGGCGGCGCGGCCGCGGGGCTCTTCGCCTGCGCGGTGCTCATGGTGAACAACATCCGCGACATCGCGCAGGACAAACTGGCCGGCAAGCGCACGCTCGCCGTGCGGATCGGCGAGCGGGCATCCCGCATCATCTTCACCGTGCTCGTGCTGCTGCCGTTCGTGATCCTCGGGTTCTTCGTGGTGTTCTACGCGAACGCCTACCTCGTCTATTTCGCCCTACTCGCGGCGATTCCCGCGGCGGGCATCACCCTGTCGGCGAAGACCGCTCCAGAGCTGATCGTGGCGCTGCGGTTGACTGCCCTCACCGCCCTCGTGTTCGGCATCGGCCTCGGCTGGGCCGTCGCCTTCTAGCCGAAACTAGCCCGCTTCGACGTCTTCGGCTTCAGCGTCGGCGTCTTTCGAGGTCGAGGGTGCTGCTCGGCGTTCGGCGAGATCGCGCGCGACGGCATCCCGGAGTTTTCCGAAAAAGATGTAGGCCACGCACCAGCCGATGATGGCCGCGACGACGGCGGACACCCAAAGCGGAACGCCCTGCGGGGTCGCCACGAAGCCGAGCACGACGAGCACTATTGCGAACGTGGCAAGCCGCACGAGGCTGTACTGCACCCAGGGTTTCACCCTGCCAGTGTATGCACGCAGCCGGTGAGCAGGATGCGAGCCTAGAATTGCGCCATGGCACGGTTTTACGTCGTTCTGGCCTTCCTGGTGCTGGCCTTCGACGTGTTCGCGATTGTCGACGTCATGTTGATCGACCAGCGCCGCATCCGCGCGCTCAACCGGCCGCTGTGGGTGCTTGTCATCGTTGTGCTTCCGGTGATCGGCGCGATCCTCTGGTTCCTCGCGGGCCGGGAGCGCCGCAACGGGCTGCCCGACCGCCGCACCGTCGCACCTGATGACGACCCGGCATTCCTGCGCAACCTTCGTCGGGACGAGGAACAGGACGAACGCATCCGCCGCCTCGAGCAGGAACTCGCCGATCTCGACGATGACCCCCCCAAGGACTGAGTCGCCGGCGACGGCGTTCTCGATAGCCCTGCTCGACGAATTCGTGCGCCTCGGCGTGCGCGATGTCGTACTCAGCCCGGGATCGCGCTCGCAGGCCCTCGCCCTCGTCGCTGCCGAATTCGACAGGCTCGGGCTGCTGCGGCTGCGTGTGCGCATCGACGAGCGGGTCGGCGGATTCCTCGCGCTCGGCCTCGCCGTCGAGACGGGCATGCCCGTGCTCGTGATCACCACCTCGGGCACAGCCGTCGCCAACCTGCACCCGGCAGTGCTCGAGGCGCACCACTCGGGAGTGCCGATAATCGTGGTCAGCGCCGACCGCCCGGAGGCGCTGCGCGGGGTGGGGTCCAACCAGACGACCGAGCAGCCCGGCATCTTCGGTTCAGCCGTGCAACGCACCTGGGACGTGGGCCCGCCCAGCGGTGAGCCGGGCGAAGCGGATGCCGCGGCGCAACTCGCGCGCGATGCCTTCGCCGCAGCATCTGGCCCCGTGCACCTCAACCTGTCCTTCGCGGAGCCGCTTTCCTCGCCGTTCTCGTATGCGCCGATCGAGCTGGCCCCGCCGATCGAGCTTGTCGAGATCTCACCCGCCAGCGACACGTCGGGAGGTCTCGACAGGCTCGACCTGCGGCCGGCCCCGGGCACGATCGTCGTCGCGGGCACCGGCTCGGGTGAGCGCGCCGAGGAGGTCGCCCGCGAACTCGGGGCACCCCTGCTCGCCGAGGTTGCCAGCGGCGCCCATTTCGGCCCCAATCTCGTGGTCGCCTACCGGCAACTGCTGGGGACGGCAAACTTCGGTGACCGGGTTTCCCGCGTGATCGTGTTCGGGCACCCGACGCTCAGTCGCGAGGTGCCAGCGCTCATCCAACGCCCCGGCGTCGAGACGGTGGTGGTGCGCGGCCGGTCCGCCGACGACTACAACCCCGGGCACAGCGTCACCGTGTTCGCTGATGACGTGCGCGTCGTGGGCGAGCCCGAGGAACGGTCATGGGTTGGGCGCTGGGTCGCGGCATCCCGCGCGCTTATCGAGCCCGAGGAAACTGCTCCGGATGTCGCGGCTCCCGCCGGGGAGCACGCCAAAGCCGAGCTCGCCGCCGTACGCGCTCCCGTCACCCGCCGCGCCCTCGTGGAGGCCGCCTGGCGTGCCACCTGGCCGCACGACCGGCTCGTGCTGGGGGCATCCCGGCTGATCCGGGAGGCCGACCGTTTCGTCACGGGCAAGAAGATCGCGGTGCACGCGAATCGCGGGCTCGCCGGCATCGACGGCACGATCGCCACTGGGCTGGGCTTCGCGCTCGCCAGCCAGTCCAACGGTACGCGCGGCACCACCCGCGTGCTCCTCGGGGACCTCGCGTTCCTGCACGATGTGGGCGCGCTGCTATTCGGTGCCGGGGAGGAGCGGCCGCGCATCCAGGTGATCGTCGGCAACGACAAAGGTGGCACGATCTTTGACGGTCTCGAGGTGGGGCAACAGGGCGGGCCGGCGTTCGACCGCGTGCTGCTGACCCCGCAGCAGGCGTCCGTCGAGCAGCTCGCGAGGGCGTACGGCTGGGACTATGTGCGCGTCGAAACCCGCGGCCAACTCGACCAGGCGCTCACGGCATCCGCGGGTCCCGTGGTCGTGGAAGTGCCCCTGCCGCGCGAGTAGCGTGTCAACTATGCACCAGCTCACCCCTGTCGCTGCCGGATTCGACCTCGCGAAGGTCGACACCTCATCCACTCCCGGCATCGAGAGCCGCAAGGCCGCCGAGAAGCAGCTGGAGAGCAACGTCACCGAGCTCGGAATGCTGCAGGAGCGCCTGTACGCGGACTCGACGGCGGGCGGCACCCGCAGCGTGCTCCTCGTGCTGCAGGCGATGGACACCGCGGGCAAAGGCGGCGTCATCCGTCATGTCGTCGGATCCGTCGACCCGCAGGGCGTATCCCTGCACGCGTTCAAGGCGCCCACCGAGGCGGAGAAGAGGCACGACTTCCTCTGGCGGGTGCGCCGGGAGCTTCCCCCTGCGGGTCGCATCGGGGTCTTCGACAGGTCCCACTACGAGGATGTGCTCATCCACCGCGTGCACGGCTTCTCGACCCCTGAGGTGATCGAGCAGCGTTACGGCCTGATCAGCGAGTTCGAGCGCGAGGTCGCCCTCGACGGCACCGCCATCGTCAAGGTCATGCTGCACATCAGCTATGAGGAGCAGAAGGCGCGTCTCGAGGAGCGCCTCGACCGCCCGGACAAGAACTGGAAGTTCAACCCGGGCGATGTCGACGAGCGCGCTCATTGGCCCGCGTACATGGACGCATACCAGGTCGCTCTGGAACGCACCTCCACGCCGCTTGCCCCGTGGTTCGTGGTTCCCGCCGACCGCAAATGGTACGCGCGCTGGGCGGTGCAATCACTGCTGCTCGACGCGCTGCGCCGGATCGACCCGCAGTGGCCGGCGGCGACGTATGACGTGGCGGCCGAGAAGGCCCGGCTCGCGGCGACCTGAGGCGCCGGCGGCCCTACCGCTGCTCACCAGGGGCCACCACCTCGTGGCCACCGCCCGCACGCAGTCAGTGGTGCGACCGTCGGCCGAACGCGCCGGGATCCGCCCGCGTGATTGAAACGTTCGCGATCTCAAGGAACGAATGCGCCGACTCCTTGAGATCGCGAATGAATAGAGGGTGCGACCGCCGCCGCGATCGTGGGCGGTGGGCGTGGGCGGTGGGCGGTGGGTGCGGTGGCCGGCGGGTGCGGCGCCGGCGCGGCGAGCTGCGTCGGGTGCATCGGGTGCGAGTCGGGCCTCGACTCAGCCGAACGCCTCCGCGATCGGCCGGAACTTGAGCGTCGTCTCCGCGAGCTCGCGGGCCGGGTCCGAGCCGGTGACGATCCCGGCGCCCGCGTAGGCCGTGACGGTGCTGCCGTCCACCTGGGCGCAGCGTAGGGCGACCGCCCACTCGCCGTCACCATCGGCTCCCACCCACCCGATGGGCCCGGCGTAACGGCCTCGGTCGAATGGCTCGAGTTGGGCGATGAGCTGTAGCGCGACGTCCGTCGGGGTTCCTGCGACGGCAGCGGTGGGGTGCAGCGCCGCGACGAGGTCGAGCGCGCTCGAGCCGTCGGTGAGCGTGCCCGTCACGTCGCTGGCGAGGTGCCAGAGGTTGGGCAGCGCGAGCGGGAAGGGCGGGTCAGCGGACAGGTCCGAGGCGTGGGCCCCCAGCGACGCGATGACGCTCGCCCTGGCGAAGTCGTGCTCGGCGAGATCTTTTGCCGACGTGGCGATTGTCGTCTGGGCGATCGCGTCGGATACGGGATCCTCCCCGCGGGGAGCCGTGCCGGCGAGCACCCGGGCGCTCACGGCGTTGCCGTGCACGCGTACAAGTGTTTCGGGGCTGGAGCCGATGAGCCCCTCGAGGGCGAAGGTGAAGGTCTCAGGATAGGTTGCCGCGAGCCGGGCAATGGGCAGGCGCAGGTCGGAGTCCGCCGGAATCTGCCCGACGAGGTCGCGCGCGAGCACGATCTTGCTCGCCTCGCCCGCGGCAATATGCCCGATCGCCGACACCACGGCCGCGGCGTATGCCTTCGGCGACATATGACCCGGAGCGAGGGAGGTGGTGAAAGGCTTACCCGCGGGTGCGGCATCGAGCGGGGCCGCGGCACTGAGCAAAGAGCCGGCCGACCCGATGTGTGTTACCCAGGAGACGCCATTGCGCCTACCGACGACGACCGCAGGAATGATGAGCAGGCTCGTGGCCGCCGAGGCAGAAGAGAACGTAAAACTGCCGAAGGCGACCAGTCCGGAGCCGGGGAGGCGCACGGCGTCGTCCACCGTCGAGGCGGTGGCGAGCGCGCGCCAGGCCGCCGCGGCATCCATGATCCTCGACGGACCGGTGAACTCCAGTCGCAGCGCCTCGCCGATGCCGAGGATGCCGTCCCCGTCCCGGAGAAAGGCGAGCGGATGCCGCGGCGCGAGCAGCGCGACGAGCGACCCGGGATCTGCGATCGCCGTCGTGCTCACGCCGAGCGCGCGGGTGGAACCTTCCGCGCGTATCACCCAGCCAGCCTACTTGCGTCTAAACCGTAGACTTGTGGCTATGAGCAAGGCGGACATGAACAAGCGGCCCGACGACGTCGCGCGCATGTTCGATGATGTCGCCAGGCACTATGACCGCACGAACTCCGTGCTCTCCGGCGGCAACGCGATCCTGTGGCGGGCCGCAATGGTGCGCGCGGTCGCTCCGATGCCTGCTGAGCGCATCCTCGATGTCGCAGCGGGCACGGGGACCAGCTCGGCCGCTTTACAGCGCAACGGCGCCCGGGTCGTCGCCCTCGACTTCTCAGCAGGAATGGTCGCGGAGGGTCGCCGCAAGCACCCGAAGATCGAGTTCATCGAAGGAGACGCGGAGAAGCTGCCCTTCGGCGACAACGAGTTCGACGCCGTCACCATCAGTTTCGGGCTGCGCAACGTGAATGAGCCGAAGGTCGCACTCAGCGAGATGTACCGCGTGCTCAAGCCCGGCGGCCGGCTCGTCGTGTGCGAGTTCTCGAAGCCTCCCGTCGCGATCTTCCGCGCGGGGTACTGGGCCTACCTGCAGTACGTCATGCCGACGATCGTCGACCGGGTCAGCTCCAATCCAGACGCATACGGTTACCTCGCCGAGTCCATCAAAGCCTGGCCCGACCAGGGCGAACTGAGCCAGTGGATCCGCGGCGCGGGCTTCACGCGCGTCGCCTACCGCAACCTCACCGGCGGCATCGTGGCCCTGCATCGCGGCAGCAAGCCCGTGGATGCCTCCGTGCTCGCCTCGGTCGCCAAACGCAAGAGCAACGCCACCCGACCGATCACCCTGCCAGGGGCGGCAGCCCAGAACTCGAAGCCGTAGTGGCCTCGCGACAGAAACCGGTCTATCCAGTGACCCCGAGCGTGCCACTTGCCCGCCGCAGCAACACGCTGAGTTCCTCGCTGGGGCTCGGTGAGAAGCTGTTCGCCTCCAGCGACGAACGGCGCTTCGCCGCAGCGATCGAGGAGGGGCTCGAGGCGGTCGAGGCCGGCCTGCTGCGCCAGATGGAGTTTGCGGACGAGATCGCGGATGTCACGAGCCGCTACCTGCTCGAGGCGGGCGGCAAGCGCGTGCGGCCCGTGCTCACGCTCCTGACCGCGCAGTTGGGCGAAGGCAACAACGCCGACGTCATCATCGCGGCTGAGGCCATCGAGATCACCCACCTCGCTTCGCTCTACCACGACGATGTGATGGATGAGGCGCAGATGCGGCGCGGGGTGCCGAGCGCGCAAAGCGTGTGGGGCAACTCCGTAGCGATCCTCACCGGGGACCTGCTCTTCGCCCGTGCGAGCAAGCTCGGCGCCCAGTTGGGGGCCCGCGTGCTCAAGCTGCAGGCCGAGACGTTCGAACGGCTCTGCCTCGGGCAATTGCACGAGACGATCGGCCCACGCGACGGCGAAGACCCGATCGAGCACTACATCCAGGTGCTCGCGGACAAGACAGGTTCACTCATCTCCGCCGCAGCCCAGGTCGGTGTGATCTTCTCCAATGCACCCAAGGAGTACCAGCATGCCGTCGAAGTGTTCGGCGAGAAGATCGGCGTCGCGTTCCAACTCATCGACGATGTGATCGACCTTGCCGCCGAAATCGATGAGACCGGCAAGACTCCGGGCACAGACCTGCGCGCCGGCGTCGCCACACTCCCCCTGCTCTACCTGCGCAGGCTTGCGAAGGTCGACCCGGATGCGGACGACCTTCTGCGGCGGATCGAGCGGGACGTGTCATCCGCCTTCTACGGCGAAGCCGATGAAGAAGACTTCACTGCCGCGATCGCCGAGCTGCGCGCGCATCCGGTGACCGCGCAGACACTTGACGAGGCACACCGCTGGTCGCGCGAAGCCGTCGAGGCACTTGCGCCGCTTCCGGAAGGACCCGTGAAGAAGGCGCTTACCCGTTTCGCTGAGACCATCGTCGAGCGCTCCAACTGAAAGAGACCCCATGACCAAGCTTCGCCTGGCCATCGTCGGAGCAGGGCCCGCCGGCATCTATGCCGCCGACATCCTGCTCAAGGCCGAGAAGACCTTCGACCTCTCCATCGACCTGTTCGAGCAGCTCCCTGCGCCCTACGGGCTGGTGCGCTACGGCGTCGCCCCTGACCACCCGCGCATCAAGGGCATCATCACGGCCCTGCGCGACGTGCTCGACTCCGGCGATATCCGCCTGTTCGGCAATGTGCTCTACGGGCGCGACATCACCCTCGACGATCTCAAGCAGCACTACAACGCCGTGATCTTCTCCACGGGCGCGGTCCGGGATGCCGCACTCGACATCCCCGGAATCGACATGCCCGGCAGCTACGGCGCCGCCGACTTCGTGAGCTGGTACGACGGGCATCCGGATTTCCCGCGGGAGTGGCCGCTGGATGCCCACGAGGTCGCCGTGATCGGCAACGGCAACGTGGCGCTGGATGTCGCGCGCATGCTGGCCAAGCATGCCGACGACCTGCTCCCCACCGAGATTCCGGACAACGTCTATGCGGGGCTCAAGCAGTCCCCCGTGACCGACGTGCACGTGTTTGGACGGCGTGGCCCCGCCCAGGTAAAGTTCTCCCCGCTCGAGCTGCGCGAGATGGGCGAGCTGAACGACGTCGACATGATCGTCTACGACGAGGACTTCCACTACGACGAGGCGTCGAAGGCGGCGATCGCGAGCAACAAGCAGGTCATGGTCATCGACAGGGTGCTGGGCCAGTGGCGCGAGCGCGAGACCGGCGCGGCATCCCGGCGCATCCACCTGCACTTCTACGCGTCGCCGATCGAGGTGACCGGTGACGGCGCGGTCGAGATGTTCCGCTTCGAGCGCACCAGGCCGGATGGCGCGGGCGGGGTGGTGGGCACGGGAGAGATCCGCGAACTCCCGATCCAGGCGATCTACCGCGCGGTGGGGTACTTCGGTTCGCCGCTGCCGGGGCTTCCGTTCGACGAGCGGCGCGGCGTCATCCCGAACCGGGAGGGGCAGGTGCTCGACGACCACGACGAGCAGGTGCCCGGTGTCTACGCCACCGGCTGGATCAAACGCGGCCCGGTGGGCCTCATCGGCCACACGAAGAGCGACGCGATGGAGACCGTCAAGCACCTCGTGCACGACCAGGCGAACTGGTGGTCGCCGGAGCACCCGGAGGAGCAGGCGGTGACGGAGCTGCTGGAGAGCCGCGGGGTCACCTTCACCAACCTTGCGGGCTGGCACAACCTGGACGAGCACGAACTCGCCCTCGGTGAACCGCTCGGCCGTACCCGCATCAAGGTCGTGCCGCGGGATGAGATGGTCGCCATCTCCAACGGTTGAAACCTGCTGGGTAGGTTACCCGGTGGTTATTGCAGGGCGGCAGCGAGCCGTGCCACGTTGTCGAAGGTGGCGGACACTCGCGAACGGGACAACCACTCCTCGAGGGTGAGTTCGCGGCTCACCGCGCGGTAGTCCTCCTGAAGGGCGTGCAGGTCATCGATGAAGGATCTACCGCGCACCATTACGGAGATCTCGAGGTCGAGCGAGAAGGAACGCATGTCCATGTTGCTCGAGCCGACCACAGCTACCTCGTGGTCGATTGTGAAGAACTTCGCGTGCAGCACGGTTGGTGCCCTGTAGAGGAAGATGCGCACGCCCGCTCGCAGCAGTTCCTCGTAGTAGCTGCGCTGGGCGTGGAACACCACGGCCTGGTCGCCGATCTCCGAGACGAAGAGCTGCACGTCGAGCCCGCTCTGCGCCGCTGTCGTGATGGCGTAGAGCATTGACCCGTCGGGAACGAAGTACGGCGACGTGATGATCACCTGCTCGGTCGCGGCGTAGAGCAACGAGTTGAAGAGGCGCAGATTGTTCTCGCCGTCGAAGCCGGGGCCGCTCGGCACCACCTGGGCGTCGAGGGGGTCTTTGCGCACAGGCCGCGGCACGCCCTCTGTTTCGCGCAGGAGCAGTTCGTCGGTCTCGCTGTACCAGTCGGTGACGAAGAGGGCGTTGATGCCCGCCACGATCGGACCCTCGAAGCGCACCATGAGGTCTTTCCAGTGCAAGCCTCGCTTGATGTTTTCCCTCTTGTTGTAGCTGGAGTCGATGAAGTTCTGCGAGCCGGTGAAGGCGATCCTGCCGTCGAGCACGAGCAGCTTGCGGTGGTTGCGCAGGTCCGGCCGCTGCCATTTGCCCTTGAGCGGCTGGATCGGAAGCATGTATTGCCAGCTCGCGCCCATCCGGGTAAGTCGCTTCGCCGTCTTGCGGTGGCCCACGGATCGCAGGGCGGCGATGTGGTCGATGAGCACCCGCACGGTCAGCCCCCGCTTGATGGCATCCTCGAGCGCATCGAAGAACGGCGCCGTGGTGCTGTCGAGCGAGAAGATGTAGAACTCGGCGTGCACGTAGCGCGTCGCCGCGCGCACCGCTTGGGTCATGGCGGCGAGGGACTTCTCGTAGTCCGGGAAGAGCACGGCATCGTTGCCACCGACGATGGGCATGGCACCCAGGTTGCGGTTGAGTTGCACGATCGGCTCGAGCCATAGTGGCCATGGCTCGTCTTTCGTGACATCGTCGATGCCGTCGGTCGTGTCGAGAATGTACCGGTTGATCTCCTGCTGTTTCGCGCGCCGCTTCTTCGGCAGTTTGGTGCTCCCCAGCAGCAGGAACAGCAGGATGCCCGCATAGGGGATGAAGAAGATGGCCAGCAGCCAGGCTGTCGCCGTCTGGGGCCTGCGGTTGCGCGGAACGTAGATGAGGGCCAGCACGCGCACCGTCGCGTCAACGACGAAGAGGGCGACGGCGACCGTGACGCTCACCCAGCCGTCGCCCGTAGTCGCCTGCACGGTGGCAGTCTAACCAGCGAAGCTCACGCGGATGAGTCGACGATGCCGACGAACCGGGAGCCGATTCCGTCGAACTCCTGGCGGTACATGCCGTCGGCCGGTGCGGGCAGGTCGTCGAGGTCGTGGAAGTCGCAAGTCAGGTAGGTGAACGCCGGCCACCACTTCTTCGGTCGGGCGGCCTCCGTGTAACCGCAGACATCGCACACCAGCTGTACCCACACGGGCTTTCCGGTGCGATTCGCCCGGGACTGCACGAGCCATGGCGGTGGGTTCGCCTCGAGTTCGGCGAACTCCGCTTCGGTCAGCTTCGGCGGGATGCCGTGGCGCCGCGCCATCTCCACCGGGATGTCGAGGCGCAGCGCGGCATCCCTTCGGCCGATCACTACCTGAAGTTGACGAACTGCAGGTCGACGTCGAGGTCTTTGCCCTTGAGCAGCGCCATTGTCGCTTGCAGGTCGTCGCGGCTCTTCGACGAGACGCGCAACTCGTCACCCTGGATCTGGCTCTTGATGCTCTTGGGCCCCTCGTCGCGGATGATCTTCGAGACCTTCTTGGCGTCTTCAGACGAGATGCCGTTCTTGAGGTTGATCTCGATGCGGTACTCCTTGCCGCTCGCGTACGGCTCACCGCTGTCGAGGCTGCGCAGTGAGATGCCGCGCTTGATGAACTTCTGCTCGACGACTTCCAGCACGGCCTTCACCCGCTCCTCGGCGCTGGCTTTGAGCAGCAGCTTCTCGCCGCTCCACTCCACCGATGCGCCGATGCCTTTGAAGTCGTAGCGGGTCAGGATTTCCTTCTGCGCCTGGTTGACGGCGTTGTCCGCCTCCATCTTGTCGACCTTGCTGACGATGTCGAATGTGGAATCTGCCATATGCCCATGCTAGAACGTACGGATGCCCCACGCCCCGAACCCGAAGTCCCGCAGGGTGCTGCTCGCGGCAGGGGCGGTGGTGGTGGTCGCCGGGCTCGTCGCCGGCGGGGTCGCGCTCGCCGTGGCATCCCGGCCCCAGGCGCCGGCGTCGGCACCGTCCTTCCCCGACCAGGCCGCCTACCCGCCGCTCGCTTCGACTCCTACCGGTCCGGGCTACGTCGGCATGATCGACCCGGCGTGGGCGAAACGCACAGCGGATGCCACGGGAATCCCGCTGCTCGCCGTGCTCGCCTACGCGGGGGCTGTTGTGCGCAGCGCCGAGGTGACGCCGGATTGCGGGCTCGGCTGGAACACGCTGGCCGGCATCGGGCTCATCGAAAGCGATCACGGACGGCACGGCGGGTCCCGGGTCGGTGCCGACTTCAGGGTGAACCCGCCAATCTACGGGCCGATCCTCGACGGGGGCGAGACGGCGAACATCCCAGACAGCGACGGTGGTGCCGTCGATGGCAACGCCGAGTTCGACCGTGCGGTGGGCCCGATGCAGCTCATTCCCCAGACCTGGGCGAGCTGGCCCTCCGACGGCAACGGTGACGGTGTTGGCGATCCCCAGAACATCGCGGATGCCGCTGTCGCCTCCGCCAACTACCTCTGCCATGCGAGTGGCGGCATGTCCACCGCGGCGGGGTGGCGGGCTGGGATCGCGGCGTACAACTCCGGTGCGGACTACCTGGCGAGCGTGGCATCCGCCGCTCAACGCTATTTCGACGCCGCCGGGCGCTAGGCGGTGCTAGGCACGGCGACGCGGTGGGCATACGATGCCAGCAACTACTGAGCGGGTTTCAGCGATCGGAGGGGCAGATGAGCTCACTAACCACTGTGTTGGCGACCGGCGCATCGGTGTTCCTGGTTGCGACCCTCAGCGGGTGCATCGGCGGCGGGTCGCACGGCGGTGGGCCTGCTCCCGACGCGGCGACCACCCCCTCGGCAGAAACGACCGCGCAGACGACCGGCCAGCCCTGCGACGACGGGCTCGCTGACCACCTGAACCAGACGCTCACGCCCGGGCTGGTTCCCACGCCCGTGGACCCGACAACTTTCTCCGGACCGGCCTCGCATGCGACAATCCTTGCCGGGCTGCCGCTCTCCTGCGACTACAGGATCAACGGCGAAGCGGATCTCGCCTACTTCTACGGCGAGCACCAGCAGGTGCAGGATGAGATGGCGAAGCGGTTGGCGGCCGAGGGCTTCACCAGGGCCGACGGCAGCACCGCCGAGTACGGGGTGTGGACCCACCCGGACGGCACTGTCGTCTCGGTCGTCTACTCGGCCAGCGGTGGCGACGTGATCCCGCCCGGCGGTGGCGACCCTATCCCGGGCGTTGGCCCGAACGAATGGGTGTGCGTCTACATCGTGCGCTGAGGTCAGGGCTTGGGTCGTGAAGTGCTCGAGCGCACGATGAGCTCGAACGGCAGGGGGGTGTTCGTGCCGCCCGCCCGGTGGCCGGGATGCAGCTGGTCCATGAGGATGTCGACGGCCATGCGTCCCTGCAGCGCGGGGAACTGCGCGATCGTCGACAACCCGAAGAACTCGGACAACTCGTGGTCGTCGACCCCGATCACCGACACGTCGTCTGGCACGTGCAGCCCCAGGTCGCGTGCGGCGAGGATCGTGCCGATGGCCATCTCATCGGATGCCGCGAAGACCGCTGTCGGGCGTTTGCGCGGGTTGCCGAACAGCTGCTTCGCCGCCGCGTAGCCGCCCTGCAGCGTGAAGTCGGCGGCCTGGTAGAGCTCAGGGTCGGCGGCGATGCCCGCCTCCTCGAGCGCGGACTGGTACCCGCCCCGTCTCCTGGTGGGCACGTGGAAGTCCAGCTCGGAGGCGCTGTTGCCACCGATGTGGGCGATCACGCGATGGCCGAGCGAGAGCAGGTGCTCGGTGGCGAGGCGCGCGACGGCGTCGTCGTCGATGCTCAGGGTTCGCACCCCCAGGATGGAACCGCCGACGCCGACGATGGGCTTGTCCAGGTCATGCAGGCGCCCCACCTCGCTCTCGGTCAGCTCGAGCGCGATCGCGATGACGGCATCCACTCGTTTGCGCAGGAGGAAGTGCTCGAACACGCTGCGGCGCTCATCACCACCGCCGCCGAGGTTGTAGAGGGTGAGGTCGTAGCCGTGGCTGAGCAGGGCGCTCTCGGCGCCTTCGAGCACCGCGCCATAGAACCAACGATTGAGAAACGGGATGACCACGCCCACGTTCTTGGTGCGGCCGGTGGCCAGGCTCGACGCGTTGGAGGACACCACGTACTCGAGTTCGAGGGCTGCTGCGTGCACCCGCTGCCGTGTCGCCTCGGAGACGTGGCCGTTGCCGCTGAGCGCGCGGGAAACCGTTGCGGTCGATACGCCAGCGAGCTGCGCGACCTCGTTGATTCCCGGCATGCAAGCGCCTTCCTCGGTCGAGCCGATACTACCTTCGCCGTACTGGTAACAGAGTTCGCAGCAAACTTGTATCCTTGTTCAGCGTCTTCGTCCAGGTGAATACATGTGGCCGGCGGCGCCTCGGCAAGTTACCCAAGCGGCCAAAGGGATCTGACTGTAAATCAGACGTTTTCAACTTCGGGGGTTCGAATCCCTCACTTGCCACGACAAAAAGAAGA
The DNA here is from genome assembly GCA_025464445.1 of Rhodoglobus sp. Taxonomy (GTDB): domain Bacteria; phylum Actinomycetota; class Actinomycetes; order Actinomycetales; family Microbacteriaceae; genus Rhodoglobus. Next base: position 32,038 of record JAODLY010000050.1, on the reverse strand, counting down.
AGCTCCACGGTCTACAAACGCTTCCGCGCTGACCTGGGGCTTCTTCTTTTTGTCGTGACGGGTGGCGGACGAGAAGCCTCTCTTGGGCCCCCGCTGAGCAGTCAGCCGCATCGCGCCGCTCGCTACTCGCCGGCTAGGTGTGACCGCGCGATGTGGATGCGGCTCAGTAGGGGAGTCGAATCCCTCACTTGCCACGACGAAATGAAGAAGCTCCACGGTCCACAAAGCGTTCCCGCTCATCCGGGGGCCCTGTTCATTGAGTGCGTAGGCCACCCTAAGGGTGTGAGCAGCACGGTGCTGCAGATGCCTTGGCACTGGCACTGCCCTCCTTGTGCAAGCTGCTGCCCTCCCAAGACAGGACGGGTCAGGCATCGCGGTGGGTCCACCTTGCCTGCATCTCAAGGCGACAGCCACACACCAGACATGGCCCACCTCTCCCCAACAATTAGGACAGCGATGCGGACAACGACATAGACAGAGATATGGACAATTTAAGGGTCACTTAAGGGGTACCATCAAGAATGGCCGGAAATGCCCCCCAGTACCTCAGTTCTCATCCGTGGCTCACATTCAAATTTGACTCTCGCGAGTTGCCAACGCCCCTTTGGGCTCATCTCGGCGAGAGCTACTCGAAGTGTCAACATTTGGTGGGTACGCCGTTGCAACCAAGTGTCGCCCTCCGGCTATCCGAGGTCTACCTGCGGCGTGGAGCACTCTCGTCTGCGGCCATTGAAGGAAACACTCTCAACGAGCAAGAAGTCGAAGACATCCTTGTCAACAACAAGAAGCTTCCAGAATCGCAGCAATACCTCGAGCAGGAGGTGCGAAATGTGGTGGACGCGCTGACAGAAGTACGAGTGGAGGTTTACGACAACCCACAGTTTCGACTCACGAAGCAGTGGATACTCGACAAGCATGAGCGTCTTCTTAGGGACCTCGAACTCGAAGATCATGTCACGCCGGGCCGCTACCGGACTGTCCCTGTAGTAGTAGGGCCCTATCGTGGAGCGCCAGCGCAGGACGTCCCGGAACTAATGGACAAGCTCTGCGAATGGGTCAACGAAATGATCGACAGCGCACAGAGCGAGAAGGCTGCTGATCAATCGTTCTTCTATTCCTTTTACGCCGCGACTCTTGCACATCTCTACTTAGCTTGGATTCATCCGTTCGGGGATGGCAATGGAAGGCTGGCACGTCTGATTGAGTGCGCCATTCTCGCGCACTCACATTCCGTTCCTTGGATCAGCACAAGTGTGCTCTCGAATCACTACAACCGCACGAAGTCGAAGTACTACCAAAAACTGGACGCGGCTTCACGTCAACTGGATGTTGCAGGGTTCATTGCGTACAGCATTACTGGCTTTAGAGACCAGCTCCGCTTGCAAGTTAAAGACGTTCAAGCAGTCCAGCGCGGCGTTGCCTGGGTGAACTATGTCCACGAAAAGTTTCAGGGGGAGCCGTCTACCCCAACCGCGCGCCGCCGACGCGCAGTTGCTCTTGCAATGCCGCACGACGCGTTGGTCGAGAAGAAATCGATCAAAGTGCTTACTACTGAGATCGCCGCGGAGTACGCGCGAACAAGTGACAAGCTTTTGGCGCGCGACCTCACGAAACTCTGCGAGTTAGAACTCATCGACGAGATGGAGGCAGGAGTGTTCGAGTCCGGAATCTGGAGGATGGACGCTTTTCTGCCTTCCCCGGAGCTGGGTGCGTTCTCGCGTGTGGTAGCTCGACAGGGGAAAGTCGAGAAATAGCTGCATATGTCGCGCCGCAGGCACCATCTCAAGCCGAGGAGTGAGCTTGTCGATCACGTCGAGGGCACTGAGGGCTGATTTGCGCGAGAGCGCCGCGTCCCCGCGTGGCAGTACACCAAAGCAAACGGAGTTCCTTGTAAGAGCTGTTCGGCTAGGCGCGTGAGCCCTATAACTGCGGTGTTGGGCAGCTAAAGCTCACCGACCAAGGCGGGAACGAGTTCTCTCAACCCATCGGGGGGCGCGGTCTTGGGGTTCTTAGAGTTGGGAAGCATCAGGCTGGTGCCGTCGGCAAATTCGAGGCGTGCGATGATGACCGCTGGCCATGGGACATCCGCGGCGGTGTTAATTCCACTAGCGCCGATCAAAGCAATAGCAGCTATGTCGCCACGCGGCCGGGCAACGACTGAACAGTCGTGCCGAAAACCGGAATTCAACTGGACGCGTTCGATTGACCCAACGATGACCGCTGACGCCGTCACCAGAATCAAGTCGGCCCCGACCTCATGTCCGCCCTCGGCATCTGCCTTGGGCGCGCCGCAAATGTACAGAACGTCGGCATCGCCTACGAGCGCGATCACATTGCCGAGGAGTTCCAGTGCCCACGAGCTGTCTTCCCGATCTTCGAGCCAGTATGTCCACGACTCGTACTTGGTGTCGATGCGCCTAGCTAAATCGAGGGCGGTCTCGTAGGCGGCTCTGCTGTCCATCGCAACTCCATCGTCGGGCTTGAGCCATTCTGGCATCCAGAGCGCGATAGACAGTGACTTCACGCGACCAGCAAAGCGCTCTGTGACGCTAAAAGGTCTCGCAACCGAGAAGAGCAACTCCAAGCCGAATGTCGCCATCAGTAGGGGAGTCGAATCCCCCAGCAGCTACCGGAGCAGCACCTCAAACGGCGCCAGCACGACGACCCCTTCGACCCGCCGCGCCAGTTCCGCGTCCACCGTCACGAACGCGTCGGCCTGCAGCTGCGCGACCGCGACGTATTCGGCCTGCGCCGTGTCATCCCATCCCAGCTGCTCCGCCACACGCCACGCCCTGGCTCGGGACACCCGATCGCCGAGCAGCCGGATGCGCATTTCCGTGATGCCGTCGAGCAGCGCCCGCGCCTCGGACTCGGTGTAGTCACCGGCACGAGTCGCCCGGTAGATGAGCGACAGCGCCTGGGAGCGCAGCAGGTTCGGCGCGACGAGCTGGTGCTCGTCGGGCACGGTGATCCCCTCGCGCACGAGGCGGATCGCGGTGAGGGCGTCGATGCCGTATCGCGTCATGACTCCATTGTGCCCAAGGCCACCGGCAGGCGCGCCGTAGGGTTGACACGTGCCCCACGAGAACCTCCTCACCATCGCCCGCGACGTCGCACTGCGGGCGGGGGAGCTCGCGAAGCTGCGGCGCAGCGAGGGTGTTTCGGTCGCGGCATCCAAGTCGTCATCGGTCGATATCGTGACGGAGGCCGACCGCGAGACGGAACGGCTGATCCGGGCGGCCCTTGCGGATGCCCGTCCGGATGACGGGTTCTTCGGTGAGGAGAGCGGGGCCGAGAAGGGCTCGAGTGGGCTCACCTGGATCGTGGATCCGATCGACGGCACGGTCAACTTCTTGTACGGCATCCCGCACTACGCCGTGAGCATCGCGGTGGTCGAGGGCGAGCCGGACCCGCTGACCTGGACGGCACTCGCCGGCGCGGTCGTGAACCCTGCGTCTGGCGAGGTTTTCACAGCGACGGCGGGCGGCGGCGCGTTTCTCGGCGGCGAGCCGATCCATGTCGCGGAGAGCGTCGACCTGTCGCAGGCGCTCGTCGCGACGGGGTTCGCGTACGACGCTGAGATGCGCGGGCGGCAGGGCGCGCTCGTCGCGGAGTTGCTGCCGCTGGTGCGCGACATCCGGCGGCAGGGGACGGCATCGCTCGACCTGAGTTTCATCGCCGCGGGTCGCCTGAACGCCTACTTCGAGCGCACGCTCAGCCCCTGGGACCACGCGGCTGGAGCCCTCATCGCGCGTGAAGCCGGCGCCACCGTGAAGGGCCTCGGGGATGCCGCGCCGAGTCGCGACTTCATCCTCGCGGCCCATCCGGATGTCGCGGCGCGCCTCGAGCGCACCCTCATCCAACTCGGTTTGTAGCCGTCCCCCGAGCGGGTACTTGCGCCCGCCCGGTAAAATCATCTCGTGACACATCCGGCGGGAGCACCATTGACGCGGCGAGAAGCCCGCGACCTGGTGACCCCGGCGACCGCCCGTAAGGCTCTCGCGAGGTCCGCCAAAGCGGCCAAAGCGGCCGCCGCCGCGAGACGTCGCCGCAATCGGGGCTCCGCGTTCGTCTCCCTTGGAGCACTGCTGGCGGTGGGCGGCCTGGTTGTGGCGGTGTCGGTTCCCGCGAACCTGTTCGCGAGCGACGCGTCATCCGCGACCCTGACCACGATCGTCGGCCAGGTCAAACCGACACAGTCGGCGCAGGCGATGGCCATCGACGACAACGTCACTGTAGACATCCCGGTGCGGGATTCGTTCGGCACCACCTCGTACGCGGAGCAGCTGCGCCTGCAGTACGCGAACTATGGCGGCAGTTTCTCGGCGACGACGGGTGCGATTCGCTGGCCTTTTCCGTATACCGTGCCGATCACTGACGGTTTCGGCCTGCGCGCGGCGAACATCTCGGGGCAGGCGATGCACAATGGGGTCGATTTCACGCCGGGTGCAGGCTCACCGATTTATGCGATAGCCGATGGGGTTGTCGCCGTGCACCTGGAGGACACGGGTGGGTTCGGCAACCATGTGATCATCCAGCATTCGATCCCCGGCCAGAACGTGGAGAGCTTGTACGGCCATATGCAGTACGGCTCGAGCCCGCTCAATGTCGGCGATGCGATCAAGGTGGGTGACTTCATCGGGCTTGTCGGCGATACCGGCAATTCGTATGGTGCCCATCTCCATCTCGAGATCCATATCGACAAGGTGCCGGTGGACCCGTTCGCCTGGTTGCAGGCGAACGCGGTTAACTAGCACCCGCCGCAGCGTCGACTGGCCATATCGGGATGCAGCCGATAATGTTTATGAATCCGTTACCTGCACGTGCCTAAGGGCTGTGCTCCCGACACCCGAACTGTGGCCAGTACCTAGCCTGCTGGTTGCTTTACAGGAGTGCGAATGCCATCAGGTGTGCTGCGCGCCGCGACGAGCCTGCGCTCCTGGGCGTCCGCTTTCTGATGGGCCGCTATTCGGATGCGCCCCGCAATGGTTTCGAGTTGCTCGGACTCGTCGAGCCGGTGCAGCCACCTGTCGCGTCGTCCGGCACGGCGCCGCTGACCCGCCGCGAGGCCCGCGAGCGTGAGAGCGCCGCCGTCCCGATGCCACCGGCGCCCCATCCCGTCCGACGCACTGTGGTCGTGGTGCCTGCGCCCGCCCGCCGCGCGAAGGTGAAACGGCCGCGCGGTCGCGACCAGGTGGCGCGCGATCTTCGTCGACCTCCCCGGCGCGCGAAGGCTTCGTCGAAGGTGGGGTCGCTCGTTGCCCTGCTGTTTGCCGGAGCTCTCCTGGTGGGGATGTCGGTGCCGGCCAACGCGTTCATGGGCATTGCGAGTCCATTGGCCTCCACGACGAGTGTCGCGGACCCGGGTGCCGCCCAGGGTGTCGACGTCTCCGCGAGTGCGGCGCCTTCGACAGTCAGCCGCGACGGTTTCTCTGTCGTTTCGTATCAGGACCTCATGGTGCAGGCGTATGGCGTGCGCGCGGGTACGTTCACCCCCACCACCGGGTCGATTCGCTGGCCGTTTCCTTACTCGACGCCCATCTCAGATGGCTGGGGCCCGCGTGTGGCCCCGTGCGACGGATGCTCCACCTTCCACCAGGGCGTCGACTTCACTCCGGGTACAGGCACCCCGATCTACGCGATTGCCGACGGCGTCGTCGAAGAGCACAGCGGCGACAGCGGCTTCGACAGTTTCGGTAACCACGTCATCATCCAGCACAACATCCCCGGCCAGAACGTCGAGAGCCTCTACGCCCACATGATCACCGGCTCGAGCACCCTGCAGGTGGGAGACGCCATCAAGGTGGGTGAGTTCATCGGGCTCGTCGGGGACACCGGTTCGTCGGTGGGCGCGCACCTGCATTTCGAGATCCACATCGACAAGGTGCCGGTGGACCCGTTCGCCTGGCTTGAAGCGAATACGACGAACGTTCCTTAGTTCCTGAGCCACACCGTCGTGTCTGAGGGCAGCGCGCCCCCGGTGATCTCTTCGCTGGAGAGCAGGATCTCCCCGACCGGCAACTCGACTGCGATCTTGCCGGTGTTGCAGATCACCGTCACGTCGCCGTTGTGGAACGCGACGACATCCTTGCCGTAGCTGTCGATCCAGGCCACCGATCCGATCCCCAGGTCGTGTTGCCTGCGCAGGGCGAGCGCGCTGCGGTACAGCTCGAGCGTGGAGCCCGGGATGCCCGTCTGCGCGTCTCTGGCGTATGGTGCCCAGTCCTTCGGCTGCGGCAACCAGCTGTTGCCGGTCGCGTTGAAGCCGTATGCCGGCTTGTCGGCCTCCCAGGGGATCGGCACGCGGCATCCGTCGCGGCCGTATTTCTCACCGTTTGTGCGGAACCAGGTGGGGTCTTGCCTGGCGGAGTCGGGCAGCTCCATGTCTTCGGGCAGTCCGAGCTCTTCGCCCTGGTAGATGTACGAGCTTCCCGGCAGTGCGAGCATGAGGGATGTCGCGGCGCGAGCCCGGCGCAGGCCGAGGGCGCGGTCGGGCTTGCCCGGCGACTTGGGGCCGATGCCAGCACCCTGGGGCGGAGCATCCTTCTTCAGCGCGAGCCGGGTCGCGTGGCGTACAACGTCATGGTTGGAGAGCACCCAGGTGCTCGGGGCGCCTACGGCGGAGAATGCCGCGAGCGAGTCCTTGATCACGCGGCGTAGGCGTTTGGCTTTCCACTCGGTGAACATGTAGTCGAAGTTGAACGCCTGGCTCATCTCGTCGGGGCGCACCCAGAGTGCGGTCTTCGTGAGCGGATCGACCCAGGCTTCTGCGCAGAGCACCCTGTCGCCTTCGTATTCGGCGAGCACGTCGTGCCAGCCGCGCCAGATCTCGTGCACGCCGGGCTGGCCCCAGTACGGCGGGTCGGGCTTCTCGTCGGGGTCGGTGATCGCCGGGGTCAGATCGGTGCCGGGCGCGGACACGGCGGGCGCGCCGCCCATGCTCGCGGTTTCCACCGGCGGCGTGTAGTCGGGCAGGCCCGCTTCCTTGATCATGCCGTGTGCGACATCCACCCTGAAGCCGTCGACGCCGCGATCGAGCCAGAACCTGAGGATGCCGAAAAACTGTTCGCGCACCCACTGGTTCTCCCAGTTGAGGTCGGGTTGCGACACGTCGAAGATGTGCAGGTACCACTGGCCGGGTGTGCCGTCGGGGCGGGTGACGCGCTGCCACATCGAGCCGCCGAACACGGACTCCCAGTTGTTGGGTGGCAGGTCGCCGTTCTTGCCTTTGCCGTCGCGGAACATGTAGCGGTCTCGCTCGGGGGAACCTTCGGGTGCGGCGAGGGCGGCTTTGAACCACTCGTGCTGGTCGGAGGTGTGGTTCGGCACCATGTCGGCGATCACTTTGAGGTTGAGCCTGTGGGCCGTTGCGAGCAGATCGTCGAAGTCGGCGAGAGTGCCGAACAGCGGGTCGACGTCGCAGTAGTCTGACACGTCGTATCCCGCGTCTTTCTGCGGTGATCGGAAGAATGGCGAGAGCCAGATCGCGTCGATGCCGAGGTCGGCGAGTGCCGGGAGCCGTCGCGTGATGCCGGGCAGGTCGCCCACGCCGTCACCTGTCGAGTCCGCGAATGACCGCGGGTAGATCTGGTAGATGACGGCGGTGCGCCACCATTCCGACCCTGCGGTCGCGAGTTCGGTGCCTGGCTTTGTCTGGGGGGCGGGCGCGGTCGAATCCGGGACGCTCTCTAGGGTCATGCCCTCACGATACGGCATTTGGCCGGTGCTGCAAGCGCTTGCACGCGAGGGTGGCCGCGGCTCCGGGGATAGTCGGTCTCATACCCATCAGGCCCGTCGCCAACCGAGGATTCGCCCGGTCGCGCGGATGCTAGTCTCTTACGGTGCCAAACGGACGGGAACGTTCTTTTCGCGCCCCCTTAGCTCATTGGTAGAGCACTTCCTTGGTAAGGAAGAGGTAGTGGGTCCGATTCCCACAGGGGGCTCTTCAGCCCTTCACCAGGCTGTAACCCGGCGGGGTAGCTCAGGTGGTTAGAGCACACGGCTCATAATCGTGGTGTCGCGGGTTCGAGTCCCGCCCTCGCTACCAAGGAAAAGTGGCCCGCGCGAAGCCGGGCCATTTTTCGTCCGCCCTCGCTACTTCGGTGAACTCGGCAGAACGCCCCGGTGACCGAAGTCACCGGGGCCTTCGACCTTCTGGGCTACTAGAACAGCGGCAGCGACGGGAGCGACGCGGCGAGTGCCCCGGCGAGGATGAAGATCACGACGGCGATGCCGGCCATGATCAGCTTGATCCTGAACACACTGACCACGGCACCGATACCGAGAAGGAACAGTGAGATGGCCATGATCACCGTGGAGAGGGTGAACTTGTCCCCATAGCCGTTGGCCTTGTCGCCCTCGGCGATGGTGGCCGTCGCTTTGTCTTTGGCGTCCGCGTACCCGCCGAACAGGGCCGCCTGGTAGTCGACGTTGTCGAGCGGGCTGTAGTAGAGCGTTGGGTCGGCGGCGTTCTGGTCGTCGGCCCACTGGATGGCCTTGTCGAAGTCGGGAGACACCGACTGGAAGTAGATCGTGTCGTACTTGATCTGGGCAGCTGCGGAGATCGCCGGATCCGGATTGGCGATATCGAGTCGAAGGTCGGTCAGGCGATCGAAGAGCTGGGCATCCTGCACGTACTGCTGGTTGCCCTCGAGGTAGAGCGATTCTGCCTCGGTGGAGAGGTTGGTTCCCACCGTGTAGCTCTGGGTCTGGTTTCCGCCGTACAGGGAGCTCTGGAACGAGCAGTATGCGGTGGCGATGGACACGAGACCCAGGAGGATCGCGATCACGATCTCCATGTTCTTGCGCAGGAAAGTAAGTGAGCTTGGGCGCTCAGTGGACAGGTCTGACAAGGGGGTAACTCCGGTCTGTGAGATGCGTGGACTGGCGCCAGTCTAGGTGGCGCTCGCAAGGCATTCTGCAGTTGCCTCTTGCAGGACGGGAGCCGAGCGGGTTAGCATCGCCACTACTAGATATCTACGCGTGTAGACAATGCGCGTAGATACGACATCGACGAGGATGCCATGAACGATCAGACGAGCGGGGCAAGTAGGCCGCAAGTCATCGTTGTAGGCTCGATCAACCAGGATCACTTCGTCTACGTCCGCGAGTTTCCCGCTCCGGGAGCCACGATTCTGGCGGAAGGCGCGGCGCTCGGGCTCGGGGGCAAAGGCGCGAACCAGGCGATCGCTGCCGCCGCCCTCGGCGCGCGAGTTGCCTTGGTCGGTGCTGTCGGGTCGGACTCTGCCGGACAGGCCGCACTCACGGCACTCGCCGGAGAGGGCGTCGATGTCTCAAGGGTCCGCCGGATAGGCGACGAACTCACCGGGGCCGCGTACGTCACTGTTGCAGCGACGGGCGAGAACACGATCGTGGTGAGCAGCGGCGCCAATGCCGAGCTCACCCCGGACGCCGCAGTCACGGGAGTTCAAACGCTGGTCGATACCGCACCCGGGCGCACCGTGGTCCTGGCGCAAGGCGAACTCAGGGCGGACGTAGTCGACGCCGTTGGAGACGAAGCGCGCCGAATGGGGATTGCTTTCGTGCTCAACCTCGCTCCGGTCATCGCGGTTGCCGTGGAAACCCTGTCCGCGGCATCGGTGCTGGTGCTCAACGAGGGGGAGGCCGCACTCGTAGCCGCGCGCCTCTTCGGCGAAGAAGGCGCGGGGCAGCATGCTCCCATCGCGTTAGTGCGGCGACTTCAGGAGCGTCTGCAGACGAACGTCGTGCTGACGTTGGGAGCAGACGGTGCGGTCGCCTGCGAGGCGAACCGGTTGTGGTCCCAGCCTGCCCTGGTTCCCGCGCGGGTAGTCGACACCACCGGCGCCGGCGACGCATTCACGGGTGCACTGGCCGCGGCCCTTGCCGACGGACTCGACCTTGTCGTGGCGGTGCAGGCGGGTGTCGTCGCCGGCAGCGACGCGGTCGAGAAGGCCGGCACGACAACCTCCTATCCGCGAAGCGTCACGCCCGGCGAGCTCGCCCGCCGAGCGCCGGCGCACACGGTCGTCGAGTTGGTATCCGAATGACCGGCGTTCAGCGCCGCGTCACGCGGGATGAGGTCGCCAAGCTGGCGGGCACCTCAACCGCGGTTGTGAGCTATGTCATCAACAATGGTCCTCGACCGGTCTCCGAGAGCACCAGGAATAAGGTGCTCGCGGCGATCGAGCAGACGCGGTACCGCCCCAACGGCATCGCCAAGGCGCTCGCGGCGGGATCCAGTCGTACTTATGGCCTGATCGTGCCTGACATCTCCAACCCGTTCTTCGCCGCCATCGCGCATGCGGTCGAGGACGAGATCTTCGACGCGGGGATGGTGTTGCTGTTGGGCGACTCGGCCGAGAGCAAGGAGCGCGAGGAGGAAATCCTCAGCATCTTCCAGCAACAGCAGATCGACGGCCTGCTCTTCATCGGCACGGACAACCATCCGCACGTGCAGACAATGGCGCGTGCGGGAACGCCGGTTGTCGTGCTCGATCGCATCGACGAAGACGACCTGGCGGCATCCGTGGTTGTCGACAACATCGCTGGTGCGATCGCGGCTACCCGGCATCTCATCGGGCACGGCTACACGGAGATCGCCTTCGTCGGCGGGCCAGAGGGGTTGTCGACGTCGGAAGATCGTCACGCCGGTTGGATGACGGCGATGCGGGAGGCCGCCCTCGAAGTGAACGACGACTGGCACCTGGTCGCGCCATACTCGAAGGCTGGCGGACTGGATGCCGGTCGACGACTCCTGGCACAGTCCCGTCTCCCGCGTGCGATCTTTGCCGCCAACGACCAGCAGGCGATCGGGATCCTGCGAGTCGCCTACGAAGCGGGCATCCGGGTGCCCGAAGACCTGGCGATCATCACTTTCGACGGCACGACTGATGCCGAATTCAGCGCTCCACCCCTGTCGACGATTCGGCAACCGATCGAAGAGATCGCCAAAAGCGCCGTCTGGCTGCTCCTCAACCCTGACGCCGATGGTTCGAACCGGATCACTTGCCAGTTCGAACTCGTACTACGCCGCTCCTGCGGCTGCACCCAAGAGAAGAACCGCTGAGGGATGTGCTGACTGCTTGGAAGCGATCTCATCCCTCAACGGCCCCACAAGAAAAGGAAACTATCATGCCAAGTACAACACGGGTCAGGCGCGCCGTAGCGCTTGCCACAGCTTTGGTCGTGGCGGCGACGCTCGCCGCATGTAGTAGCGGAGGCGGATCGGACCAGGCCGGCTGCCATCTGAGCTTCATGGCTTCCGCGGACCGGCCGACAGCGGAGCAGGACGCGTACAAAGAGGTATTCGCGGACTTCGAGAAGGCCTACAACTGCACGGTGGACACGACCTTCGAGGGCACCTGGGACCAGATCACACAGCAGCTCACCGCGGCCCGCCTGGCCAGCCAGCAGGTGAACCTCTTCGTCTCTGGAACGGCGAGCCGCGACCTGGCCAAGGCGGGCCTGTCCATGGACCTGACGCAGTGCATCGCGCCGTTCAAGGACCGCTTCCTCGACAGCGCGCTCGCACCGTACACGGTGGACAACCACAACTGGGCAATCCCGATGTCGAGCACGGACACGTCCGCGATCTTCTACAACGCCGACATGTTCGCGCAACTGGGCATCCAGCCGCCGACGACGTTCCAGGAGCTGGTTGACGCCGGTGACAAGATCTCCGCCGCGCAGGGCATCGTGCCGATCATCCACCAAGGTAAATCGCCCTGGTATTGGCCGATGTGGTACATGTCCACCTTCGCCCAGACCTCCGGCAACAAGTCGATCCAGTACACCGAGGACTTCCTCTCGGGCAAGCGACAGTTCGACTCGCCAGAAGAAGTGCAGGCTCTGAACGATCTCGCGAAGTTCACGCAGGATGGACTACTGGACCAGACCACTCTCGACACCGATGAGCAGGGCATGTTCGCATCCTTCCTGCAGGGAAAGGCCGCGATGTTCTACGGTCTCACCCCGTCGCTCATCAACCTCGAGCAGGGCAACCCGACCTTCAAGATCGGCGTCTTCCAGTTCCCCAAGGTCGTGAGCGACGCGAGCGTGGCACCACAGGTCGGCGGTGGGCCCGAGAACGGCATCTCCATCGCGTCATTCGCCCCTGAGGCGACCAAGGTGATGTCCTGCCAGCTCCTCGAGTTCATGTCCAGGCCGGACGAGGCGAAGAAGATCCTGGATCCGGGCAACCCGCTCGTTCCCTCGGTCAAGTCCGTGCCCGCGACCGCGAACGAGCCGCTCGCTCCGCAGCTGACCTCCGAGTTCATCCCGAACACGATCACCTTCCTCGACTGGATCTGGCCGTCACAGGTGAACGACGCCGTGACGAGCGCCATCACCGACGTGATGTACAACGGCAAGTCGGGTGACGATGCCGCGAAATCGGTGCAGGCGGCGCTCGACAAGCTAGTGGCCGAGGAGGACTACAAGTTCGACTGGTGGACGGCGTGGACCAATGACGACTGGGCTAAGGTCTCGTTCCCGTCGGATATGAAGATCGACGTCACGTCATAATCACCGACTGATCGAGGTCGTGTCCCTCGACGCCTGCCGAGGGACACGACCCCACTATGCACGAGGAAGAACTATGACCACTCAGACGTTTCCGTCGACGCCGCAGGTGCGCAAACGCCGGGTGATGACCCTCACCAGGCAGCGGACCATGACGGGCTGGCTGATGGCCCTGCCGGCCGTCGTCTTCGCGTCCGTCTTCATCTTCTACCCACTCGCCCGCGGCGCCTGGGTAAGCCTGTTTCGCTGGGATGGCCTGTCGGCCGACATGACCTGGGTGGGCCTGCGCAACTACGTCAACGTGTTCAACGACCCCATCTACTGGGACGCAATCGGCCATACATTCCAGTACGCGATCGGTGTGACGGTCATCAAGAACGTGCTCGCGCTCGTGCTGGCGGTGCTCCTCAATCGCAAGCTTCGTGGCCGAGGGTTCTTCCGGGTCGCGACCTTCATCCCGGTGATCATGTCGTTCGTCGTCGTCGGAATCCTGTGGTCGTGGATCTTCAACCCCACCTTCGGGTTGCTCAATGGCCTCCTCAATGCTGTTGGGCTCGAGAGCTGGATTCATGGCTGGCTGAGTGACCCGAGCATCGCGCTGTGGTCCGTGATCAGCGTTGACGTCTGGAAGTGGACCGGATTCCACATCGTCATAATCCTCGCCGGTCTGCAGAGCATCCCAGAGGAACTCGACGAAGCGGCCGCGCTGGACGGCGCCGGCAGGTTCCGCATCTTCTGGAACATCACCCTTCCGATGCTGCGCCCGGTCCTGACCTTCAGCATCCTCATGTCGCTCGTCGGGGCTTTCGTGTCGAACTACGACCTCGTCAAGGTCATGACCGGCGGCGGCCCTTCCCATTCCACCGAGGTTGCCCTGACCTGGATCGTCAACACCACGTTCTCCGGCCTGAACGTAGGCAAGGCCAACGCGATGAGCATGATCCTGTTCCTCCTCGTAATTGCCATCGGCGCGCTCCAGCTGCGCGTCATGACCCGCAGAAATGACATAAGCCGATGAGTACGTACGAAGCATTGCCTCTCAGCGTCGACCGGGAGACCGCAAGCGAGATCATCCACGATCGTCCACCGCGGCGACGCAAGGTGGGTGTTCTCACCCCTGCGTACGTGGCCAGTCGCGCGGTGACCTACGTCATCATGGCAGTGACGATCCTCCTCACCGTCTACCCGCTGATCTGGATGGTGCTCGGCGGGTTCAAGAGCGGATCGGAGTTCTACGCCAACATCTGGGGGCTGCCCTCGTCGCTGGACTTCTCCAACTTCGTGTACTCCTGGAACGCGGGAAACCTCGGCCAGAAGTTCATCAACAGTATCGTCGTCACACTTGGGACGATGGCGCTCGTATTGCCCATCACCTCGATGGCTGGCTACGCCCTCGCAAAGATCAGGTTCCGCGGGCGGCGCGCGATTTACGTCTTCATCCTGCTCGGGATCATGGTGCCATTCGGGGTCATCGCGATTCCGGTCTTCACCGTGATCGTCGACCTGGGGCTTCTCAACACGCTCGTCGGCCTCGTGCTCGTGTACACGGCCAACGCGATCCCGCTCGGGGTGTTCCTCATGTACTCCTTCTTCGAGTCGATACCCGACGAACTCGAGGAAGCCGCCCAGGTAGACGGATGCTCGCCGTTCGGCGCCTTCTTCCGGATCATCCTCCCGCTCGCGCGGCCGGGACTGGCCACGCAGGTCATCCTCACCGGGACGAGCGTCTGGAACGAGTACTTCATGGCGAGCCTGCTCATCCACCAGGACAGCCTGCAGACGCTTCCACTCGGCCTGGTGATCTTCACGTCACGGTTCGGAACGAACTATCCCCAGTTGTTCGCCGCGCTGACGATCGTCACCCTGCCGATGATCATCCTGTACCTGAGCGCGCAGAAGCAGTTCATCAGCGGCCTCGCCGCCGGCGCGGTGAAGGGATGACCGCCGCGGGGGGCGACCTCGGATCATGGGAGCGTTTCGAGCGCCCGGATCCTTGGCACATGCCGGCGGCGTACTGGTTCTGGCACGAGCTGCCGAACGAGGAGCAGATCCGGCGCCAGGTCGGCGAGATGCAGGCGGCGGGCATCCACAGCTTCCAGGTGCAGGCCCGCCTGGCCTACCCGCTCGAAGGCTATCTGACGGAGGACTACCTCGAAGCGTGCCGGGTGGCGGTTGACGAGGCCGCCAGGCGGGGGATGATGGTCGGCGTCTACGACGACTACAACTGGCAGACGGGTCATGCAGCTGGCCGCGCTGTTGCCGGTCACGATCACCTGCGCGAGCGCCAACTGTTCTGGACGACGGGCACCGTTGCGAATGGCCGCGTCGAAGTTGCGATCTCGGGGATCCACTCCTCGACAGAGAGTCTTGGCGCCCCCGGTATGGCGTGGCACTACGAGGACTCCACCGTGCGCTGGGCGGACTGGGAGCCGGCCTTCGCAATTGCCCGCACGGCGGGCGGGGAGGCGACCGACATCGTGTCGAGCGTGACGGTGCTCGCCTCGGACGAAGACGGGTGCACGCTGGCAGTCGAGCGTGAGGGGCTGGAAGACGGCACGGCAGTCACGGTCTTCGTTTCGGCACGCTGCGCCACCTCACGGCTGGTCAACTTTCTCGACCGGGCGGCGGCGGAACGGTTCGTAGCCGCCGGTTACCAACCGTTCTACGACGCGCTGCACGAGTATTTCGGGTCGACCATCACCTACTTCTTCTTCGACCAGCCCCACGCGAACTTCTACAGCTGGGCCGAGCATCACGGCAATCTCACTTCCGCCGTCCCGTTCCACGACAGCCTCCGCGACGGCATCCGTCGCCGCTGGCCTGAGGCCTACCCCGCGGTATTGCTCGCACTGCTCGACGTGGACAGTGCCGAGGGGCGGGCGCTGCGAACGCAGTTCTACGAATTCTTCAGCCAACTCGCCATGGAGATCTTCCTGGGTACGATGCACGACTGGACGAGCGCGAAGGGCGTGCTCCTGTCGGGGCATGAGGTTCTCGCGCACGTCGGCCAGTGGGACTTGAGCGGCGCATTCGACGAATGGGACCTTCGAGTCAACTTCGGGCTGGACTATTTCGGAATAGATGCTTATCGCGATCTGACCGGCGTCGATGCACAGGACCTGGGCTCACAGTTGAGTGCCAAGCTCGGCGACTCGGTCGCACGCTCGAACGGTCGAAGCGGCACCATCGTCGAGCAGTACTTCGCACGCTCGAACACCGGATCGGGAGAGTACGCCGGGCATTGGGGTCTGACGTTGGAGGAGCTGCGCTCGCAGGCCTTTCGCCATCACCTGCTCGGGATGCGGCAATTCCTGTTCCACGGCTTTTACCAGACACATGGCCACGACAACGATCCCCGCAAGTTCCTGAACCCTCGTTTCGACTTTCCGCCAGGGCTCAACTTCGAACCGTGGTTCGAGAAGTACCACGAGGCCTTCGCGATCGAGTCGGGCCGTCTTTCGGAGTTCCTGGATGCGACCGAACCGGTGTGCGAGGTCGCGGTGCTCTATCCGCTGCGAACCGTGTGGTCGGAGGGGCAGGGTGCACCGCACGCCCAGCAGGGTGGCGCGTGGTACGAAGCGTTGGCGGGGGCCGGCTACGGCTACCACCTCATCGATGAGCGCGACCTGCTGACCGCGGAGGTCGAGCCCGGTGGACTGCGGATCGGTAAGCGCTCCTATCGGGCGCTCGTGCTGCCCGGGGTCACGACGCTCGCCTCCGCTGGCTCGATCGCCCGACTGCGCGAACTCAGGGATGCCGGCGTGCGGATCATCGCGACCGGCGCGACCCCGGAGGTCTACCAGGACGGCGAGCAGGGGGCCGTCGAGCAATGGCAAGCACTTGTCGCCTCCGGCGGTGTCGTGTGGTCACCAGGGCTCGGGGGCGCCGATGACCTCCCCGGGTGGCTCGGCGCCGCCGGCGCCGGCCTGGTCGCCGTCACCTCGGATGCCGCACTGCCGTGGTGGCGGGCCGGAATTGTCGGGGAGCGGGTGCGGCTCGCTGTCTTCAACGACGAGCCGGGACCGGTCGGGGTCGAGATAGTGGTCGCAGAAGGATTGCTCGGTGCAGAAGAATGGACGGCGGCGGATGCCCATAGGCTCCCGCTCCGGCTCAGCGGCTCGCATTTGCGGCTCGAACTCGACGCGCAGGAGCTGATGCTCATCGAGTTCTCACCGACCGCGGCATCCGCCATTCCGGCAGCGCCTTCCACCAGGAACTGGTCCGCCAGCAGTGAACTGGCCGACGGCTGGATGCTGGAGATCGCGGCGGCCGCGCATGCGTACGCGGGGACTTCGCGCCCGATCGAAACCCGCAGCGGTTGGGAAGTCCAGGGCCTTCCGGATTTCTCGGGCACGGCGGCCTATCGGCGAACCGTTGACCTGGACGGATCGCACGATGTCGAGCTACTGCTGCCACAGGTCAGCGGAGCCGTGACCCTGTCGGTGAATGGCACGGTTGTGGGGTCGCGAGGCTGGTCGCCGTTCAGGTTCGTCATCCCAGCCGCACTGACTCGTGCCGGCGCCAACGAACTGTCGATCGAGGTGTCGAGCGCTGCCGCCAACCGCTACTACGCGGGAACGGGCATGCGGGAGGCGCCGGAACCGGCGGGACTCCTTGCCGCGCCGTCGATGCGATCCGCGCCCGCCGCGACCGCTCCGAAGGCGGGCGCGTGATGCTGAAAGGAATAGACCCGCTGATTTTCCCGGAGCTGCTGTTCACGCTCTCGAGGATGGGCCATGGCGATGAGCTGGTGATCGCCGACCGCAATTACCCCGCATACTCCACCAACCGGCGAGTCCATCGCCTGGACGGCATCGACTCGACGAGGGCTGCACGCGCGGTGTTCAGCCTGCTGCCGATCGACACATTCACCTCCGCCCCGCTTGCGCACATGGAGGTGGTCGGCGCACCCGGGTCTGTCACCGAGGTCCAGGTCGACTTCCGTGCCGCAGCGGTAGAGGCTGCCGGGCGCGAACTGACGATGGAGTCATTGCCGCGCGAGGCATTCTATGAGCGCGCACGTACTGCCTTCGCGGTGCTCGCGACCGGCGAGGAGCGACCGTACGGCTGTTTCATCGTGGTCAAAGGGGTGCTCCCCGAGTTCACGCCATGACCGCAGCGAGCTTCGGACCGGACGCATCCACCGCTCGCCGGGTCATCTATATAGCTGTGCTCGGAGCTCTCACCGCTGTCGCGCCCCTCACAGTGGACCTGTACCTGCCCGCATTCCCTGCGCTTGCCGGTGAATTCGGGGTTTCCAGCTCCGCCGTGCAACTGACGCTCACTGGCACGCTTCTCGGCCTCGGTCTCGGCCAACTGGTCATCGGTCCGTTGAGCGACGCCTTCGGGCGACGATGGCCGCTCGTGATCAGCGTCGCCGTACATGTGCTCGCTTCGTTGAGCATCGTCGCAGTGACCGACATCGGCTCGATGACTGTACTGCGCATCGTCCAGGGGGCGGCATCCTCCGGTGGGATCGTCATCGCCACGGCTTCGATCCGGGACCTGTATACAGGTCGCCGGATGAGCCAGATTCTCGCGCAGCTCGCCCTGGTCAGCGGGCTCGGCCCGGTGCTGGCGCCGTCCATTGGTGCCCTCATCCTGCAGGTGACTCACTGGCGTGGCATGTTCTTGTGGCTGTCTGGATTCAGCGCCGTGCTGCTGGTGGTGGTGCTCATCGTGATCAAGGAGACGCTCCCAGATGAGCACCGCTCGGAAGGCAGGTCGCTCTCGATCGCCTTTTCTCGGTACAGCCGGTTGCTGCGCGATCGCGAGTTCGTGGGACTGACGCTCGTCGGCAGCCTCATGAAGGGCGGGCAATTCGCCTATATCGCCTGGTCGTCATTTGTTTTCCAGAGCCACTTCGGTCTCGACGCCGGTGCGTTCGCTTTCGTCTTCGCGGTCAATGCCATTGGCACGATCGTCGGGGCCCAGATCGCGGCGCAGCTTGTGCGCTGGCTCGATCTGCGCCAGATACTTGCGATCTCCCTGGGCACCGCCATGACGACCGCGGGTGCACTCGCAATATGCGTCTTCGCTGTGCCTGCAGCGCCGTGGTTCGTTGTAGCCCTGCTTCTCGCGCTCTTCATGGTGAGCATCGGGCTCAACAACCCGACGGTGCCGTCGCTCGCTCTCTCACATCACGCGCGCGAGGCCGGAACGGCTGCCGCGCTGCTCGGCGCGGTCAACTTCGCCTTCGCGGGCCTTGCTGGTCCGATCTCTGGGGCGTTGACCCGCAATCCGCTCTTTGCCTTGAGTGGCTCGCTAGTCGCGTGTTCCGCGGCTGCGATCGTGGTTCTGGTATTCGTCGTGAAAGGAGGGCCTCGTGGCGTCCGCACTATTCGCTATCGACCTGCAGAATGACTTCGCTCGCAAGATCCCGCGCGGAACGGAGGTCGCCGAAGCCGTCACCGAACATCTGCGGCGGCGTCGTGGCGACTACGAACTGGTCGTGGCATCGCGCGATTGGCACGACGGTGACAACGACAACGGAGGGCACTTCCCACTGGCGCCAGCAGGCTCAGCTAGCCAATGGACGACCCACTGTGTCGCCGGAACGCCGGGCGCAGACTATTCGAGTGCGTTCGACGACTCGCTTGTCGACCTTCACGTAAAGAAGGGGCAGGGGCGACCGGACTACTCCCTCTTTCGCGGAACGACGTCAGGAGGTGAACCCTTTCCGGCTGCGCTGGCCCGGGTCGACATCGACTCTGTCGTCATCTGCGGACTCGCGACTGAGTACTGCGTGCGGGCGGCTGCGATCGATGCCCTGGATCTCGGTTACGCCGTCACCGTGCTCTCATCGCTGAGCGCCGGCTATTCGAGAGAAGCTGAGCAGGCGACTTACCGTGAACTCGAGGCTCTGGGCGCACGCATCTCCGGATAGCAACCTATTCCTCGCCGAAGCTCGCCTGCGCCTCCTCGACTGTTGCGAAGATGCCGAGGGTCCTGGCCAGTCGCGTCGTTGCGATGAAGCCCTCTCCCCAGCGTGCCTCGATCATCCCGGCAAACTCGCCGTTCGTCTTGCCCACCCACAAGCCTGACTGCACGGCAGTCCATTCGGTCTCTGTGCTGGTGCGGGCCGGGCGGTTCGACTTGCCCGGCTTGGGCGCGGTGATCGTCATCGTTGGCTCTCCTTTGCTTTCGTCATTGAATGCAGGGTCGCTCTGTGTGGTCTGGTTCTGCTGCTGTACAGACGAGTAAACCCCCGCCGATGATTCCTGTCGAGGGCTCTCAGCCAACCCCAAGAGAATGGGGGGTTCTCCCGACCGGGTGTCGGTCGCCGAGGGTACTCTTGAAGAAATAGCCCGACACGCCGGAAACACAACATCTAGTGGAATGACACGAGTGTCATTCCGGTTATATAGTGAGTGCACCCCGGCAGGGCGTCGGGTTCCGCAGAAGCGGCAGAGAAGACTTGAGGAGGATCGAAATGGACAACGACAGCGACAACGTCGGCGGTTACGCAGTTCCCGTCGACCCAATGGATCTTCTGCAGTGCGACAGCTGCCAGTAGTTCTTCTACCGGCGCCGCCCACCTAAAGATTCCGAAGGCCCCGGCCGACCGCGAAGGTCGCCGGGGCCTTTGCTTTGCGTCGACGCCCTGGCTGCCGTTCGGCCGGGGCATCCCATCGGTAGGCTGGCTGGCGTGCCAGTTAACCCCGACCTGCAGGGACGCGTCTTCCCTCCGGTAGCTCCTTACCTCGTCGGGCGGGAGAAGGTGCGGGAGTTCGCGCGCGCAGTCTTTGCCACAAGCCCGCTCAATCATTCGGTCGAAGCTGCTGTTGCCGCCGGCTTCGCCGACGTCGTGGCGCCCCCAACCTTCGCCGTCGTCGTGCAGGAGGCCACGCTCGCCCAGCTGCTTGCCGAACCGGATGCCGGTATCGACTTCAGCCGCGTCGTGCATGGTGAGCAGCGTTTCAGTTACTCCCGGCCCATCGTTGCAGGCGACGAGCTCACCGCCACCCTCTCGGTCACGAGCGTCAAGTCCCTCGGCGGCCACTCGATGGTCACTGCCGAGTCTGCGGTGGTAGACGCCTCTGGCGCCCATGTCGTCACCGCCATCTCGACGCTCGTGGTGAGGGGGGACGAATGAACATCGGCGATGTCGTCGCGGAGACGACCTTCCACGTCACGCGGGACTCGCTCGTGCGCTATGCCGGCGCGTCCGGCGACTTCAATGCCATCCACTACCGGGACGACGTCGCCCAGTCGGTCGGGCTGCCCGGCGTACTCGCCCACGGCATGCTCACGATGGGCATCGCCGTGCAGCCGGTCGTCGACTGGCTCGGCACCAAGGGCAGCATCGTGGACTACCAGGTGCGCTTCACCCGGCCCGTGCTCGTCGATGGCGCTGACGGCGCCGACCTCACCGTCGTCGCGAAGGTCGGCCTCGTCGATGACGACGGCGCCCGAATCGATCTCACGGTGACGTTCAACGGTGAGACGGTGCTCGGCAAGGCGCAGGTGCGGGTCAGCCTCACCTGATGCTGCTCTCTGAGGTCACCACGATGCGGGTCGGTGGGCCGGCCGGCTCGGTCGTGCGCCCGGTCAGCGAAGGCGAGCTGGTCGCCGCAGTACGGCAGGCGTGGGCATCTGGCGAGGAGTGGCTCGTGCTCGGTGGCGGATCCAACGTCGTCGTCTCCGACGCGGGGATCGACGGCACAGTCATCCTCGTGTCGAATCGCGGCATCGAGGTGTTGTCCGCGGATGCCACGTCGGTACGCCTCCGCGTGCAGGCCGGCGAGCCCTGGGATGCCCTCGTCGCCCACGCCGTCGACCAGGGCTGGGCCGGGATAGAGGCGCTCAGCGGCATCCCGGGATCAAGCGGCGCTGGCCCGATACAGAATATCGGCGCGTACGGGCAGGAGCTTTCGTCGGTGCTCGTCGCCGTCGACTTCCTCGACTACCTGTCGGGCGAACTGTCACGGCTGCCCGCCGTTGAGCTCGGGCTGGGCTACCGCACGTCGGCGCTCAAGCGCGGGCGGGAAGGCGTGGTCGTGGCGATCGAGCTCGAGCTTGCGGTATCCGGCGAGTCCGTCGTCGCCTTTCCGCAGCTGGCTGAGGCCCTCGGCGTCGAGTTGGGCACCCGGGTGCCGATCGCCCTGGTGCGTTCGAGCGTGCTCCCGCTGCGTGCCGCGAAGGGGATGCTCCTCGACCCGAGCGACCCGAATTCGGTGAGCTGTGGGTCGTTCTTCACGAACCCTGTAGTGGGCGAGAACTTCGCGCGCGGCCTGCCACCGGATGCGCTGCGCTGGCCGGTCGAGCCCGAACCGGAGGATGTGGCGGTGCCGCTCGGCTCGGCGCTGCCGGCCCGGCCGGAGAGCGACGATCGGGTGAAGCTGAGCGCGGCCTGGCTCATCGAACACTCCGGCATCGGCAGGGGATTCTCGTTGCCGGGATCGCGCGCCGCGATCTCGTCGAAGCACACCCTCGCGATCATCAACCGCGGCGGGGCAACCGCGGAGGAGGTCGCCGAACTCGCCCGCTACATCGAGGCGATGGTGCTCTCCCGGTTCGGCGTGCACCTCGTGCCGGAGCCCGTCGCGGTGGGTCTTCAAATTTGATCTCGTTGCGGCGCTTCGAACCACGGGATGACGCGTCCCTGATCTCGTGGCTGCGTACCCCCGAAGAGCTCTACCTGTTCACCGGCCCTCGCCTGCTGTGGCCGCTGGACACCGCGCAACTCGACGGCCTGCGAGCGGACGAGTCGTTCGCGCCGTTCACCGCGGAGCTCGATGGCAGGGCCGTCGGGCACATCGAGCTGGTGTCCACGGGCGAGGGGCAGGCGCGCGTGGCGCGCGTGCTCGTCGCGCCGGAACTGCAGGGTCGTGGTCTCGGGGAGCAGCTGGTGCGTGCTGTGCTCGCGGAGGCCCGCGGGCGCGGCATCCGCTCGCTCACGCTGTTCGTGCTGCCGGACAATGCCCGCGCGATCGCGCTGTACGAGAAGCTCGGGTTCGAGCACCGCGGGTCGAGCGAGCAGTTGCACGGCGCCCTGCTGATGGAGCTACAGGATCCCTAGCTCCATGGCCTTCGTGCAGTCGCCTCGGTTCAGGAGTCCTTGCGGATCCAGCGGAAGGTGAAACGTGCGGCGACGAGCCCAACGACCAGCCAGATGCCGAGCGCGATCGCGACGCCCGGCAGGTTCCAGGTGCCGCCCTGCTCGACCGCGTCGAAGTTCGACGGCAGGAAGACCGCACGCATGCCCTGCGCCATCCACTTCAGTGGGAACGCGGATGCCACGTTCTGCAGCCACGCCGGCAGCAGCGAGAACTGCAGGTAGACGCCGCTGATGAACTGCAGCACGAGCACTATCGGGATGATCACGGCAGTCGCGCTCTTGCCCGTGCGCGGGATGCGCGACAGGGCGATACCGAGCACGGCGGAGGTCATGATGCCGAGCAGGTACACCCACGCGAAGGTGAGCCAGCGACCGGCATCCGTCGGCAACTCGACGTTGAATGCGAAGCGCGCGATCAGGATGAGCAGGGCGATCTGGGCGATCGAGGTCACGAGCACCTGCCCGAGCTTGCCGATGAAGTAGGACACCACGGGCAGCGGTGTGCCGCCGAGCCGCTTGAGGGTGCCGTCCCCCCGCTCCATCGCGATGTCGACGGCGAGGTTCTGCACGCCGCTGAGCAGGATGCCGGCAGCGATCATCGCGGGCAGGTAAGACGCAGCCTGGCTGATGCCCCCGCTACCGTCGGGGTTCGTGCCTACGTTGCCCAGGCCGCTGAAGGCAACCGAGAAGATGGTGAGCATGACTATCGGGAACAGGAATGTGAAGAATATGGTGTCGCCCTGGCGGAAGTACACGCGGGTCTCGTAGCGGGCGCGGTCGAGACCGAGTGCGATGGTGTTCATGCGTGTGCTCCTACGAGCTCGAGGTAGATGTCTTCAAGGCTGGGCCGGATGACCTGCAGGTTGTCGGGTTCGCCGAGGCGGGCCACGACGGCGCCGGGGGTTGCGGTGCGCTCTTCATGGGCAACCCCGTTCACCGACCAGCGCACGACGGGTACGCGTGCCGCGGCGCCGCCGAGTTCGTCGATCCTGCCGATGTCGATGAGGCGACCGTCCGCGATGATGCCGGCCCGGTCGCCCAGGTGGGCTGCCTCGTCGAGGTAGTGAGTGGTGAGCAGGATCGTGGTGCCCTCCCGCTTGAGCGAATCGATGAGCTCCCAGAACTGGCGCCTCGCCTCCGGGTCGAAGCCGGTGGTGGGTTCGTCGAGAAACAGCAACTCGGGCCGCCCGACGATGCCGAGCGCGACATCCACTCTCCTGCGCTGACCCCCGGAGAGGCTCTTGATGCGGGCGCCGGCCTTCTCGACAAGCCCCACCGAGGCGATGACCTCATCGACGTCGCGCGGGTTCGGATACATCTTGGCGAAGTGGGTGAGCTGCTCGCGCACCGTGACGTTGCCGCTCTCGCCCGTTGACTGCAGCACGATACCGAGCCGGGCCTTCCAGGCCAGCCCGCCCACCGCCGGGTCGACGCCCAGCACACTCGCCTCGCCGCCGGACCTGTCGCGATACCCCTCGAGGATCTCGATTGTCGTCGATTTGCCGGCGCCGTTGGGGCCGAGCAGCGCGAACGTCTCACCGCGCTGGATGTCGAAGCTCACCCCGTCCAGCGCGGTCGAGTTTCCATAGGTTTTACGCAGGTCCCGCACGCTCACGACCGGGTCAGAAGAAGTCATGACCCTATAGTGCCCGCATGGCTCGCGCCGCGCAGCGGTCAGGGCACCCCACCGCGGTCCTCGCCGAGTTGTCAGTTGCGCGCCCTGGGCACGTGCGTGACCCTGCGCAACTCACAACTCGTCGGGCCAGGGTGCCCTGCCCGCTAGCACGCGGGTGACCCTCGACACCAATTCGCCGGGGTCGGCCAGGTCTTGGGCGTTCGCCTCGATCATGAACCAGCCGTCAGCCTCGAGGCGCGAGCGCCGAGTCATATCCGCCCGATATCGTTCGGGGGTCATGTGGAGCAGGCTCTGGTATTCGACGATGACTCGCTTCGCCGGCATCGCGATGTCAGCCCGGTACTTGTAGCCACCGGACGTCATTATCGACAGGTTGACGGCGAGGCCTGGCACTCGCCCACGGATCAGGATCAACCGGAGCTTCGACTCCTGGGCGGATTCGGACCGGTCGTGGAGCAACGGCAGCGCGGCATTCAGTGCACGGATGCCGCGGCGGGAGCACGACAGCGCCAGCGTCTCCCGCAACTCGTGAACGGTGGTGAAGGGTCTCTCCCAATGGATGAGGAAATCACCCGCGGCGACCAGGTCATCGACAGGCAATCCGGGAGAAAGCTCCCGCCAGACGCGCGCGGGTGTACTCACCCTGACGCCATCCCGATCGCGCGACTCCGCATCGCGCGGATCGAATCGGTGACCGACGATGAGGTGCCCGCGCGGTGCGGTGTGTGGTGCCGGCACCGCCACATGCACGACGGGTGAGCGTTCCCAGCGGGAGGGCAGCGGTACCGACATGAGTGATGCGGCGGTGGCGCCGCAGAAATACGCGTAGGAGGGGAGCCTCGACTGCAATGCGAGGCATCTCGCGCGAAGGTTCTGCTCGATGGCGGAAGGGAGGTTTACGCCCCGGAACGGATGTCGGATGTCGCTGCTCCCGAGCCTGCCGCGGCCTACGCCCGCCGCGAGAGCCTCTCGCGTGCTGAATGGCCGTCCGGCGAGCGATGGGGGAAGAGGGACTCGGGCGGGCACGGGACCAGCCTCGGGGCACAGCGCGCGGTCCCCCGGAAGACCCGGTGATCGGTTGAGGGATGCTGCACCGCCCAGCCTGTTCGGGACTTGCCCTCGGTCGCGCGAGTTGTCAGTTGCGCAGCCAACCAGGGCGCAGGAAGGCGCGGAATTGACAACTCGGCGACGAGAACGACGAGAACGACGAGAAGGACGCGCACGGCGCGCACGGCGCGAACGGCGCGCGTGGCGCCGGGCGACCTACGCGAACAGCTTCTGCAGCCGCCGCACGCCCTCGAGCAGTGGCGCATCGCCGAGCGCGTAGGAGAGGCGGAGGTATCCGCTCGGTCCGAAGGCCTCGCCGGGCACGACGGCGACCTCGGCCTGCTCGAGGATGAGGTCGGCGAGTTCCAGCGATGTGGTCGGCGTGACCCCGCCCCATGCCCGGTTCAGCAGGCCCGTGACATCCGGGTAGACGTAGAACGCGCCCTCGGGATTGGGGCAGTGCACGCCCTCGATCTTGTTGAGCTCGGCCACGATCACGTCGCGGCGCTTCTCGAAGGCCAGGCGCATGACCTCGACCTGGTCCTGCGGGCCGGTGAGCGCCTCGATAGCCGCACGCTGCGAGATGTTGGACACGTTGGATGACAAATGTGACTGCAGGTTGGCCGCCGCCTTGATCGCATCGGCGGGGCCGACCATCCAACCCAGTCGCCACCCGGTCATCGAGTAGCTCTTCGCGACGCCGTTCACGAGGATCGTGCGGTCGGCGAGCGCAGGCACGGCCTCGACGATGGACATGGCCTTCACGCCGTCGTAGACGAGGTTCTGGTAGATCTCGTCCGAAATGACCCAGAGCCCGTGGGAGTCTGCCCACTCGCCGATCGCGCGCACCTGCTCGGCCGAGTACACGGCACCGGTGGGGTTGGACGGCGAGACGAAAAGCAGCACCTTCGTGCGCTCGGTGCGGGCGGCCTCGAGCTGCTCGACCGTGACGAGGTAGCCCTGGTCCGCCCCCGCGAAGACGTCGACGGGAACACCGCCCGCGAGCTTGATCGCCTCGGGGTAGGTGGTCCAGTACGGCGTCGGCAGCAACACCTCGTCGCCAGGGTCGACGAGCGTCGCGAACGACTGGTAGACGGCCTGCTTGCCGCCGTTGGTCACGATCACCTGGCTGGCGGGCACCTCCCAGCCGCTGTCGCGCAGGGTCTTCGCGGCGATCGCCTCGCGCAACTCGGGCAGGCCGGCGGCGGGCGTGTACTTGTAGTTCTTCGGATCGAGCACCGCACGGGATGCCGCGTCGACGATGTTTGCCGGAGTCGGGAAGTCTGGCTCGCCGGCCGCATAGCTGATGACGTGCCTGCCTTCCGCCTGCAGGGACTTGGCCTTCGCATCCACCTTCAGGGTTGCGGACTCGGCGATCGCGGAGATGCGGCGGGAGATGCGGGGGAGGGTCACATCCCAAGTTTATGCCGCGCACGAAAGAGTGGCCGGAGCAGGATCCTGGGGGATCGACTCGCTCCGGCCACTCGCGCTACCGGCTACGCCCTAGGTGAGGGAGTGAGGGTGGTTACGCCGGTAACCTTCTCGCGCCAGGTAGGCACCCGCTGCCAGGAGGGCGAGAATGATGGCAATCAGTGTCGCGATGCCGACGCCGGTCATGGCCAGTCGGTCAGCTGCGGTTGTCGTGACAGGCGGGTTCGGGTTACCACCGGGGCCGCAGTTCGTGGTGCAGGTCGGCGGCGCACAGTTGGTCGTGCACCCGGGAACCACTGTCGTGACGTCCGGACCCACAGTCGCTGCGGCAACGTTCACGGTAGCGAGGCCTGTCGAGCCGACACCCCTCAGCGCCGAGACCCTTACAGCGGTCTCGGTGAAGAGATTGCCCGCGGCCACCGCAGTGCCGTGCAGGCTTGCCGGAGTCAGCTCCTGCACGTTCACCCGCACCGACATAATGTCGTTCAGCGCCGTCTGCACGCTCGAGTCGCCGAGGAGCCCGTTCACCGCCGGGGCAACCAGGTTGGTGTTCAGTGCGTCTGCGACCTGGCCGACAACCCCATTCCGGGAGAAGAGGCTACTCCTGAGGCCGGTCGACACTGCATCGAGGATGCTGTTCGTGTCGACGGGCACCTTGAGTGTGTCGTTGAGAAGCGAGATCGATCCGTTCACCGTAGGTGGGTTGCCGTTGAGGATCTGGTCGACGCTGCCCTGCACATTCACGTTGGCCGTGCTGTGCAAGGCGGGCTGGACAGTATTAACCAGGTCGCACACCGTCTGCGTCGTGTAGCCGATGATGCCCTGTGCCGGACCGGTGCTGCTGCTGCCACCGAGGGTTCCGAGCAGTCCGTTAGAGCTGCCGCTCGCGCCGTTGGCCAGGTCACCGATGATCGGCACCTGAAGGTCGTGGCAGACCCGGGTCACAATGGGCGGTTGGGTGGTCAGCAGGTCGAGGCCGGCATGCACATTGACCTGTGCGTTATTCATTGAGTTCGTGACCTTGTTGACGATCTGGTCGGCGAGGGTGGACACCGTGTCGGTGATCCCCTTCAACACCTGGCTCATCACGGGGTCGGACAGCAGCTCCGTATTGACGGGCAGGTTGTTCAGGCTCCCGCCATGGAGTGCGGCGAGATCGACAGTCACCTCACCCGTCTCGAGGTTGAACGTCACGGCGTTGTTGCCGTACGCGCTCGCGAGCAGGGCGTCCACAGCCGAATGAGCGTCGGATGTCACGCTCGCCGAGACGGTTGCCGAGGAGCCGACTGCCGCCAGCAGCGGGTCGAGCACGCTGTTCACGGCATTGCCGAGCACACCATTGTTGCCGCCCAGCGAGGCGAGCTGTGTGTCAAGCGGGACGAGTGCCGAGTCGACCTTCGCCTTCAGGCCGCTGATCGCGGGGCTCTTGAAGGTCAGCTTCGCGCCATCGATCCTGTAGTTGCCCGACGCGACATTGAGGTCTGCGATCGCCTGCGCGGATACCGCGTCGAGTGTGAGTTTGAGGTTGCTTATCGAGTCGCTGAACTGGCTTGGCAGCGCCGGGGTCATGTCGAGGCTGAGGTCGCCGGACGAGCCGTTACCTGTGGCTCCAACACCGATGGCGCCATCATTTCCGATAGCACCGGCTGAGCCCATCGACTGCCCGTTCCTGTCGGCCTGCGCGTACTGGCTTACGGCACCGGCGTCGACGAAGCTGCCGAGGTCGGTATTACTGCCGTTCGGGGATTGGATGGTTGCCGTCTGGAGCACGGTTGCGTTGAGCGGGTCCTTCGAGGTCTGCATGGGCTGCTGCCCGTTGTTGCGAGCCTCTGCCCCCTGGAGTTCGGCGACGGTAGCGAGATTCGAGCCGGCGAAGGTGCCGGACAGGAACTGCCCCTGGGCATAAGATGCCGCGATATCTTCGGCGGATGCCGGCGCGGCCACCGCGAGCGATAGCCCCGCAGTGAGTGCGGTGACTCCGATGATGGCGGCAGCGCGAGTGGAGAGCGAGCGCTTGTGGTTCGCGACTGGTTCTCCAGTGCGCGGGATGCGTGTGAACACGACCGGTACCTTCCTGATCCTTTTGGACGAGGAAGCTGGTATTAGATCTACGCCGATCTTCAACTCGGGATATTGAAACGACGAACCTGCCTGATCTCAGCTTCGACGGCCTGCTTGTGGTGCGGTTGGTTGTGGGCGAGGTGGTTGGCTCCGCTTACCCAAAGAGACCGGGGGGTCGGCGAACTATGACGGGGTTACGCAAGAATTGCCGTGGGGCGCC
This sequence comes from Rhodoglobus sp., assembly GCA_025464445.1. GTDB lineage: Bacteria > Actinomycetota > Actinomycetes > Actinomycetales > Microbacteriaceae > Rhodoglobus. The sequence goes on along the minus strand of JAODLY010000050.1, from coordinate 3,082 downwards.
TTGCCGCGGCATCCCGCACCCCACATTTCCTGCGGTGCAGGGATGACGTACACTTGTCGAGGTAGTTGAAAACTGCCATGCTTTTGCGCGCCTTCTTCTGGCGTTCGCCCCTCTCGGGCAGCCCCGGTCATCGCGGCGAAAGCATGCGTTTTCGGCCCAAAGGGCGGTGGCTCAATTGGTAGAGCAGCGGTCTCCAAAACCGCAGGTTGCAGGTTCAAGTCCTGTCCGCCCTGCAGCACCGCAGGCCGATATTTCGGAAGGTAGTAACAAGAGTGGCCAGAAAAGTCATCGACGAACCCAGTGAGGATGTCGTCGCCAACGCCAGGAAGGACCGCGCGCAACGCCGCGGCCCGTTCGGTCGCGTTGCGCTGTTCCTCAGGCAGGTCGTCGCCGAACTGCGCAAGGTCGTCACCCCGACCCGCCGCGAGCTGTTCAGCTACACCGGTGTCGTGCTCGTCTTCGTGGTGATCATGATGCTGCTGGTGTCGGGGCTCGATTTCGGATTCAGCGCCCTCGTCAACTTCCTGTTCGGCAATCCGGCGATCGCCGGCTAACCACCTTCCCCCGGTGGCCGATCGCCACCACGCACGTGAAAAGAGATTCCAGTGTCTGAGAACCACCGCGACGATTTCGAACTCGCGACGGCCGCAGAGCAGTCATCCGAGGAGGACGAGTCCCAGGAGGGCAACTCGCTCGCCGCCGCAGAGGTGTCGGAAGAGTCGGCTGAGCACGAAGCCGTCCACGTTATCGAGGAGGACTTCGACGACGACGAGGAGAATGGCGACCTCGCCGGACTGCTCGAGGCGCTCGATGCCGCGATGGATCCCGAAGCCGACGCCGTGGTCGATGGCGCACTCGATGTCGATTCGCTCGACGAGGCCGACGCCTCGGTTGCAGCGACGGACGACGAGGCAGAGCTCGAAGCCGAAGACGAGGCCGCCGAGGAGCCGGAAGTCAGCGACTATGTCGGACCGGACCCCGGCGACGAATTGGATGCCGCAGAGACCGACCCCTACGAGGAGTTCCGCACAGAGCTGCGCGCCAAGCCGGGCAAGTGGTACGTCATCCACTCGTACGCCGGGTTCGAGAAGCGCGTGAAGCAGAACATCGAGAACCGGAAGGTGTCAATGGCCATGGAGGACTACGTCTTCCAGGTCGAGGTGCCGATGGAGGATGTCGTCGAGATCAAGAACGGCCAGCGCAAGCTCGTCAACCGGGTGCGCATCCCCGGCTACGTGCTCGTGCGCATGGACCTCAATGAGGACTCCTGGTCCGTGGTTCGGCACACCCCGGGCGTGACCGGCTTCGTCGGCAACTCGCACAACCCGCGCCCGCTGCGTTTCGACGAGGCCTTCAACATGCTCAAGAGCCTCGTGCAGATCGTCGAGGCCCCGGCCGCCAAGGGAATCGGCGGCAAGGGCAAGTCGACGGCACGCGTCATCCCGGCCGAAATCGACTTCGAGATCGGCGAGACCATCACGATCAAGGAAGGCTCGTTCGCGGGCCTGCCCGGCTCGATCAGCGAGATCAAGGCGGAGAGCGGCAAGCTCATCGTGCTCGTCTCCCTGTTCGAGCGCGAGACCCCGGTCGAGCTCAGCTTCGACCAGGTCACCAAGCTGTAACACCCAAACCACCGCGCCCATCCGGGTGGCGGGAGAGCCGCTCGCAAGAGCAGTTCGAACAGAAAAGGAAAAACAATGGCACCGAAAAAGAAGGTCACGGGTCTGATCAAGCTTCAGATCCAGGCCGGCGCCGCCAACCCAGCACCGCCCATCGGGCCTGCGCTGGGCCAGCACGGCGTGAACATCATGGAGTTCTGCAAGGCGTACAACGCGGCGACAGAGTCGCAGCGCGGCAACGTCATCCCGGTGGAGATCACCGTCTACGAGGACCGTTCGTTCACGTTCATCCTCAAGACCCCGCCGGCGGCAGAGCTCATCAAGAAGGCAGCAGGTGTCGCGAAGGGTTCGCCCACGCCGCACACGGTCAAGGTTGCCAGGCTCACCAAAGACCAGGTCCGCTCGATCGCCGAGCAGAAGATGGTCGACCTCAACGCGAACGACGTCGAGGGCGCGATGAAGATCATCGCCGGCACCGCTCGTTCAATGGGAATCACGGTGGAGGCATAATGTCCAGGAATTCCAAGGCATACCGCGCCGCCGCCGAGAAGATCGAGGATGGCAGGCTGTACAGCCCGACCGAAGCCGTCGCCGTCGCGAAGGAGACCGGGTCGAAGAAGTTCGACTCGACAGTCGAGGTCGCGCTCAAGCTCGGTGTGGACCCGCGCAAGGCGGACCAGATGGTTCGCGGGACCGTCATCCTGCCGCACGGCACCGGCAAGACCGCCCGCGTCATCGTGTTCGCGACCGGCCCTGCAGCGGAGGCCGCGATCGCGGCCGGCGCTGACGAGGTCGGTGGCGTCGAGCTCATCGACAAGGTCGCCGGCGGCTACACCGCGTTCGACGCGGCGGTCTCGACCCCGGAGCTCATGGGCCAGGTCGGTCGCCTCGGTAAGGTGCTCGGCCCCCGTGGCCTCATGCCCAACCCGAAGACCGGCACCGTGACCCAGGACACCGGTAAAGCGGTGTCCGACATCAAGGGCGGAAAGATCGAGTTCCGCGTCGACAAGCACTCCAACGTGCATTTCGTCGTTGGCAAGGCCGGATTCACGCCGGACCAGCTGTCCGAGAACATCAAGGCCGCCCTCGACGAGGTTGTTCGCTCGAAGCCGTCCAGCTCGAAGGGCCGCTACATCACCAAGGGAACCGTCTCGACCACGTTCGGTCCGGGCATCCCGCTGGACGTCAACGTCCTGTAAGCAGTTCGTTTACGAAAGGGGTCCGCGGAAGCGGGCCCCTTTTGTGCATCCGGAAGGGAAAGAGACCATGACCCTCGACATCCGTCGGGCGCAGGCCGGGGATGCTGCGGTGCTCGCGGCGATCGCGCGGGTGACCTTCCCGCTCGCCTGTCCGCCCGCAACCAGCGCGGAAGCGATCGCATCGTTCATCGCGGAGAACCTGTCGGAGACGAGTTTCGAGCGCTATCTGGCCGACCCCGACCGTGCCCTTTTGCTCGCATTCGT
>JAODLY010000004.1 GCA_025464445.1 Rhodoglobus sp. | reverse complement strand
ACCACGGTGATCTTCGCCTCGCTGAGGTCGGCGGCCACGCCCGTGATGATGGGCTCTTCCATGGTCTCTCCATCCTTCGGGTTCACGACGAGCGTGCCCTCGTTGTTGTTGAACGACGACCGCACGTGAAGTGTGACGCCGTGGCGCCGTGCATATTCCACGGCGCGTATATAGAGGACCTTCGCGCCAGCCGCCGCGAGTTCGAGCATCTCCTCGCTCGTGATCACGTCGATCTTCTTCGCGCTGGGCACGACGCGGGGGTCAGCAGTGAAGACGCCGTCGACGTCGGTGTAGATCTCGCAGACCTCTGCGCCCAGGGCCGCCGCAAGGGCCACGGCGGTGGTGTCCGAGCCTCCGCGGCCGAGGGTGGTGATATCCCCGGTGCCGCGGTTGAAGCCCTGGAAGCCCGCGACGATCGCGACGGCACCGGAGTCGAGGGCCTCGCGCACGCGTTTGGGGGCGACGTCCACGATGCGGGCCGACCCGTGCTGGGCATCCGTGATCATTCCCGCCTGGCTGCCGGTGTAGCTGCGGGCTTCGACGCCGAGGCTCTTGATCGCCATCGCGAGCAGGGCCATCGAGATGCGCTCCCCCGCGGTCAGCAGCATGTCGAGTTCGCGACCGGATGGCACGGGCACGACCTGCTCGGCGAGGTCGAGCAGCTCGTCCGTGGTGTCGCCCATCGCCGAAACCACGACGACGACCTCGTGGCCTGACTTGCGCGTCTCGACGATGCGCTTGGCGACCCGCTTGATGCTCTCAGCGTCGGCGACCGACGAGCCACCGAACTTCTGGACGATCAAGCTCATCGGGGTGCTCCTGGGAGGTGAGTGCAGGGCACTGGTTCGGCCCGAACAATGATTCTACGGGTGCGCCATGACCGCGTTACACGGCCTCAGTTTCCTACGAGCCGCCTGCCCTCGAACGCCCTGCCGAGTGTTACCTCGTCCGCGTACTCGAGGTCGCCACCGACCGGCAGGCCCGAGGCCAGCCGGGTGACCCTCAGGCCGGGATAGACGAGCAGGCGGGTGAGATAGGTCGCGGTCGCCTCGCCTTCCAGGTTGGGATCGGTTGCGATGATCACCTCGGTGACCGTGCCGTCCGCGAGGCGGGTCAGCAACTGCTTGATGCGCAGGTCGTCCGGGCCGATGCCGTCGATCGGGCTGATCGCCCCACCGAGCACGTGGTACAGGCCCTTGAACTCGCGGGTGCGCTCGATCGCGACGACATCCTTCGCCTCCTCGACGACGCAGATCGTCTCGTGGGAGCGGCGGGGGTCGCGACAGATCGAGCAGGTCTGCTCTTCGGTGACGTTGCCGCAGATGTCACAGAAGCGCACCTTGTCGCGCACGTCGCGAAGCACTTCGGAGAGGCGCGTGACGTCGAAACTCTTGGTCTGCAGGATGTGGAAGGCGATGCGCTGGGCGGACTTCGGCCCGATGCCAGGCAGACGACCGAGTTCGTCGATGAGCTCCTGCACGATTCCGTCATACACGGGCTAGTCGTCCTTCGGCACGGGGACAACGCGGGGCGCGACATCCTGTTCCTCGATGAAGCTCGCGCCGAGCAGCTCGCGCACGACCGATTCGCCGTAGCGTGCCTTCTCGTCCGGCTTCGCCGATGCCGCCTTTGCCGGCTTGCGCTCCCTCGGAGCGACGGGCTCGGATTGCGGGATGGCCGTGACGGCCCAGCCCTCCGCGTCGCGCGCCGCCGGTGCGTCGTCCGCGGACGCGGCAGCCGCCGGCTGGGCATCCACGCGCGCAATGAGCGCAGGCTCGAGCCCGAGCACCTGCACGAACGCCTTCTTGAGCAGGTCGCCAACGCCCTGCCCCGGTGAGGCGGGCTGTTTGAGTGCTTCGACATCCTTCTGGCTGGGGAAGGACAGCACGAGCACCTTGCCGTCGCGCAGCTCGAGCGGCTGGGCGGTGTAGACGACCATCCAGGCGTTGAGCCTTGTGGCCTTGACCGCGTCCAGTATCTCCGGCCAGGCATCCTTCACCTGCTGCAGGGTCACCGGACCGACGGGTGTGGGGCCGGCCATGGGCTCGGGTTCTGCGGTGGAAGTCGGCATTTCGGCGAGCACCGGTGGCTCGGGCGACGGTGAGATTTCGACAGGCTCAATCCGCGGAGCAACCGCGGGCACCGCGCCCTCCACGCCGATGCGTCGCTCGAGCCGCTCGACGCGGGCGAGCGCTCCGCGCTCGGAGTCGTCACTTGCGGGAACCAGGATGCGAGCAGCCATGAGCTCGAGGTGCAGGCGGGGGGATGTCGCACCCGTCATCTCGGTGAGGGCCGCGTTCACGACATCCGCCGCCCTGGACAGCTCGGCAGTGCCGAAAGTCGCGGACTGCTGCGCCATGTGGTCGAGCTGGTCCTGCGGGATGCCGCGCAGCACCGACTGCGCGTTGCCGGATGTCGCGGCGACGACTATCAGGTCGCGCAGGCGTTCGAGCAGGTCTTCCACGAACCGCCGCGGGTCTTGCCCGGTCTGGACAACCCGGTCGATGGCTCCGAAGACGGCAGCGGCATCCCGTGCTCCTATCGCGTCGACGACCTCATCGAGCAGGGCGCCGTGGGTGTAGCCGAGCAGCGACACCGCGCGTTCGTACTCGATCGTGCTGCCTTCTGAGCCCGCGATCAGCTGGTCGAGCAACGAGAGCGTGTCGCGCACCGATCCGCCGCCCGCGCGAACGACGAGGGGCAGAACACCGGCCTCGACCTCCACCTTCTCCGAGACACAGACCTCCTGCACGTAGTCGAGCATCTGCGCGGGGGGCACGAGTCGGAACGGGTAGTGGTGCGTGCGCGAGCGGATCGTGCCGATGACCTTCTCCGGCTCCGTCGTCGCGAAGATGAACTTCACGTGCTCCGGCGGCTCCTCGACGATCTTCAGCAAAGCGTTGAAGCCCTGCGGGGTGACCATGTGCGCCTCATCGAGGATGAATATCTTGTAGCGGTCGCGGGCGGGGGCGTACACGGCCCGCTCACGCAGGTCACGGGCGTCATCCACGCCGTTGTGGCTTGCCGCGTCGATCTCGACGACGTCGAGCGATCCGCCGCCGTCACGGGAGAGTTCGATGCACGAGTCGCACTTGCCGCAGGGAGTATCCGTGGGGCCTTCAGCGCAATTCAGGCAGCGGGCGAGGATGCGGGCGGACGTGGTCTTGCCGCAACCGCGCGGGCCGCTGAACAGGTAGGCGTGGTTCACCCTGTCGGTGCGAAGAGCAGTGCGCAGCGGATCGGTCACCTGGGATTGGCCGATGAGTTCGGCAAACGTCTCGGGCCGATAGCGGCGGTACAGGGCGGCAACCACGGGTTAACAGTAGCCGCCACCGCTGACCATCCCGCCCCGTCCCCGACCCGTCCACAACTTCGGAGTTGCTGCCGTAGCGGGGTGCCGATCCGGCCGGTGCGCCCCTGTCGCGGCCGGATCTCCGACGTTGGGGACGACAACTCCTCCGCATCCGCTCGTTCCGAGAGGAACGAACCATCCGCGATGCCCGGACCCACGACCCTCCGTGACGGGCGAGCATGCCGGCATGTCGCTGGTTGATGCGCTCTGCGGAATGGGACACAGAGCATCCGCCAAACAACTCGCAGCGGTGGCCACGAAGCGCGCAGTCGCCTCCGCGGTGGGCCAGCAGTTGATCCGCAGGGCCGGGCGCGGCACCTACGTGTGCGTGCATGTGGATGGCGAGCTGGTCGCCGCAGCCCGGGCGGGCTGCCTCATCGATTGCGTGAGCGCCCTCGCGCGGCACGACGTCTGGTCGGGGATCAGGCCGCACACCCTGCATCTGCGCGCCCGGCCGCACCAGCACGTGCGAGTGCCCAAAGGGGCGGCCGTCCGCTGGTCGAGAACTCACGGCGTGGCGATGCGTGGCGAGGTCTCGCCCGTCGACGCGATCCTCGAAGTGATGCGATGCCTGCCGCCCGACGACGCGCTCGCCTGTGTCGAGTCCGCCCTGCACCTGGGCTACCTCGACGAGCGAGGGCTGCGGCTCGTGTATTCCCTTGCGCCACGGTCTGCCCAACGCATCCTGGCGCGCAGGGACCCTGGTGCGCAATCCGGGCTCGAAACCCATGCCCGGCTGAAGCTGCTCGCTGCGGGACACACCGTGCGCACGCAGGTGCCCGTGCCCGGAACGAGCGACCTCGACCTGCTCGTCGACGAACGCGTTGGCGTCGAGACGGATGGGCGCAAGTGGCATGCCGACCGCTTCATCGAAGACCGGACGAAGGACATCATCGTCGAGGGGGCCGGCATCAGGATGCTGCGGATCGCACCGTCGCACGTCTTCACGACCTGGCCGCGAACCCTCGCGACGATCGAGAGGATGCTCCGGGGGGCGCGTTCCTAACTTCGGAGTTCTCGTCGCGGGAGCGGTCCCACGTTGCGTTTCAGCGTTGCCAGCGCGAGAACTCCGAAGTTAGGAACGCGAGCGGGGCGGCGCGGGCGGGGGCAGGGAGGGGTGGGGGGTGGCTAGAGCAGCGCGACGGCCTGCCTGGCGATCTCGAGCTCCTCGTTGGTCGGCACCACGAGCACCTTCACCGTGGACGATGGGGATGACACGACCCGTGCCCCCCGTGCCGGCGCCGCGTTCAGCTGCTCGTCGAGCACCAGGCCGAAGCCCTCGAGCCCGTGGACCGTGGCTGCGCGCGTCATTGGGCTGTTCTCGCCCACACCGGCGGTGAACACCACGGCGTCGGCTCCCCCCAGGTGCACGAAATACGCGCCGAGGTAGTGCCGCAGCCGGTGGTGGTAGACGTCGAGCGCTGCCTGCGCCGCGGCATCCCCCGCTGCCTGCACGTCGCGCATGTCGCTGCGGCCGGAGAGGCCGAGCATGCCGCTGCCGCGGTTGAGCATCCCGTCGAGGTCGGCGAGGGAGTAGGACCGGGCGAGGTGCATGAGCACGCCCGGGTCCAGGTCGCCGGAACGCGTGCCCATGACGAGGCCTTCGAGCGGCGTCATCCCCATCGAGGTCTCCACCGAGCGGCCGCCGTCGATCGCGCACACTGATGCACCGTTGCCGAGGTGGAACACGACGAGTTTCAGTTCTTCCAACGGGCGGCCGAGCAGTGCGGCGGACGCACCGGCGACATAACGGTACGACGTGCCGTGGAACCCGTACCTGCGCACCCCGTGCGTGGCGGCTACCCCGGCGTCGATCGCATAGGTGTAGGCCTCTGGCGCGAGCGTCTGGTGGAATGCGGTGTCGAACACGGCGACGTTCGGCACCCCCGGGAACGCCAATCTTGCGGCCCGGATGCCCGCGAGGTTTGCGGGGTTGTGCAGCGGCGCGAGCGTGGACAGCTCGTCGATCTGCAGCTCTACCTCGTCGGTCACGAGTGTCGCCGCGGGGAACACGCTGCCCCCGTGCACGACCCGATGGCCTATCGCGGAGAGTATCTCGCCCTCGAGCCCCGCGAGGATGCCGGTCATCGCATCGGCGTGTGTCGCGCCGTCACCGATGCGCTCCACGATTCCGCCGCGCACGCGCGCCGAGGTGTCGACATCGACGACCTCCCATTTGATGGTCGACGACCCCGCGTTGACGACGAGGACCCTCATTTGGCCTCGACCGGCGATTGCGCCTGGATCGCGGTGATCGCGACGGTGTTGACGATGTCGCGCACGAGGGCGCCGCGCGACAGGTCGTTTACCGGCTTGCGCAACCCCTGCAGCACCGGGCCGATCGCCACGGCTCCCGCGCTGCGCTGCACCGCCTTGTAGGTGTTGTTGCCGGTGTTGAGGTCGGGGAAGATGAACACGGTGGCGTGGCCGGCCACGTTCGAGCCGGGCATCTTCGCCTCACCGACCGCGACATCCGCTGCGGCGTCGTACTGGATCGGGCCGTCAACCTCTAGGTCGGGGCGGCGTTCGTGCACGAGGGCGGTCGCGACGCGCACCTTGTCGACGTCCGCCCCCGAACCAGACTCGCCCGTCGAGTAGGAGAGCATCGCGACGCTCGGCTCGATGCCGAACTGCAGCGCGGTGCCCGCGGAGGAGATGGCGATATCGGCGAGCTGGTCGGAGGTCGGATCGGGCACTATCGCACAGTCGCCGTAGACGAGCACGCGGTCGGCGAGCGCCATGAAGAAGACACTCGAGACGACATTCACCCCGTCCACGGTCTTGATGAACTGGAGCGCCGGCGTGATCGTGTGGGCTGTCGTGTGCATCGCGCCAGACACCATGCCGTCGGCGAGACCGAAGTGCACCATCATCGTGCCGAAGTAGGAGACGTCCGTGACGATGTCACGCGCCCGCTCGACGGTCATGCCCTTGTGGGCGCGCAGCTTCGCGTACTCCTGGGCGAATTTCTCGTGCAGGTCGGCATCGGTCGGGGACAACACTTTCGCCGCGGCGATGTCGACGCCGAGTCCCGCCGCCCTGGCCCGCACATCGTTCTCGTCACCGAGGATCGTCAGGTCGACGACCCCGCGCGCCAGGAGGGTCCCCGCCGCTTGCAGGATGCGGTCGTCGTTACCCTCCGGCAGCACGATGTGCTTCTTGTCCGCCCGCGCGCGGCTGAGCAGGGCGTACTCGAACATGAGTGGGGTGACGACTGTGGAGTTGCCCGCGCCCAGCGCTTCGGACAGCACCGCGGCATCCACGTGCTTCTCGAACAGGGCGAGGGCCGTGTCCACTTTGCGCTGGGATGTCGCGCTCAGCCTCCCTCGCGCCTGTGCGATGCGCTGCGCAGTCTGGTAGGTGCCGAGGCCCGTCGTAACGATGGGGAGAGTCTCATCGAGGCCTGCGATGAGGTGATCCATCGTCGGCGAGAGATCGAAGCCGCCGTTGAGCACGATTCCGGACAGCGAAGGAAATGTCGCTGAGGCGTGGGCGGTGAGGGCGGCAAGCAGCACCTCGCTGCGGTCGCCGGGGATGATCACGACGCCGCCTTCGATGAGCCGCAGCAGCACGTTCTCCATCGACATCGCCGCGATGACGACGCCGAGCGCTTCGCGGCCGAGCAGTGCCTTATCGCCTTTGAGCAGTGTGCCGTCGACGGCCTGCAGTATCGCGTCCATTGTCGGGGCGATCAGGTACGGGTCCTCCGGAATCGCCCAGACCGGAACGTGGGCGGCGTCAGCCACGGCCTTCGCGATCTCCGTGAGCTTCCCGGGGTCCGCACGGTTGACGATGATTGAGAAGAGGCTCGCGTGCGCACCGAGGAGTTCAGGGATGCTCAGCTCGGCGACCTGCCTGAGCTCGTCTGCTGTGCGCGCCCGCGTCTCGTCCGGCTCCCGACCGGTGAGAGCGAGCAGCACCGGTGCGCCGAGGTTGGCCGCGATGCGCGCGTTGTATGCGAGTTCGGTGGGGGTCGCGACATCCGTGTAATCCGAACCGACGATGACGACGGCATCGCACTTGGCCTCGACCGACTTGAACCTGTCGACGATGCGGGAGAGGGCGGCATCCGGGTCGTCGTGCACCTCTTCGTAGCTGACGCCGACGCATTCGTCGTAGTCGAGGTTCATCCCGTCGCGCGAGAGCAGCAGTTCGAGCACGTAGTCCCGCTCGTGGGTCGACCTCGCCACCGGACGGAAAACGCCGACACGTTCGATGCCGCGAAGCAGGGTGTCGAGCACGCCGAGCGCTATCGAGGACTTGCCGGAATGCCCTTCGGCACTCGTGATGTAGATGCTCTTCGCCACGACACGAGCCTACGGCGCACGCCTCGGCGCGGCCGCCCTCCCCGCCTGGCCGCGAGCGGCCCGGCCGAAAGTGACCGACCCCTGCCGATCGCTCCGTTCGTTCGCGATCTCAAGGAACGTCGTCGCGGACTCCTTGAGATCGCGAACGAATTGAAGAAGGGCGCGGCATGCTGGATCATGCCAGGCTCGCAGCTTGCCCCAGGTGCGTCCGGGACGGCGAGGCGACCCTCTGCCGTGCTTGCCCGAAAAATGTAATGACTCCTCGCGCACCCGCCAGAGCCCGGTTACCCTTGCTACGTTTCCGTCCTGGGGGAGTTGGCCTGGATGGCGCCACGCGAGGAGCCGACTCGATTGTAGCCCGCACGGGCGCATCCGATGCAGGGGATAGCCGTTATGCTTCCTTGAGGTCGTTCGCTGAAACCTGTTCGACCCGCCAGGAGGATTCGCCTAGTGGCCTATGGCGCACGCTTGGAAAGCGTGTTGGGTGAAAGCCCTCGGGGGTTCGAATCCCCCATCCTCCGCACGATGTAGCAGCGATTGACACGAGCTGTAGGGGGGACCGTGGCTGAGACACACCACTTGCGCCCCCAAAGCTCCCTGTTCCGGCAGGGACTTGTCGCCTCGCTCGTGTTCATGACGCCCGTTTTCGTGGTGCTGTACGAACTCACGGTTCCCAACGGCCCGTGGCGCCTCGTGCTTGCGGTGCAGGCCATCGCGATGGGCGCCGTGGCTCTCGCGTCGATCCGCTTCTTCGCTACGGGCATCTGGGTCGATTCGACGGGGTTGCGCGAGCGGGGCTTCTTCGGGCGCACGACCTTCGTGCCCGTTGCCGAGATCGGCTCGCTCATTTCTGCCGAGACGTTCAGCGGTACCGAGGCCGAGGCCAGCCCACAACTGTTCCTGTGCGACCACGAGGGCAGGCAGCTCGTGCGCATGCGGGGGCAATTCTGGTCGCGGGCGAACATGGATGTGGTCATCGCGACCCTCGACGTGCCGCATACGACGCTCGAGGATGCCGTCTCGCGCCGGGAGTTGCAGACGAGTCATCCCGGGCTGCTCTACTGGTTTGAACGGCGACCCCTGCTGGCGGCGCTCGCCTTCACCGGCGCGACAGGCGTTTTCGGAGTCATCGCCATGGTCGTGTTGAACGCGTTCGGGATCTCGCTCAGCGCCAACTGAGGGCCTCGGGGTCGATGCCCAGCATGAGCGCATCGCCAGCGGTCGGCAGCTCGCGAAAGCCCAGTCGCCGGTAGAAGGCGAGCGCTGCCAGGTTCTCCCGCGCCATGCCGAGGTGGATGCCCGGCACCCCCGCCGCGACGGCGGCGCGCCCGAGCTCCCGCATGAGACCGCGGCCCCAACCGCTGCCCTGCGCCGCGGGCATGAGGTCGATGTGCAGGTGGGCGGGGTACGCCTCCGCCTGTGGGCCGAGCAACCAGTCGGGGTTGTAGCCGTAGTCGCGCAGCCATTGCTCCTGCGGGTCATCCGCGATGCGAGGGTGACGCGCGGCGAAGACCGGTGACCAGCGAGTGCGCCAGTTGTCGGCGAAAGCTGCCGTGTCGAAGGCCGCGACGAGATAGCCGACCGGGCGGGCATCCTGCTCAACCACCCAGGCCGTGGACGGCTCGAGGGTGACGTACGGCTCGAGGAAGACATCGGGGAGCAGGTCGTCAGATGACCATTGGCCGGTCGCATCGCCGCCGGCCCTGCCGGTGAGGAGACAGACTCGGCGCAGTGCCACGAGATCGTCGGGCCGGTACGCCCTGATCAACGATCCTCCAGCCCCCAGGCCTGGCCGTAGCCGCCCTCGTCGACGGGCAGCTTCATGAGGTCGAGGAACGGCAGGGCGTCGAAGGCCTCGGGGCCGAGCACGCCCGTGCCGGTCCACACCCCTGTCGAGAGCAACTCGAGCGCGATCACCGGGTTCAGCGCCGTCTGCCACACCACGCACTGGCTCTCATACTCGGCCATCGTCCACTCGTTATCGCTCACGTGATAGAGGTAAACCTCTCGCGGCTTGCCGTCGGTGCCCCTGCCCGTGACCCAGACCCCCGCGCAGGTCTTGCCGGTCATCCGCGGTCCGATCGTGGCGGGGTCGGGCAGGCCGGCGGCAACCACATCGCGGGGGGCTACTTCGACCGGGCCGTTCGCGCTGCGCACCCTCAGCGGCGCCGTCTTGTCGAGGCCGAGCTGGTGCAGCGTCTTCAGGATGCCGATGAACTCGTTGCCCAGCCCGTACTTGAAGGTCACGCGCCTGGCATCGAGGAAGCGCGGCATCAGCAGCACCTCTTCGTGCTCGACGTTGACGCACTCCACGTCACCGATGCCATCGGGGAAGCTGAAGACCTCCGGCTCGCTGAACGGTTCGGTCGTGTACCAGCCGCGGTCCCTTTCCCAGATCACCGGAGGGTTGAGGCACTCCTCGATGGTCGTCCAGATACTGAACGACGGGGCGAAGATCTCGTTGCCGGCTTCGTCCCGCACGACGAGGTTCGCGCCATCCCGGGTTCCCAGCTCGTCGATCTCGCTGAACAGGTGGTCGGCCGCGTAGCGCGCGAAGACGTCGCTCAGGCCCGGCTCGACGCCCATGCCCACGAGCGCGAGACGGCCGGCCGTCTCCCAGTCCGGAGCCTGGGCGAACTGGTCGTCGCCGAGCTTGACGCCGGTCTTCGAGTGCGGTTCGGTGGGATGCGGCTCGGAGAGGCTCATCGCCATGTCGAGGTAGTCCGCACCGGCCGCGAGCGCGCCCGCGAAGATCGTGGGCACGAACTTCGGCTCGACGGCGTTCATCACGTGCGTCGCCCCGTGCGTTTTCGCAACGGATGCCACGTCGTCCGGGTTCGACGCATCGATCTTCGCCGCGACGAACCGCCCGCCCTGGGCACCGTGTTTCGACTCGATCCACGCGATCGTGGACTCCGCGCGGGACAGGTCGTAGTCGCTCACGACCATGGTCTCGAAGAATGATCGCCGCGCCGCGATCTTGGCGATGGCATTGCCGACGCCGCCGGTGCCGACAAGGAGGATTCTCATGATGCGACGCTATCGAGAAAGTGTGAGGCGCGCGATCATGCGAGCCCCTACGGCTCAGCGGGCGAGCGCGGGCACGCTCCAGGGCCGCACAATGCTCCACAGCACGACAATCGACACCGCGGCCGTGCATCCCATGATCGCCCCCATGGGGATTGCATTGTGGATGCCGAACAGTCCGACAATGGGAGAGATCAGCCCGGCAAGCCCGAAGTTCAATGCGCCGAGCAGGGATGCCGCCGTGGCCGCCTCGCCGCCGTGGTTGGTCATCGCGAGCACCTGGGTGCACGGGAAGGAGAACCCGCAGGCCGCGATGAAGAACCACAGCGGCACGAGGATGCCCGCCAGGCCGACGTGGTTCGAATCGAGTATGACGATGGTGACCGCAGAGAGCAGGAGCACAGTTGTAGAGCCCGCGAGTATCCATTGCGGGCCGACGTACTTCGCCAGTCGCGAGCTGGATTGCACCCCGATGAGCACACCGACGGAGTTGACGGCGAACAGGACCCCGAACTGTTGCGCATCGAGCCCGTACACCTGCTGGAACAGGAACGACGAGGATGCGAGGTAGGCGAACAGGCCGGAGAAGGTCATGCCCGCCATCACGGCGACACCCACGAAAATGCGGTCGGAGAACAGGGCGTGGTAGCGCTGCCGCGTCGTGCTGTGCCCGGGGTCGGTGCGTCTCGCCGGCGGCAACGTCTCGACGACGAAGAAGATCGCGGCGAGCACCACGAGCACGCCGTAGACGGCGAGGAAGATGAAGATGCCGCGCCACGGGAATATCCGAAGCAGCTGCGAGCCGATGACGGGCGCAAGGATGGGTGCGAGCCCGCTCACGAGTGACAGGCGCGACAGCATCCGCACGAGCGGGAGGCCTCCGAACAGGTCGCGCACGATGGCCATCGCGACGACACCGCCGGCCGCCGCGCCGGCACCCTGGAGGGCGCGGAAGACGAACAGCCATTCGATGCCGGGTGCGAGCGCGACGCCGAGGCTCGCGAACACGTGCACGCTCGAAGCAATGATGAGCGGTAGTCGGCGACCCACCCTGTCGCTCCACGGCCCGACGAGCAGCTGGCCGAGCGCGAACCCGAGGGTGGTGGCGGTGAGGGTCAGCTGGATGACGGCCGCCGAGACACCGAACTCGCCCTCGACGACGGGGAAGGCCGGCAGGTAGAGGTCGATGGTGAACGGGCCGAGCGCCGTGAGCGCGCCGAGAACGATGACGTAGACGAGCCGCTGCCGCGGAAGCAGCGAGTCGCCTGGGTGCACGACGGTGGTCATGAGGGAAGAACTCCTGGATTGTCGTGCGAGGCGCCGGCTATGCGGCGCGGGATTGCGGAGTCGGCCTCCCCACTGGTTAAGACTATCGGCGGCGGCGGCGGCCGCCGCGCAACGAATAGCGCTCAGGCGCCGGCGCGCAGCACGCGGGACCCCTCGGTGCCCGCCGGGTCGGCGATGAGCAAGCGGAAGGCGAGCTCGGCAGCACCCAGTTCGATGATCGTCGCGCCGAGGGTGGCGCGCTCGAGCCGCACGATGTCGCGCGGTCCGACCAGAGCCATCGAACGCATCCCGGTATCGAGTGCGTGCGGCGCAGCGGCGTAGAGCGAGCCGAGAAAGCCGCCAAGGAGAATGAGCTCGGGGTTGAACGTATTGACCGTGTTCGCGAGTGCACGCGCCAGGTAGCCGACCTGCCGCTCGACGAGCGCGGTCAATTCCGCAGACGGCGCGGAGGCGAGCCTCGCCAGCAGGGTCGTCTCGAGCGCGTCGGCCTCCGAGGGGTCGAGGCCGAGCGCCTCGAGCAGCGGCGCGCGCTGCACCTCGGTTTCGAGGCATCCTGTCGAACCGCAGTGGCAGGCCAGCCCGGCACTGTTGACCAGGGTGTGGCCGATTTCACCCGCATAACCGGATGCCCCGCCCAGCAGCACCCCGCCTGCGATGATCCCGCCGCCGATGCCGCTCGCCCCGCCGTTCAGGTACACGAGGTCATCGACCCCGCGCCCCGCCCCGCGGATCCGTTCCGCGATCGCCCCCAGGCTCGCGTCGTTGGCGGCGAACACCTCGTAGCCCGTCGCCGCCCGCAGCATCTCCCCGATCGGCTCGTCGCGCCACTCCAGGTGCGGCGCGAGGGTGACGACGCCGTCGCTCGCTCGCACCAGGCCGGGGATCGCCAGGCCCACACCCACTATCGCGTGGTCGCCGCCGAGGTCGGAGCGCATCCTTCCGATTGCTGTCGCTGCTATATCGACAACTTCGCGGGCTGACGGCAGCCCGCGCGTGGGGTAGCGCTCGTGGCGCAGGATGCGGCCGCCGAGGGCGACGAGGCAGATGGTCGCTGCGTCCAGCTCCGGGTGCACGGTGATGGCCACCGCTCGCTCGCTCGGCACGATCACGATGCTCGGCCGGCCGACCCTGTTCGTCTGGTCGGGGTCGGTCTCGAGCACGAGCCCCAGCTGCACAAGTTCGGCGACGAGCGCTGCGATCGTCGACCGGTTGAGGCCGGTCTCCTTTGTCAGGCGGGCGCGGGACACGGCGCCCAGCTCGTGCACCCGACGCAGCACGAGCGCCAGGTTGCGGCGCCTGACAAGGTCGAGGTTGTTGCCACGCAGGTCCGAACGGGAGGCTTCGGTCACGATGCCCCCCTCTCGATCTGCTGCACGCGACCGCTAAAGCGTAGCTGTCACTTGGAGCTGAATGCCGCGTCGAAGGCTGCACTGGGTGGGTCGAAGGTCAGCCTGCGCACGAACTCGAGGGCTTCGGGGGCCCCGATGAGGCGATCCATGCCCGCGTCCTCCCACTCGACGGAGATCGGGCCGTCGTAGCCGATCTGGTTGAGCATGCGGAAGCTGTCTTCCCACGGCACGTCACCGTGGCCGGTGGAGATGAAGTCCCAACCGCGGCGACCGTCGGCCCAGGCCAGCAGCGATCCGAGCCTGCCGTTCTTGCCGTTGCCCATGCGCTTCTTCGTGTCTTTGCAATCCACGTGGTAGATCCGGTCTTTGAAATCCCAGAGAAAGCCGACAGGGTCGAGGTCCTGCCAGACGAAGTGGCTCGGGTCCCAGTTGAGCCCGAAGGTCTCCCGGTGGCCGATCGCCTCGAGGGTGCGGACTGTAGACCAGTAGTCGAACGCGATCTCGCTCGGATGCACCTCGTGCGCGAAGCGAACGCCGACCTCGTCGAAGACGTCGAGGATGGGGTTCCACCTGTCGGCGAAATCCTGGTAGCCGGCGTCGATGGCCTCCTGCGACACCGGGGGGAACATGGCGATGTACTTCCAGATCGACGAGCCCGTGAACCCGATGACTGTCTTCACTCCGAGTTTCGCGGCAAGACGGGCCGTGTTCTTCATCTGCTCGGCGGCACGCTGGCGCACGCCCTCGGCGTCCCCGTCGCCCCAGACGGCGGCCGGGAGGATGTCCTGGTGCCGCTGGTCTATCGGATCGTCGCACACCGCTTGTCCCATGAGGTGATTGGAGATCGCGAACACCTTCAGGTTGTACTTCGCGAGCAGGTCGAGGCGCCCCTGGACATACTCGGCGTCATCCCAACGACTCGGATCGAGATGGTCTCCCCAGCAGGCGAGTTCGAGGCCGTCGTAGCCCCAGCCGGAGGCGAGTTTCGCGACCTCTTCGAGCGGCAGGTCGGCCCACTGGCCGGTGAACAGGGTTATCGGTCGAGACATTGGGTGCTCCCTACTTGGTGGTCGAGGTCCAGGCGCTTCCATTGCTGGAGCTGGCTTCGATGGCGGCGAGGACCCGCTGCACCTGCAGCCCGTCCTCGAACGACGGGGTCGGCTGGGTGCCGGAGGTGATCGCGTCGATGAAGTCCTTTGCCTGGTGGGAGAAGGCGTGCTCGTAGCCGAGGATGTGCCCGGCCGGCCACCAGTTCGCGATGTACGGATGCTGCGGCTCGGTGACCAGGATCTTCGTGAACCCCTGCTCGCCCGCGGGCGCAGTCCCGTCGTAGTAGCTCAGGGTGTTCATGTCTTCGAGGTCGAACGCGAGCGCGCCTTTCGAGCCGGAGACCTCGACCCTGAGCGCGTTCTTGCGGCCCGTCGCGAAGCGAGTGGCCTCGAAGATGCCGAGCACCCCCGAGTCGTACCGGCCGGTGAACAGGGCGACATCGTCGACTGTGACCACGCCCTTCTCCGCACCGCCCGTGCCGCCGAGCCCTGAGCTGGACTCGAGGATGGGTCGTTCCTTGATGATCGTCTCGATTATGCCGGAAACGCTCGTGAGGGTCAGGCCGGTGATGAACTGTGAAAGGTCGATAGCGTGGGCGCCGATGTCGCCGAGCGCCCCCGAACCGGCGAGCTCCTTCTGTAGCCGCCAGGCGAGCGGCACCTCCGGGTCGGTGAGCCAGTCCTGCAGGTAGCTTGCGCGCACCTGGTAGATCTCGCCGAGCTTTCCCGCAGCCACCAGGTCGCGCGCGAAAGTCGCAGCGGGAACCCGGCGGTAGGTGAACCCGGTCATGGCGTACACGCCTCTTGCTGCGGCCTTTGCCGCGGCATCCGTCATGGCCTCGGCTTCGGAGACGGTGTTCGCGAGCGGCTTCTCGCACAGCACGTGCTTGCCGGCCTCGAGGGCGGCGATGGCGATCTCGGCGTGGGAGTCGCCCGGGGTGACGATGTCGACGATGTCGATGTCGTCGCGCGCGATGACCTCGCGCCAGTCGGTGGTGGTCTCGGCCCAACCCCATCGCGCGGCATCCGCTGCGACGGTCTCGGCGTTGCGGCCGACGACGACGTCCATAGTGGGGTTCGCGGCGAGGTCGAAGAACCGGGGCGCGACCCGCCAGCCCTGCGAGTGTGCGTGGCCCATGAATCCATGACCGATCATGGCGACCTTGAGTCGAGGCGCGTCTGCCATCTGTCTTCACCTTCTGTGCGTGCTTGTGGGGCCCCTGCGGGCGGTTGTCGACTTCGCGGTGCCCGCGCGCAGCTTGACGCGCGGGCACCGTGCCGTCAGTTCTCCTGCGTTATGACTCGAATGCCGAGCCGATGTACTGGTCCACGTTGTCCTTCGTGACGACGGGCGCGTTCAGCACTATGCGGTTCGGGATCTCGACCTCGACCAGGTCGCTCAGTGCCTTGCCCTGCACGACAAGGCGAGCAAGGCGGATGCCGTCTGCTGCTTGCGTGGACGGGTAGATGACGGTCGCCTGCAGCACGCTCGTACCCGACTGGATCTCGCGCATGGCGTTGGCAGAGCCGGCACCGCCGACCATGAAGAACTCGCTGCGCCCGGCCGCGGCGATTGCGGCGAGAACGCCGACACCCTGGTCGTCGTCGTGGTTCCAGATGGCGTCGATCTTCGGTGCCGCGGACAGCAGCTGCGAAGTCACAGCCTCACCACCCTGCACGGTGAAGTCGGCAGCCACGCGGTTACTGACCTTGAGGCCGCAGTCGCCGAGCGCCTTCTTGAAGCCCTCGCTGCGCGCCTGGGTCAGTGGCAGCGAATCGATCCCGGCGATCTCTGCGATTATCGAGTTCGGCTTGTCGCCGAGCCTGTCGCAGATGTAGGTACCGGCGCTCACGCCCATGCCGTAGTTGTCGCCGAGGATCGTGACGCGAGCAGCGAAGGTGCTCGAGAACTCGCGGTCGACATTGATCACCGGGATGCCCGCCTGCATGGCCTGGATGGCCACCTCGGTAAGCGCAGCACCGTCGGTCGGCAGGAGCACTATCGCGTCGACCTTGTCGTTGATGAAGGTCTCGACCTGGCTGATCTGCAGGTTCGCATCGTTGGTGCCCTCAGCGACGACCAGCTTGATGTCCGGGTACTTGGCCGCCTCGGCGATGGCCGCCGAGTTGATCGCGCCGAGCCAGCCGTGGTCGGCCGCCGGTCCGGAGAACCCGATGGTGATGGTGTTGCCCGTGGCTGCGTTGCCTTGGACGGTGCTGTCTGTCGGTGTGGTTCCCGCTTCGGGTGTTCCCGCCGTGCAGCCGGAAAGCAGGGCTGCGACGGTGAGGGATGCGCCCGCGGTGATGAGCATCTTGCGGCTCATACGAGTTGCCAGCATGTACTTCCTCCTTGGTAAGTGAAATGCAGTATCTGGTCGCCAACGAGGAGGTGCATTGGCGATCACCACCACGAAGAAGCGCGGCAGATCTCACGTGGTCCACATTGACGTTTGAAGCAACATAACACTTCTTTCGACAACCGGCAAAAGAATGCGTACTTTTTGCGATTTTCGACCGAATTGCTCCGACTCTGTTATGTTGCCGTCATGGACAAAGTCGACCATGCCGTGCCCCTGCTCGAGGTGAGGGGCGTTACCAAGGCATTTGCTGGTGTGCGCGCGCTCAAGAGCGTCGACCTGTCGATCGAAGCTGGCGAGGTGCACTGCATCCTCGGGCAGAACGGCGCAGGCAAGTCGACCCTCATCAAGCTCCTCGCGGGTGTTTACACCCCGGATGACGGGGAGATCATCTGGCGCGGCGAACCGATCACGATCACCAACCCGGTCGCGGCGCTCGACCTCGGCATCGCGACGATGTACCAGGAACTCGATGTCGTCGATGGCCTCAGTGTCGCCGAGAACATCTTCCTCGGGCACGAGATCGCGAATGCGGGTTTCATCAATCGACGCAAGGCGTTCAAGCTCGCACGCGACCTGCTTCGCCGCCTGGGTCACGGCGACCTCTCACCCAACCGTGAGGTCGGGTCTCTGTCCGCGGCCAACAAGCAGATCGTGAGCATGGCCCGCGCGCTCTCACGCGACACCCGCCTGATAATCATGGACGAGCCATCCGCCGTGCTCGACTCCGAAGAGGTCAAGAACCTGTTCAGGGTTGTGCGCGAGCTGACAGCTGCCGGGATCGCAGTCGTCTACATCTCCCATCGTCTCGAGGAGATCCGCCAGATCGGCGATCGCATCTCGGTGATCAAGGACGGCAGGAGCACCGCAAGCGGCCTCTCGGTTACCGAGACCCCCACGGGCGAACTCATCCGGCTGATGACCGGACGGGAGCTCGAGAACGTGTTCCCGCCAGCCCCTCCCGTGCCGGTCGACTCCCCGGAGGTGCTGACGGTAACCGGCCTCACCGTGCGCGGCCTGTTCGAGAACGTCAACTTCGCGGTGCGGGCCGGCGAAGTCGTGGGGCTCGCGGGGCTCGTCGGTTCCGGTCGATCCGAGATCCTCGAGGCCGTCTATGGTGCGCTCAAGCCGTCCGCGGGCACTGTCGCAATAGCCGGTGTCGCCCTCAAACCCGGGTCGGTGCGGGATGCCGTCAACCACGACATGGGACTGTCACCTGAGGAGCGCAAGAGCCAGGGCCTGCTGCTCGAGGAGCCGGTGTACCGCAACGTGACCCTCTCCACCTTCGCCAGGTTCGCGCGGTTCTCCTTTCTCAATGAGCGCGCGGAGCGGTCGGCCGCACGCACGCAGATCGAGGCGCTCGAGCTGCGGCCGGCCGATCCCGACCGGCCCGCTGGCACGCTCTCCGGGGGCAACCAGCAGAAGATCCTGCTCGCCCGCTGGCTTGTGCACGGCACGCGTGTGCTGCTGCTCGACGAACCCACCAGGGGGGTGGATGTCGGCGCCCGTGCCGAGATCTACGCCCTCATCCGCAAGCTCTCCGCCGCAGGAACCGCGATCGTGATCGTGTCGAGCGAGATCGAGGAAGTGCTCGGGCTTGCCGACCGCGTTCTCATCATCGCCGAGGGTCGTGTACTGGCAACAGTCGCGGCGTCCGATATCGACGAGCACGGAGTGCTCGAGACCGTCATGGAAGGAAGTGCCGCGTGAGCGAGCAGACCATAGTCCCATCCGCGGAGCCCACGGCCCCGGTCATGGGCCCGGCACCCACGCAGGAGGAGGACGGCCGCGGCTGGTTCTCGCGGCTGCTGTCCAGCGGGTTCGGACGCAACCTCGGCCTCGTGATCGCGCTCGGCGTGCTCTTCGCGATCGGAGCGGTCACCGCCGGCGACAGGTTCACCAATATCGAGAACGTGCTCACGATCATCCGCTTCGCCTCGATCATCGGGGTGCTGAGCATCGGCATGACCTTCGTGATCATCGGGGGCGGCATCGACCTGTCCGTCGGCTCCGTCATGGGCCTCGGCTCCGTGGTCGCGACCCTTTCCGTGGTGCAGACCCTCGCGGGCCAGAACCTCTGGATCATCATGGTGGTCGCCGCGATCGCCGTCGGCACGATCGCGGGGATCATCAACGGGATAGTGATCTCCTACGGCAATGTCGTCGCGTTCATGGCCACCCTTGCGATGCTGGTCGGGGCTCGCGGCCTCGCCGAGATCCTCTCGAACCGCACCACCCAGATCGTGCGCTCCCAGTCGCTCATCGAGTTCTTTCGGGCGAACCTGCTCGGAGTGCCCGTGCTCATCTGGATCTTCGTGATCGTGGCTGTGCTCGGCTGGATACTTCTGAACCGCACGACTTTCGGCCGCCGCACGGTGGCGATCGGTGGCAACCGCGAGGCGGCACGTCTTGCCGGGCTCAAGGTCAAGCGCCACACCGTGTACGTCTACGCACTGTCCGGGCTGACCGCCGGCATCGCGTCCGTGATGATCGTCGGGCGCACGACTGCGGGAACGTCGACGCACGGCACACTCTATGAGCTCGACGCCATCGCAGCGGTCGTCGTCGGCGGCACACTGCTGATCGGTGGCCGCGGCACAATCGTGGGCACGGTGTTCGGCGTGCTGATCTTCGCCACCCTCACGAACATCTTCACGCAGAACAACCTCAACACCTCGGTGCAAGCCCTGGCGAAGGGCGTCATCATCGTGCTCGCAGTGCTGCTGCAGCAACGTTTCGCCGCCCGCACGAGACGGGGTTAGCGAGGCGGTTCGCGTGACGGGCCGCGGGGTCGTACTGTGATGCCCGTGCCCATCAGCGACCTGACACTTGCCGAACTCGAGGCCTACAAGCCGCACGTGTACGAGCCCGAGGACTTCGACGAGTTCTGGAGCCGCACACTCGCGGAGGCGCGTGGTGCCGACGGAGAAGTCGTGCTTAGACCGGCGAAGACGCCGGTGACCGAGCTCGACATCCTCGACCTCACGTTCCCCGGGTATGGCGGCGAGCCGGTTCACGCGTGGCTCACCAGGCCCAAGGGCGCGTCCGGGCGACTACCCGCAGTCATCGAGTACAACGGCTACAACGGCGGCTTCGGGATTGCCGGCGAGCGGCTGCAGTGGGCGGCGAGCGGGTACGTGCACCTCTTCATGGACACGAGGGGGCAGGGTAGCGGCTGGGGAAGCGGCGGGACCACCGGCGATCCGCACGGTTCGGGGCCTTCAGTCGCGGGTTTCATGACCAAGGGCATCTCCAACCCCGACGATTACTATTACCGGCGGCTGTTCACGGACGCGGTGCGCCTTGTCGACGCGGTCGCCGGCCTCGACTTCGTCGACCCACAGCGCATCGCGGTGACCGGTGGGAGCCAGGGTGGCGGCATGTCGCTCGCGGTCGCCGGGCTCGTACCGCAGGTGCTGGCCGTCATGCCAGACGTGCCCTTCCTGTGCCATTTCCGTCGCGCCGTGGAGATCACCCCCTCCGGCCCGTTCCCGGAGATCGCCCAGTACCTCGCGGTGCACCGCAATGAGGTCGCGCGGGTCTTCGAGACGCTGGGTTACTTCGACGGCGTCAACTTCGCCCGCCGGATCGCCGCCCCGGCGCTGTTCTCCGTGGCGCTCATGGATGAAGTGGTGATGCCGTCGACGGTGTTCGCGGCATACAACCATCTGGCCACTGACGACGCGGCCATCGAGGTCTACCCCTTCAATGCGCACGAAGGCGGGCAGAGCTACCAATGGCTGCGCCAGGCCGAGTGGTTGGCCGACCGCGTCGGCTGAGAGCTCGCAGTGGTTCAGCCCGCGTAACTGTGGGGCGCGGCGCCGGCGACGCCCACGTCGATGGCGAAGATCGACCCCGCCTCGGGCTGTGCATCCTCTGGCAGCCGCAAACGGGATGTGGTGATGTACAGCGTGCTGAGATCGGCTCCGCCGAACGTGCACGCGGTGGACTGGCTTGCCGGAACGGTGACGACTTCGGTGAGTGAGCCCGCCGGGTCATAGCGTCGAACCTGGCCGCCACTCCATACGGCTACCCACACGCCGTCCTCCGAGTCGATCGCCATTCCATCCGGATACCCGTCCTGCGGGTCGATCACCGCAAACGGCCGCCGGTTGGAGAAGGCCCCGGATGCCGCGTCGAAATCGAACACGTCGATGCTGCCGGTCGGGGTGTCGTTGTAGAACACGCGGGTGCCGTCTGCGCTCCACTGCAGCCCGTTGGAGATCGTCACGCCCTCCAGCACCGTGTGCGTGCTGCGGTCGGGATCGAGTCGGAGGAGGGCGCCGGCGCCCTGCGTCTCCGCATACGCCATAGTGCCGCAGTAGAAGCGGCCCTGCGGGTCGCAGCCGCCGTCGTTCATGCGGATGAGGGGGTCGTGGAGCAGCGGGGGCAGCACTTCGACGACGGAGAGCGCCGAATCCAGCAGCGCGACACCATGCTCGAGGGCGATGACGAAGCCGCCGGCCGACCTGGCGCGGACGGCGGCCGCCACGGTGCCGACTTCGTGCCGGGTTGGACGGCCGGCGGCATCCAGTTCCACAAGCGCACCGGCGAGCATGTCGACGAAGAGCAACCGCTGGCCGATTGCATCCCAGAACGGCCCCTCGGCATGATTCGCGATCGGCCCGCTTACCTGCTGTGCTGCTCTCATTTGCCCACGTGATTGTCGCGCACTATCGACTCCTTGGCCCCCAGGATCACCAACTGCTTTGCGTGGTCACGGTACACGGATAATATGTTGTTGGCTCGAACATAAATAGCCATACCTGTCGTTGAAAGAAGAGGAAGCCCCATGGCCGCCCACCCCACTCCCGCAGACAAGTTCTCTTTCGGACTCTGGACCATCGGATACAACGGCGCCGACCCGTTCGGTGGTCCGACCCGTGCCCCGCTCGACGTCGTGCACGGCGTGGAGAAGCTCGCGGAGCTCGGCGCATACGGGCTCACCTTCCACGATGACGACCTCTTCGCGTTCGGCTCCACTGTCGCCGAGCGCCAGAAGCAGATCGACCGGCTCAAGCAGGCGCTCGCGGACACAGGCCTCATCATCCCGATGGTCACCACCAACCTGTTCAGTGCGCCGGTGTTCAAGGACGGCGGCTTCACCTCCAACGACCGAGTGGTGCGCCGCTTCGCGATGCGCAAGGCCATGCGCCAGCTCGAGCTGGGCGTAGAGCTCGGTGCCAAGACCTTCGTCATGTGGGGCGGCCGGGAGGGCGCGGAGTACGACGCGGCGAAAGACATCCGCAGCGCCCTCGAGCGTTACCGCGAAGCCGTGAACGTGTTCGCCCAGTACGTGACAGACAAGGGGTACGACATCCGGTTCGCGATCGAGCCGAAGCCCAATGAGCCCCGCGGCGACATCCTGCTGCCCACTGTCGGGCACGCCATGGCATTCATCTCGACGCTCGAGAAGCCCGAACTGTTCGGCGTCAATCCCGAGGTCGGGCATGAGCAGATGGCCGGGCTCAACTTCACCTCCGGCATCGCGCAGGCGCTCTACCAGGGCAAGCTCTTCCACATCGACCTGAACGGCCAGCGCGGCATCAAGTACGACCAGGACCTCGTGTTCGGGCACGGCGACATCCACAATGCCTTCGCGCTCGTCGACCTGCTCGAGAACGGCGGCCCCAACGGCGGACCGGTCTACGACGGCCCGCGCCACTTCGACTACAAGCCGAGCCGCACCGAGGACGAGGTCGGGGTCTGGGACTCCGCGGCGGCCAACATGCGCACCTACCTGCTGCTCAAGGAGCGGGCGGCCGCGTTCCGTGCGGACCCGGAGGTGCAGGAGGCGCTCGCGAATTCCCGCGTCGCAGAGCTCGCCCAGCCGACGCTCGCCGCCGGCGAGACCTACGACGACCTGCTCGCAGACCGCTCCGCATTCGAGGACTTCGACGCCGACGCGTACTTCAACGGCAAGGGCTTCGGCTTCGTGCGCCTGCAGCAGCTGGCAACCGAGCACCTGCTCGGCGCGCGCTAAAAAAGAGACGACGATTCGTCTCTTTTTTGGCGCGCGGCATGAGGGTAAGTTGTCTCGTTGCGTAAGTTGGCGCCGAGACCAAAGGCAGTGAACAATCGAAGCGCCACCTCGGCGCCCGTGGCTTGGAGAACCCTGACATGACCCAATTGGTCGCCGGCGTCGACTCGTCAACCCAGAGCTGCAAGGTAGTCATCGTGGATGCCGCGACCGGCGCCATCGTGCGCGAGGGCCGCGCCACCCACCCCGTCGGAACCGAGGTGGACCCGCAGGCATGGTGGGATGCGCTCCAGGCCGCGATCGCGGACGCCGGTGGACTCGACGACGTGGCCGCGATCTCCGTCGGCGGGCAGCAGCATGGCATGGTGGTGCTCGACGCGGGGGGACGCGTCATCCGGCCGGCCCTGCTCTGGAACGACACGAGGTCGAGCGGTGCGGCGAGTGCGCTCATCGCGGAGGTAGGCGCCGCCGAGTTCGCGAGGCGCAGCGGCTCGGTGCCTGTCGCGTCGTTCACGCTCACCAAGCTGCGCTGGCTCGCCGATGCGGAGCCGGAGAATGCCGCGAAGGTGGCAGCCGTGGCGTTGCCGCACGACTGGCTCACCTGGCGGTTGCGCGGTTTCGGACCGGACAACCCGCAACTCGACGAACTCGTGACCGACAGGTCGGACGCGAGCGGCACCTCGTACTGGAGCCCGTCTACCGGCGATTATGACCTCGAGCTGCTCGGGCTGGCGCTCAAGCAGCCGGTCATCCTGCCGCGGGTGCTCGGCCCGGGCGAGAGTGCGGGAAAGGTCGGCGCGATGCTCATCGGGCCCGGCGCGGGCGACAACGCCGGTGCGGCCCTCGGGCTCGGCGCCGCGACCGGCGATGTGGTCATCTCGATCGGCACGAGCGGCACAGTGTTCGCCGTCACCGACCGACCTGTCGAAGACGAGTCGGGAACCGTCGCCGGCTTCGCGGATGCGAGCGGCCAGTTCCTGCCGCTCATCGCGACGCTGAATGCCGCGCGCATCCTCGACGCGGTCGCCGCACTGCTCGGCGTCGACCACCACGAACTCGGACACCTCGCGCTCGAGGCGGAGCCGGGCGCGCACGGCCTCGTGCTGCAGCCGTACTTCGAGGGTGAGCGCACCCCCAACCGGCCGGATGCCACGGCCACCCTCTTCGGCATGACCCTCGCGTCGACGACTCGCGCAGACCTCGCCCGCGCCGCGATCGAGGGCATGCTGTGCGCCCTCGCGGACGGCCTCGACGCGTTGACGAGCCGCGGCGTGGATGCCCGCCGCATCCTGCTCATCGGGGGCGCCGCGCAGAATCCCGCGGTGGGCGTGATCGCTGCGCAGGTCTTCTCGGTGCCCGTGTTCGTGCCGTCGCCCGCGGAGTACGTCGCGATCGGGGCGGCCAGGCAGGCGGCCTGGGTGCTCGACGGCACGTTGCCGGACTGGCCCGTCGCCGTCGTCGCGAGCCCCGCCGTGGACACGAGAGCCGTCATCCGCGCGAACTACACAGCCCGCGCGTGAGGGGTGCCGCGGCGCTTCGAGAGTATCGTGGCCTCGTGCAGAGCCGTAACCCGACGCCGGGGTCGCAGACCTCCCTGCGAGAGGCGAATCGCGCGCGCATCCTCGACGCCCTCAAACGGCACGGCCACCTGACCCAGGTCGAGCTCGCCGGCTCGACCGGGCTCTCCCCCGCGACTGTCTCCAACATCGTCAAGGAGCTCGCGGCATCGGGCGTGCTCAACACCTCTGTGACCTCGCGTAGCGGCAGGCGCGCGACGGAAGTGACCCTCGCCCGCACCCTCGGCCTCGTGGCCGGCCTGCACTTCTCGGCAAGGCACCTGCGCGTTGCGATCTCCGACATCAGCCGCACTGTCGTCGCCGAGCACCACGTTCCGCTCGCGCTCGACCACAGGCACGACCGTGAGCTCGACCGGGCGACCCTGCTGCTCAGCGACATGCTCGAATCGGTGGATGCCACATTCTCCGAGCTGCTCGCGGTGGGGATCGCGCTCCCGGCCCCCCTCGACATCCGCACCGGCATGATCGCGACGCCGGGCCTGCTGCGCGGCTGGCAGGGTGTCGATGTCGCAGAGGTCATGGCCAACCGGATCGGCGCGCAGGTGTTCGTCGACAACGAGGCGAACCTCGGGGGTCTCGCTGAAGCGCGGTTCGGCGCCGCCCGCGGCACGAGGGGCGCCGCCTATCTGCGGATCGGCCACGGCGTGAGCGCTGGCCTCGTGATCAACGGCGCGATCTACCACGGCGTGACGGGCAAGGCCGGGCAGATCGGCCACGTCACCATCGACGAGAACGGCCCCATCTGCCGCTGCGGCAGCCGGGGTTGCCTCGACACCCTCGTCGGCGCGCCCGCGCTGCTCGAGCTGTTCAGGGACGACCCGGGCATGCAGCGCATCCGCGACCTGCTGCTGCGGGCAGACTCCGGGGACTCATCCGCCCGCCGGGTGATCGCCGATGCCGGCAGGCACATCGGCATCGCCGCGGCGAGCCTCTCGAACCTCATCGATCCAGAGCTGTTCGTCGTGGGCGGGGAGCTCGCGCAGGCCGGCGAGATACTGCTCGCCCCCATGCGCCACGCTCTCGACAGGTCGGCTCTCGCCGGCTCAGACGGCATCCCAGACATCGTGCAGGGTGAGCTCGGCGACCGCGCGGAGCTGCTCGGCAGCCTCGCCCTCGCGATCGAGAACGTCGGGCTCGAAGCCGAGTTGCGGACGTTCGCGCGATGACCGCCATCACGCTGGGGATCGGGCGCCGCCCGTGAGGCCCCCGCTGACCGGCCGCCGCTGGCTGGTGATCGTCGCAGCGCTCGGCGTGATGATCGCGGCATCCACGGGTCTTGCCGGCTGTGCGAGCGCAAACGATGGCGGCGTGAAGATCGCGCTGCTGCTTCCCGACTCGAAGACCGCCCGCTATGCGGCATTCGACCGCCCATTCTTCGAGCAGCGCATAGCTGAGCTCGGCAACTACGACGTGCTCTATTCGAATGCCGACCAGGATGCCGCGGCACAGCAGTCCCAGGCCGAATCCGCCCTGGCATCCGGCGCCAAAGTGCTCGTGCTCGACCCGGTCGACTCCGCGGCCGCGGCGAGCATCGTCGCCGCCGCCAACGCCCAGGGTGTGCCGGTGATCGCCTACGACCGCCTGATCACGGGCGGCCAGCTCGCGTTCTACGTGTCTTTCGACAACGAGAAGGTCGGCTCGCTGCAGGGCGAGGCGCTCATCGAGAAGCTCACGAAGGATGGCGCGCGCGGCGGCATCCTCATGGTCAACGGTTCGCCGACCGACAACAACGCGGCGCAGTTCAAGCAGGGCGCGCTCGCGAGCATCAGCGGCAGTGCCTTCCCCGTGCTCGCCGAGTTCGACACCCCGGACTGGAGCCCGGACAAGGCGCAGGAGTGGGTGGCCGGCCAGATCACGCAATACGACGGGCAGATCGCCGCCGTGTACGCCGCGAACGATGGCATCGCCGGCGGTGCCATCGCGGCCCTGCGCGCGGCCGACGTCTCCCCGCTGCCGATAGTGACCGGTCAGGATGCCGAGCTCGCGGGCATCCAGCGCATAGTTTCCGGCGACCAGTACATGACTGTCTTCAAGCCGATACGGGATGAGGCCGGACTCGCCGCGGAGATCGCCGTCAAGCTCGTGAAGGGCCAGCCAGTCACCGGCAAGACGACGATCGGGGGGGTGCCCACCACCCTGTTCGATCCCGTCGCGGTCACCATCGACAACATCATGGGTACTGTTGTTTCCGGGGGAAGTTACACGGTCGCCCAGATCTGTACCGCCGAATACGCCGCGGCCTGCGCCGCCGCGGGAATCCGATAGCGGGGAGGTGTGCAGGACATGACCTACCTTCCGGTGCCGACCGTTGTGCGCACCGCTGAGCAACTGCTTTCGCTGCGCGGCATCAGCAAGCGCTTCGGCGCCGTGCACGTGCTCAACGCCGTCGACCTCGACGTGTACCCGGGCGAGGTGGTCGCCATCGTCGGCGATAACGGCGCGGGAAAGTCGACACTCGTCAAGATCCTCGCGGGCGTGCATCCGCAGGATGAGGGCACCATCGCCTTCTCCGGCGGCATCACCGCCATCGCGAGCCCGACCGATGCGCGCGACCTCGGCATCGCCACGGTGTTCCAGGATCTCGCACTATGCGACAACCTCGATGTCGTCTCGAACCTGTGGCTCGGCCGCGAACTGCGCAAGGGCGGCGGCCTCGACGAGGTCGAGATGGAGCAGCGCTCCTGGACCCTGCTGCGCGAACTCAGCGCCCGCATCCCCTCGGTGCGGGTGCCCGTCGCTTCGCTTTCCGGCGGACAGCGCCAGACTGTCGCGATCGCCCGCTCGCTCATCGGTGACCCGAGCGTGGTGATCCTCGACGAACCCACCGCCGCACTCGGCGTCGCACAGACTGCTGAGGTGCTCAACCTCATCGAGCGGCTCCGCGAACGCGGCCTCGGCGTCATCCTCGTCAGCCACAACATCGCCGACGTGCAGGCTGTCGCCGATCGCATAGTCGTGCTTCGGCTCGGCCGCAACAACGGCGAGTTCAGGGTCGCCGACGTCACAAGCGAGATGATCATCGCCGCGATCACCGGCGCGTCAGACAACTCGGTCACTCGCAGGGCTTCCAAAGACGCCGAAGTCGTGCAGTTGCGCCGGGATGCCCGTTCGTGACCTCAGCCGAACCACAGGATGACCGGCTCGCCCCGGCGGGCGCGCGCCGGGCGATAACCGGCATGGTCACCCGCATCCGCGGCGGGGATCTCGGCTCCCTGCCGGTGATCGTGGGCCTCGTGCTCATCTGCGGCATCTTCCAGGTGCTCAACCCCACGTTCCTGTCGAGCACCAATCTCGTGAACCTCACCATGCAGTGCGCCGCCGTCGGCACGCTCGCGATCGGCATCGTGCTCGTGCTGCTGCTCGGCGAGATCGACCTCTCGGTCGGCGCGGTGAGCGGGCTGTCTTCAGCGATCCTGGCCGTCGGCTACGTGCAGCTCGGACTGCCGATGCCGATCGTCATCCTCGGCTCCCTGGTGACCGGCGCGCTCATCGGCCTGCTGTTCGGGGTGCTACGCACCCGCTTCGGCGTGCCGAGCTTCGTCATCACGCTCGCCGGCCTGCTCGGCTTTCTCGGGCTGCAACTCTTCGTGCTCGGCAAGACGGGGTCGATAAACATCCCGTTCGACTCGCTGCTCGTACAGTTCGGCCAGCAGTGGTTTCTGCCCGCCTGGGCCTCGTACAGCCTCGTCGGGCTGTCCGCTGCGAGCTACTTCGTTGGCGAGTTCACCCGGGCGCGGCGGCGCACCGACGCGGGGCTCACCTCGACGCCGGTCGCCGTGATAGTCGCACGAACGGCCGCGATTCTCGTTGTGCTCGAATCGGCCGCCTGGTACCTGAACCTCACGAGGGGTGTTGGCGCGATGTTCGCGGTGTTCCTGCTGCTCGTCGTGGTTGTGCACATGTTCCTTACCCGCACCGCCTGGGGGCGATCGGTGTTCGCCGTGGGAGGCAACGTCGAGGCTGCCAGGCGGGCAGGCATCCGGGTCGACCGGGTGTACATCTCCGTGTTCGTGCTCTGCTCGACGTTCGCCGCCCTCGGCGGCCTGTTCGCCGCGGCGCGACTTGCGGCCGCCAACCAGGGCAGCGGCGGCGCCGACACCAATCTCACGGCGATCGCCGCCGCGGTAATCGGCGGAACGAGCCTGTTCGGCGGCAGGGGTTCGGCATTCTCCGCTGTGCTCGGCATCCTCGTGATCATGTCGATCACGTCCGGGTTGACCCTGCTGAACCTCGACTCATCGGTGCGTTACATGATCACCGGCCTCGTGCTGCTGCTCGCGGTAATCATCGACTCGCTGTCGCGGCGGTCGCGGGCAGCGTCAGGCCGGGCCTAGCTCGGCCGCACCGCGGCGCCTCGGGTGCATGGCCGGTCGTGGCCCGCTTCTCAAGCCCGCGCGCGGAGCCGCTTCACCAGCGTCACCACGAGGGCGACGGCCGCGAGCGCGGCGGGCACGACGAGGTGCCAGCCGGCGAGCACGAGTAGGCCCGCCACGAGCACGACGGAGACCACGGCCATCCACCAGCCTGCACTGAAGCGGTCGAGCAGGCGCACTGCCGCGAGCATCCCGAGGGCGTACACGGCCACCATCGATGCGGTGTGGATGAGGATGAACGGCTCGAGCTGCAGCCCGAACGCCACGGCGATCGCGAAGTAGCTCAGCGCGACGACCGACCAGAGCGCGAGCGCGCGGCGGGGCACGCTGCCCGCCTCAGCCCCCTTCGCGAACCAGGCGGGCAGGTGCCCGTCGCGACCGAGGGATGCCGCGAGGTTCGAGAACGCCGGAATGTAGGCGTTCAGCACGCCCACGGCGACCACCGCCGAGATCACCGCCACCACGATCGGGCCCACGCCCGGCACCGTTACGGAGACGAGGTCGATGAGCGGCACGAGGCTGTGCGGCTTGCCAGCCCCGAGCACCCCCACCGTGACGACCTGCAGCGCGAGGTAGGCGGCGCCGACGACGACTATCGCGATGGCCGTCGCGACGGGGATGACGCGGCGCGGGTTGCGGAACTCCCCGGCGATGTGCGTGACGGCCTCCCACCCCGCGAACGCCCACACGAACAGGCTTATCGCGAGGCCGACGCCGGCCCAGCCGTGCGGGGCGAATGGGGTGAAGTTCGACGCCCTGGTCGCGGGCACCGAGACGGCCACGACCCCGATCACCACGACGAGCAGCAGTGCGGTGAGCCCGAGCTGCAGCGACCCGCTCACCCGCAGGCCGAAGACGTTGACGATGAGGGGCACGACGAGGAAGGCGAGTCCGACGATCGGCACGATCGACCTGTCGGCCCCGACAGCGGCAACGACGTACTCCCCGCCGAGGATGGCGACGACCGGGGCGCCGAAACTCACTCCGAAGAAGAACCAGTAGCCGCTCATCCGTGCGGCGGTGGGTCCGAGCGCGAGGCGCACGAACGTGGCGACACCGCCGGCGTCGGGATGCCTCGCGGCGAGCGCTGCGAAGGTGCCGGCGAGCGGGATGGAGGCGAGCAGCACGGCAAGCACGGCGACGATCGACGCCGGCCCCGCGGCATCCGCAGCCAAAGCCGGGAGCACGAGGATGCCGGTGCCCAGCACAGCCGCGATGTAGAGCGCGGATGCCTGGCCGAGACCCAGCTTCGCGGTGTGTGGCACGGCCGGGGTTTCGATCACGTGTGCCATGGTCCCATGATCCACTGACCGCGGTGCCGCCGCCGTGCAGTTACCGCCAGCCCGGCGGAAACCAGCGCCAACTAGTTCGACAGGTCGTATAGGCGGGTGAAGCCGATAGTCGTCGGGGCGTAGTTGGCGGTGACCCACGCGGAGATGGCCGCGCCATCCCGCGAGCCGCCGTTGGGCCTGCCGACCGCACTGCCGATGAACCAGTGGATGCGCCCCTCGGCCACGAGCGCCTGGAACTGCGCGAGGGTCGGCGACGGGTCGCTGCCGTTGAACCCACCCACAGCCATCACCGGGTAGCCGGTGGCGAGCTGGTAGCCGGCGGCGACGTTGGATCCGAGGGCCGCCGCCGCCCACGTGAACGAGGAGGCGTCCTGGCTGATCGCCTTCGCCAGCTGGGTGGTCACGTTGCCGGCATTGAGCAAGCCGCCGAGCGAGAGCCCCGTCGCACCCGGACGCGCGGGGGGCACCGGCGCCGCCGGTTTGGACTGCCCAAGGGATGACGGCGGCAAGAGTGGGCCTTTGTGCGCTCCGACGATCACGGGGCGGGAGCCGCCACTCACGCCGGGCCCTGCGGTGACTATCGAGCCGCTGTGTCCAGTGGAGATCGTCTGGAGCGTGTAGGCGAACGGGCCGAGCAACACCGCGACGAGCGCTGTGGATGCCGCGACCCGCCGCATCCCGCGGCCGCCGCGCGTCACCAGCAGCAGCACCGCGCCCACGACACCGAGGCACAGGATCACCACCTTGAGCCACGGCAACCACGACCCGGCGAGCAACAGCACGCCCCACGCGAGCAGCGCTGAGCCGAGAACGAGCCCGGCCATCGTCACGCGCGCCCACAGGCGTTCGCGGCGCGACCACAGCATCCCGGCACCTATCGCTACGACCCCCGCGACCATGGGGGCGATCGCCACCGTGTAGTACGCATGAAAGATGCCCTGCATGAAGCTGAAGGCGAGGGCTGTCACGACGAGGGTGCCGCCGAGCAGCAGCACTATCGCCCGGGTGGGCGCCGTGCGCGGCAGCCTGCGCATGAGTATGAGGGCCACGACCGTCGAGATGATCGCGGCGGGCAGCAGCCAGGCGATCTGGCCGGCGATGTCGCCGCTGAACAGCCGCAGCGGGCCCGTATCGCCCCAGTGCTGCACGCCGCCGCTGACGCTTCCCGTCTCCTGGCCGGTGAGCCTGCCGAGGCCGTTGTAGCCGAAGGTCAGCTCGAGAAAACTGTTCGTCTGCGAACCGCCTATGTACGGCCGCAGCGACGCGGGCACGAGCTGCACAACGGCTACCCACCAGCCAGCCGAGACGAGCACGGCGCCCAGCGCGGCGAGCGCATGCCAGGCGCGGGTGACGAACCTGCGCGGCGCCGCCCACAGGTAGACGCCGGCGAGCACCGGGAGCACAAGAAATGCCTGCAACTGCTTGGTGAGAAAAGCGAAGCCGACCATGACGCCGGCCCAGAGCACCCATTTCAGCGCCCCGGATTCGATGCCGCGCAACGTGAAGTAGATGGCGAGCGAGCTGAGCAGCACGAGCAAGGCGTCCGGGTTGTTGTACCTGAACATGAGCGCTGCCACCGGCGTGATCGCGAGGATGCCGCCGGCGAGCAGGGCCGTACCTGCCGGGAACCTGCGGCGCACCGTCGCGTAGAGCACCCCGACGGTGGCCACGCCCATGAGCGCCTGCGGCAGCAGGATGCTGAAGGAACTCAACCCGAAGAGGCGCACCGACAGCGCCATGAACCAGAGGCTCGCGGGCGGCTTGTCGACGGTTATCGAGTTCCCGGCATCCGATGAGCCGTAGAAGAATGCGGTCCAGTCCACGGACCCGGCCTGGGCGGCCGCGGAGTAGAAGGAGTTGGCCCACCCGCTGACCGAGAGGTCGACGAGATACAGAATTGCCGTCATCCCGAGCAGGGCGAGCAGGGCAGGACGCTCCCAGGCCGCGGCATCCTTGCGTCCGCGGATGAGTCGGCGACCTGCTGCGGCGAGGCGGGAGGGGCCGTGGGCTGGGCCCTCGAGAACCGTGGCGGTCACGCGCTGATAACCCGGTCGCGGGATGTCGCGGGCAGCGGTGATGTGTCCGCCCCGGGAGCCGTTCGCTGGCCCCGGAACACCCACAGCCGCAGCAGCACGAAACGCAGCGCGGTGGCGAACAGGTTCGCGAGGGTCAGCACGAGCAGCTCGAGGTTTGCACTCGGATTGGAATGCCACGCGTGCAGGGCCGCGAGCGAACCGCTCGTGATGCCCCACGCCATCGCGAAGACGACGAGCCCCTGGAACTGGTGGCGCACCGCTCCCCGCGGACCGCGCACGCCGAAAGTGAAGCGCCGGTTGGCCCCGGTGTTGGCGACCGCGGTCACGAGCAGGGCGATGAAGTTCGCGAGCTGCTCGTTCATGAACTGCTGCAGCAGCAGGTATAGCAGCGCGAACGCGATCGTCGACAGCCCGCCGACAACCCCGAAGCGCACCACCTGCCCGAAGAAGCTGGGCTTGCGGCGCTGCTCGAACGGCCGGCGGCCGAGCTCGGCGTAGATCTGCTCGACCGGGATGCGCCCGGAGACTATCGAGCGGCCGACCCGCACAACTCCCCTCAGGTCGTCCAGCGCCGTCGCGACGATGTCGACGCTCGAGTGCTCGTCGTCGATCCAGTCCACCGGCACCTCGTGGATGCGCATGCCCGACCGCTCGGCGATGATCAGCAGTTCGGTGTCGAAGAACCACCCGGTGTCTTCCACGAGCGGGAGCAGGCGTTGTGCGACATCCCGCCGCATCGCCTTGAAGCCGCACTGGGCATCGCTGAAGCGCACGCCCATCGTGCCGTGCAGGATGAGGTTGTAGCCGCGCGAGACGAGTTCGCGCCTGATACCGCGCACCACCCGTGACGAGCCGTTCAGCCGCGTGCCGATGGCGACGTCGGAGTGACCGGAGAACAGGGGGGCGACAAGTGGCGGCAGTGCCCTCAGGTCGGTGGAGAGGTCCACGTCCACGTAGGCGACGACGTCGGCCTCAGACTCGAGCCATGCCCGCTTGAGGGCGCGGCCGCGCCCCGTCTCCTCGAGGTGCAGCACGTGTACATGCGGCAGCCGGGCCGCGAGGGATGCCGCGACCTGCGCCGTGGCATCCGTGCTGCCATTGTCGGCGATCGTTATGCGCCAGCTCTCCTCGAAAAGCTCGCCGAGCGTCTGATGCAACACGAGGATGCTCGTCTCGAGCGAGCCCTGCTCGTTGTGCACCGGCACGACCACATCGAGGCGGAGCGCGCCGGAAGATCTCATGTTTCGACTATCAGTCAGGCGGCCGAACGCCAGCCCTGCAAAGACTATGAAATCGGTGAAAGTTCCTTCATCAGAGCCTGTCGAGGGCCCCGAGCACATCGTCGGTGAGATCGTCGACGTCTTCGATGCCGACGGAGAGCCGCACCACGTTGTCGGGAACCTCCAGCGCGGTGCCCTTGACCGAGGCGTGGGTCATCTCCGCCGGATAACCGATGAGCGACTCGACCCCGCCGAGTGATTCGGCGAGCTGGAAGAGCACTGTCGACTCCGCGAACTTCTTCGCCGGGGCCGCACCGCCCTTGACCGCGACGGAGATCATGCCGCCGAATGCCTTCATCTGCTTCGCCGCAAGCTCGTGCCCGGGGTGACCGGGCAGGCCGGGGTAATACACGGCATCCAGCCGGGGATGCCCGACAAGTCGCTCGGCGATGGCCTGGGCATTCGCGGAGTGGCGATCGAGCCTCACGGCCAGCGTCTTGATGCCGCGCACGGTGAGCCACGCGTCCATCGGACCGGACACCGCGCCCACCCCGAACTGCAGGAAGCCGACCTTCTCGGCCAGCTCTGCGTCGTTCACGATCACTGCACCGCCCAGCACGTCTGAGTGCCCGCCCAGGTACTTTGTCGTCGAATGTACGACGACGTCGGCGCCGAGCGAGAGCGGGCGCTGCAGGTACGGCGACGCGAACGTGTTGTCGACGACGACGAGAGCGCCGGTGGCGTGGCCGATCTCGGCGAGCGCCGCGATGTCGCTGATCTTCATGAGCGGGTTGCTCGGGGTCTCGATCCACAGGATGCGCGTGGCATCCGGCCGGATTGTCTTGCGTACAGCATCCAGGTCGCTCATGTCCACTGTGGAGATGGACACCCCCCACGGCACGAACACCCGGCTGACCAGCCGGTGGGTGCCGCCGTACACGTCATTGCCCATGACTATGTGGTCGCCGGGCTTGAGCACCGCACGAAGCAGCGTGTCTTCTGCGGCGAGACCGGAGGCGAAGCTGAACGCCTTCGCTCCGCCCTCGAGCGAGGCCAGCAGTTGCTCGAGCGACGTGCGGGTGGGGTTGCCGCCGCGCGCGTATTCGTAGCCGCCGCGGAATCCGCCGATGCCGTCTTGCACGAACGTCGACGTGAAGTAGACGGGAGGAACTACCGCCCCCGTCGTCGGGTCGAACTCCTGGCCGGCCCTGATCGCGCGGGTGGGGAATGCGTAGTGCTTGGCAGCAACGGAATCGGGCACTTGGGTCATTTCTGTAGAGCGCGCCAGGTCAGGCGCTGAGGAACGTGAGCAGGTCGTGGCGGGTGAGCACAGCCGCCGGCTTGCCGTCGTTGGTCACGAGCAGCGCATCGGTTGTTGCGAGCGCGGCCTTCGCCGTGGTCACCGGTTCGTGCACACCGATCAAACCGAGCGGTGGGCCGACGAATTCCTTGATCGCGTCTGTCATCTTCGCACCACCGCTGAAGACGGCCTCGAGCAGCGACCGTTCGTCGATCGACCCGATGACCTCACCCATCACGACGGGGGGCTCGGCCGTGAGCACGGGCATCTGCGACACCTCGAACTCGGTCATGATGGCGATCGCGTCGCGCACCGTGTCGGTGGGATGCACGTGCACGAGGTCGGGCAACTGCCCGGTCTTGGCGCTGAGCACATCGCCGACGGTGCGCTCGTCGGCGTCTTCCCCGAAGCCGTACGACCGCATCCACTTCTCATTGAAGATCTTGCCGAGGTAGCCGCGGCCGCCGTCGGGAAGCAGGATCACCATGACGTCGTCTTTGCCGAGGTCCCGTGCGGCTTTGAGCCCGGATGCCACGGCGAGCCCGCTCGAGCCGCCCACGAGCAGCCCTTCCTCGCGTGCCAGCCGCCGGGTCATGGCGAACGACTCCGCATCGGATGACGCGATGATCTCGTCGACGACGCTCGGATCGTATGCCGTCGGCCAGAAGTCTTCGCCGACACCCTCGACGAGGTATGGGCGCCCGGTGCCTCCGGAATAGACGGACCCCTCTGGGTCGGCACCGATGACCCGCACGGCGCCGCTCGAAACTTCTTTGAGGTACTTGCCCACGCCACTGATGGTGCCGCCCGTTCCCACACCCGCGACGAAATGGGTGACTTTGCCGTCGGTGTCGCGCCAGATCTCCGGGCCTGTGGTCTCGTAGTGCGCGAGCGGGCCGTTCGGGTTGGAGTACTGGTTGGGCTTGAACGCGCCGGGAATCTCCCGGGCGAGCCGGTCGGAGACGCTGTAGTACGAGTCGGGGTTGTCCGGGGCGACGGCCGTCGGCGTTACGACGATCTCGGCACCGTATGCCGTGAGCACGCTGCGCTTGTCTTCGCCGACCTTGTCGGGCAGCACGAACACGCAACGGTAGCCGCGCTGCTGCGCCACGAGGGCGAGCCCGATTCCCGTATTGCCGCTCGTCGGCTCGACGATCGTGCCGCCGGGCTTCAGCAATCCCTTCGCCTCGGCGTCGTCGATGATGCGGGTCGCGATGCGATCCTTGGATGAGCCGCCGGGGTTGAGGTACTCCACCTTCACGAGCACCGTCGCCGCAATCCCCTCGGCCACCTTGTTGAGGCGCACCAGGGGCGTATTGCCGACGAGGTCGATGACCGAGTTCGCGTACTTCACAGGTCCAAGGCTACCGGTGCGGTCGGGGGTGTTACCGATGTCAGGCGATGATGCGCGACCCGGCGGGCACATCCACGCCGGCAGCGACTAGCGCCTTGTACGCGAGGGTGCGGCGATTGTCGAGTTCCTGGCCGATGTCCCGAGCGAGCCTCGGGCGCGTCTTGACAAGACCGTCGAGCACGGCAGTCGGCACGAAGAGCACTGCGAGGTCGCTGGTCGCGGTGACGCGCGATGAAACCCCCTGACGGGTGAGGGCGGTTAGACCGAGCACGTCGTGGCGGTGCAGGCTCGAGAACCTGACCTCCGCACCGGCCTCGATGGGGGTGGCGATCGAGGCCGTGCCGCTGATGATGTACCTCATGCCATCGGGCACGACGAGGGGATGCTGCACGACTTCTCCCTCGCCGTAACGCTCCAGGCGGGCCTGTGGAGCCACGACCTCGACATCCTCCTGGGTCAGGTACAGGGCGGGAGCGACCCTGCGCACCGCATCGAGGGTGTTCTCGGGCGTGTTGTAGTTGTCGGTCAGGTCGCGGTCGAGGTGCAGGTCGGCACGCCTCGCCGCATACCAGAGGCGCTTGTAGAACAGGCCAATCGATGTCGAGTTGTCCGCGGGACTGTTTATCGGAATCTCGACCTCGAAGACGGCCTTGCGACCCGGAGTGATGGTGGCCGGTTCGCCGGGCACGGCTGCGGGAAGGTCTGCGGCCACGGCCATGCAAACGTCGATGACCTTCTGCGGCGGGTCATCCGTGGAGAACTTCACATAGATGTCGAGCTCGAACGGCGACCCCTTGCGGCTGAGGTTGAGAAACGAGCCGCCGGCGAGTGACGCGTTCGGGATGATCTGCACCCCTCGCGACGTCTTGAGGTGCACCGCGCGCCAGTTCACCTGGACTATGCGGCCCTTCGTTCCGTTGACCTCGAGCCAGTCGCCCAGTTGGAACGGCTGCTCGAACAGCAGCAGCAGCCCGGAGACGACGGAACCGACGGCATTCTGCAACGAGAGGCCGATGACTATCGAGCCGACCCCCAGAGCCGTGAAGAGTCCCGCGACATCGGTGCTCCACACCACCGAGAACAGCACGGCGACACTCACCAGGATCAGGATGATGCGCACCATGTCGACGAAGATCGAAGGGATGCGGCTGCGCCAGGTTCCCTCCTTCGCCGTCACGAACAGCGCGAAGTTCAGTCCGTTCAACAGCACGAGGATCAGCAGGAAACCGAACACCGTCGCAGTGACCTGGGTCCAGGTCAGGTCGATGTTCGCGTAGCGGGACTGGCTCAGCAGAAGCAGCAGCGCGCCGACGGGCGCCACATAGTTGCGCAGCAGCAGCACGATGCGGGCCGACCGGCTGCCCCGGCGTTCGAGCGTCGACTGCAGCTCGGTGAGCACGAGCAGCACGATCGGCAGCCCGATCACCACCCCCACGGCCGGCCAGAACCAGGGCTGCAGCCAGATGTCAGTCATCGGCGAACGAAGGGGGAGAGAAGACCGGTGGTGCGTTCACGTCATCGGGGTCGATGCGCCACACCCGCTGCGGACCGGTCGCGGTATTCACGAAGCCCCAGTCGCGCACGTGCACGGTGTCCGGCATCCTGTCGACAACACTCTGGGTGAGGAAGATGCCAGCCTCGTGGTTGTTGCCCTGGATCTGGAAGGCGAGATTCACGGCATCCCCCCACAGGTCGTAGGCGATGTGGGTCTGACCGACGAGGCCGCTCGTGACGGTTCCCGTGTCGAGCCCCGCACGCAGGTTGAGGTCGACCCCGTGCTTGCCGCCGAACCGCTCGAGGATGCGCTGCAGTTCCATCGAGAAATCGACCATGCGCCGTGCATTGTCGACCCGCGGGATCGTCAGCCCGCAGCTCGCGAGGTACCCGGCCCGGGTGGTGCGCACCCGTTCGATGCCGTAGTGGTCAGCCGCATCGTCGAAGCTGCGCAGGATCTCGTTGAGCTTCTCCAGGGAATCTTCCGACTTCAGCCCGCTGCTGAACGTCTCGAAGCCGACGATGTCGCCGAACATGACAGTGACTTCCTGATGGTCGTACGCGATTGTCTGCGCGCCCTCCTTGTATTGCTTGATGAGCGGCTCCGGCATGAGGGAGAGCAGCAGGCGCTCGTTCTCGGCCTGCTGCTCCTCGAGCAGCGTGGCTTTCACCTGAAGGCTGCGGCTCATGTCGTTGAACGCGGCACCCACGTCGGCGAGTTCGTCGCTCGATCCCGCGTCGACCTGCACGCCGACCTCTCCCGCGGCGATGCGGCGGGCGGCATCCCGAAGTCTGCGCAGCGGGCGCACGATGACGCCCGCGATCATGAGGGAGAACAGCGACACCACGAGCACGATGACCGCCGACGACAGCACGAGGTTTCGGGTGAAGTCGTCAACGGGTGCGAAAGCCTCAGAACTGTCGATCTCCGCGACGATCACCCAGTCCAGGCCATTGATGGGCAGGGGGGCGAATGCGCTGATCGTCTCCCGGCCGAGATACCCGTTCGGGATGATCGTGGTGCCGCTGCGGCCCTCCTGGGCGCCGCTAACCGCATCGGTTCTCACCGGTTGCAGCAGCAACGTCTCCTTGTCGGCGAGTGCCTGGTTTGCGAGATCAGGCGGCGAGCCTCCCGCGATCGACTCTGCGACATATTTGTCGGGATGCTCGATCAGGCCGCGGGACGGCGAGCGCATGAGATTATCGGCAGCACCCACGATGTAGGTCTCGCCGGTCTTGCCCAGCCCGCTGGAAACCCAGTCGCCGCCGCCGGTCATCACCTCGTTGATGCGCGAGATCGGCATGCCGACGGCGAGCGCGCCGATTATCGTGCCATCCACAGCGA
Organism: Rhodoglobus sp.; assembly: GCA_025464445.1. GTDB lineage: Bacteria > Actinomycetota > Actinomycetes > Actinomycetales > Microbacteriaceae > Rhodoglobus. The sequence continues at coordinate 28,741 of JAODLY010000004.1, read as the reverse complement.
CAGGGGTGACTGCCCAGCCCGCCGGCACGCCGAGGGCCGGAGGGTACGGCGCGAAGTCGGTGATCACGACGGTGTCGGCAACGTTGCCGGCGAGTGCGCTCGCGTAGGCGGTCGCCAGGTTTGTGCGCTTGAGCGGTCCACTGTCGAGATTGCTGCCGAGGTCGACGCCCTTGTAGGCCGAGTACACGATGTTGCCGTTCGCGTCGATGAGCAGCACGTCTTCGTAGGCGAAGAGCTGCGTCATCCTGCGGAAATAGTCGTTGTAGCGGGCATTCGCGGCCGACCATGCGCTGCCGTCGCCTGCGTCGTCATTCGCGATCGCGTCGCTCGGCTTGTCGAACTGCACGGTGTAATGCAGCTTCAGATAACTCTCGGCGGGGTCTGTCGGCACGAACGTCGACGCGTCGACGGAGGCTGCGCCCGCCGCGGCAAGCCTGGGCCCGAAGGTATCCGTATAGTACGACTCGAGCTGGGCGCGCTGCGCAGTCGTGAGCGTCGACGACTCGAGGTCGGCAAAGCCGGCGGAGAACGCCTGGACGGCGCCCTGCACGCTCTCGCCGCGCGCGTTCAGCAGCAGGGTGTTCTCGATCGAGGTGAACAGGCTCTGCATTTCGACAGTGCGCGAGTCGCGTACCTCGATGAGCCGATCGAATGCGGCGCTGCGCAGGGAGTCACGGCCGTTGACGAACCCGATGACCCCGACAACGACACTCGACGAGATGCTGACCAGCAGCAGCATGATGAGCAGGATCGAGCGGATGCTCAACCCGGCCTTCTCCGTAGCGCTGGGCAGCGCGATCGCGCCCTCTGCGGGCGACGGGGTCGGGCCGACGGTGGACACAGGGCTCCTCGATCGCAGGCACGGCGATCGCTGCCGTGTGTTTGCTTCACTTTAGTCACTGCGGCACCACCGGCGACACCAGCAATTACGAGGAACGTGTCATCGCAATTGCTCGGCGTAGAGCGACGAATACATGCCGCCGGCTGCGAGCAATTCGTCGTGTGTGCCCTGCTCGACGATCTCCCCCGACACGACGACGAAAATCACATCCGCGGCGATGACCGTGGAGAGCCGATGGGCGACAGCGATCGTCGTCCTGCCGCGCGACGCGGTGTCGAGCGCGGCCTGGACTACCCGCTCGGAAATGGCGTCGAGCGCACTCGTCGCCTCGTCGAGGATGAGCACTGCTGGGTCTTTGAGCAGCACCCGGGCGATCGCAATCCGCTGCTTCTCGCCACCGGATAGCCGGTAGCCGCGCTCGCCAACGACAGTGTCGTACGCGTCGGGGAACGATGCGATCGTGTCGTGGATATTCGCCGCGGTGGCCGCCGCCTCGAGCTCGGCCTGGGTCGCATCGGGCCTGGCGTACCTGAGGTTCTCGGCGATCGTCGCATGGAACAGGTAAGTCTCCTGGCTGACGATGCCGATATTGCCCACGAGCGAATCGGTCTCGAGCGAGCGCACGTCGTCGCCGGCGAACGACACCGTGCCGCTCGTCACGTCGTGCAGCCGCGGGATCAGGTAGCTCACGGTTGTCTTGCCTGCCCCCGAGGGCCCGACGAACGCCGCGAACTGCCCGGGGGCGATGGTGAACGAAACGCCCTTGAGGGTCGCGGGCGAATCCTTCGGCGCATCCGGATAGCGGAAGACCACGTCATCGAACGCGACCTCACCCAGCCGCGCCGGCTGCACCTGGTGGGCGTCCGGCCGATCGGAGATCGCCGGCACGAGGTCGAGATACTCGAAGATGCGAGCGAAAAGCGCCGAAGATGTTTGCAGGTCGAGCGCCACCCGCAGCAGGCCGAGCAGCGGGAACATGAGCCGTGCCTGCACCGTAGTGAATGCCACGATCGTGCCTGCCGTGACGCTCACGCCGCCCGTGATGAGGTACGCGGCGACAACATAGATGACCGCGGGGATTATCGACAGGAAGATGTTGACCATCGCGAAGAACCACTGGCCGCTCATCTGCTGGCGCACCTGCAGCGAGACCTGGTTCTGGTTCTCCGCCTCGTAGCGCGCCGTCTCGGCGTGCTGCCGGTTGAAGCTCTTCGCGAGCAGGATGCCCGAGACGCTCAGCGCCTCCTGCGTGATCGCCGTCATCTCGCTCAGCGACTCCTGGGTCTTCGTCGCGATCCGCGCGCGCACCTGGCCCACCCTGCGCTGGGCGATCACGAGCACCGGCAGCAGGATGACCGCGACGATTGTCAGCTGCCAACTGAGGATGAGCATGCTCACGAGCGCTGCGATCACCGTCACCGTGTTGCCGATGACGCTCGAGATCGTATTGCTCAGCACGCCGGCTACGCCGCCGACATCGTTCTGCAGCCTGGACTGGATGATGCCGGTCTTCGTCCGCGTGAAGAACGCGAGTTCCATCGCCTGCAGATGCCCGAACAGCCTGATGCGCAGCGCACCCATCACCTTGTTGCCCACATTCGCGGTGAGCCAGGTCTGCCACACACCGAGAGCCGCGGATGCCACGAGCAGCGAGACCATCGCCGTGACCAGTTCGAGCAGCACGGGCACGTTGGGCCCACCGGTCTTCGGAAACAGCCCGACATCGAAGAGCTGCCTCGTCAATAGGGGAGGTAACACGCTCAACCCCGCACTGATGAGCACCAGCACTATCGTGACGCTCAGCGCGCCGCGGTGCGGCGCGAACAGCCCCCCGATGCGGCGAAGCAGGTCTGGCACCTTAGGCGCGCCGGCGTTCTCCGCCCGCTGCGCCGCAGCATCCCCGCCGCTCATGCGGGAGCGTTGCTTGCCGTATTGGCCGACTTGGCTCCCGCCGGCACCGCCGTGCATTCCGCTCATTCCGCAAGCCTAGATCGCGTCAACGACCATGCTGCCGCGTTTGCCAACCTCCTATCTATGGCCCGGCTCGCGAGGTACATTCAAATGAAGCCGTTGTCCATACCCGGGGGTCAAAGGTTAGCGAGGTGTCTTATGGCAACCTCTTTCGCGGAGTTTCGTGAGTCATTGGACTCCCTGTTGGACCAGCAATCCTTCACCGAAGCTGCGACGGCGCTTGCCGACGACGCGCTCGAACACGTGCCGGAACGTGCCACGGAACTGCGGGAACGCATCCTCCGCCTGCCGGAGGAGCTGTGGACCTCGCACCCGTCGCTCGCGCTCGTGCTGGGCGCGAGTTCCCGGAACTCTCCCCCGGCCAATCCCTTCGCCGCGCTCTCCTATGTGGATGCCGCAGATGTGCTGCTCTCCGCCGGCACCTTCGATCCCGCCCTGGCGGTGATGTCCTGCGTGATCCGATCGTCGGCCTTCCTCGGGCTTGGCCGGCTGCTGGACGGCCTCACCCAGGCTGACCTGGCCTGGGAGTTGCTCGCGACTGTAGACGTGCCGCTGCGCACACGCATGCAGTTGCAGTCGCTCGCGCTCGTGCAACACGGAATCTGCCGGCTGCTTCTGGGTGAACTCAGCCAGGCCCGCCAGGATCTCGAACACGCCCTCGCCCTCCAGCAGGAACGGCAGGATCGCGGACTCGTCCTGGAGGCCCGCGGATGCCTCGCCCTCGTCGAGTATTTCGCGGGGATCCCCAACAGCCCCTATGAGCAGGTGGCGTGGGCTCACCAGGCCAGGCCGGCGGGGTCACCGCCTCCTGGCGCAGTCAGCGAGGCCCCGATCCTGATCGCTGAAGGACTGCTGGCGATCGACGAAGGCCGCATCGACCTCGCCGACACGCTGCTGGGTCGGATCGGTGAGACAACTACCGGCACCGAGTACGAGTTGCTCACCGCCCACCTGCACTCCATCGTGCTCGGCGCGAGGTCCGGACCTCGCGAGCAGCTCGACGCCCTGCGCGACATCCGTATCCAGCTTCGTGGGTGGCAGTCCCCAGGGCTTCTCGAACAGCTCCACGACTCGGAGCGCGCATTGGCGTTGATCGTGTGTGGCGAGATCGGCGCCGCCCGCGACGCGATGACCGCGCTGATGCCCGACGCCTATCACGTCTGCTGTCCGGCCCGCCTTCTCGCAATTCTCGAATTGCACACCGGCGAATTCGAGTCCGCACTGAGGCGCACCGACGAATGCAAGGCCATGGGTGATGACCACAGTCCCCGCAATCTCGCGCACGTGGAAGTCGTCCGTTGCGTGGCGCACGAGGCGTTGGGAGACTCCTCGATCGCAGCGGTCGCCGCCGACAGAATCTTCCTCCAGGCCGCGAGAACCGGCTGGCGACGCCAGTTCGCGGCCATTCCGCATCACCTTCTCGGGCGCGTCATCGATGCTGCGCGGCAGCGGCGGAAAGACGAGGAAACCCTTGCCATGCTCGATGAGCTCGCCCTCGGCCTCGACGTCGAGGAGGGCAACTCGCTGCCTCCCCTGAGCTCGCGGGAACGCGTAATCCTTCGCCACCTCATGGCGGGCGAGACACAGCACCAGATCTCCACGCAGCTTCGCGTCTCACCCAACACGATCAAGACCCAGGTGCGGAGCATCTATCGCAAACTGGGCGCGGCAAGCCGGCACGAGGTCATCGATCGCGCCCAGCGATATGGCATCTCCGTCTAAAACGACTGAATCGGTTTCACCCCTCTCTCACCCCTTTTTTCAACTCTGCATACCCCGCGGCTCATGCATCCCGCGGTGGTTGTATGCGGTTTACCGGGGTCAACACTGAGAGAAGTGGGGCACCAATGTTTAATCAGGCAAGACCATACCGTCAGACCGAGAAGACGCTGGGAGGCCTCATCGCGGGGTTGGCTGTCGCGGTCCTCTTCGGGGCAGGAGCAGTGCTGCTCCCGATGTCCGCCAGCGCGGACACCCCCGACATCGGCAGCCTTACCGCCGCCGCCGATCAAGCCCGCAGCGCTGCGGACGCCGCCGAGCTGGATGCTCAGGCGGCGGAAGCCGCTGCAACGGCAGCCGCTGACAATGCGACCACGCTGCGAGCCGCGTCAGACGCCGCGGCCACCGCAAGTGCTGACGCGGCCACAGCTGCGCTGGGCGATCCTACGGACAACGACCTGCAGGCAGCAGCCGCAGCCGCCCTGGATGCTTTCGTCGCCGCCGACCTGGCGGCCACCACGGCAGAGGCGGACGCGGCAACAGCCGGGGCCGCAGCCGCTACGGCACGAGCCAACGCCGATGAACTCGAGGCCGCTGCGCAAGCAGCAGAGTCCGCGCTCGCCGACGCGTCAGCCGCGAACGGCACGGTAGAACCTCCCGTCACGGACTCGCTGAAGTCGACGCCGGAGTTCAACCCCTGCGACCTCCTGAATCTCAACGACACCGATAACAAGTTCTTCTGTGAGACGCCGAAGCCCGACATCGACATCCACGTCAAGAACTACTGCCCGACGGTTGTCACCGTCACGCTGAAGCACCTCGTGGCCTGGGGCCACTACGAACTGTGGATCAACGGGGTGCTCACACCCTTCACGATCGACAACGGCAGTGCAACCGTGACCGTCTACGGCTTCACTACCGGCAAGTTCGAGGTGAAGGTCAAGTACGGCGATGAAAAGTGGACGAAGGACGACAGCTGGATCAAGTACACCTGCCCAGAGATCAGTTCCGAAGTCCATCACAGCTGCAACGTGATCGGCGGCACGGCGAAGGTGGAGGTGCATGTCGGCAAGCTCGATGATCACCGCGAGTACACCGTGACCGTGACCGGTCCCGGTGGTTTCTCGCAGGAGTTCACCTTCGATGATCACCACTCCTGGGACCGCGATTTCGATCTGTCTCCGGGCACGTACACGGTGACTGTCGAGAGCGACGGTCGCACCGACGTTGGCCCGGTGACCTATGAGTTCACGGTGGATCCGTGCCCAGGTAACGTCACGATCACATTCGCCCCGAAGTGCGCGGTCGGTGGTTCCGGCTCGCTGGGTGCGATGTTGTCGGGGCTGGTACCCGGTCGTGAATATCATGTGACCCTGACCGGTCCGAACGGCCTGATCACCGATCAGACGTTCACCGCCAGCGCCCCGACGTGGGCGGTCCCGCCGTCCAGCCTGCCCGCAGGCACGTACACCGTGAAGGTCGTCGACACTCACGGTTACGTCGGGGACACGTCGAAGTCCGACGAGCCGTCGCAGCACAGCGAACTGAGCTGGTCGGGGACGGGCACCGTCTCCACCTGCCCGCAGCTGGCGATGACCGGCGCTGTCACCGGGCCGGCGACCATGGCCGCACTCGTGCTGCTGCCGCTGGGAGGCGCGTTCCTCCTGGTGAGCCGCGTACTGGTCAGCCGTCGGAACAGGATGGAGTAGCACCGCGAATCTCGGTGCGGGGCGTCGACCCCCGGTACACCCCCACCGAGTAGAAGATGGGCCGTCGCCTCATTGAGGCGGCGGCCCATCCGTGTGCCTGGGCGAGATCAGCCCTTCGTCGAACCTGCAAGCAGACCGCGCACGAAGAACCGCTGCAGCGAGAAGAACACGATGAGCGGCACGAGAATCGAGATGAACGCACCGGCAGTGAGCAGGTACCAGTCCTGCCCACGGTTACCGGAGATCTCGGCCAGCAGCTTGGTCATCGGGGCCACGGCGCCGTCCGCGAAGACCAGAGCGACGAGCAGGTCGTTCCAGACCCAGAGGAACTGGAAGATGGCGAAAGACGCGATCGCCGGAAAGGTCAGGGGCAGCACGATCCTGAAAAATATCTGCCCGTGCCCCGCGCCGTCCACTCGCGCGGCTTCGATGAGCTCCCTGGGAATCTCCGAGACGAAGTTGTGCAGCAGGAAGATGGCGAGGGGCAGCGCGAAAATCGTGTGGGCGATCCAGACCTGCGAATAGGAGTTGCTCGCGTCGAGCCCGTCGAAAAGCTGCACGTCGCCGATCTTCAGGCCCCGCGAGAACAGGCTCAGCAGCGGCACCAGAGCCATCTGCAGCGGAACTATCTGCAGCGCGAAAACGCCGACGAACATCCAGTTCTTGCCCTTGAAGTCGATCCAGGCGAATGCGTATGCGGCGAGGCTCGCGATGACCAGAGGGAACACCGTCGCCGGGATCGTGATGGCAATCGAGTTGAAGAACGCCCCGGCAAGGTTGAGGGAGGTGTTACCCGCCTGAAGCACCTTCTGGTAGTTGTCGAGCGTGAAGCCCGGGTTGGCGAAGATCGTCCACCAGCCGGTCGTCGCGATCTTGTCGGCAGGGCGGAACGATGAGAGGAACAGCCCGAATGTCGGTGTCGTCCAGAGCACTGCGATGACGAGCGCGGCAATCGTGGCGCCCCGGCTGGTGAGGCGCTTCTTGGTGCGCTTGATCGCGTTGCGCTCCGCCGCCTTCTCGCCGGCGCGCAACTGGCGCTCAGTTGTCCTGTCGATAGGAAGGTCGATCGGGGTGACGGCGCTCATCGGATCTCCCTCTGCGCTTTGATCTGGCGGGCGTTGTAGATGACTATCGGAAGCACCAGCACGAACAGCACGACGGCGAATGCCGAGGATCTGCCCACCTCGAAGCCTTTCCATTGCGTGTACATCTCGTTGGCGATGACGCTCGTATTGTTGGCGCCTGCCGTCATCGTCCGCACGATGTCGAACACCTTCAGGCTGGCTATCGAGATCGTGGTCAGCACGACGATGAGCGAACTGCGGATGCCGGGAACCGTGACATTCGTGAAGCGCTGCCAGGCATTCGTACCGTCGAGTTGCGCGGCTTCGACCTGCTCGGCGGGAACCCCTTTGATCGCCGCGGACAGCACGACCATGGCGAAACCGGTCTGCACCCAGATCAGCACCACAATCAGGAAGAACGTGTTCCATGGGGAGTTCTGCAGCCACTGCACCGGCTGCCCGCCGAAGAGCACGACGAACTGGTTGAGCAGGCCGATCTGCTGCTGGTCGGGCGGATTCGCGTCGTAGACGAAGCGCCAGATGATGCTCGCCCCGACGAAGGAGATGGCCATCGGCATGAAGACGAGAACCTTGAAAATCTTCTCGCCACGCGACTTGTCGATGAACACCGCGTAGGCAAGCCCGAAGATCGTCGACACTGTCGGCACGACGAGCACCCACACGATGGTGTTGAGCACCGTGGTGATACCTGTCTGCTGGGTGAATATCCAGACGAAGTTCTCGAGACCGACGAAACGGTTGCCGCGGCTGTTCAGGAACGCGGCGATGAAAGTGCTCACCGTCGGGTAGATGAGGCCGATGCCGAGCAGCGCGACAGCCGGCGCCAAAAAGCCGATGAGCTGGAAGAGGTAGCCGGCTCCCTGCCTCGACCGGTAGTCGAGGATGAAGAACAACCCGCCAAGCACGGCGGCGACAGCCGCTGCCCACCAGACGGAGCCGAGCGCGAAGAAGATGATGACGGGGGCGACCACGCAGACCACAAGGCGGATGACCGTGTAGACCCGCCCGGAGCGGGGGGCTATCTCCACGAAGAAGATGACGAGGGCAACGACCGCGATGAAGGCGGCGATGACGAAGGGGATTTGCACGAGCGACGGGAGCGTCGCGATCCATTTCAGGAAGCCTGCCATGGAGTTCCTTTCGAGTACGACAGTGGACTCAATCAGCGCCGCTCACGCGGTGTTTGTTCAGAGTATGGGGTTAGAGGGGGCCGGCGGAACAGGTTCCGCCGGCCCCGGTACTACTCAGTTGCTAGCCAGCGGGCCAGGATGACTCGATTGTCGCGAGCACATCGTCCGTCGACTTGCCGTTCACCCAGTCGACCATGCCTGTCCAGAAGGAACCGGCCCCGACGACGCCGGGCATGAGGTCAGAAGCGTCGAACCTGAAGGTGGTCTTCGGGTCCTGGAGGATCTTGATCGCTTCCTGGAGGATCGGGCTGGATGCGTTTGTCGCGTCCAGGCCCTTGTTGGCGCTGATCACACCACCGAGCGAGACTCGGCTGTTCGCCCAGTCCGCGCTAGAGAGGTACTCCTGCACCTTGATCGTGTCGGCGTCGTTCGAGAAGGCGGCGACCATTTCGCCACCACCCGTGACAGCGGGGGCACCAGCGGTGTCACCCGGGAGGATGAATGCCCAGATGTCGGCGTCCGGTCCAACCGTGGCGTTGCCGTTCGCCGGGTCCTGGATGAACCCGTCGAAGAAGGATGCCTGGTGGGTCAGGGCGCACGATCCGTCGCCGATGGCGCGAGCGACATCACCGAACGGGGTGCTGTTGATCGACTTGACGTCGCCGAAGCCCGCGTTCACGTATGCCGGGTTAAGCAGGATCTCGCCGACGGAGTCGAACGCTTTCTTGATCGCCGGGTCGTTGAACGGGATCGTGTGCTTTACCCACTGGTCGTAGACGTCAGGTCCGGCCTGGCGAAGAACGAGGTCTTCCACCCAGTCGGTGCCCGGCCAACCGGTGGCGGCGTCAGAGCCGAAGCCCGCGCACCAGGGAGCCGTGCCAGTCTTCTGCTGGATGGTCTTCGTCAGGTCGAGCAGTTCCTGCCAGGTGGTGGGAACGGAAACGCCCCACGCCTTGAACTGCGCCGGCGAGTACCAGATGAAGCCCTTGACGCTTGCCATGAGCGGTGCGCCGTAAAGCGTGCCATTCACCGTCGCGTACCCCGCCCAGTCTTTCGACCAGTTGTTGGCCACATTGTCGGCAACGCCCTGCGGAGCCGGCTGGATGTAGTCGCGCGATGCGAGGTCGGCCAGCAGGCCTGGCTGCGGGAAGATCGCGATGTCGGGGGCGTTACCGCCCTGGGCGCGAACGCCGATCTGAGCCTCGAACTCCTTCGAGCCTTCGTACTGGATGTCGATCTTGTTCGTCTTTTCCCAATCCGCCCATGACTGCTCGAGGAGTTTCGCCTCGGTGTCCTGGATGGTGCCGTAGACGGTGACAACACCGTCGGCCTTGCCGGCATCGCCGGGGCCGGAGCTGCTGCCCCCGGTGCCGGACGAGCAGCCCGCGAGCGCGATGCCTGCTACGACTACTACTGCCAGCGGAACTGTGAATCGGCGGTGCACGGTGAAACTCATACTTCCTCCTCATTGAGGTCGACCGGCGCACCTGGTGGTCGGCGCGCACGGCTGGGATTGCAGGATGGTCGCGGCCCCGCGTGGGGAACCGGTTCCACATCACAAGCTAGGGCAACAAAGATGCCATTGCAAGCGCTTGGCATGAACTGCCGCCTAACGATTGCGCTACAGCCGTTCGTGGCGTGGGAGCGCTCTCTCGTTGGCGTCCCTTCCGCCGGAATCCGGTTTGTGGAACCGGTTCCACAGTCGCTAGGCTGTGCTCCGTCCTGTCAGCGGCGAAAGGAGCATCGTGAGCGCGCTCAGCGATGTCGCCCGCGCCGCGCAGGTATCGAAAGCCACGGCATCCCGCGCACTCAGCGGCAGGGGCTACGTCTCCGAGGAGACAAGGGACCGCGTGGTATCCGCCGCCGCCGCGATCGGGTACGTCGTCTCCTCGAACGCGTCGAGCCTCGTCACCGGGCAGACGCGCAACGTCGGGGTGGTCATCCCGCACATCAACCGCTGGTACTTCGGCGAAGTGCTCGAGGGCATCGAGTCCGCCCTCATCGCGGCCGGTTACGACCTCACGCTCTATCGCCTGAGCGCCGATGCCGCTGAGCGACGGCGGGTTTTCGAGTATTTCCTCGTGCGCAAGCGCGTGGATGCCGTTATCGCCGTGGGCATCGAACTTACCCATCACGAGGTGGGACTGCTACATTCGCTCGCGAAACCCATCATCGGAATCGGAGGGCCGATCGAGGGCATCGCCACCCTCAGCATCGATGATGTCGCGGCGGCGGCTCTCGTGACCAACCACCTGATCAGCCTCGGGCACACGCGCATAATGCATTTCGGCGGCGACCAACAGCGCGAGATGGACTTCAGGGTGCATTCCGCGCGGCTCGCCGGCTTTCGCGAGGCGATGACCGCCGCCGGTCTTGACGGAGGCGACTCCGCATTCAGGGCAACTGCGCTGTCGGTGCAGGGTGGCTACGCGGTAGGGCTGGCGGTTCTCGCGGATCCCCGATCCCGCCCCACCGCCGTGGTCGCCGGGTCGGACGAACTGGCAATCGGCACGATCGTCGCCGCGCGCCAACTGGGCATCCAGGTTCCCGCGCAACTGTCGGTCGTGGGAATCGACGGCCACGAGCTCGCGGAGATGTTTGGGCTCACGACCCTGGCGCAACGGCCAAAAGAGCAGGGCACACACGCCGTAGGCCTGGTCATGGGTGAACTCGGCAACTCGCCGACCCGGCCCGAGTTGCGCTGGCAGCCATACCCGGTGCGACTCGAGGTGCGCTCGAGCACGACCGCCCCGCCCGGCTGAGGCCGGCCGGATGCATCGGTGGGCGCCTTTCCCGAGACGCCCACCGATTCCTCGACCACGGGTGCCTGAGCACCCGCGGCCAGGTCTTATGCCGTGCGGCGGCGGCGCTTGGCTACGAGGCCGAGCCCGACGAGCACGAGCCCGAACTGCAGGAAGATCACGCCAGCGACCGCGGGACCGACCGGGTTGGCGCCCGTGAACGCGAGGGTCGGCAGGTCACAGTCCTTGAGGAAGAATGTTCCGCTTCCCGAGATCGTGTGCGCGAGGTTCGCGATGTTCACCGTGAACTGGTTGCCGTTGGGCACGCCCTTGAACTGCAGCGCTCCCGTAGCGGTGGTGGCGGTCACCTGCTGGTCGGCCACGTTGTTCACTGCGCCGTTGTTCGACGCGTAGACGATGCCGACGGTGTAGGTCTCGCCCGAGACGAGCTTGTCCAGTGACACATTGACCGTGGATGCCCCGATCACGTTACAAGTCGCCTGCAGCGTGATCGTCGGCGTTCCAGGGCATGGGTCGAGCGAGATGTCGCCATACGCGCTCACGGACGTCACTATCGAATCGGTGACCGTGACCCGATACTGGGTGCCGGCAGCCAGATTGGCGAACAGCGGGAGGGTCCAGGCTCCGCTTGCGGGAGCGATTATCGAGGTCGGCGCCACAACTGTCGCGCCGCCTTGCACGAAGGTGAGCCCGACAAGGTACGCGCGGCCAGGCACGTAGGTCGTGACCGACGTGGCGATCGACGCAGTGCCGCCCGGCACCGTGCACTGGGTCGGGGCGAGATCGAGCACCGGCATCGTCGGGCAGGCGGTGATCGTTGCCGCGTTCGAGTTCACGAAGGTCTTGAGCAGCACATCTGTCACGAATACCGTGTAGGTGCCCGGGGGTACCTGCTCGGTCTGCGATGCGGTTGCGGCTCCACCGGTCGGGACCGGCCAGTTGGCCGCCGTTGCCACGAACGAACCGGTGTCGAAGACCGTGGTCGTGCCGTCGGAGAGCGTCACCTGGTAGCTGCGCCCCGGAACGAGTCCACTCGCGCTGAAGACGATCGAAGAGTCCGGTACACCATTTGTCGACGTGCACTGGGTGGGATCGACCTCCGGCAGGTCCGGGGTCTTCGGGCAGGGGAGGTAGCTGAACAGGCCGCTGGTGATCGTGCTCGAGGCGATCAGGTCATCGGTGACTGTCGCCTTGTATGTGCCTCCCGGGAGTACCGAGAAGGGAACGACTGACGTACCGCTGAGGTCACCGACGACGCCGCTGGACTGCACGACCGCGTTTCCGTTGAGGGTGTCAAGGATCGCGATGGTGTACGCCCGGCCAAAGGAGAGGTTGCTCGCCGTTACCGTCATCGTGCCCGCACCGCCGGGAACCGTGCACTCGGCAGGGGACACATGGATCCCCGACACGTCGGGGCAGCCCACGGAGGAGACAGTGGCGCTCGCCGAGAGGTTCACCGTGGTGTCCGTGACCGTGACCGTGTAGCTGTGCCCTGGCACCACGTTGTGCCACACGTAGCTGCCCGTGGCACCACCCGGCGTGAATGCCGCGGCACCCACGTTCGTCGCTCCCGAATCGGGGCTGGACAGCGAGATCGTGTAGGCGTGGGTGATGTCGATGTCGCTGACGTCGGCCGTGAGGTCGATCGCGCTTCCGGTGACCGTGCAATCGGGTGCCGTGATCTTCAGGATCGATGGCGGAGCGCATGGGATCGAGGTTCCGGAGACCGTCTTCGAGTACGACGGCGTCGCGTCACTGGTCTTGATCTCCGCCGTGTAGTCCCAGGCGTCGGTTGTGGTCGGGAACGGGAAGAACTGGTCGAGGTCTGTCGAGAAGGTGATGGGCGATCCGGCCTGTGCGGCACCGTCGATCGTCACGCTCACCGTGTTCGTGTCGTACTGGTTGTACTTCTCCGCGACGACGTGGATCCCTTCACACGTCACGGTGATTGTCGGGATGTGGGCGCTCGCGGTGGAGACTGCCGCCACCGCGATGCCGCCGCCGGCCACGAGTGCCAATGCCAGGCCGGCCGCGATGGCGCGCCAGCTGTACCAGAAGCCACGGCGCTTGCCTGTGGAACTGTCGAAGCGGGCGGAGCGAATGGACAATTTGCGCGCAGAAGAAGTTTGCATTCGGGTATGCACTTTCGGGTAAGTGGTCATTCTTCGGGGGTAGATCGACAGTGCTGGACAGAGGGTAAGGCCATCCAGAGCTGGAAATGCGGGTTTGAACTATTGTCACGCCAATGGGGGGTACGGGTGGCGGACAGTCCTCATTATGGTGGACGTCATTCGAAATCCGCAACTACGAATATATCGGGCCGTAATCGGCGTCGAAACCGACTCGCCAACCACCCTGTTACGCCACTGCATCCCGACGAGGGATGACCGTTGGTATGGTCGCTGCATGGCATGAAAAGCCACGTGGCTTGGGCAGCCAACTCCGCCGGGTTGCTCTCGTAGACGATGGACCAAGGGACCTGATCCCCGCGGTTCGTCGAGGCGGTATCGGGGTGGGGCATCCGAGTGGTTACCGGATGCCCCACTTCCCGTTAACCCGAACAGGGCGCCATCCTTCAAGGATGACGCCCCGCATCAAGCAGTGACTACTTGAGGGTAACCGTGGCGCCAGCCTCTTCGAGCTGGGCCTTTGCCTTCTCGGCGGTCTCCTTGTTCGCACCCTCGAGCACGACGCCAGGCGCGTTGTCAACGAGAGCCTTCGCCTCGCCGAGGCCGAGGCTGGTGAGGGTGCGCACCTCCTTGATGACCTGGATCTTCTTGTCGCCCGCTGCCTCTAGAACGACGTCGAAGGAATCCTTCTCCTCGACCTCTTCTGCCGGAGCAGCGGCTCCGCCACCGGCGGCCGCAACGGCGACCGGAGCGGCAGCGGTGACCTCGAAGGTCTCCTCGAACTTCTTGACGAACTCGCTGAGCTCGATGAGCGTGAGCTCCTTGAACGCCTCGATCAGCTGGTCGCTTGTCAGCTTTGCCATGATTTTCTCCTTTTTATTGCTTTCGTCGGGCCATGAGCCCGACTGTGTTTATTGGCCGAGCTAAAGCTCGGAGGCCTGCTTCTCGCGCAGCGCTTCGACCGTGCGAACGGCCTTGGCGAGCGGAGCGTTGAACAAGTACGCGGCGCCGAACAGCGAGGCCTTGGCGGCTCCGGCAAACTTCGCGAGGAGCACCTCCCTGGACTCGAGATCGGCAAGCTTACTGACCTCTTCGGCCGTGATCGGGTTACCGTCGAAGTAACCGTTCTTCACGAGCAGCAGAGGGTTTGCCTTGGCAAAGTCACGCAGGCTCTTCGCGACGGCGACTGTGTCACCGTGCACGAATGCGATTGCTGACGGACCGACAAGGTCATCGTCGAAAGACGTGATTCCTGCCGCGTTCGCCGCGATCTTCGTCAGCGTGTTCTTCACCACGGCGTATGTTGCGTGCTCACTTATCGACTGCCGCAGCGACTTGAGCTGGGCGACGGTGAGTCCGCGATACTCGGTGAGCAGGACAGCGTTCGAGGTGCGGAACTTGTCCGTCATCTCGGCGACTGATGCTTCCTTGTTCGCCATGGTGCTCCCTAATGTTTCGATATTCCGTGTGCCATCGACCCGCGCACTGCCGAGGCAGGCACTGCCGGAGAATAAAGAAGCCCCGGCGCAAGCGCACGGGGCAGGAACACGGCTTTTCATGCCGGGAAGCTACTTCACACACCTGCGCTGGACTTGTTTACTCGGCGTTCCCTCACGGGCACGCCGAAACCTGCGGTCTTTGGCTGCAAGAAAGACTACGTGATGCAACCAGCGCGTGCAAACCGGGCGGTCACTCCCCAAGGCCACGCGAACGGCGACCGAGCACGAGGACAAGCCCGACAACCGCGACCACAGCGATCGCGATGACGATTATCGAGTTCATCGCACCTGAGTTGGGTGGGTCCACGGGCGCCAGGCTTCTTCCGGCATCCGCGATGAGACCCTGGTAGGCGGAGAGCGTGGTGGCCGATTGGAGGCCGGAATCGCCGACGACTATCGGTGCGAGATCGTTGCCCTCGAGGGTGAACCATGCCGAGCGAATCGGGTCATGCACTAGAGCCGCCGTGGCCGGGATGCCCTCGAAAGCCGCCCCGATGGACGCTCCCTTCGCAAAGTCGGCCAGGTCGGGCACGTCGCCTGCCGGATTGATCCAGATGGTGGCGACTCCGACGGGCTTGTCCGCGATGGTGACCGTTGCCGTCCACTCGTTCACCCGCTTTATCGGGTTCGGCCCGGCGACTCCCGCGAGAAAGTCCGCGCGCCAGACAAACACACGATCAAGCTCACCGACCTTCGCGGTGTCGCCGAAGTCCAGCCCGCTGCCCGTGGCCCCGATGCCGAACAGGTCGTCGAGCCTCGCGATCAGTCCCCCTGGGTCCGCGGCGTACGCAGCGACGACCGAAGGCACGGATCCCTCGGATGCCGCGGCTGTCGCCACCGCCGGCTGGCCGATGACGAGCGCCCCAACGGCGATCGAGAGCGCAGCCAACGCCTTACCGAGACGGCGAATCCTGCCTAGCTGCACTGGCACGCGCCCAGTCTGCCATCGAGCCGCCGCAGCGACGGCCGGGGATCAGGCGATTTGGCCGATCGGCAGGATGACGCGGAATACCGTGCGCCCCTGGGCGCTCTCCACGTGGATGCTCCCGCCGTGCGCCTCGACCACCGCCGTCGCTATCGCAAGCCCAAGGCCGGTGCTGCCAGAGGCGCGGGAGCGCGACCCGTCACCGCGCACGAAACGCTCGAAGATCGTCGGCATGAGGTCGGATTCGATGCCAGGACCCGTGTCACTGACCTCGATGAGGGCGCTGCCCGCGACCGAGCGCAGGGCCGCGGTGACGACGGTGCCCGCCGGCGTGTGGGTGCGAGCGTTGGCGAGCAGGTTCGCGACGACCTGGTGCAGACGTGCCCTGTCGCCGTGCACCAGCACGGGCTCCGTAGGCAGGTCGAGCTCCCATTCGTGGTCGGGACCGGCCACCGTGGCATCACTCACCGCGTCGATGAGCATGCGCGAGATGTCGACGTCGGCTCCCTCGATGGCGTTGCCCTCATCGAGCCTGGCCAGCAGCAACAGGTCTTCGACGAGCGCCGTCATGCGCACCGACTCGCTCTCGACGCGGCCGATCGCATGCACGACATCCTCGGGCAGGTCGTGCCCGCCGCGGCGCGTGAGCTCGGCGTATCCCCTGATCGAGGCGAGCGGTGTGCGCAACTCGTGGCTGGCATCAGCGACGAACGTGCGCACCTTCTTCTCGCTCGCCTCGCGGGCATTCAGGGCGGATGCGACATGCTCGATCATGCGGTTGAACGCCGCGCCCACCCTGCCGACCTCTGTCCCGGGATCGGCGTCGGCGTCGGGGACCCGTACGGCGAGCGCGACCTCACCGCGATCGAGTGGCAGCTCAGAGACCCTCGTCGCAGTCGATGCCACCCGCTCGAGGGGCCGCAGCGTGAGCCGCACCACTATTGCTCCGGCTATCGCTGCGGCCGCGACGCCCATGAGGCCGATCCCACCGATGACGGCGGTGAGCTGCAGCACTGTCGCCTGCACGTCGCTCAGCGGCAGGCCGATGAGCAGCCCGTCGCCGACCGACGTTTTTCGCACGACAACCCGGTAGGAGCCGAGGCTGCCTCCCAGGTCGACGGTGCGCGGTTGGCCACCGATCGGAGTGCCGATGAACTGGGCCATCTGGGTGGCGTCGAGCGCGACGGGCTGGCCCTGGTCATCGAGTACAGCCGCGTTGCCGAGCTGCCCGTTGCTGACGAGACCGACAAGTGTTCCGGTGCGCTGGCCGGGGAGCGCCACGAGGTCGGAGGGGCGTGGCCTCGTGGGGTTGGCACCGCCCTCGAAGGCATTCTGCGACCGCCCGGTCGCCTGGGTCAGCTGGTCGTCGAGCCGTGCGACGAGCAGTCCCTGCAACGCCAGCACGCTCACGACGCCGATCACGATGGTCACGGCGGCGAGGAGCCCGACGATGCCGAGCACGAGGCGGCGTCGCAGGGTGAGCCGGCGGCGCTTCATCCCGCCGGCTTGAGAACGTAGCCGAACCCGCGCACCGTATGGATCATCGGTGCCCCGAGCGAGTCGATCTTCTTACGCAGGTAGGAAATGTAGATCTCCACGACGCTCGATCGGCCGCCGAAGTCGTAGCTCCAGACCCTGTCGAGGATCTGCGCCTTGCTGAGCACCCGTCGCGGGTTGCGCATGAGAAAGCGCAGCAGCTCGAACTCTGTAGCGGTCAGGTCGACAACCTGTCCGGCCCTGCGAACCTCGTAGCTGTCCTCGTCCAACAGCAGGTCTCCCACCTCCAGGCGGGAGTCCTCGGTCGCCGACACCGCCAGGTTCGAGCGTCGGATGAGGGCGCGCAGGCGCGCGACGAGTTCCTCGAGGCTGAACGGCTTGGTCACGTAGTCGTCGCCGCCGACGGTGAGGCCCGCGATCCTGTCATCCACCGAATCCTTCGCCGTGAGGAAGAGGATCGGGGTCTGGATGCCGTCGGCGCGCAGCCGGGACAGCACGGTGAGCCCGTCGATGTCGGGGAGCATCACGTCGAGAACGACGACGTCTGGACGAAACTCGCGGATCGTGGTGAGGGCGCGTTGACCGTCCGAGGCGAGCCTGACATCCCATCCCTCGTAGCGCAGGGCCATCGACAGCAGGTTGGTCAGGGAGTCCTCATCGTCGACGACCACGGCGCGGGTGGGGGTGCCGTCTGCCCTCGTGATGCGGGGCTGCGCCGTCGCCGCCGGCACGTGGTGCGAAGTGCTCATAGTTCAAGTATTCGGAATTTTCTATGAGCCTGCTGTGCGCAGGCGCCATCCAGCGGATCACACATCGAACGCCCAGCTTCGCCATATCGCGCCCATAGCCTGCGTGCCTAGCTTCGGGGACGACTGACCAACTAACCCCCAGGAGCACAATGTTTGGCACATACCTTTTCAGAGAACTGACGAACAGGCGAAAGCAGACAGCGATCATCGCGATAGGCATGGCGCTCGCCATCGCTCTCGTGATTATCGTCAACGCGGTATCCGCGGGGGTGCGGGATGCCCAATCCAGCGTGCTCGCCTCGATCTACGGTGTCGGCACAGACATCACAGTGAGCCAGGCCGCCCAGCCGCCCACCCAGGGCACCGGCGGTCCGCGGTTCAACTTCGGGGCAGGGGCCGGCGCGGCAGACGGCGGCTCGACAACCGTCAGCCAGACCCGTCTCGCCGCACCGCGCGGCACCACGACGTTCGATGCCTCCGCGCTGGCCACCACCCAGGGGATCGCCAACGTCAAGGCGGCTACCGGCGTTCTCACCCTCGACAACTCGACGTTCAGCGGCACGCTTCCCACCCCGGGCACAGCCCAGGGCGGCCAGCAGCAGGGCACCGCGGGCGGAGCGGATGGCGCGGGCGGCAGCTCGTTCAACGTCGACTCGTTCTCGGTCGAGGGCATCGACATCACCGGCGCGTCGGTTGGTCCTCTCACCTCCGCGACCCTCTCCGACGGTCGCGCATTCACCTCGGCGGATGTCGGGACGAATGTCGTGATCCTCGACAGCACGTACGCGACCTCGGCCGCGCTCGCCGTCGGTGACACGGTCTCCATCGGCGGCGCCGACTTCGCGGTCATCGGCCTCGTCACGTCGGGGTCAGCGGATGCCTCGACAGCATCCAACACTTACATCCCGCTCGATGTGGCGCAGACCCTCTCCGGGCTCACCGGCCAGGTCTCGAGTGTCTACGTCCAGGCGAACTCGTCGGCGGACATCCCCCAGATCCAGGCCGACCTGCAGGCCGCGCTGCCTGACGCAACCGTCAACACCCAGGCCGACCTCGCGGCAAGCGTGTCCGGGTCGCTGTCGACGGCATCCGACCTGGTCTCCAGCCTCGGAACCTGGCTGTCGATAATCGTGCTCGCCGCCGCGTTCCTGATCGCGATCCTGTTCACGATCTCCGGCGTCACGCGCAGGACACGTGAGTTCGGCACGCTCAAGGCAATCGGCTGGAGCAACTCGAGGATCGTGCGCCAGGTCGCTGGCGAAAGCCTCGTGCAGGGCATCATCGGCGGTGCGCTCGGCGTCGCTGTCGGCCTCGTCGGCATCCTCGTGATCAACATGGCCGCGCCCACCCTCACGGCGGGCGCTGCCGTGACCAGGGCTGGAGGCTTCGGTGGCGGAGCCGGTGGAGGCGCCGGGTTCGGCGGAGGCGCAGGTGGCCCCGGCGGCGTCGCCCAGCAGGCGACGGCCACGACGACCGATGTCGTGCTCCAGGCGCCTCTCACGGCGACGATCATCTTCATCGCCGTCGGCCTCGCCATCCTCGGGGGGCTTCTCGCCGGTGCCATCGGAGGGTGGCGGGCCGCGCGGCTGCGCCCCGCCGAAGCCCTCCGCAGCGTCGCCTGACCCAGAGCACACACGAAGGAAAACAAGAAATGTATGAACTGAAGAACGTCACAAAAACCTACGACCAGACCCGACGCAAGGTCACCGCCCTTAGCGACGTGAGCCTGACCATCCCCGACGGCCAGATGATCGTGATCCAGGGCCCGACCGGCGGGGGCAAGTCCACACTCCTGCAGATGCTGGGTGCGCTCGAACGGCCGACGAGCGGGTCCGTGGCCCTGGGCACCGATGTGCTCTCCGCGATGCCCGACTCGAAGCTCGCCGGCATTCGTGCAAAAGAGATCGGGTTCGTGTTCCAGGGGTTCAACCTCATCCCGACGCTCACCGCGCAGGAGAACGTCGAGACGGCGCTCGCGCCGCTGGGCATCAGCTCCGCCGAGCGCAAATCGCGCGCGGCGCAGGCGCTTGCCGACGTCGGCCTCGGTGACCGGGGAACGCACCGGCCGGCCGAGCTCTCGGGTGGCCAGCAGCAGCGCGTGGCTATCGCCCGGGCGCTCGTGAAGAACCCGGATGTGCTGCTCGCCGACGAGCCGACAGGCAACCTCGACGAGGAAACCCGTGACGAGATCATGGCACTGCTCGAGGGCTTGTGGCGTGACAAGGGCCTCACCCTCGTGGTCGTGACCCACGACACGGCGGTGGCGAAGCGCGCGGAGCGCCGCATCCACATCAAGCAGGGAAAGGTCTCGGAGAAGGCCTAAAGGGTCGCGCTCCTCGGGTCCCAGTGCTCGGGGAGCGCGGCGCCAGGCACGACGGTGCTCTGCACCGCGACCCAGTCACCGGATGCCGCGGCATCCGTGATCGACGCCATGATGTCGACGATGTGGTAGCCGAGCTCCCCCGATGCCTGCTCCGGCCGATTGCCCCGGATGGCCTGCGCGAGCTCGACCACGCCCGTGCCGCGGGAGCTGAGCACCCCGCTGGCCGCGATCCTCTCGGGCTCATCCACGCCGTCTCTCCAGAGGGTGAGCTCGCCGTCGAACATGTTCGGGTCCGGGAACACGATCGCCCCGGCGGTTCCGTCGATCTCGATGAACCCGACGCGTCGGATGCTCGACTGGAAGCTGAACACGCACTGCGCCGACGCACCGCCCTCGAACTCGAGGAGCGCCCCGAGATGCGTGTCGACATCGACCGGGAAGGTCTCGCCCGCCCGCGGTCCCGCAGCGATCGTGCGGATGGCTGTCGAACGCGAGCCGACAGCACTTACCCGGCTGACCGGCCCGAGATTCTGCACGAGGGCCGTCAGGTAGTACGGGCCCATGTCGAAGAGCGGGCCGCCACCTTTCGCGTAATAGAAGTCGGCGTTGGGATGCCACGACTCCGGTCCAGCGACCTGGAACATCGCGATCGCGGTGAGCGGCACACCGATCTCGCCGTTCGCGATGATCCGCCGCCCGGTCTGCAGCCCCGCACCGAGGAACGTGTCCGGCGCGGTAGCCACCCGTAGCCCGAGACGACGGGCTTCAGCAAGCAGCGCCCTGCCGCTCTCGCGGTCGAGGGAGAATGGCTTCTCCGTCCAGGCGTTCTTGCCCGCGGCGATGACCTGCAGCGCGATCTCGACGTGCGCGGCGGGGACTGTCAGGTTCACGACGATCTCGATGTCCGGCTCGGCGAGCAGCTGCTCGACGGTGCCGCTGCCCGGCACCTGGAACTTCTCCGCCTGCGCTTTCGCACGCTCCAGGTCGATGTCCGCGATGAACAGCACCTTCAGGTCGGGAAATGTCGTGAGGTTCTCGAGGTACTGGGTGCTGATGACACCGGCGCCGATCACGCCGACGCCGACCGGCCCGCCTGTCGTCACAAGCGCTCCCCGTTCGCGGTGAGCCAGTCGGCGCTGGCCGCGAGCGCGTCGAACACGTCACCGTCGAAGTCGTCGAGTTCGACGACACGTACGGCGTGCGGGGCCGCGGCGAGAATCTCGCGCACGGGCATCCCGCCGCTTCCGACGGCTACCTGTTTGGTGTCGTCACGGCTGAGGTCGCCGTCTTTCACGTGGATGAAACGCACCCGGTCACCGAGCCGCTCGAGCAGGCCGACCGCGGGCACCCCGCCAACCTCGGCCCAATAGGTGTCGACCTCGAGCACGACCGACGGGTCGAGATTGTCGGCGAATGCCTCTAGCCCACTCGTGCCATCGAGTGCGCTCTCCAGCTCCCCCCAGTGGTTGTGATAGCCGACGGTGATGCCCTCGTCCGCCGCGATCTGCGCAATCTGGTTCAGCTGCTCGGCAGCGTCGACAACGGCATCTGAGTCGTTCCACAGTTCGGTGGGCGTCGACGGCTCGATTATCGTCGTCACGCCGACGGCCTTCGCCGCCTGGATGACGGGAACGAGATCCTGGCCAAGCAGTTTCGCGTGCGTCGAGGAAGGTGTGAGCCCGAACCGCGGAAGCAGGGCAGCGTAGGTGGCGGCATGATCGAGCAGGCCGAACAGCTCGGCGGTGGTGAACCCCAGCCCTGCGAGTCGCTCGAGCGCAGCGGCAGGATCGGCGGCGAGCGCCCGCCGGATCGTGTAGAGCTGCACGGACAGTGGCGTTGCTTCCATGGTTTCTTCCGGTGATCGTCGAGCGGGGATGGGGTCACTGTCGACTCTAGGGAGGACTTTGTACGACTGACAAGCAAAAGGACGGACGGCGTGATTTACTTGCGCCATGAGCGACACGCGCCGAGCTGTCATCGCCGGCCCATCCGGCGCGAGCGAACTCTTCCAGCTGCTCCGCGACGGCAACCCACACACCCGTGCCGAGCTCGCCGAACTCGCCGGTCTTGCACGCTCCACGGTCGGGCTGCGGGTCGACGAACTGCTCGAGCTCGGGCTCATTGCCCCCGTCGGCGAGGCCGCGTCGAGCGGGGGACGCCCGCCATCGCAGTTCGCGCTCAACCCCGGCGCGCGCATCGTGCTCGCCGTCGACTGCGGCGCGAGCCACCAGTCGGTCGTGCTGAGCGACCTGTCATCGACAATTCTCGCGAGCGACCTGCAGCTCAGGCCGATCGCCGACGGCCCGGAGCGGGTGCTGCAGCACGTTGTCGAGACGGCGCGGGCCCTCCTGGCCTCGATCGGTCGCAACGAGCGTGACCTCGTCGCCGCTGGCATCGGCCTGCCCGGCCCCGTCGAGCACGCCACCGGTCGCGCGGTGCGGCCGCCGATCATGCCCGGCTGGGACGGCTTCGACGTGCCCGGGTGGATGATGGATCACCTCGGCATCCCCGCCCTCGTCGACAACGACGTGAACATCATGGCGATCGGGGAACGCACGATCGCCTTCCCCGAGGTGGACGACCTGCTGTTCGTGAAAGTCGCGACCGGCATCGGCTCCGGCATCATCTCGGGTGGGTCGCTCCAGCGCGGCGCCCAGGGTACTGCCGGGGATCTCGGCCACGTGCGGGTCGCGCGCGGCGACGGCGTGGTGTGCGACTGCGGCAACACGGGATGCCTCGAGGCCATGGCATCCGGTCCGGCTATCGCCAGGCAGCTCAGGCAGCAGGGCATCCCGGCCGAGACCGCCGCGGAGGTGCTCGCCCTCGTCGCGGAGGGCAACCAGGCGGCGATCGACGCCGTGCACCAGGCTGGCAGGGACATCGGCGAGGTGCTCACCACCTGCGTGAGCCTCATCAACCCGTCGGTGATAGTGATCGGGGGGTCGATGGCCGGCGCTGGCGAGCATCTCATCGCTGGCATCCACGATGTGGTGTACGCACGCTCGATGCCCATCGCGACCTCGTCGCTGTCGATAGTGCTTTCCTCAGCTGGCTCGACGGCCGGGGTGATCGGCGCGAGCGTCCTCGCGAGCGAGCATGCACTTTCGCCGCAGGGAGTCGACGCGCTGCTGGCGGGTTAGCGGCCGAAGTCGCACGCAGAGGCGACAATTGAGCCGTGACCATGCAGCCGGAGCTCGACCTCTGGGAGTTGCCTGCCCCGGATCATAGAGCTCGGATTGTGGCCCACACCGAAGACCGGGTCGCCTGGATCCGCGCCCGCAGCCGTGGCGTCACGGCAACGGATGTCGCCCGGCTCTCGAGCGAGCGCGCCCTGCAGGCGGTGCTGCAAGACAAGCTCCTCGGTTCGGGTTTCGGCGGAAACGCCTTCACCGATCACGGCAGGGCCAGGGAGCCGGAGATCGCCCGCTGGGTGCGTGCGCGCCACCGCATCGAGCCGAGCACCGCGCTGTACCACGCACACGGTGAGCCGTATCATCTCGCGACCCCCGACGGCGTCGCCGTTCACAATGGCGCGGTCGTGCTCGCAGAGATCAAGACCACCGGCCATGCCTGGCGCAGCATCCCGCGCTCCTACCTGCGGCAGGTCTGGTGGCAGCAGTACGTGCTCGGCGCCGACCGCACGCTCGTCGTGTGGGAGCAGCACGACGACTTCATCCCGACAAACGCGGAACCGGAAGCCCGCTGGGTCGAGCGCGACGACAACGAGATCCACGTGCTAGTTGGCCTCGCGAACCGCCTGCTCGGCCTCATGCGGCGCTGAGACCAGCACGGGCAACGGACTACGGTCGCGGATGGCCCGTGCTGCGAGCACCGCGCCGAACACGACGAGCCACGCTATCGCCAACGTGGTGGCGACGAACTCGAGCCGACTGCCGAGCACCACCTGGAACCGGAACAGCGAGAACAGGCCGCCAGTGCCCGCGATCACGGCGACCAGGATTCCCATCGTGGCCGAGAAGACCGACAGCAGCCTCTGGTCATGTGCGAACGACGACTGGAGCATCGCCCAGCATGCCGCGGTGAAGGCGAGCACCGCAGCGAGCGTGTGCATGAAGTCCTGCATATTGAACGTCGAGCCGTAGGGCAGCGGGCACCCGCTCGTGCAGGTCACCTGCGAAGCGAAGAGGAAGAAGCCGCATGCGATCCACAGGGAGACGGCGGGGGTCCACGCGCTCAGCGCCCTCAGGCGCGAGTTGACCCTGCGCCCGGCCCAGGCGATAGCACTGCCGCCGAACACCACGAGCAGCAGTGCGGCCTCGAACCACCTGGCGGTGGGCATCCCCTCGGCTCCGAGCTCGCTCACGTAGAGTTCGCGCGGGATGCTCAGCCGCGCGGCCCAGATGATCGCGAGCGCGGCGGTCACGAGCAGGCATCCCACGACGGCTGCCGCGACCTCGGCCCTGTGCCAGTTGTCGCCGAGCAGCATGACCTCCCGCCCCCTCGGGTTCGAGCCGGGGGGATTCGCTGCGCGCATCAACGAAGACTAGCCGCAGCCGATAGTTTGCAACGAAGTGACATCGCCGTAACAACGCCGAATCATTGGCACCCTTTACTTGGGTGGGGAAGTACGGCGGGGAGGCCAGCGAATGACCACGATGCGAGCCATCGTAATTGAAGCGACCGGCGGGCCCGATGTGCTGCGCGCCGCGGACGTCGAGCTGCCCGTCAAAGTCAACGCCGAATTCCTCGTCAAAGTCGTGGCGGCCGGCGTCAACCCGCAAGACGTGAAGACGCGCTCCGGCAAAGGAGTCGCGGGCGCGTTCACGAAGTACCCGGTGATCCTGGGCAACGACTTCAGCGGCATCGTCGTCGAGTCGTCGTACGAATCGCACCCGATCAAGCCCGGCGACGAGGTCTACGGAATGACCATGGTTCCGCGCTTCGGCGGCACTTATGCGGAG
This sequence comes from Rhodoglobus sp., assembly GCA_025464445.1. Classification (GTDB taxonomy): domain Bacteria; phylum Actinomycetota; class Actinomycetes; order Actinomycetales; family Microbacteriaceae; genus Rhodoglobus. Next base: position 3,480 of record JAODLY010000004.1, on the reverse strand, counting down.
TACATCGCCGTGCCCGCGATGTGCATCGCCCGCAAGCCACGAGCCCTCTCGCACGTCGAGGCAGCGGCAGTGCCGCTCGCCGCGATGACCGCATGGGGTGCTGTGGTGGACGTCGCGAAAGCCCACGAGGGCCAGCGCATACTCATCCACGCCGGCGCGGGTGGGGTTGGCCACTTCGCCATCCAGTTCGCGAACTTCTTCGGCGCGCACGTGATCACCACAGGGTCGACTCGCAACTCGAGCTGGCTGCGCGAACTCGGCGCGAGCGAGGTCATCGACTACTCGACAACCCGGTTCGAAGATGTGGTGCACGACGTGGACGTCGTCATCGACCTGATCGGCAACCTGAAGGATGACACCGGCACCCGCTCGCTGCAGGTGCTCAAGCCTGGCGGCCTCATCGTCAACGTGCCGACCGGCACCTGGCCGACCCTCGCCGAGGACGCCGCTGCTGCCGGCGTTCGCGCGTCCGGTTACCGGGTCTCCGCCGACGGCTCCACCCTCGCGGTGATCTCGCGGCTACTGGAGTCCGGCGATGTGCGCGTCTTCGTCGACCAGGTGTTCGACCTCGACAAAGTGGCAGAGGCGCACGAGGCGCTCGAGACCGGGCACACCCGGGGCAAGATCGTGCTCAAGGTCAGCGACGGTTAGAGCGCACGTTCCCTGACGAAATCGTCCTCGTAGCGGTCGCCGACGAGGAAGTGTTTCGTCCCGACCCTCTCGAAGCCCTGCTTCTCGTAGAACCGGTTGGCCCGCTCGTTCTCCTGGTTGACGCCGAGCCAGATCGTGCGTGCCCCGCGCTCCCGCGCGGCTTCGAGCGAGCGCTCCATGAGCGCGGCGGCGACACCCTTCCCGTGGTGTCCCTCGAGCACGTAGATCTTGCTGAGCTCCGCCGTGGGACGCACGGTGATCGCGGCGGCCGCGTCGGCATCCTTCGGCTCGCCGAACACGATCATCGTGTAGCCGGCAGCGACCGCGTCGTCCTCCGCGAGGAAGAGCGCGCGCTCCGGGTCGGCGAGGTATGCCGCGAAGCTCGCCTCGGAGAGGGTTGTGGCGATGAAATCCTCGATCGCCTGCGGGGTCGTGTGCGGCGGGCAGGCGAGCGCGAAGGTCGCGGCAGCGAGCCGGTGCAGCAGCGCCGCGTCATCCGGTTCAGCTGCGCGCACGTCGACCACGGTCCAAGTATGCCTCCCCAAAAGTTGCAATTTGGTAACGAACAGAGCATGATCACCAGACCCGTCTTACACGGGCGACAAGGAGGTCGCCGGTATGTGGCGTATCGCCCAACGCGTCGCCTTCGTGGCTGTGGCCGCCGTGTGCGCCCTCGCGACGATCGCGCTCGCCCCGAGCGAGCCCCCGGACTGGCGAGTCACCGACCACGCCCGGCTCGCGGACATCGCTCCCGTCGAGATGACCGCGTTCATCGCGTCTCATCCTGGCCTCGCCCCCGAGGCGTTCAATGCGGATCCCGCGGTCGTCGCCGGATGGTGGACCTCCGTGCCGCGCGCCGAACAGAAGCGGCTGACCGCAAGGATGCCCGAGGTCATCGGCAATCTCGCCGGAGTCGACTTCGCCTCGCGGAACACGGCGAACCGAGCCGAACTCGTGCGCGACCTGGCGGCCGCAAGCGCGGCACTGACGAAGAACCCTGTCGACCTCAGCGCCGTCGAGTACCTCGCCGCGCTGCAGGCCATCCAGGGCGCCCTCGGGGGTGGCCATGGCAAGCGCTATCTCGTCGAGCTCACCTCCGACCGGCCGCCACTGGCCTCGATCGCCATCGGCAACCTCGACACGGCGATGCTCGTCACCTTCGTCGTTCCGGGGATGGGCACCCTGAGCACGAACATGCAGCTCTGGACCCGGGCGGCGCAGAACGTGTACGACGCGCAGGGCGCGGCGGGGGCAACGAAACGGCGCGCGGTCATCGCATGGGTGGGCTACCGCACACCGCCAGCAGGCATGGAAGCCACCAGGGACACTTACGCGACCCGTGGCGCCCTGCTGCTCGAGCGGGACATCTCTGGGCTGCGCGCGGCCAGGGGGACGCGCGAGCAATCGGTCGTCAACATCGTCGCCCACTCCTACGGCGCGACAACCGCGGCACTCGCACTCTCGCAGTCCGACCTCGGTGTGGCGGCTTTCGTCATGCTCGGCTCCGCCGGCGTCGACACCCACATCACGAGCGTGCTCGACCTGCACGCGACGCGAGTGTATGTGGCAGAGGCCGCCGCCGACCAGGAGGCGCGGTGGGGGCGCATCGACAGGCGCGACCCGGCCGAGATCTCATTCGGTGCCACCCGCATCCCGGTAAATGGGGCCAAGAACCTTCTCGGGGTCACGGGGCACGAGCCGATAGTGCACTCCCCGTGGAACGACGATCCCGCGTCCCCGCTCTGGACACGACACGCAGACGCTAAGGCCCGGGACCAGCTGTACGCGAGCCACATGGCTTCGGAGGGATACCTGGACCCGGGCACCCAGTCGCTCGCGAACATAGGGATAGTCAGCACGCCGGCGCTCACTCGCAACCACACCAGTGGGGCGGCCGGGACTGCGGGAGCCCCGACAAACGACGAAGGGGACCCCGCGCCCGCGGAGTCCCCTTCGGTTGTGTCTCGTTACAGCGCGTTGACATCCAACGGGATGCCCGGGCCGAAGGTTGTCGACACGGTTCCCTTGGTGATGTAGCGGCCCTTCGATGACGAAGGCTTCGCACGAAGGATCTCGTCGATCGCAGCCTTGATGTTCTCGCTGAGCTGGTCCTGGCTGAAGCCGGCCTTGCCCACGACGAAGTGCACGTTGGAGTGCTTGTCGACGCGGAACTCGATCTTGACGCCCTTGATGTCGGAGACAGCCTTGGCGACATCCGTCGTTACGGTGCCCGTCTTCGGGTTCGGCATGAGGCCACGCGGGCCGAGTACCTTACCGAGACGACCGACCTGGCCCATGAGCTCAGGGGTCGAGACCGCGGAGTCGAACGAGGTGTAGCCAGCGGCGACCTTCTCGATGAGCTCAGCGCCACCGACCTCGTCGGCGCCAGCGGCGAGCGCGGCCTCGGCCGCTGCACCGGTGGCGAACACGACGACGCGGGCGGTCTTGCCCGTTCCGTGCGGAAGGATGACCGTGCCGCGGACCATCTGGTCAGCCTTGCGCGGGTCAACACCGAGCTTCAGCGCGACCTCGATGGTCGAATCGAACTTCTTCGATCCGGTCTCGCGGGCGACGGTGACTGCTTCGCTCGGGGTGTAGAACTTGCCGTCTTCGATCTTCTCGGCGGCGGCGCGATATGCCTTGGACTTCGTAGCCATGATTACGCCTCCACCGTGATTCCCATCGACCGGGCGGTGCCCGAGATGATCTTGATTGCGGCCTCAATGTCGTTCGCGTTGAGGTCGACCTGCTTCTGCTCGGCGATCGAGCGAACCTGCTCCTTGGAGAGCTTCGCCACCTTGACCGTGTGCGGGGTCGAAGACCCCTTCT
>JAODLY010000038.1 GCA_025464445.1 Rhodoglobus sp. | reverse complement strand
CCGGAGCGGGGGCTGCGGGAGCAGGAGCGGCCTCTGCCGGCGCGGGTTCGGGAGCTGCTGCGGGTGCCGGAACTTCGGCCACGGGCTCGGCGGCCGGAGCGGGAGCTGCGGCGGCGGGAGCGGGAGGGCCCGAACCGTCCCCGATCGTGACGAGCGCGGTTCCGACTTCGACGGTCTCGTCTTCGGCGACCAGGATCGCCTCGATCACACCGGCGACGGGCGACGGGATCTCGATGTCGACCTTGTCGGTGGAAACCTCGAGCAGCGGCTCATCCACCTCGACCCGGTCGCCGACCTTCTTCAGCCAGCGGGTGACCGTACCCTCGGTGACACTCTCTCCGAGTGCCGGAAGGTTGACGGATTCGCTCATCAGTGATGCTCCTTAGTAACGCTTGTGCTACAGCTTAGTTTGGCGATCAAATCGCGTGGAGGGGCTTGCCTGCGAGGTACAGGAAGGCCTCCCCGAGTGCTTCGTTCTGGGTGGGGTGCGCGTGCACGAGCGGCGCGATGTCTTCCGGGTACGCTTCCCAGTTCACCGCGAGCTGGGCTTCGCCGATGAGCTCGCCGACGCGGGCGCCGATCATGTGCACGCCGACGACGGGGCCGTCGTTGACCCGCACGACCTTGACGGAACCCGACGTGCCGATGATGTGGCTCTTGCCGTTGCCGGCCAGGTTGAAGTCGTACGACGAGACCTTGTCGGCGCCGAACTTTTCGACGGCCTTCGCTTCCGAAAGGCCGACGGATGCGACCTCAGGATCGCTGTAGGTCACCTTCGGGATGTTGATGTCCTCGATCACAACGGGGTTCAGTCCGGCGATCTCCTCCGCGACGAAGATTCCCTGTTGGAAGCCGCGGTGGGCGAGCTGCAGTCCGGGCACGATGTCGCCGACGGCGTAGACGCCGGGGATGTTGGTGGCGAGGCGCTCGTTGGTGGTGACGAAGCCCCGATCCATGGTTACGCCGACCTCTTCGAAGCCGAGGTTCGCTGTGGACGGGCCGCGCCCGACGGCGACCAGGAGCAGGTCGCCTTCGAAAGTCTGGCCGTCTTCGAGCGTCACGACGACGCCGGACTCGTTCTGGGTGACCGACTGGAACCGCACACCGAGGCTGAACGCTATGCCGCGCTTGCGGAACGCTCGCTCGAACTGCTTGCTGACCGATTCGTCCTCGTTCGGCACGAGGTGGGGGAGCGCCTCGACGATCTGCACGTCTGCGCCCCAGCTCTTCCAAACGCTGGAGAACTCGACGCCGATGACGCCGCCGCCGAGCACGACGACCTTCTTGGGCACGAAGTCCAGTTCGAGGGCCTGCTCCGAGGTGATGACCCGGCCGCCGATCTCGAGGCCGGGCAGCGAGCGCGAGTATGAGCCGGTGGCGAGGATGACGTTCTTGCCGACGATCGTGTCATCCCCGACCTGCACGGTGTTCGGGGCGACGAGGCGGCCCTCGCCGGCGATTGTCGTGATCCCGCGGGCCTTGATCAGTCCCTGCAGGCCCTTGTACTTGCTGGAAACGACTTCCTGGCGGTAGGCGGTGACCGCGGCGATGTCGACACCGACAAAGGTGGAGGTGATGCCGTACTTGGCCGACTCACGCGTGACATCCGCGACCTCGGCGGAGTGCAGCAGCGCCTTTGTCGGGATGCACCCGACATGCAGGCAGGTGCCGCCGACCTTGCCCTTCTCGATGAGGCCAACGGTCATGCCCAGCTGGCTCGCGCGCAGTGCTGCCGCGTACCCGCCACTGCCGCCACCGAGAACTACAAGGTCAAAATTCTGTTCAGACAATCCCAGCAACTCCTCTGTAAGGATGTGTGCACCGGCACGCCAATTGGATGTGGTGGGCGACCGGGTTCGGGCGGAAGAAACCCGCCTGAAAAACCTTACTACGGCCGCGAAAATTCCTCGGCCAGCTCGATGAGTGCACGCACGGCAACACCCGTGGGTCCCTTGCCGGTGAACCCCCATCCTGCGGCGCCGTTGTTCGCGGGCCCGGCGATGTCCAGGTGTGCCCACGGGATGGGGCGCTTGCCTTCACCCTCGCCCGTGGTCCCGACGAAGTCGCGCAGGAATGCCGCGGCGATCATCATGCCCGCAGCGGTGTTGCCGGGCTTGATGTTGGCGATGTCTGCGATGTCCGAGGCGAGCATCGGCCGCAGCTCTGCGGGAATCGGCATGTGCCACAGGGTCTCTCCGACCCTGTCGCCCGCCGCGACGACCCTGCCAACCAGCTGGGCGTCACCCATCGTGCCGACGTAGCGCGTGCCCATCGCGATGGATGCCGCGCCGGTGAGTGTCGCGACATCGATTATTGCGTCCGGTTGTTCCTCGCTCGCGGCGACGAGGCCGTCGGCGAGCACGAGTCGCCCTTCGGCATCCGTGTTGAGCACCTCGACGGTTTTGCCGCCGCGGATGGTGATCACGTCGTTTGGGCGTAGCGCCGACCCGGATGGCAGGTTCTCCGCGATGCACAGCCACGCCGTGAGCCGCACCGGCAGCTGCAGCTTCGCGGCCGCGAGCACCACGGCGAGCACGGTTGCCGCTCCCGTCATGTCGTACTTCATGCCGATCATGGATGCCGGCGGCTTGAGCGAGAGTCCGCCGGAGTCGAAGGTGATGCCCTTGCCCACGAAGGCGATGTGCTTTGCTGGGCCCGTCGGGGCGTAGGCGACCTTGACCAGGCGCGGCCCGCGGGTCGACCCCTGCCCGACGGCGAGGATCCCGCCGAACCCGCCGGCCATGAGTTCGGCATCGGCGAGCACCGTGACGGTCACATCGGCGGATTTCGACAGCTCGAGTGCCGCGTCGGCGAACGTCTCCGGGTACAGGTGCGAGGGTGGGGCGTTCACGAGATCGCGCACCGTATGAATTGCTTCCGCGACGATGGATGCACGGTCGGCAAGCAAGGCGTTCGAGTTCGCAGTGGCGACGGTGATGGCAGAGGCGGGAAGTTTGGTGGCCGCGAGCGAGCTCGATCGGTGGGCCGTGTAGCTGTACGCGCCGATCGCCGCACCCTCGAGCACGGCGAGCACCTCGTCGTCTGACTCTGCGGGCAGCGCCAGCACGAGCGACTCGACGCCGTGCAGCTGCCGGGCCACGGAGCCGGCGGCAAGGCGCAGGTCGTTTGCCGTTACCTCGCCCGAGCCGAGCCCGACCAGCGCGATACTGCCGGCCGCACCGACGATGCCGGGCAGGCGACGCACCTCGTCGTGTGCCCCCGTGACGCCGATCGCGGCGAGCGCGGCGCGGATGTCGTCGAAGGCGGCGTCGTCGCTGGCCAGCGCCGGGCCGTCATCCGTCTTGTGTACCCCGAGTACGAGCACCTCGCCGGCGATCGTGAGCGGTGGTTCTGCGGACACGGAGAGGGCTGGCACGGTCATCCCGCAATCGTATCGGCGGCGTTCCGCACATGTTCGCTCAGGGCATGGGCGTGAGAGACCGTAACCCGGCGCCGCACTTCGCAGGCCGGATTAGAGTTGAAACATGCAAAATCCCGAAGGGCTTTACGATCTCTCGACTGACGTCGCTGGGGTTCCGGAGGGGCTTCATCTCGTCGCTGGACTTACCGGATTCGCGGATGCCGGCGGCGCGGTCACCCAGCTGAGCCAGTACCTCGTAGACACCCTCGACAACCAGGTGCTTGCGGCGTTCGATGCGGATGCGCTGCTCGATTACCGCGCGCGCCGCCCGACTATCCAGTTCGATCAGGACCACCTGAGCGACTACCGGCCGGCCAAGCTCAACCTGTACCTGATGAAAGACGAATTGCAGCAGCCGTTCCTGTTGCTCACCGGGTACGAGCCCGACTTCCAGTGGGAGCGTTTCACCGCGGCGGTGCTGCAGCTCATCGACCACTACCGCGTGAAGAGCACGACCTGGGTGCACGCCATCCCGATGCCGGTGCCGCACACCAGGCCGATCGGCGTGACCGTGAGCGGCAACCGTGCCGAGCTCATCGATGCGATGTCCATTTGGAAGCCGCACACCCAGGCGCCCGCGACGGCGTTGCATCTCATCGAATACCGGCTGCAAGAGCTCGGGCATCCCATCACTGGCTTCGTGCTGCTAGTTCCGCACTACCTCGCCGACACCGAATACCCGCTCGCGGCCGTGACAGCACTCGAGAGCGTCAGTGCGGCGACCGGGCTCATCTTCCCCACCGACAGGCTGCGTGAAGAGGGACGCGACTTCATCGCGAAGATCGACAGCCAGTTGGAGAACAACCAGGAACTGGCAAAACTCGTGGGCACACTCGAGGAACGCCACGACAGCTACATGCTCGACAATCCGCTGCGCTCGCCGCTCACCGATATCGACGGTGAGTTGCCCAGTGCCGATGAGATCGCCGCCGAGTTGCAGAACTTCCTCGCGACGCGGCGCAACGGGGATGACGAGAAGTCCCAATAGCGGCAGCAGGCAAGCGGGAATGTAGCGACGCTGCCGCAGGTTTTACCAGAGTGGGCCCGGCGTCGAGGTCGAGCGTGAGTGACATTCACCACCTGTGCGGCGGCCTCCCCGAATCGTGCAATAATTGAGTACGAGACCCGGTCTAGTCCATCGGATCCGCGGCACTTCAGCAGTGCAACGGCTCAGGACTTGACAAGGGTCTTAGTGCTGCCCAGAAAGTCGTTTTCGTACGATGCCCTGGTCACAAACCCCGAAAGGTATTCGAATGGCAACCCGAACCAAGGCGCCCACAGTGGCCGCCAAGGCTCCAGCAGCGGGCAAGACCGCTACCGCGACACAAACTAAGGCGACGTCAACGAAGACGATCGCCGCGAACGCAGCGCCAGCCGAGGATCTCCTCGAGGATGCTGCCACCAAGGCACGCGCGAAGAAGGCCCCCGCCAAGGCGAAGGCACCGGCCGCGAAGGCCTCCGGCAAGGCGCCAGCGAAGCGCGGCGTGGCAGTCGACGAAGACGACGAGGCGATCGATGAGGCCGACGAGCCGACAGAGATCGAGGAGATCGACGAGGAAGAGATCGTCGCAGTCGTCGCCGCTGTCGAGGTCGAAGTCGACGCCGACGCCGACGAGGCAAAAGACGACGCGACCGATGACGACGATGACGACGAGAAGTCGTCGAGCAAAGACGAGGACCTGCCGACCGGCGCGCTCGTGCTCTCGCTCGTCGACGACGAGGATGAGGTGCCCGTCTATTCGAGCGCCATCACCGGCGCCACCGCCGACCCGGTCAAGGACTACCTGAAGCAGATCGGAAAGGTCGCGCTGCTCAATGCGGCCGAAGAAGTCGAGCTGGCGATGCGCATCGAGGCCGGCCTGTTCGCCGAGGACAAGCTGTCGCACATGTCCGCCACGGAGCTCAAGAGCCCGCTGGGCCGCGAACTGCAGTGGGTTGCGAAAGACGGCCAACGCGCGAAGAGCCACCTGCTCGGGGCGAACCTGCGGCTCGTGGTATCCCTCGCGAAGCGCTACACAGGTCGCGGCATGCAGTTCCTTGACCTCATCCAGGAGGGCAACCTCGGCCTCATCCGTGCTGTCGAGAAGTTCGACTACACGAAGGGCTTCAAGTTCTCGACATATGCCACCTGGTGGATCCGCCAGGCGATCACCCGGGCGATGGCCGACCAGGCCCGCACCATCCGCATCCCGGTGCACATGGTCGAGGTCATCAACAAGCTCGCCCGCGTGCAGCGCCAGATGCTCCAGGACCTGGGCCGCGAGCCCACCCCGGAGGAACTGAGCCGCGAGCTCGACATGACCCCGGAGAAGGTCATCGAGGTGCAGAAGTACGGCCGCGAGCCGATCTCGCTGCACACCCCCCTCGGCGAGGACGGCGACAGCGAATTCGGTGACCTCATCGAAGACACCGAGGCCGTTGTCCCGGCCGACGCCGTGGGCTTCACGATGCTGCAGAAGCAGCTCGAGAGCCTGCTCGACTCCCTGAGCGAGCGTGAGGCCGGCGTGATCCGGATGCGCTTCGGGCTCGGTGACGGCATGCCGAAGACCCTCGACCAGATCGGCGATACGTTCGGTGTGACGCGCGAGCGCATCCGCCAGATCGAGTCGAAGACGATGGCCAAGTTGCGCCACCCGTCGCGGTCGCAGTCGCTGCGCGACTACCTCGAGTAAGGCCGGACGCTGACCGCGCTGGCGATCCTCGCCGGTCGCCTCGCGCGTGCACTGCTGCGCCTGCGCGGCGGCGGCTCCGCAGTTCCCGGGCGGGTGGTGCTCGCGCTCTCGCCCCGCTTCCTGTCACGCGCCGTGGAGCGGATGCCGCTCGGCGTCGTCTTCGTGTCGGGCTCCAACGGCAAGTCGACGACGACGCACATGCTCACGGGCATCCTGCGCGCCCACGGGCTGAAGGTGTTCTCGAATCCAACGGGAGCCAACCTCCCGCAGGGCATCGCAAGCGCAATGCTTGCCACCGTGCCGCTGTCCGGCCGCCTCACCGAGGATGTCGCGGTGCTCGAGGTCGATGAGGCGTTCGGCCCGCGGCTCGCCAAAGCGCTCGCGCCGCACAGCGTGCTGCTCATCAACATCCAGGTCGACCAGCTGAACCGGTTCCACGAGCCGGCGAGGGTCGCGGGCATGCTCGAGGAATTCGCGAGGGTTGCCGACCGGCACCTCGTCATCAACGCCGACGACCACAATCTCGTCGACCTCGCCGCCCGCCTTGCCGGCGGGCGCGCAAAGCAGTCCGCGTTCGCGACCGCCCCCGCCCTGCTTGCCGACGGACCGGCCTGGCTCTCGCGCGGTGACAATCCGGAGCTGGCAGTCGCGGCCGCACAGCCGGATGCCGCGGTGGTCGTCGAGTCGCTCGACGGGCGGTTCGCCGGGCTATCCGTCCGCGGGGCGGTGACCAGGGTCGCGTTGCCTGCCCGCGGCCTGCACTATGCGGTGGATGCGGCGGCGGCGGCCGCCATGGCGGAGGCGCTGCTCGGGGACGAACTGGACGCGGCATCCCTCGCCGAAGGCCTCGCCAGCATGGACGCCGTCTACGGTCGCGGCGAAGTGCTGGACGTAGGCGGCGAGCCGGTCGAGATCATCACGATGAAGAACCCGCCGAGCCTGCAGGTGAACCTCGACTACCTCGACGAGCGCCCGGAGCAGGTATTCGTCGCCGTCGACGAGGGCACGCCAGACCCGTCGTGGATTTACGGCTCAGACCTGTCCCGGCTCGACCATGTCGACGTGCTCACCGGCTCGAAGGCCTGGCAGCTCGCCACCCGCTTCTTCTACTCCGACATCGCCGTGCACTCGGTCGAGCCCGAGCTAAAGCCCGCGCTCGAGAAGTTCCTCGCGCTACCGAAACCGGGTCGCGGCATGAAGACGATGATCGTCAACTACGAGCAGATGATGCTCGTGCGCAAGGCACTCGGCTACCTGGAGATGGGCTCGTGACCGGTATCACGCTCCTGCACCTCTACCCCCGCGAGCTCGGCATCAACGGTGACATCGGCAACGTGATGGCACTGGCCAAACGGGCCCAATGGCGCGGGATGCCGCTGCGCGTGCACAACCACGAGATCGGGTCACCGCTGCCCGACGCCGCCCACCTCGTGCACATCGGAAGCGGCCCGGTGTCGGCACAGGAGCTTGTGCGCGAGGACCTGTACCGCATCGCCCCTCGGCTGCGCGAGTGGGCGGAGGCCGGCGTGCCGTTCCTGGCGATTGCGGGCGGCTGGCAGCTGCTCGGGCGCGAGCTCACCGCCCTCGATGGCTCCCTCTCGATCGGGGCGGGCGTCTTCCCGTCGAGCGCCGTGCTCACGACGCGGCGCGCCGTGGGCGAGGTCGCGGCATCCGGGGACATCGCCGGTTTCGAGAACCACGGCGCGGTCACGACGCTGCTGGACGGGGCTCTGCCCCTCGCGACAACCCTGCACGGCAGGGGCAACGCCGCCGGCGGGGGGCCCGCGAAGGACGCCGCCGAGGGCGTGATCGCGGGCGCGAGCATCGGCACGAACCTGCACGGGCCATTCCTGCCGATGAACCCGTCATGGGCGGATCGGCTGTTGCGGGCAGCTGCCGCCCTGGCCGGCATGCCATTCGGTGACGACGAAGGCCGCTGTGCAGAACCCGACGACTACGCGCGGAAGTCGCGGGCAGCAATCCGCAGCAGGCTGGGCGTCTAAGCCGCGCTCTGGGAGGCGGCTCCGAACCATATCGGCAGGTGGCGGAGCAGGTCGTCCTGGTTGCCGCCGATCCAGGCGACGTGGCCGTCCGGTCGAAGCAGGACCGCGGGGGCGTCCAGTTCCGCGCTGGTATCCACGACGTGGTCGATCCTGTCCGTCCATCCCGTGACGGAGAGTTCGCCGGTCTGGTCCAACAGCAGTCCGCGGCCCTCGCGAGTGAGCTCGTAGAGACGGCCCCGCGACAGGGGGATGTCGCGCAGTCGCCGGCCGAGCAGCTCGGGTCCTTCGCCGAAGTCGTAGCGGATTCCGATGGCCGTGATCTTCTCGGCCAGGAAACGGCTGACATCCTCGAAGTCCATGAGCTCGACCAGCAGCCGGCGCACCGCCTGCGGGCCGGGTTCGGGGGAGAGCAGCTCGCTCTGGGCGCGGGTGAGAGTCAGCACGTCTTCCGCCACCGGGTGACGCTCGGCGAAGTAGCTGTCAAGCAGCCCGTCCGGCGCCCACCCGTCGGCCTCGGCCGCGAGTTTCCAGCCGAGGTTGAAGGCATCCTGGATGCCGAGGTTCAGGCCCTGCCCTCCCAGCGGCGGGTGGACGTGGGCCGCGTCGCCGGCGAGCAGAACCCTGCCGACTCGATATCGCTCGGCGAGTCGGGTTGCATCGCTGAAACGGGTGAGCGAACGTGGTGAGTGGGCGCCGAAGTCGGTGTCCGCATACGCCCGCAACTGCGCGCGGAACTCTTCGAGGGTCGGCGGCACGGCGCGGTCCTCCGCCACGGTCGCCGCGGGCACGACGGCGCGGTACAGGCCGTCCCCGGCGGGGCCGATGCCGAACCCCTTGTGGGTCTTGCGCACCTCCGCCGCCACCGCGGCCAGTTCGTCCGGCGGCGTGGTCACTTCCACTTCGCCAAGCAGCCATTCGGTCCTGGCGGGCTCGCCAGGGAAGCCGATACCCAGCAGCCCGCGCACCAGGCTGCGTCCGCCGTCGCAGGCAACCAGCCAGCGCGAGCGCAGCAGTGCACCATCGACGAGCTCGACAGTTACCCCATCCGCGTCCTGCTCGATCCCGGTCACTTCGCTGCCGCGGCGGATTTCTGCGCCGAGTTCGACGGCACGCTCGGCCAAGAGGCGATCGGTGACCGGCTGGGGGATGCCGAGGACATAACCGTGCGCGGTGTCCAGATTCGTCAGGCGGGGCTTGTCGATCGCCGCGAACCCGCCAACGCCGGGATACTGCTGCCCGTGTACGAGGAACCGCTCCAGCAGCCCGCGCTGGTCCATGATCTCGATGCTGCGCGAGTGCAGGCCGAGCGAGCGGACCGCCTTGCTCGGCTCCGGGTCCTTCTCCAGCACGAGCACGTCGACGTCGTGCAGCCGCAGTTCGCTGGCCAGCATCATCCCCGTTGGCCCGCCGCCGCTGATGATCACGTCGAACATGTGAAACCCCCGTCCTAGCCCAGGTACACCCGCGGCAGCCGCTCGCTCGCCCGCGCGACGATCTCGTCGCCGATGGTCTCGCCCCACGCCGCCCACTCTTCGGCTGTCGCCTCGCCCGCGTCTCCGGGGCCGAAGATCGTGACATCGTCGCCGACCGCGATGTTCGAATGGGCGACGTCGACGGTGAGAGTGTCGACGTCAAGCGCCAGGATCGGATAACGCCTGCCGCGGATCGCGACCTGGGCCTTGCCGATCGCGGGCACCTGGATGCCATCGGCGCTGCCCAGGCCGACGGTGGCGACGCCGTCGAGCAGTGACGACACCGGCGCTCGCATGGCCATCACCGGCCGCAACCCCAGCCGGGCGCCGGATTGGTCGTCGAACGGGGAGATTCCGTAGGCCGCGATCCCGAAGCGCACGAGCCCGAGCCTCGCCTCCGGCTCGCGGATGCCGGCAGAACTCGCGGCCAGATGCAACAGCGGCGGGCGGCAGCCGAGCGCAGCGGCGACGGCCACTGCCTCGTGGAAGCGGGCGAGCGCTTCGGCGTCGTCTTCGGGTGATGCGTCGGCGAGATGGGACCACAGCGCCTCGACCACGACGGACCCCTCGTGCTCCGCCGCTACCGCGGCCGAGACGAGGGCAGGCCACTCGGCCGGGCTCGCGCCATTGCGGTGCAGGCCGGTGTCGACCTTGAGGTGGATGCGCGCAGGCTTGCCCTTGGGAGCCGCGACGATCAACTCCAGCTGCCACAGGGCCGAGACCCCCAGGTCGACATCGAATTCGATAGCCGAGACGAAGTCGGTCTCCGGGCCGTGGAGCCAGGCGAATACCTGTGCGGTGATCCCGGCACGGCGCACCGCGAGCGCAGCGGGAACCTCGAGCACGGCGAGCGAGTCCGCCCCCGATTCGAGGGCGGCCTTCGCGAGTGGCACGAGCCCGTGACCGTACGCGTTCGCCTTCACGGCGAGCATCGTGCGCGCCGGCGCCACAAGTTCGGACAGCAGCCGGACGTTGTGGCGGAACGCCTCGAGGTCGACCTCGAGGCGCGGCTCACTCATCGGCTCACCCGCAGCACGCGCGATCCGATACCCGCGGTCAGCTCGAGTGGGCTGCGGCCGGTCTGGGCTGCCCAGTCTGTCGCCAACGGATGCCCGGCAGCGGCATCCCCGAACAGCACGGCCTCGTCGCCGACGGCGACCGCCGAGGAGCTGCCGCAGTCCACCACGAACTGGTCCATGGCGACCCTGCCCACGAGCGGGTGGAGTGCGCCCCCGACCTGCACTGTCGCGCGGTTCGAGGCGAGCCGGGGCACACCGTCGGCGTAGCCGAGCGCCACGAGGGCGAGGATCGTGTCTGCCTCCGTGTGGTAGCTGTAGCCGTACGAGACCCCGGCGCCGGCTTCGGCGGGTTTGACCGAGATGACCTCACCGACAAGTGTCATGACCGGCGTATGGGATGCATCCAGGCCGTACGCCTCCCCGGCAACGAGCCGGCGGCGCGATGGCACCGTCATGAGGGCTGAGCGCCGGGCGCTCACCAAACTCGCCTGGTTCGGCGAGATCCGAACCGTCGTGACGCCGGCATCGAGGGCGGTCGCGACCACCGCTGCGGCGCCGTGCCCGTAGGCGTCAGCCCTGGCATCCAGGACGAATGAATCGTCGTGATCGAGCAGGCTCGACAGGTTGGCGCGCAAAGCATCGAGGTCGATGCTCGCCGTGCGCCGCAACCCTGCGGCAGAGCCGCGATCAGTCACGGTTCGCGTGTTGGGGAGCCCTACTCGACGGTGGAGGTTTCGAGGAGGCGCGCTGACTCGTCGTGCCAGTTCAGCGCCGTCGGGAACAGCTTGTCTTTGAACTGGTTGCCGTGGTGGGCGCAGAACAGCAGGTCCCCGCTGTTGAGCGTGACCCGGATGTAGGCCTGGGCGCCACAGCTATCGCACCGGTCGAGGGCTGAGAGGGTGTAATCCAGCTCGTCGATGGAGCTGTCCTCGGTGGCGATCTGAGACATGTGCGGCTCCATTCGGGACTTGCGGGTGAACGTCTTAGTCAATACAAGCACGGCAGTGTTACAGGTACGCGACATTTGCCGGGTATTTCGCTGAACGCGTACTGCCTCGGAGGCGGCCTGGGGCGTGCGGCGTACGGGGTGGGCCGGTGGGGGTGTCGGAGCGAAGTCGGCCGCCTGCGGGAACGTATTCTGGAATCGGCCTGTGGCCACGGACCAAGGAGACATTCCATGTCGAGCGCTGACTATTCGGCGAGACACCTCTCGGTGCTCGAAGGCCTCGAAGCCGTGCGCAAACGGCCAGGCATGTATGTGGGCTCAACCGATTCGCGCGGGCTCATGCACTGCCTCTGGGAGATCATCGACAACTCGGTCGACGAGGCGCTCGGCGGCCATGGCTCTGAGATCGGCGTCATCCTGCACGCGGACGAGAGCGTCGAGGTGCGGGACTGGGCGCGCGGCATCCCCGTCGACATCGAACCCAAGACCGGACTGACCGGCGTCGAGGTCGTGTTCACGAAACTGCACGCCGGCGGCAAATTCGGTTCAGGCTCGTACGCGGCATCCGGTGGTTTGCACGGCGTCGGCGCATCGGTAGTCAACGCGCTGTCCGAGCGGCTCGACGTCGAGGTCGATCGCGACGGCAAGACCTGGGCGATGTCGTTCCACCGCGGCGAACCTGGCATCTTTGACGATCGTGGTGCAGACCCCACCCCCGACGCGCCGTTCACTCCATTCGTATCGAACAGCGAATTGCGCGTAGTCGGCAAGGTCGGCAAGAACATCACGGGAACGCGCATCCGCTACTGGGCCGACCGGCAGATCTTCACGAAAGGTGCGACATTCCAGACGGATGAGCTCACCGATCGCCTGCGCCAGACGGCCTTCCTCGTGCCGAGCCTCACCCTCGACCTCTCGGATCAGCGCGGCGAGGAACCCGTGCGCGAGCGGTTCCACTTCGACGGCGGTATCTCGGAGTTCGTCGACCACCTCGCGCCGGACAATGCCCTCACGGACACCTGGCGCATGACCGGCTCCGGCACCTTCACCGAGACGGTGCCAGTGCTGCAGCCGACGGGGGCCATGATCCCGACCGAGCTGACCCGGGACTGTGAGGTGGATGTCGCGCTGCGCTGGGGCACCGGCTACGACACCGTGTTCAAGAGCTTCGTGAACATCATCGCCACGCCCAAGGGCGGCACCCACCAGGCTGGGTTCGAGCAGGGGCTGATGAAGTTCCTGCGCGCCCAGGTGGAGCTGAATGCCCGCCGACTCAAGATCGGAACCGACAAGCTCGAGAAAGACGACATCCTCGCCGGGCTCACCGCCGTGTTGACTGTCCGGCTGCCCGAACCGCAGTTCGAGGGACAGACGAAGGAGATACTCGGCACGCCCGCCGTGCGCAACATCGTGGCGTCGGTCATCGCGAAGACGATGGGGGAGCGGTTCGCGTCATCCAGGCGGGATGACAAGGTGCAGTCGGCGGTCGTGCTCGACAAGATCGTCGCCGAGATGAAGTCCCGCATCTCGGCGCGCGCCCACAAAGAGACGCAGCGGCGCAAGAACGCGTTGGAGAGCTCGTCGCTGCCGGCGAAACTCGTCGACTGCCGCTCGAACGACGTGGCCAACAGCGAGCTGTTCATCGTCGAGGGCGACTCTGCGCTCGGCACCGCCAAGCTCGGCAGGGACAGCGAATACCAGGCGTTGCTGCCGATCCGCGGCAAGATCCTCAACGTGCAGAAAGCGTCGGTCTCCGACATGCTTTCCAACGCGGAGTGCGCGTCGATCATCCAGGTGATCGGCGCCGGTTCGGGGCGCAGCTTCGACCTCGAACAGGCGCGCTACGGCAAAGTCATCATCATGGCCGACGCCGATGTCGATGGCGCGCACATCCGCACGCTGCTGCTCACGCTGTTCTTCCGCTACATGCCGGAGATGATCCGGGACGGCCGGGTTTACGCCGCCGTGCCGCCGCTGCACCGGGTGATCGTGATGAACCCGGGGTCCAAGCCAAACGAGACGATCTACACATACTCGGAGAAGGAACTCGACGGGGTGCTTGCTGGCCTGAAACGCAGCGGCAAGAAGTACCAGGACCCGATCCAGCGCTACAAGGGGCTCGGCGAGATGGATGCCGACCAGCTCGCGACGACAACCATGGATCGGCGGCACCGCACGCTGCGCCGCGTGCTCGCACCGGATGCCGAGATGGCGGCCAAGGTCTTCGAGCTTCTCATGGGCAACGATGTCGCCCCGCGCAAGGAGTTCATCATCGCCGGCGACGGGCTCAACCGGGCACGCATCGACGTCTGATGGTCACCTTCGGTTCGTAGAATGCGCGAATGAACACTGCTACGGAGGTCCGCGCCGGCCTGCGCGTCGGCGTGGGCGGCGGCGAGATCGAGGGCGTCGTGCGCCGTGGGCTGCGGATGTGGCGCGGCATCCCGTATGCGGCTCCGCCCGTCGGCGAGCTGCGGTTCCGCTCCCCGAGGCCTGCGGTGCCATGGACCGGCGTGCTGGATGCCACGGACTTCGGCCCGGTCGCCCCGCAAGACCGGAAGGGGCAATTCGCAGGCCCGCCGACGAGTGTTCCGATGTCGGAGGACTGCCTCACCCTCAACGTCATCGCCCCACCCGCGGCGAACGACCTGCCGGTAATGGTGTGGGTGCACGGCGGGGCGTACAGCGTCGGGTCGTCGAGGGAGATCCGCAAACAGGGCGAGGCGCTCGTGCGCGGCGGCGTGATCTGGGTGAACTTCAACTACCGGCTTGGCGCCCTCGGCTATCTCGATTTCACGAGCTTCGGCACGGCCGACCGCGTTTTCGAGAGCAACCTCGGCCTGCGCGACCAGGTGATGGCCCTCGAGTGGGTGCGTGACAATATCGCCGCGTTCGGAGGGGATGCCGGCAACGTCACGCTCTTCGGGGAGTCGGCGGGGGCCAACGCCGTGACGACCCTCATGACGGTGCCGAGCGCGAGAGGGCTGTTCGCCAGGGCGATCGCGGAGAGCTCGCCGCCGAACGCGATCTATCCGACGGGCCTCACGTCGGAGTGGGCACGGGAGTACGTCGAGCTGCTCAGCGAGGCGGTCGACAACTCCAGCACCGACAGCACGTCACCGGAAGACGCCGGGGAGCTGCTGGCAACGGCGAGCGTCGACGACCTCATCGCCGCGACGACCCGCCTGCAACTGCTGACCCCTGACAAGAATCCGGGCACCATCGCGCTGTGCCCGGTGATCGACGGCGACTTCCTGCCCGAGCGGCCGCTCGATGCGTTCAAAGCCGGGCGGGCGGCGCCGGTTCCTCTCATCATCGGCACGAACGACAGGGAGGGCTCGCTGTTCCGCGGACGCCTGGACATCCTCGCCACCACCCCGCCGCGCATCCGCGCGATTTTCGCGAAGACGAAGAAGAAGGCGCGCAAGGCCGTCAAGGCGCAGTACCCCGGCCTGCCGGCCCGGCGCCCCGCGGCCGACTTCGGCGGCGACTACGCGTTCTGGTACCCGACGGTGAAGGTGGCTGAGCGCCACGCGAACTTCGCGCCCGTGCACTTCTACCGCTTCGACATCGCGCCGCGGCTCGTGCGTCTCGCGGGCTTCGATGCGACCCACGGGCTCGAGATGTTCGCGCTCTTCGACCTCATGGACGGCGTGTTCGGGCGCACCGTGGGGCTTCTCGGCGGACGCGGTGCGTTCAAGCGCGCCGGCGAGCGGATGCGCTCACACTGGCTGTCTTTCGCACGTGACGGGTCGCTGGCCCACTGGCCGTCCTACTCCTCACGCAAGCGCCGCACCCTCATCATCGACGTCGTCGACCGCATCGAGGAGGATCCGCGCGCGGAGCGCAGGCTCGCGTGGCAGGAGTTCGTGCCGCACGTGTAGCGGGTGCTAGACGGCCTCGCCGATCGACCCGATCACTCCGTCGAGCGGCGCGCCCGAGGCATCCCGTTTCGCGCCGGAGTCCGGCAGGGTGCGCACCGATCCGTCCGCGCCGACAGCGAGTGCCGGCGCGGGACCGACCCAGGCCAGGCCGAGCACGTCTTCGCCCTTGAGGAAGCTGTGCGCCCGCACACCGCCGGTCGCCCGCCCCTTGGCGGGGAACTCGGCGATCGCGGACACCTTGCCGCGACCGGGGTCCGCGCCCGCGATAGTCGCCGTCGAGGTGGACAGCGTCGCCACGACGTTCTCGACACCGGGGTCGATCGCCCCGAAGAAGACCACTGTGGCTTTTGCGCCCAGGTTGATGCCGGCCATCCCCGCTGCCGAGACCCCTTGCGGCCGCACCGTCGCCGCACCAAAACGCAGGAGTTGCGCGTCTGATGTCACGAAAACGAGTTCGTCGGCGTCCGTTCCCTGCGAAACTCCTGCAATTTCGTCGCCCGGCTTGAGGGCGATGAGCTCGAAGTCCGGCCGGGACGGGTAGCCGCCGGGGGAGACGCGCTTGACGACGCCCTGGCGGGTGCCGAGCGCGATGGCGCTGTCGGAGTCGAGAGACACGAGACCGAGCACCCGTTCTTTCGTCCCGATGGCGAGGTAGTCGTTGATCTTCGCGCCGGCGGCGAGCTGGATCGAGTTCGCGGGCACGCTCGGCAGGTCGACGGCGGTGAACCGGATCAGGCGCCCGGTGTTCGTGACCGCCCCGATCTCGGCGCGGCTGGTCGTGACCACGCGCGAGCGGATCGCGTCGTGCTTCGAGCGCCGCCTGGCCGGCGCGGAGAGTTGCTCGTCGCCGATGTCCACCCTGATGGCGCGCCCGGTCGTGGAGAGGAGCACCTCGCAGGGCGCATCCGCAATCTCCAGCACCGGGGCGGATTTGCGCGCAGCGGCGCTGGAAAGCACCACGGATGCCCGTGCCTCGGTCAGGAGCGTGCGGCGCGGGGTGCCGAACCGCTCGGCCACATCCTCGAGCTCGTCCGAGACAAGCTGGCTGATGCGTGCCGGGTCGGAGAGAACGCCTTCGAGATACTCGATCTCGGCACGCAGTTTGTCGGCCTCCGCTTCGAGTTCGATGCGGGAAAACTTCGTCAGACGACGCAGTCGCAGTTCGAGGATGTACTCGGCCTGCACCTCGCTCAGGTCGAACACGTCGATGAGTCGTACGCGGGCCTGCTCACTGTCGTCGCTCTGGCGGATCACCTGGATGACCTCGTCGATGTCGAGGATCGCGATGAGCAGTCCCTCGACGAGGTGCAGTCGCTCGCGGCGGCGGGCCAGGCGGAACTGGCTGCGCCGGCGCACGACATCCAGGCGGTGGTCGAGGTAGACCCGCAGCAGCTCCTTCAGCCCCAGGGTCTGCGGTCCGCCGCCGACGAGGGCGACGTTGTTCATCGAGAAGTTGTCTTCGAGCGGGGTGAGCCGATAGAGCTGCTCGAGCACGGCATCCGGGCTGAATCCGGTCTTGATGCCGATCACCAGGCGCATGCCGTGCTTGCGGTCGGTGAGGTCGGTGACGTCGGAGATGCCGCTGATCTTCTTGGCGTTGACGCCATCCTTGATCTTCTCGATGACCCGCTCGGTGCCGATCAGGTATGGCAACTCGGTGACCACGAGCCCGGTTTTGCGGGCGGTGATCGCCTCGACCGAGACGCGGGCTCGGGTTTTGAAGGCGCCGCGGCCGGTGGCGTATGCGTCTTTGATGCCGTCGAGGCCGATAATCGTGCCGCCGGTGGGCAGGTCGGGGCCCGGCACGAACGCCATGAGGTCTTCGAGCGACGCGTCGGGGTTCTCGAGCAGGTAGCGCGCCGCGGCGACGACTTCGATCAGGTTGTGCGGCGCCATGTTCGTCGCCATGCCCACGGCGATGCCGCTCGCGCCGTTGACGAGAAGGTTCGGGAACGCGGAGGGCAGCACAGATGGCTGGGTGAGCGAGTTGTCGTAGTTCGGAACGAAGTCCACGACGTCTTCGTCGAGATCCTCGGTCATCGCCATGGCGGCCGCCTGGAGTCGCGCCTCGGTGTACCTCGGGGCAGCGGGGCCGTCGTCGAGGGAGCCGAAGTTGCCGTGCCCGTCGATGAGCGGCACGCGCAGCACGAAGTCCTGGGTGAGGCGCACCATCGCGTCGTAGATGGAGGCGTCGCCGTGCGGGTGCAGCTTTCCCATGACGTCGCCGACCACCCGTGACGACTTCACGTGGCCGCGGTCGGGCCGCAACCCCATCTCCTGCATCTGGTACAGGATGCGGCGCTGCACGGGTTTGAGCCCGTCCCTGGCGTCTGGCAGCGCACGCGAGTAGATGACCGAATAGGCGTATTCGAGAAAGGAGCCCTGCATCTCGGTGGAGACATCGATGTCTTCGATGCGCTCACCTGGGCCAGCGGTCTGGGAAGGATTTTCGGGAGTAGCCATAGGATTACCGCCATGTTACCGGCGCCCAAATCCGACGCGCTGAGCCTTGCCGATGTTCTCGAAAGTTGCCTCGGGGCGATCGCCGGCGGGCCCAATCGGCTTGGCTTGCCCGGCGTCGACAGGGCGATTGTCGTGGTCGTGGATGGCCTGGGTGCCGACGCCCTGAAGGCTCGCGCCGGGCATTCACGCACTCTCGCGGGCGCGCTGACCGCGAAGTCGGTTATCGAGTCGGGCTTTCCCACGACTACCGCCTCGGCCATAGCGACCATCACGACCGGGGTGCGTCCCGGCCAGCACGGGCTCGTCGGCTACACGGTGCTCGACGCCGCGAACGACCGTGTGGTCAACCAGCTCTCGGGCTGGGACGACAGGCTCGATCCCGTGACCTGGCAGCCCGTGCCGACGCTCTTCGAGCGGGCCGTCGCAACGGGTTACTCCGCTGTCGCGATCGGCCCGGCCCGCTATCGCGAGACGGGCTTCAGCCACGCGGTGCTGCGCGGCGCGCTGTATGTCGCCGCGGCATCCATTTCGGACAGGATGTCGCGGGCAGCCGAGTGGCTGCGCGAGCCAGGGCCGCCCGGCCTCGCGTACGTCTACGTGCCCGAGCTGGACTCCGCGGGGCACTCCCACGGCGGCGACTCCCGCGAGTGGACGGCAGCACTCGAGGCGACGGATGCCGCTGCGCGCGACCTCGTCGCAACCCTCGGCCGGCGCGACGGCCTCATCGTGACCGCCGACCACGGAGTGCTGGACATCCCGCAGCACTCCCATGTGCTGTTCGACACGGTGCCCGGCCTGGTCGACGGGGTGCGGTTCGTGGCTGGGGAGCCGCGCTGCCTGCAGTTGCACTTCGAGCCGGATGCCACGGCAGCCCAACGAGACCGGATAGTCGAGGCCTGGCGCGCATCCGAGTCTGAGCGGGCCTGGGTCGCGACCAGGGACGAGGCAATCGCTGCCAACTGGTTCGGCCCAGTGCGCTCCGAAGTGCTGCCGCGCATCGGCGACCTGCTCATTGCCGCGCGCAAGAACGTCGCGTACTACGACTCACGGGCCGGGGCGCACGGCCATTCGATGATCGGCCAACACGGATCGTGGTCGCCGGCGGAACTGCGCGTGCCGCTCCTGCGGTTCGGCGGGTTCGCGGGACGCTGAGAACGAAGGCTGAGAACGCGGGCTACGCCAGGTCGTCGTCGGGCCGGGCGCCGAAGACAATCTCGTCCCAGCTGGGCATTGCCGCGCGCCCCTTCTTCGAGCCGCGGCCGATGGGCTGGGGTTGCGTGATTCGCGGCTGGCGCTCCTCACCGGGGAAGACGTCCATCTCCACCTCCACGATGTGGATCGAGCCGGTTGACGGGTGCGAGTTGCGTGAATCGCTGTAGTCGTCGTCGAAACTCGCGGACTCGCGTTCGCCGCGCCGCCTGCGCAACGCGTCCAGCAGGTCGGCCGTCTGGTTGCCATGGGCCTGCGGTTCCTCATCCTGCTGCGCCCGGGTGATGCTGATGAGCTCCGACGTCGACTCGGGCTCGATCATCGAGTCGTCGACGGCGAAGGCGCCACTGTCGAATCGTGCGGACTCCGGGTGCGACTCTGGGGCGGACACTGCCCGCAGCCGCGGCATGAGCGCCCCCGCCGCCTCGCCCTGCTGCGAGAGTGTGACCGCCTCGTTGTTCAGGGGCGACAGCGCCTGCTTCTTGGGATCGAAGCCCCAGCGCGCATCGTGCTCGATCTGGTTGGCGGTGAACGAGAGTTTCACTATCCAGCCGGTGGCGACATCCTTCCAACTCGCCCAGCGCTCGTTGATGCCGCCCAGATCGTGCAGGCGTTCGCGGATCGCGGTGCCGAAAGTCTTCCCCTGGGCCATGGGGTCTGTGTCTGCCGCGGTGTGCACGGGAACGGCGAGCGCTGACTGCACAACGAAGTCACGTTCAGCGATGACGGGGCCTTCGAACCGCTGGATGTACTCGAGAGAGACGCCGGTGATCGAGGCGACGTCCTGTGCGGACATGCCGGAGCGGATGTGGGCCTGGATATCCTTGGGCGCGAGCTTGCGGGCAGTGCCCGGCTCCGGCACGCTTTGGCGCAGTTTGGATTGAAGCACCTCGTCGATGGGGATGCGAAAGCGCGTACCATCCTCGGAGGCGACCAGGAGCGCCCCGTTCTCCACGCCGATTACTCGCAGGTCCTGCATTGCTGAATACCCTCCAGCCATCACGATTCGGGTACAGGATCGCACGACTTCCTGGTGATTGTCGGGAATAGAACGGGCGTGCCGCAAGTTGTTCGGATAGCACGAAAATGACGGGCGTTCGGTGGTTTGCTATTCACCTCAGGATGATGCAAACTGTGCCCGCCGATTTCGATCACTGAATAAATAATTACGAACTAAATAACTACAGACGCTTACAGAACTGGATGGGCATGGCAACCGACTACGACGCACCTCGCAAGACCGACGACGACTCCGAGTCGATCGAGGCTTTGAAGGAGCGCGTTCCGGACAAGATGTCCGGATCCGTCGACGTCGATGACGCCGACAACCCCGGCAGTTTCGAGCTCGCCGGCGCAGACCTCTCCGACCTCGACCTCGACGTGGTGGTGCTTCCGCCCCAGGCAGACGAATTCACCTGCGTGAACTGCTTCCTGGTGAAGCATCGCTCGCAGATCGACCACGAGACCAAGCTCGGCCCGATCTGCCAGGAGTGCTCGGCCTAAGCGCTCGCTTTGGCGGCGGCCTTAGCCCTCGCCACGGCATCGATGACGGCGGCGGGTCGCCGCGTGGACACTATCCAGTACGGGGTGGGGTCGTCGGCATCGACGACCTCGACCTTGACGACAGGGTCGACCCAGCCGCGGATCAGCAGCCAGGCGCGAGCATCGAGGCGCGGCCCGCGCTCGGCCCTGGCATCCGTGCCCGAGAATCCGCTGACTACGCCGACGATCGCGATGGGCAACCTGGCTTTACCCGCGACGAATTCGGTGTCGGTCACGGTGATTGCGGGCGATCCGGCGAGCAGCATCGTGACGCATCCGGCATAGAGGATGACCGCGACGATCACGCCAACCGTCTGGTTTATCGGCAGGAACACGAGCAGGCTCGCCGGGATGACGAGCGCTGTGCTGATGAACAGCCATGGCGCCGGCCACAGTCTCTCGCGATAGATAGTCACCCGACTATTAGACACCTGCACTACCCTCGTCACGTGGCAGACAATGTCGATGTACTCATCGCTTCGGGGGATATCCCCGAATACGCCCACCCGGGCGATGCCGGGGCCGACCTCACCGCGGCCGAGTCGGTGGTGCTCGCGCCCGGCGCCAGGGCGACGGTCGCCACAGGAGTGTCCATCGCCCTGCCGGACGGCTACGTCGCCCTCGTCGTGCCACGCAGCGGCCTCGCGGCGAAGCACGGCATCACCATCGTCAACAGCCCAGGCACTGTGGATGCCGGCTATCGCGGCGAGATCCGCGTGACGATGCTGAACACCGATGCCGAGCAGCCATTCACTATCGCGGCGGGCGACAGGATCGCCCAGCTCATCGTCATGCCCGTATCGCGAGCCAGGTTCGTCCCCGTGCAGAAGCTTCCCGGAAGCCATCGCGGCGAGGGCGGCTTCGGCTCTACCGGGCTTGGCGCGGGCCAGGCACAACAGGGCAGCGCACAAGATGAGCGAGCAACAGGAGCACAAGCATGAGTGACGCCATCATCCCCACGGATCCTTCGAGCGGGCCGATCGAGCAGCCGAAATCGGCACCGGCGGATCGCTCGACGGCAGGCCCCTTGGATGAGAGCGAGGCGAACGCGGTTCGCCCCTACGTCGACCTCGGCGGCGTGAAGGTGCTGCCGAGACCCGACCTGCATCTCAGGCTCGAGGTCGAGGAGGGCAGCAAGCGTGTGGTCGCAGTCGGCCTCGACTACGCCGGCTCGACACTGCAGGTGCAGCCCTTCGCTGCCCCCCGCGGAAGCGGCCTGTGGCACGAGATCCGCCAGCAGATCATCGACCAGATCGAGAAGCAGGGTGGTAAGACGCGTGTGACTGTGGGCAACTTCGGTCCTGAGGTGCTCGCCGAGATCCCCGTCGCGGCCGGGCAGCCCGGCGGCGCGCGACTGGCCCGCTTCATCGGGGTTGACGGCCCGCGCTGGTTTCTGCGCGGCGTCATAGCGGGCGAAGGTGCGACGAACCCGGATGCCGCCGCCAAGGTCGAAGACCTCTACCGGTCGATAGTCGTCGTGCGCGGCAACACCCCGATGCCGCCGCGAGACCTCATCCCGCTGCACATGCCCGCGACTGGACAGCCGGCGTGAACGACGTCGATCCGGCCGCGCAGGGCCCCGCCGACGATCCGTCGCTCACCGACAACCTCGCCGCCGCCGCCCGCCGCTCCGGGTTCGGCAAAGTGACACCGGGGCAGACCCCGACCGCGTCCGCGCTGCTCGGGGCGATGGGCGGCGTGCGGGGGCTCATCGAGTCGATCCTGCCCGGGCTCGCCTTCGTCGTCGTGTACACGATCACCGGGCTGCTGCTGCCGTCGGTACTGGTCCCGATAGTCATCTCCGTCGGTTTCGTCATCGCCAGGATTGTCGCGAAGCAGCCGTACACGTCGGCGCTCGCCGGGGTGCTCGGCATCGCCCTCTCTGCGGGGGTGGCTCTCGTCACCGGCCAGGCGAAAGACAACTTCGTGCTCGGCTTCGTCATCAACGGGGCGTTCCTCGCGGCGCTCCTCATCAGCATTGCCGTGCGCTGGCCGCTCATCGGCGTCATCGCTTCGCTCATCACGAGCGAGGGATCGGAGTGGCGCGCGAACAAGGCCAAGTTCCGCGTCGCCCTCATCGGCACGATCATCTGGGTCGCGCTCTTCGCGGTACGGCTCGCAGTCGAACTGCCGCTGTACTTCGCCGACGCCACCCAGGCCCTTGGCGCCCTCAAGCTCGTGCTCGGTGTGCCGCTCTATGCCGCAACGCTGTGGGTCACCTGGCTGCTCGTGAGAACGGTCTATGCGCGGCCTGACCCAGACTGAGGTAGCCGAACGCGTCGCGCGCGGCGAGACGAATGCGACAAAACGCACGACCTCCCGGCCGCTCTCGCACATCATCCGCGACAACGTATTCACCCTGTTCAACGCGATCCTCACGGCGTGCTTCATCGCGATCCTCGTGCTCGGCGACCTGCGGGACGGCCTGTTCTACGGCATCGTCGTCATCAACTCGGCGATCGGCATCGTGCAGGAGTTGCGCGCGAAACTCGCCCTCGACAGGCTCGCTCTGCTCGCCGCGCCGGTCGTGGCTGTGCGGCGAATGCATGAAGACGGCACAGTCGAGACGGTCATCCTCTCCCCGTCGCAAGTGGTGCTCGGCGACATCGTCGTGCTGCGTTCCGGCGACCAGGTGGTCGCCGACGGAACCGTTCTCGACGCCGTCGACCTCACGGTCAACGAGTCGTTGCTCACGGGCGAGTCGGAACCGGTGGCGAAGACTGTGGGGGATTTCGTGCTCTCCGGTGCCCTCGTGGCCGGCGGCACCGCGCAGGTGGAGGTGACAGCCGTGGGCGCCGCGTCATACGCCAACCGGCTCACCGCGCAGATCCGGCGGCACTCCCTCGCCCACTCGGAGCTTCGGGCGGCGACAAACCGCATCCTCGTGTTCATCTCCTGGATCCTCGGGCCGATCGTGCTCGTCGTCGTCGGCAGCAGGATCGTCTCCTACGGGGGCGATCCTGCCGCGTTCGTGGCGGGAGGCTGGCGCTCGGCCCTGCTGGACGTGGTCGCCAGCATCGTGTCGATGATCCCCGAGGGCCTCGTGCTGCTGATCAGCCTCGCGTTCGGGGTCGCCGCGATCCGGCTGGCGCAGCAGCGGGTACTTATCCAGGAACTCGCGGCCGTCGAAACCCTCGCCCGCGTCGACGTGCTCTGCCTCGACAAGACCGGAACGCTGACAAGCGGCGAGGTGTCGTTCCTGAGCGCGGACGTGCTGTCCGCCGACCCGGCAATGGCAGCGGCTCTCGGGCATTTCGCCCGGGATGACGCGGCCAATGCCACCGCGCAGTCGCTCGCGACATCCTTCCCTGCGGCGGCAGGCGAGGTGCTGTCCCGCGTGCCGTTCGCGAGCTCGCGGGCGTGCAGCGCGCTGGAGCTCGAGCTCGACGGCTCGAGCTCGTCGTGGCTGCTCGGCGCGCCGGAACGCCTCTTCGCGTCGCATCCGGAGGTCGCCGGCATGGCCGCGGCGTACGCGGCAGAAGGGCACCGCACGCTTGCCCTCACGAGGGTCAGCGGCGCGTTGCCCGCCGCGGCCGACCTCCAGCCCGAATCGCTCGACCTCGCGCCGGTGGCGATCCTGCTGTTCGGCGAGACGATACGGCCGGATGCCGCCGCGACCCTCGCCTATTTCGCCGAGCAGGGGGTGCGCTGCGTGATCATCTCCGGTGACAACCCGGCGACCGTCGCTGCTCTCGCCGCAGGGCTGGGAGTGGGCACCACATCCGTCGACGCGCGCGAGTTGCCTGACGACGCGGCCCTGCGCGCGGCTCTCACCGAGCACAGCATCTTCGGACGAGTGACTCCAGACCAGAAGCGCGCGATAGTCCGCGTGCTGCAGGAGGACGGGCGCATCGTCGGTATGACCGGTGACGGCGTGAACGACGCGATGGCCATCAAGGATGCCGACCTCGGTATCGCGATGGGCTCGGGCACGAGCGCGACGAGGGCCGTCGCGCGGCTCGTGCTGCTCGACAACGAGTTCGGAAGGCTTCCCGACGTGCTCGCGTACGGCAGGCGGGTGATCGCGAATGTCGAGCGGGTCGCGAACCTGTTCCTCGCCAAGACCGTGTACGGAATCATCTTCGCCATCGTCTTCGCGCTGCTGCTGTGGCAGTTTCCTTTCCTCCCACGGCAACTCACACTCGTGTCGACCCTGACCATCGGCATCCCCGCGTTCTTCCTCGCCCTTGCCCCGAACAAACGGATCTACCACCCCGGAATCCTCGGCCGCCTCCTGCGCTATGCGGCGCCGACCGGCATCATCGCCGCCGCGACGACGTTCACTGCCAACGCCATCCTGCGCGGTATCGTGCCGCTCGACGAGGCACGGTCGGTCACGACCGTCGCGCTGTGGATAGTCGCGTTCTGGATCCTCTGCGTGCTCGCCCGCCCGCTCGACAGGTGGCGGGCGTTGCTGCTCGTCTCCATGATCACGCTCTTCCTCATCGCCAACACGCTGCCGTTCGCCCGCGACTTCTTCGCGATGCACCTCGTGCTCGACTTGCCCCTGCTCATCGGGATCGCCGCCGGATGCGTGGGCGCCCTCGGGATCGAGGCCGTCTACCGCGTGGCGCGCAAACGTGGCCTGATTTACGATCGCGAATAGGATAAACTATCTCGATATCAAGATACTTTTGACCGCGGCATCCGAGTTCAGCGGCGGTTCGCGGCCTTAGGCTTACCTTGCTGGCAGCCGGTTCGACTGGCGGCGAGGATGGGACGCAGGTCAGCAAGGGAGACGACAGTGCCAGTAGTCAACAGCTTCGGTTCGAAGGACATTCTCACGGTCGGCTCCACCGACTATGAGGTCTTCAGGATCGACAAAGTCGCCGGCTACGACAAGCTCCCATTCAGCCTCAAAGTGCTGCTCGAGAACCTGCTGCGCACCGAAGACGGGGCGAACGTCACGCGCTCGCAGATCGAATCGCTCGGATCGTGGGTGCCCACCGCTGAACCGGACACCGAGATCCAGTTCACCCCCGCGCGAGTCGTCATGCAGGACTTCACCGGCGTGCCGTGCATCGTCGACCTTGCGACAATGCGCGAGGCGGTGAGCGCCCTCGGCGGCGACCCGACGAAGATCAACCCGCTCGCGCCGGCGGAGCTCGTGATCGACCATTCGGTAATCGCAGACCTGTTCGGCACCGAAGACGCCCTCGAGCGCAACGTCGAGATCGAGTACGAGCGCAATGGCGAGCGCTACCAGTTCCTGCGCTGGGGTCAGACGGCGTTCGACGACTTCAAGGTCGTTCCGCCCGGAACCGGCATCGTGCACCAGGTGAACATCGAATACCTTGCCCGCGTGACCTACACCCGCACGGTTGACGGCGTGCTGCGCGCCTACCCGGACACCTGCGTGGGCACCGACTCCCACACAACGATGGTCAACGGGCTCGGTGTGCTCGGCTGGGGCGTCGGCGGCATCGAAGCGGAGGCCGCGATGCTCGGGCAGCCCGTCTCGATGCTCATTCCCAAGGTCGTCGGCTTCAAGCTCAGCGGGTCGATTCCCACCGGCGTGACCGCGACCGACGTTGTGCTGACAATCACCCAGATGTTGCGCAAGCACGGGGTCGTGGGCAAGTTCGTCGAGTTCTACGGGCAGGGCGTGGCATCCGTGCCGCTGGCAAACCGCGCGACCATCGGCAACATGAGCCCCGAGTTCGGCTCCACGGCAGCGATGTTCCCCATCGACGACGTGACGCTCGACTACCTGCGGCTCACCGGCCGCAGCGAAGAGCAAGTCGCGCTCGTCGAGGCATACGCGAAGCTGCAGACCCTCTGGCACGACCCGTCGATCGAGCCGGTGTTCAGCGAATACCTCGAACTCGACCTCGGCACCGTCGTGCCGTCGATTGCCGGCCCGAAGCGCCCGCAAGACCGCGTAGAGCTCAGCAACGCGAAGCACCAGTTCGAGATCGACCTCGCGTCATACGCCGACCCGACCCGCATGTCCATGGTGGATGCCGCCGTGGAAGCCAGCTTCCCCGCGTCCGACCCGATCGGCTTCACGCCGCAGGACGAAGAGACCGCCCACACGAAGTCGCACGTGCATGCGAGCCATGCGCCGGCGACGGTGTCCCACCCGACCGAAGTGGTGCTCGGCACCGGCGAGGGATTCGTGCTCGACCATGGCGCCGTGGCGATCGCTGCGATCACGAGCTGCACGAACACCTCGAACCCGTCAGTGATGCTCGCCGCCGGCCTGCTGGCCCGCAACGCGAGCATGAAGGGGCTCAAGGCCAAGCCGTGGGTCAAGACCACGCTCGCGCCCGGCTCGAAGGTAGTTACCGACTACTACGAGAAGGCCGGCCTCACCGCCTACCTCGAAGACCTCGGCTTCTACACCGTCGGCTACGGCTGCACGACATGCATCGGCAACTCGGGGCCGCTGCTCGACGAGATCTCGGCCGCCGTCAACCAGAACGATCTCGCCGTCACCGCGGTGCTCTCCGGCAACCGCAACTTCGAGGGCCGCATCAACCCCGATGTGAAGATGAACTACCTGGCCTCCCCGCCGCTGGTCATCGCCTACGCCCTCGCGGGCTCGATGAACTTCGACTTCGAGGTCGACTCCCTCGGTAAAGACACCGAGGGCAATGATGTCTTCCTCAAGGACATCTGGCCGGATGCCGCCGAGGTGCAGTCGACAATCGATTCGTCCATCGACACCGAGATGTTCACCCACGAATACGCGGGCGTGTTCGACGGCGACGACCGCTGGAAGAACCTGCCGACCCCGACAGGGTCCACATTCGAGTGGGACGAGAAGTCGACGTACGTGCGCAAGCCCCCATACTTCGACGGCATGACGATCGAGATCACGCCAGTGGCATCCATCACCGGCGCGCGCGTGCTCGCCACGCTCGGCGACTCGGTAACGACCGACCACATCAGCCCGGCCGGCTCGATCAAGGCGGACAGCCCGGCCGGCAAGTACCTGGATGAGCACGGCATCGCGCGCACCGACTACAACTCCTACGGCTCGCGCCGCGGCAACCATGAGGTGATGATCCGTGGCACGTTCGCGAACATCCGCCTGCGCAACCAGCTGCTGGACGATGTCGAGGGTGGTTACACCCGGGACTTCACGCAGCCGGATGCCCCGCAGGCGTTCATCTACGATGCTGCCCAGAACTACGCGGCATCCGCCACCCCACTCGTGATCCTCGGCGGCAAGGAGTACGGTTCCGGCTCCTCGCGCGACTGGGCGGCCAAGGGCACCTCGCTGCTCGGCGTGAAGGCTGTCATCACGGAGAGCTTCGAGCGCATCCACCGGTCAAACCTGATCGGTATGGGCGTGCTGCCGCTGCAGTTTCCGGCGGGGGAGACGTGGGCCTCGCTCGGGCTCGACGGCACCGAGGTCATCGACATCTCCGGGGTGGAGGAACTCAACGAGGGCCGCACACCCAAGACACTCCACGTGACGGCGACCCCGTCCGCGCAATCGCCCGCCGGCAAGCAGGTAGTGCAGTTCGACGCCCTGTTGCGCATCGACACCCCCGGCGAAGCGGACTACTACCGCAACGGCGGCATCCTGCAGTACGTGCTGCGCTCGCTCGTGTAGCCCCGCCCCGAACGAAAACGCAGGAGAAATACATGGGATGCCCGTCCTGCGCACCATTTCGCGTCATCCGGCAAACATCTCCTGCGTTTTGGGGGCGGCGGGTGGCGCGGCGGCCGGGCGAAGTGGACATCGCGGGGCACCGCATTAGAGTCGAAGGATGAGCCTGCTCGAGAACATCGGTGGTCCCAGGGACCTGGACAGCCTCACGCAGGAGCAGCTCGTCGAACTCGCTGCGGAGATCCGCGAGTTCCTGGTGCGCGAGGTCTCGAAGACCGGTGGTCATCTCGGGCCGAACCTCGGCGTCGTCGAGCTGACAATCGCGATGCACAAGGTGTTCGACTCGCCGCAGGACGCGATAGTTTTCGACACCGGGCACCAGAGCTACGTGCACAAACTGCTCACCGGGAGGCAGGACTTCAGCCACCTGCGCGAGGAGGGCGGCCTCGCGGGGTATCCGCAGCGCTCGGAGTCCGAACACGACATCGTCGAGAGTTCGCACGCCTCCAGTTCGCTGTCCTGGGCCGACGGAATTTCGCGGGCATTCACCATGACCGGCCAGGGCGACAGGCACGTCGTGGCGGTAGTCGGTGACGGCGCGCTCACCGGGGGGATGACCTGGGAAGCCCTCAACAACATCAGCGACGACAACAGCCGCAATCTCGTGATCATCGTCAACGACAACGGTCGCTCGTACGCCCCGACGATCGGCGGCATGGCGCACTTTCTCAACGACGTGCGCACCCGCCGGTCGTATCGCAACCTGTACTCCACGAGCCGAAAGGTCTTCTACGCGTTCGGCGCACCCGGCCGGGCTCTGTACCGCGGCATCCGCGGCGGCACCCACGGGTTCCTGGCCCGCCTCACGAACAACGAGGCGCTGTACTCCAACCTCGACATCAAGTACCTCGGGCCCATCGACGGGCACGACATCAAGGCGCTCACCGAGACCCTCGAGCAGGCAAAGAACTACGGCGCCCCCGTGATCGTGCACGCCATCACCGAGAAGGGCAGGGGCTACCAGCCAGCCCTGCTCGACACTGCCGACCAGTTCCACGCCGTCGGACAGATCGACCCAGAAACCGGGGAACCGATCGAGGTGCCGAGCAACCCGTCATGGACCTCGGTGTTCGCCGACGAGATCGTGCACCTCGCCGACTCAAACCCGAGACTTGTCGGCATCACCGCGGCCATGCTGCGCCCCACTGGCCTCTACCGCTTCGCGGAGAAGTACCCCGATCGTGTGCTCGACGTGGGTATCGCGGAACAGCACGCCGTGACCTCGGCCGCCGGCCTCGCGTTCGGCGGGTTGCATCCCGTTGTCGCCATGTATGCGACATTCGTGGGCCGCGCCTTCGACCAGGTGCTCATGGATGTCGCGCTGCACAAGGCTGGCGTCACGTTCGTGCTCGACCGCGCCGGCGTAACGGGTCCGGACGGCCCGAGTCACCACGGCATGTGGGATTTGGCGATCCTGCAGGTCGTGCCGAACATCCGCATCGCTGCCCCTCGGGATGCCACGCGCCTGCGCGAAGAACTCGGTGAGGCTGTCGTTGTCGAGGATGCCCCCACGGTGCTGCGTTTCTCGAAGGGCACAGTCGGGCGCGAGTATGAGGCGGCGCGGCGCACCGCCGACGGGGTGGACGTGCTGCGCGAGGCGCCCCACCGCGACGTGCTCATCGTCACCGTCGGGCCGATGGCCAAACTCGGGCTGGAGGTCGCCGAGCGGTTGGCGGCCCAGGGCATCGGCGCAACGGTCATCGATCCGCGCTGGGTCGTACCGGTGCCGCCCAGCGTCATCGAGCTGTCGGCGCAGCACCGGCTCGTCGTCACGATCGAAGACGGGGTGCGGGTCGGCGGCATCGGAACGCGGATCAGGCAGGACCTGCGCGCGGCGAGCGTGGACACCGCCGTGACCGAACTCGGCCTGCCCGACCAGTTTCTCGGCCATGGCAGCAGGGAGCACATCCTCGAGCAGGTGGGTCTCACGGCGCAGAACATCGCGCGGGATGTGGTTGCCCAGGTGCTTGGCAGCAAGATCCCCGTGGCCCGGCCGCTGCCCTCCGAAGAGGACATCGAGAGCCGCGTCGCCCGCGAATAACCTGCGGCTTTGACTTAGAGCGCACTCTAAGTTCTAGCCTGAATTCATGACAATCACCGACACCCGGATGTCGATCGCCCAGGTCGCCGAGGCCACCGGCCTGTCGACCCACGCGCTGCGCTACTACGAGCGCGAAGGGCTCATGCTCGTTCCCGTCGATCGCGCTTCATCCACGCACCGGCGTTATACAGAGCGCGACGTCAACTGGGTGGGATTCCTCACCAAGCTGCGTTCTACGGGCATGCCCATCGCGCGGGTGCGGGAATACGTGGACCTCGCGCGGCGCGGAGACGCGACATCCGGGGAGCGCATGGAGCTGTTGCTGCTGCACCGCATCGCCGTGCTCGCGCAGCTCGACGAGATCACGAGAAGCCTCACGGCGATCGACAAGAAGATCGCCCTGTACAAGGAAAAGGCAGAGACAAACGCATGAAGAAGATCACACTCGGAACGAATGGCCCCCAGATCGGCCGCATCGGGCTCGGGCTCATGGGCATGAGCGCCTTCTACACCGGGGCTGCACTCGACGACGAAGGCTCGATCAGGACCATCCACCGGGCGCTCGAACTCGGGGTCACCTTCCTCGACACCGCAGAGATCTACGGTCCGTACCTGAACGAAGAGCTGCTCGCGAAGGCGATCGCCGGCAAGCGCGACCAGGTGGTGATCGCGACGAAGTTCGGCACCATCCTGCACCGCACCGACAACTCCCGTGGCCTCGACGGCAGCGCGGAGAACGTGCGGCTCTCCGTCGAAGGCTCGCTCAGGCGCCTCAACACCGACTACATCGACCTGTACTACCAACACCGTATGGATCCGGGCACTCCCATCGAGGAGACAGTCGGGGCGCTGGTATCCCTCATCGACGCGGGCAAGATCCGCGGTTACGGGCTGTCGGAAGCGGCACCGGAGACGATCCGTCGGGCGCATGCAGTGCATCCCGTCACCGCCCTGCAAACGGAATACTCGCTGTGGTCGCGCGACCCTGAGGCCGCCATCCTGCCGACAGTGCGTGAACTCGGCATCGGCTTCGTGCCGTATTCGCCGCTCGGGCGAGGCTTTCTCACCGGCACGATCCGCTCACTCGACCAGCTCGACGCCTCCGACTTCCGCCGCAACAACCCGCGGTTCGAAGGGGACAACCTCGAGGCGAACATCCGCATAGTCGAACAAGTGGATGCGGTTGCCGCTGAGCTCGGCGCCAAGCCGGGCCAGGTCGCACTCGCGTGGCTCCTCGCGCAGGGAGACGACATCGCGCCCATCCCCGGCACGAAACGCATCCCCTACCTCGAGGAGAACGTGGCCGCCGACGAGCTCGTGCTCTCGCCCGCGCAGCTCGAGACGCTCAACACGCTGCAGGCGCCCGTCGGCGACCGCTACGCGGACATGACCCCGCTGAACCGGTAGCCCGGGCGCCCCCGTTCGCGTTGGCGTTCGCGTTCGGGTTCGCCGAAAACGCAGGAGATACGTCGCAGAACGCGTCATTGCGTCCCGAAACGTGCGCGGCGACGAGTATCTCCTGCGTTTTCGGCGGCTGCTCCGCGACGGGCGGCGGGAGCCGGGGTTATCCACGAGGCCGCGTGATGCGGACCGCCGCGGCATCCATTCGCGGATCGTTGGGGGATGCCGCCTCTCGACAAAGTTCTCCGCAGTCACGGGTATTTCCTGCGCCGACGAGACCTGCTCGCGCTCGGCTACACGGACGGACACCTCCGCGCCGCCCTCGCGTCCAAGCGCATCTTCCGCGTGCGGCACGGCCGGTATTCGGTGCCGGACGCGCCGGAGGCGGGTATCCGAGCGGTGCGGGTCGGCGGTCGGCTCACCTCGCTCTCGGCCCTTGAGTCGTACGGGCTGCCGGTACCGCGCCGGCCGCTCCTGCACGTTGCGGTTCGAGCAACGGCGAGTCGGCTGCGTAATCCGGTCGACCGGCGGGTGCGGCTCGGCCCGCTCGCCGGAGTCGCCACGCACTGGGTCGATCGGGCACGCGGGGGCACGCCTTGGCGCACTTCCCTGGCGGACGCGCTCCTCGCGGTGCTCGTCACCGAATCCCGGGATGTCGCGCTCGCCTGCTGCGGCGCGGCGCTCACGATGAGGCTGCTCACGCCGTCCGCCCTGGACGCGATCTTCGAGGGAGCGCCTGCGAGGGTGCGAGGCTGGCGGCAGCTCGCCAGCGCGCTCGACGAATCGCACGGCGAGACCTTCTTCCGCCTGTGGCTCGCGGATGCGGGACGAACCTGCCAACAGCAGGTCCGCATTCCCGGGGTCGGCCGCTTCGATTTCCGGCTCTCCGCCCACCTGTACGCGGAGATCGACGGCGCGCAGCACGATCCGTCCTGGACGGGCGATTCGGCCAGCTCGTGGCAGAACGATCTCGACCGGGCGACAGCCATGGCCATCCGCGGCGACCGCGTGCTCCATTTCGGGTACCGGCAGCTCTACACCGACTGGCCGAGGGTCATGGCCGCGATCGAGCGTGCCGTCGCGGATGACGCGGCTCTCGCCGCGCGCCGCCGCCGGCATCCATACCGTCCTCGCACGCAACGAAAACGCAGGAGATACGGCCCGAAACTGCCGCCGTGATCACAAACGCGACGATTGAGCGCGAATCTCCTGCGTTTTCGGCGCGCGAACCGCCGCTACTTGACGCCGACGATCTTCGGGTGGTGGAACGTGTCGCCGAAGGCGCGCTCCGAGGCGCCGACACGGTCGAGGTACGGCGTCGCGCCGCCCATCTGGAAGGGATACCCGGCGCCGAGGATGAGGCAGAGGTCGATGTCTTCTGCCGCGGCGACGACCTCGTCGAGCAGCATACGGTGGATCTCGTCGGCGAGGCCGTCCTCGATGCGGATCTGCAGTTCCGACGCGGTCATGAGCGTCGTGCCACCGGCGACGATCTCGAGGGCCTTCTTGTCGATGCCCTTGATCTTGCCTTTCGCATCGCGCTCGAAGATGTGCCCGAGGTCGGCGAGTTTGTGCAGGTTTGCGCTCTCGAAGAAGCGGTCGGGGAACGCCGCGTGGTGGGTGTCGAGCACGTGGGCGCCCACCTTGAGCCCGACCAGCTCGAGCAGCTCGAACGGGGTCATGGGCAGGCCGAACGGCCGCGTCGACTCCTCGACGACCTCGAACGGGGTGCCGGTGTCGACGGCGTGCATCGCCTCACCCAACACCTTCGCGAGGATGCGGTTGACCACGAACCCGGGAGTGTCTTTCGTGATGACCGCATTCTTCCGCAGCCCCGCCGCCGTGACCATCGCCGTGGACAGCGCCACGTCGGTCGTCGCGGGGGTGCGAACCACCTCGATGAGCGGCATGACCGCGACCGGGTTGAAGAAGTGGAACCCGACAACCCGCTCAGGATGCTTCAGCTTCGAGCTGATCGCCTCGACCGACAGCGACGAGGTGTTCGTCGCGAGAATCGCCTCGGGGGAGATGTACTGTTCCACGTCGGCGAAGACGTCCTGCTTCACGCCGAGTTCCTCGAACACGGCCTCGATGACCCAGTCGCAGTCGGCGAAATCGGCCTTGTTGGTCGTTCCGGTGACGAGCGCCTGCAGCCGGTTGGCCTCATCCGCGGAGATTCGCCCCTTCGACGTGAGAGCGTCGATCTCGTCATGGATGTACTTCACACCCTTGTCGACCCGCTCCTGGTCGAGGTCGGTGATGACCACGGGCACCTGCAGGCGACGAACGAACAGCAGCGCGAACTGACTGGCCATGAGTCCGGCCCCGATCACCCCCACCTTGGTGAGCTTGCGGGCAAGCGCTTTGTCCGGCGCACCGGCCGGTCGCTTCGCTCGCTTCTGCACAAGGTTGAACGCGTAGATGGATGCCCGGAACTGGTCGCCGGAGATGAGGTCGGCGAGCGCCTCATCCTCCGCCGCGAAACCGGTCTTCCTGTCGG
>JAODLY010000030.1 GCA_025464445.1 Rhodoglobus sp. | reverse complement strand
AATAGTGTTTCGGCGGCCATAGCGAGAGGGAAACGCCCGGTTACATTCCGAACCCGGAAGCTAAGACTCTCTGCGCCGATGGTACTGCAAGGGGGACCTTGTGGGAGAGTAGGACACCGCCGGACTTCTTTGTAAAGTGGCCACCCCCGCTGTTGAAAAACAGTGCGGGGGTGGTCATTTTGCGTTAAGTCCACACGAACTGGCCCATCGGGGCCAACCAGGAGATCCAGTGAGTGATTCGACAGGCAACGAGAGCCGTCGAGACGGTCGACCCCACGGCGACCGGTCTGCCGGTCGCGCGGGTGGGCGCCCCACGGGCGGAAGACCTGGTGCCGGCAAGCCGAACGAAGGGCGCCCCGCCAGGGGCAAGCCTGCGGAGGGCGCGCCGGCGCGCGGTAAGCCCGCCGATGGAGCGGGCCGTCCGCCGTGGAAGCGCGATGGCGCGGCGGCAGGGGGCAAGCCCGACGAGAAACGACTGTGGACGAAGGGCGGCGCGCCGGCCCGCGGCGACCGCGATGCGCGCGAGCGCGAACTGCCGGAGGACCGCGACCCGTTTGGAACGCGGTCGGTGCGATCCAGGCATGACGACCCCGACATCCCGGACGATGTCAGCCCGAAAGAACTCGACAGGATCGCGCTCAACGAGCTCAAGACACTCAGCAAGGAGAACGCGGAGGGCGTCGCCAAACATCTCGTGATGGCGGCCCGGCTCATCGAGTCCGACTCGGCGCTCGCGCACCAGCATGCGATCTCGGCGGCCCGGCGGGCGGGGCGCATTGGCGTCGTGCGCGAGACTCTCGCGATCACGGCCTACGCAATAGGGGATTACGCCCTCGCGCTGCGCGAGCTTCGCACCTACCGCAGGATCACCGGGCGCGACGACCAACTGCCGATGATGGTGGACAGCGAGCGGGGGCTGGGTCGGCCGGAGCGGGCACTCGAGCTCGGCAGATCCGTGGCCCGCGCGTCACTGCCGGTGCCCGTACAGGTGGAGCTGGCGATCGCGATGTCGGGCGCGCGGCTCGACCTCGGGCATCCCGACGCGGCGCTTGCCGAACTGGAAATCGCGCAGCTCGACCCGTCGACGGCGTATTCGTACAGCCCGGGGCTCTTCGATGCATACGCGACGGTGCTCGAGGAGCTCGGGCGCACTGCCGAGGCCGAAGAGTGGTACGCGCGCGCGGAGGTTGCCGCCGACGCGCTCGACGGGGACGATGAGGACGACATGATCGAGGTAGTCGAAGAAGAACTCGACGGCGATGAGCGCTGAGACACCGCTCGAGGGCATCGATGTGGTGCTCGCCGATCTTGACGGGGTGGTCTACCGCGGCCCAGACGCGATCCCATATGCCGTTGAGAGCATAAACAGGATTCGACCCGGGATCCGGGTGGGTTACATCACCAACAACGCGTCGCGCACGGATGCCTCGGTGGCCGCGCATCTCGCGAGCCTGGGCCTGACCGTGGTCGCCGCCGACGTCGTGACGTCACCGCAGGCAGCCATCAGGCTGCTCGCCGATCTCGTGCCGGCCGGATCCACGATCCTTGTGGTGGGCGGCGACGGTCTCACGAGTGTCGTGGCCGCCGCGGGCTTCGTCGTGACTCGCTCTGCGCTCGACGGGCCGGCCGCGGTGATCCAGGGCTTCGCGCCGGAGGTGGGCTGGACCCAGCTGGCCGAGGCGGCGTTCGCGCTGCAGGGCGAGGGCAGCGACATCCCCTGGGTGGCGACGAACACCGACTGGACGATCCCACAGGCGCGCGGCACGGCCCCGGGCAACGGCACCCTCGTCTCGGCGGTGCACACCGCGATCGGGCGGCTGCCGATCGTCGCGGGCAAGCCGGAGGTCGCGATCTTCGAGGAAGCCGTGGCCCGGTTCGGGTCGCGCAATGCCCTCGTGATCGGCGACCGGCTCGACACCGACATTCTCGGTGCGAACCGCGCGGGATTGCCATCCGCGCTTGTGCTCACCGGGATCGACCTGGCCAAGCAGGTGCTGGCTGCGAGCCCAGAGGAACGGCCGAAGTTCATTCTCGAAGACCTGCGCGGGCTGCACGAGGCGTACCCGGCCACTGTCGAGTCCACCGTCGGTGCTGCCGTCGTGACGACCGTGGGGCAGTCAGTCGTACGGCGCGACGGCACGGTGCTCACCGTCGTGGCATCCGGCTCGCCGATCGACCTGCTGCGCGCGGGCGCCGCGGCGATCTGGAACTCCGGGATGGCGATCTACGCGCTCGACGTGCCCGCCCAGCTATATTCGTGATGATGAGCGATACACCGATGGGGGACCCTGTTCAGCCGGCGAGCGAGGCAGATGCCCTGCTCTCGCGGCTGAGGGTTATCGAAGACCAACCGCTCGAGTCGAGGGCTTCGGCGTTCACGCAGCTGCACGACGAACTGCAGCACCGGCTCGAGGGTGGGGACTCGACCGGGTCCCATGCCTGAAGCACGACTCGACGCGGCAATGGCCGCGAGGGGCCTGGCGCGCTCGCGCACGCACGCGTCCAAACTCATCACCGACGGGCTCGTGACCGTCGACGGCGTTCCCATAGTGAAGCCGTCGGCTCTCGTGCACGACGTGCAGGAGATCTCGGTCGCCGAGAGTGACCACTACGTGAGCCGTGCTGCGCACAAGCTCATCGCCGGGCTCGACGCGTTCGAGGTGTACCCGTCCGGCCGCCTCGTGCTCGATGTCGGCGCGTCGACGGGCGGCTTCACCCAGGTGCTACTGGAGCGCGGGGCCAGCCACGTGATAGCCCTCGACGTCGGTCACGGGCAGCTCGCTGCATCCGTCCGCGCGGATCCGAGGGTGATCGTGATCGAGGGATCCAACGCCAGGTACCTGACCGCGGAGATCCTGGCCGAGCAGAGCGGCATCCACGGCAAGCCCTCGCTCGTGGTTGCCGACATGTCGTTCATCTCGCTCAAGACCGTGCTGCCGGCGCTCGTGCACAGTGTTGGGCTCGACGCCGACTTCGTCGTGCTGGTCAAGCCGCAGTTCGAGGTCGGGCGCAGCGGCATCCGCGAAGGAATAGTGCGATCGCAGGGACTGCGCGAGGACGCCGTCAACGGCGTGCTCTGGGCGGCATGGGATCTCGGCCTCGGCACCGCCGGCGTCATTCCCTCCCCAATCGCGGGAAACTCGGGAAACCGCGAGTATCTGGTCTGGCTGGCGCAAAGTGTCGGCACCAATCCGACAGAATGGACAAAGCAGGTCTCTGCGATGGCGTAAGCGCAGGGCACGGCGCACGACTGCGTTTCGAAGACAGGCCGAATGACGGTGGAAGGACGGCGATGACATCCGACCGGCACATCCTGATCGTCGCGCACACCGGCAGGCAAGACTCGCTCGACGCTGCAATCGCCGTCTGCAGGCAACTCATCGGGGCAGGGCTCACGCCCGTGCTCTCAGAAGATGAGTACTCCCACATCATGGCCGAGGCCCATGACCTCCAGCCCATCGCCCTGCTCGGTG
Organism: Rhodoglobus sp.; assembly: GCA_025464445.1. Taxonomy (GTDB): domain Bacteria; phylum Actinomycetota; class Actinomycetes; order Actinomycetales; family Microbacteriaceae; genus Rhodoglobus. Next base: position 55,701 of record JAODLY010000030.1, on the reverse strand, counting down.
ACGCCGTGCAGAAGGGCGACCTGGAACTCGTGATAGTGCTCGGCGGCGACGGGACGATCCTGCGCGCCGCCGAACTCGCCCGCGGCTGCTCCGCGCCACTGCTCGGGGTGAACCTCGGCCACGTGGGCTTCCTCGCGGAGAGTGAGCGGAAAGACCTCACGGCAACAGTCGAACGGGCACTCGCCCGCGATTACCTCGTCGAGGAGCGCATGACGCTCTCGGTGCGGGTGAAGGTCGACGCCGAGGTCGTCTACGAGTCGTGGGCGCTCAACGAGGCGACAGTCGAGAAGGCGAGCCGCGAGCGGATGCTCGAGGTCGTTATCGAGGTCGACGGCAGGCCGCTCTCCTCGTTCGGCTGCGACGGCGTCGTGATGTCGACGCCCACCGGCTCCACCGCGTACTCGTTCTCCGCGGGCGGCCCAGTGGTCTGGCCGAGTCTCGAAGCCCTGCTGCTTGTGCCGCTCAGCCCGCACGCCCTGTTCGCCCGCCCGCTCGTCGTCGGGCCCGACTCGGCCCTTGCCGTCGAGGTGCTCGATCGCACCCAGGGCACGGGAGTGCTCTGGTGCGACGGCAGGCGCACCCACGAACTCGCGCGTGGCTCGCGCGTGGTCGTGCGCCGGTCGCCCATTCCGGTGCGGCTCGCCCGCCTGACGCCTGGACCGTTCACCGACCGGCTCGTCAACAAGTTCAACCTGCCTGTCTCCGGCTGGCGCGGCCCGAACGACGGGGCGCGCGAGCAGTGATCGAAGAGATCTCGATCCGTAACCTCGGGGTGATCGGCGAGGCACGCCTGCCCCTCGGGCCCGGATTCACGGCCGTGACGGGTGAGACCGGCGCTGGCAAGACGATGGTGGTGACCGCGCTCGGGCTGCTGCTCGGGGAGCGGGCCGATAGCGGCATCATCCGGTCCGGCAGCGACCAGGCGGTGATCGAGGGCCGCTGGCAGATCGACGCCGGCGGTGCGGTTGCCGATCGGGTACGGGACGCCGGCGGTGAGCTCGACGGGTCGGAACTGATCCTGGGCCGTTCGGTGTCGTCGGAGGGTCGCAGTCGCGCGACAGTCGGCGGCCGAAGCGCACCAGTCTCCGTCCTGGGCGAACTGAGCCCCCACCTCGTCGTGCTGCACGGCCAGTCCGACCAGGTGCGACTTCGCAGCGCCACGGCGCAACGGGAGGCACTGGACCGCTTCGCCGGGCATGAGTTCGCAGCCCTGCTCGCCGAATACCAGGCCGTGTTCCGCGGCTGGCAGGAGCACCAGGGCGACCTCGACGTGCTCGTCGCTGAGCAGGACAGGCGCCTGCACGAGGCCGAGGAATTGGGGGCGGCGATCGCAGAGATCGAGGCGATCGATCCCCAGCGCGACGAGGACACCGAACTCACGGCGCGAGCAGATCGACTCACCAACCTCGAGGCACTGCGCTCCGCGGCATCCGAAGCGCATGAGGCGCTGTCGTCGGAGAGCCCGGACGACGCGCGCGACGTCACCTCTTTGCTCGCACTCGCACGACGCCAGTTGGAGAGGGTGACCGAGTATGACGGGTCGCTCGCGCCGATCGCCGAGGGCATCGCGACCGCGTCGATCGCTGTCGTGGAACTGTCCGGCCAGTTATCGAGCTATCTCGCGAGCCTCGACGCCGACGGCGGCCGCGAGCTGGAAACCGTGCAGGAGCGCCGTGCGCAGCTGTCCGGGCTGGTCCGGCGGTTCGGCCCGACACTGGATGACGCGATCGACTACCTCGACTCTGGCAGTGCGCGGTTGCTCGAGCTCGAGAACGACTCGACGCGGATCGAGTCCCTGCGCGCTGAGGTCGACCGCGACCGTGACCGAGTCGTTGAACTCGCCGCCCGCCTCAGTGACATCCGCACCGCAAATGCCCGCCGACTGGGCCAGCGGGTGACGAGGGAGCTGGGCGCGCTCGCCATGCCGAACGCGGCGGTGTCCGTGCTGGTCGAGGACCGATCGGATTACTCGCCCTCAGGCAAGGACACCGTGTCGTTCCTGCTGCAGCCGCACGCGGGTGCAGAGGCGAGGGCACTCGGCAAGGGCGCGTCCGGTGGTGAGCTTTCTCGCGTCATGCTGGCGATCGAGGTCGTCATCGCGGGTGGGGACAGCGTGCCGACTTTTGTCTTCGACGAGATAGACGCCGGTGTCGGCGGCGCGAGTGCCATCGAGATCGGTCGTCGCCTGGCCCGCCTCAGCCGCACAGCCCAGGTCATCGTCGTCACGCACCTCGCGCAGGTCGCCGCGTTCGCGACCAACCACCTGCGCGTGGTCAAAGACAGCGCGGGCAACGTCACCGCGTCGAGCGTCGAGAAGCTCGACGGCGAGGAGCGCATCTCTGAGATGGCGCGCCTGCTGTCGGGCCTGCCCGACTCGGAGAGCGGCCTCGCGCACGCCAGGGAGTTGATCGAGACCGCTCGCGGTCTCGACAATTAGCGCTGTGAGACCGCCCGCGGTCTCGACAAGTAGCGCAGCGAGCTAGTCGTGCACCTCGAGCGTGTAGTCCACCGGCGTCTCGTAGTCGAAGTGCAAAGCCACCGTGACGGCACCGGTCACATCGACTCCCGCCGGGAGCTTGAATTCGTGGGTCGTCGGGCTGAGGTCGACACTGCATGGCTTGTTGGGCGAGCGTACGAACGTGATGGCGATCGTCGCGGCATCCGGTGCTGAGATCGCCGTCGGGATGGGCGCGCAGTCGACACTGCCGACGGTGACGATTGCCAGCTGGGTGTGGCCGTGCACCCACACGGCTACGGGTTCCGCGCTGAACAGGTTGACCGTCTCGGCGTAGCCGTTGGGCACGGCCGGGTAGGTGTTTGAGGCGACCGAGACCGGCGCGGCGCTGCATCCCGCCAGGAGCGGGACCAGCGCGATCGCGAGTAGCAGCGGCACCGGCCTCATGAACATGAAAGAACTGTAGCGATTCCGCCGGACGTGGTGATTGCGGGCGCGTTACATCTGCATGGCGCGTTTCGCCACGGGCACACAGCGAGTCGGGGCGATGACCCGCCGGGAGAGCATAGAATGAAACCCCGTGGTGGATAAATCTGAAACGGTAGTTACCAAGCACATCTTCGTTACAGGGGGCGTCGTCTCCTCGCTCGGTAAAGGCCTCACGGCCGCGAGTCTCGGCAACCTGCTCACGGGCAGGGGACTGCGGGTCGTCATGCAGAAACTCGACCCGTACCTCAACGTCGATCCAGGCACGATGAACCCGTTCCAGCACGGCGAAGTCTTCGTCACCGACGACGGGGCAGAGACCGACCTCGACATCGGCCACTACGAGCGCTTCCTGGACATCAACCTCAGCCAGGCGGCCAACGTCACGACCGGCCAGATCTACTCGCAGGTGATCGCGAAGGAGCGCCGCGGCGAGTACCTCGGCGACACTGTGCAGGTCATCCCGCACATCACCGATGAGATCAAACGCAGGATGCGGCTACAGGCGCAGCCCGGACCCAACGGCGAGCCGGCCCCCGACGTGATCATCACCGAGATCGGCGGCACCGTCGGCGACATCGAGAGCCAGCCGTTCATCGAATCGGCACGCCAGGTGCGCCACGAGCTCGGCCGCAAGAACGTGTTCTTCGTGCACGTCTCCCTCGTGCCGTACATGAACGCCTCGGGTGAACAGAAGACCAAACCCACCCAGCACTCGGTTGCAGCCCTTCGTTCGATCGGCATCCAGCCGGACGCGCTCGTGCTGCGCAGCGACCGTCCCGTCTCGGAGAGCAACAAGCGCAAGATCGCCCTCATGTGCGATGTGGATGAAGCTGCTGTCGTGAACGCGATAGACGTGCCGAGCATCTACGACATCCCGACGATGCTGCACGACCAGGGGCTGGACTCCTACATCATCGACCAGTTGGGGCTCACCGCTGGACCTGTCAATTGGGACGGTTGGCGCGAACTGCTGCAGACAGTGCACGACCCGAAGCATGAGGTCACCATCGGGCTCGTCGGCAAATACATCGATCTTCCGGATGCCTACCTCTCGGTCACGGAGGCGCTCAAGGCCGGCGGGTTCGCGCACCAGGCGAAAGTCTCGATCCGCTGGGTGCCCTCCGACGAGTGTGGAACCCCCGAGGGGGCCGCGAAGTACCTCTCCGACCTGGACGGCATCGTCATCCCCGGCGGTTTCGGCGTGCGCGGTATCGAGGGCAAGGTGGGGGCGCTCAGGTTCTCCCGCGAGAACGGCATCCCCACCCTGGGCCTGTGCCTCGGCCTGCAGTGCATGGTGATCGAATATGCCCGGGATGTCGTGGGGCTCGGCAGCGCGTCATCCAGCGAGTTCGACCCTGACACCGAATACCCGGTCATCGCGACGATGGCGGAGCAGGTCGACATCATCGCCGGGGGAGACCTCGGCGGCACAATGCGCCTGGGGCTGTACGAGGCGGCGCTCGAGCCCGGCTCGATAGTGGAGGAGCTCTACGGCGCGTCGACGATCGCCGAGCGCCACCGGCACCGCTACGAGGTCAACAACGCCTACCGCGAGCAGCTGGCGGATGCCGGCATGGTGTTCTCCGGCATCTCGCCGGACCGCGTGCTCGTCGAGTTCGTCGAGCTGCCGCGCGATGTGCATCCCTTCTATGTCGGCACGCAGGCGCACCCGGAGCTGCGCTCCCGCCCGAACCACGCGCATCCGCTGTTCCGCGGGCTTATCGGCGCCGCTCTCGAACGCCAGCAGGCGAGCCGGCTGTTCGAAGTACCGGAACCCGCGGATGCCTGAGTTTTCGGGTCTCAGCGACGACCCGGTTTTTCCGGAGATCATTGCGAGTGGCATCGTCTTCGACGGCAAGGTCTGGGATGTGCGGCGGGACACGTTCGTGCTCGACACGGCGCACATCGTGCGCGAATACGTCGACCACCCCGGCGCTGTCGCCGTGCTGGCGCTGGATGAGCGTGACCGGGTGCTGCTGATCAAGCAGTATCGGCATCCTGTGCGGATGCGCGACTGGGAGCTTCCCGCAGGCCTGCTCGACCTCCATGGCGAGTCGCCGCTGGATGCCGCCAAACGCGAACTCGCGGAAGAGGTGGACCTCGTCGCAGAGACCTGGCACCTGCTCAGCGAGTTCATGACCTCGCCGGGCGGCAGCAATGAAGTGCTGCGGGTCTACCTCGCTCGCGGCGTCAGATCCACGCCGAAGGCGTTCGAGCGGATAGAAGAAGAGGCGGGCATCGAGGTTCGTTGGGTGCCACTCGACGAGGTCGTGGACGGGGTGCTGTCCCGTGACCTTCAGAACTCGATCCTCGCGATCGCAGCACTCAGTGCCGCGGCGTCGCGTGCGCGTGGCTGGCACACGCTCGGGCCCGCGGATGCGCCGTGGCCGCGGCATCCACTCGAACGCCAGGGGTAATGAGCCCCGGGGAGGTTTCCCTCGCGGTCGCCGTCGACCGCTACCTGAGGCATGTCGCCATCGAGCGTGGGCTCTCCGACAACACCATCCAGGCCTACCGCCGCGACCTCGGCTCGTACTCAGATGTTCTCATTCGTCGGGGCATCGACGACCCGTCACTGATCAGCAGTGCTGACGTCTCCGCATTCGCCCACGAACTGCGCACGAGGGCGGACCGGCCGCTCACGGCATCCTCGATGGCCCGCATGCTCTCGTCCGTCCGTGGCTTCCATCGCTTCCTGCTCGAGGAGGGCATGGTCGCGGCGGATGTCGCGGCTGAGGCCAAACCGCCCAAGCTCTCGATGCGTCTGCCCAAGGCGATCTCGATCGAGCAGATGGCGTCGGTGCTCGCCGCGACGGACGGTGACGACATCCAGTCGCTGCGCGACAAGGCGCTGCTCGAGCTGCTCTACGCGACGGGCGCGCGCGTCTCTGAGGCCGTAGGCCTCAACGTCGACGATGTGATCGATGGGGACATCGTGCGGCTGTTCGGCAAGGGCAGCAAGCAGCGGATTGTGCCGGTGGGCAGTTATGCGCGCGCGGCCATCGACGCGTACCTCGTGCGGGCCAGGCCGGCCTTTTCGGTGCGCGGCAGGGCGACGCCGGCCCTCTTCCTCGGCATCCGCGGGCAGCGCGTCTCCCGCCAGAACGCGTGGCTCATCATCCGTGCAGCTGCCGAGAAGGCGAAACTCGGCATCGAGATCTCGCCGCACACCTTCCGGCACTCCTTCGCGACCCACCTCCTGGCGGGGGGTGCCGATGTGCGCGTTGTGCAGGAGCTACTCGGCCACTCATCGGTTGCGACGACGCAGATTTACACGATGGTGACGGCGGACACGTTGCGCGACATGTACACGACGGCGCACCCGCGCGCACGGTAGCTGCGGCGACGGGCATCCGGCGCCTCGCCGCGCGCCCTGGACTACTCCCCGACAGTGTTGACGAGGGGCACCCGCGCGGTCCGATCCTCCCGCAGGAACAGCGCGAGCACGGCGGAGACGACGGCGATCGCGATCAGGATCGCGCCGACAAGGTGGAAGGCGTCGATGGTCGCCACGAGTGTCGCGCCGCCCGCGACGATTGAACCGAGGATGCTCACGCCGATCGAGCCGCCGAGCCGCTGCGTGATGTTGAACAGCGTGTTGCCGTCGGCGAGTTCGCCCTCTGGCAGGGGTGCGAGCATCGCGACGAGCAACGGTGTGGTCACGAAGCCGATCGCTATGGCACGCACGGACAGGGCGATGGCGGTGAGCCAGAGTGGAGTGTCCTGTTCGATGAACAGCAGGTAGACGCTCGAGACCGCGAGAGCGGCGAATCCGGTAACCACGAGCACCCGCAGCGGGACGCGGCCGGACAGCTTCTGGCCGACGAACGTGCCGATGCCCATGATGATCCCCTGCGGCAGCAGGGCCAGGCCGGTCTCGACGGCGGTGTAGCCCTGCACCGATTGCGTGAATACCGGGATGAGGAACACCGTGCCGAAGGCGACGACGGAACAGAAGACCTGCAACAGGAGGGCGATCGCAGAGTTGCGGTGCAGCATCATCTTCACGTCGACCGCGGGATGCGCCCGCCGGAGCGCCCACGCGGTGTAGAGCACGAGCAGCACGAGTCCACCCGCGAGCGAGGCCCAGGCCAGAGGCGAGTCCCAGCCCGCCGAGGTCCCCTCCGTGGCGCCGAGCAGGGCACCGGTGAGGCCGGCGCCGAGCAGCACGAAGCCGACGGGGTCGAACCGCGTTGCGGCATCCGCCTGGGCACCGATGTGTCGCGGAACCCGCAGCATGAGCAGCAGGCCGACAATACCGACGGGCACGTTGACGAGGAATATCCAGCGCCAGCCGCCTGCCCCGATGAGCAGGCCACCGAGGGTGGGGCCGAGGGCGGGAGCGAGGAAGAGCACGAGTGCCGCCGAAACCGGGACCTTGCCGCCTCCGATGCCGTCTTTGCCGAGCAGGATGCTGAGCGCGAGTGGCACGAGGGGTGCTCCCACGAAACCCTGGAGCGCTCGGAACGCGATGAGGAACTCGATGTTGGGTGCGATTGCGCAGGCGGCCGAGACGACGACGAACAGGATCATGCTCACGATGTACACGCGCAGCGTGCCGAACCGCTTCGCGAGGTATGCCGTGAGGGCCAGGGACACGCCCAGCGCGAGCAGGTAACCGCTGACCACCCACTGCACCTCGACGAGCGTCGCCTCGAGTTCTTTCGCGATGTCGGGAACCGCGACATTGACGATGCTCGAGTCGATCATGCTCAGCAGCGGGCCGATGAGTAGTCCGTAGCGCGCGACCGCGCCGATCGGGGAGCGGGATGCACCGGTCATGAGCCTGCCTTCGTTTCGAGTTCGGTGATCCAGCGGCGTTCGCGTTCGAAGTTCTGGATGAGTTGGCGGATCGTGAGGTTGCGCCATTCGCCGGTGGGGCCCGGGTCGCTCTCCGAGAGGAGTGTCGTCACTTGCTCGATCGCGGCATCCAGTATCGAGGCTCGCACGGCAAGGATCGCGAGCCGCTGCGCAGGCTCGAGTTCCTGGAAGAAGCTCACCCGCACGAGAAACTCTTCGTCGTTGGCAGCGAGCTGGGGCGGCAGCACCGAGATGAGTTCGGCCAGCAGCCCGCGCCCGGCATCGGTGATCGTGTAGACGTTGCGGTCGGGCCTTCCCGGGTGTGCCTCGACGCTCTTGGTGACGATGCCGTTCTGTTCGAAACGCCGCAGGATCGGGTAGAGCGAGTTATTGCTCAGCGCGGTGAGGGTCGTGCGCTGCACCCGGCGCTTGAGTTCGTACCCGTGGACGGGTCCGCTCCTGAGAACGGCCAGCATGATGATCTCCACGGCCATCCGGTCATCATGACATAGGTCACTGTGACACATCAAAGGGAATGCAATCGCCTCCCCAACCTTCAACCTGTGGTAGAGGCGAACCGAGTTTGCCGCATGCGTGGCTGAGCCGGGGTCCAAAGTCCCCGCCGTAGACTTTCCGCATGACGGTACAGCGGGATGACGCGGCAGTGCTGCCGGGCCTCGAACCACCGGTCATGGGCCCGACCGGCCGCCCCCTCACCGTATTCCCGCCGCCGCCGCCGCTCAAGGGACACGGCCCCGCGCGCATCATCTCCCTGTGCAACCAGAAGGGTGGTGTCGGCAAGACGACGAGCACCATCAACCTGGGCGCGGCGCTCGCCGAATATGGCCGCAGGGTGCTGGCAATCGACTTCGACCCGCAAGGTGCGCTCTCGGCCGGGCTCGGCGTCCCGACCCACGACGTGCCCACCATCTACGACCTGCTGCTCGGTTCAGTGACCAACCCGGCAGACGCCATAATCCACACGGCCTACCCGGGGCTCGACGTCATCCCCGCGAACATCGACCTCTCAGCCGCAGAAGTGCACCTCGTGAACGAGGTCGCACGCGAGACGATCCTCGCGCGGGTGTTGCGCAAGGTGAGCGACCAGTACGACGTCATCCTCATCGACTGCCAGCCTTCGCTCGGCCTGCTCACCGTGAACGCGCTCACCGCAGCGCACGGCGTGCTCATCCCGCTGGAGTGCGAGTACTTCGCGTTGCGCGGGGTGGCACTCCTCGTGGAGACGATCGACAAGGTGCGTGACCGCCTCAATCCGGCGATCGAGCTCGACGGCATCCTCGCGACGATGTACGACTCGCGCACGTTGCATTCGCGCGAGGTGCTCGAGCGGGTTGTCGAGACGTTCGGCGACAGGGTGCTCGAGACTGTCATCGGCCGCACGGTGAAGTTTCCGGATGCCAGTGTCGCCGGCGCCCCGATCACGACGTTCGCACCAGAACATTCAGCCGCGACGGCGTACCGCCAACTGGCGAGAGAACTGATTGCCCGTGGCGCCGTCGCCTAGCGGCGCACCGGTCGACGCAGGCGCTGTGCCCGTTGGGCAGACCGGGCTCGAGTCGGAGGCCGCCGGCTTCTCCGTGAGCCTGAGCAATTTCAACGGCCCGTTCGACCTGCTGCTCACCCTCATCGCCAAGCACGAGCTGGACATCACCGAGGTGTCGCTCTCGAAGATCACCGACGAGTTCATCTCCTACCTGCGCGGGCTGGACTCCGACGAGGAGCTCGACAAAGCCAGCGAGTTCCTCGTCGTGGCGGCAACGCTTCTCGACCTCAAGGTCGCAGGGCTCCTTCCCCAGGGTGAGCTCGTCGACGCCGAGGATGTGGCGCTGCTCGAGGCGAGGGACCTGCTCTTCGCCCGCCTGCTGCAGTACCGCGCGTTCAAGGAGGCCGCGCAATGGTTCTCCGGCAGGCTCGAAACCGAGTCGACGAGGCACTTCCGCTCGGTGCGCCTCGAGGAGAAGTATCGCAAGCAGACGCCTGAGCTGGTCTGGACCCTCGGGCTCGAGGATTTCGCGGCGCTCGCCGCGCTCGCTATGGTGCCGCACGAACTGCCCGTCGTGGGGCTCGACCATTTGCACGCGCCCCTGGTCAGCATCCGGGAGCAGGCCGCCCACGTGGTGGCGCTGCTGCGCCGAGGCGAGCCCATGACATTCCGCCAACTCATCGCGGGCGCCGACGTCAAGGGCGTGATCATCGCGCGCTTCCTCGCTGTGCTCGAGCTGTATCGTGGGGCGGCGATCGCCTTTGACCAGCTGGAACCGCTCGGCGAACTCACGATCCGGTGGACAGCCGAGCACTGGTCTGACGACAGCCTCGCCAACCTTGGAGCCGACTATGGAAATTGATGTTGACGAAGTCGAAGCCCCCGCGAGGGCCGTCGTGGACGTGCCGCGGGCGCTCGAAGCCATCCTCATGGTCGCGGATGAACCGCAGAGCCTCGTGTCACTGGCCACGGCCGTCGGCGTGCCCGTAGCGGCCGTGCGCCAGTCGATCGAACGTCTCGTCGCCGACTACGACGGCGAGGACGGCGCGCTGCGACGAGGTTTCGAGCTGCGCGAGGTGGGCGGCGGCTGGCGCATCTACGTGCGGCCCGAGCACGACGATGTCGTCCGCGACTTCGTGCTCACCCAGAACCCGACGAGGCTCAGCCAGGCAGCCCTCGAGACGCTCGCGGTGATCGCATACAAACAGCCGATAAGCCGCGGCTCCATCGCCTCGATCCGCGCGGTGAATGTGGACTCCGTGGTGCGCACGCTGCTGGGCCGTGGCCTGATCACCGAGGCATTCACCGACAGCGAGACCGGTGCCATCCACTACGAGACGACCGACCTGCTGCTCACCCAGCTCGGCGTGAATTCGATCGAGGAGCTGCCGCACATCTCACCGCTGCTTGACGATGGCGCAGAAGGATTCGGCGTGGACGGTTTCGATGGACGACGGTAGCGGGTTCGACGCGCCCAATCCGGAAGGGCAGCGCCCTTCGACAGGCTCAGGACAACGCCTCCAGAAGATCATGGCCGCGGCCGGCGTGGCATCCCGTCGGGTGTCTGAGGACCTCATCGCACAGGGCAGGGTCACAGTCAACGGCGAGATCGTGGATGAGCCCGGCAGGCGCGTGTTGCCCGCCGATCTCGTCACCGTCGATGGGGTCGCCATCCAGACGGACACCACCAAGCGCTACGTCATGCTGAACAAGCCCGTCGGGGTGGTCAGCTCGATGGCCGACGAGAGCGGTCGGCCCGACCTGGCCGAGTTCACGCGGGAGTACGAGGAGCGGCTGTTCAACGTCGGCAGGCTCGACGCGAACACGTCGGGGCTGCTCGTGCTCACCAACGACGGCGAACTCGCGCACGTGCTCGCACATCCATCGTTCGGGGTCTCGAAGACCTATATCGCGAAGGTGTCGGGGGTGGTCAGCCCGCAGACGATCTCGAAGCTGACGAAAGGCATCGAGCTGGACGACGGCCCGATCGCGGCGGACAGGGCCAGGGCCATGCCCGGCGGCTCGAAAACCGAGACCCTTGTCGAGCTGACACTGCACTCCGGCCGCAACCGCATAGTCCGCAGGATGATGGATGCCGTCGGCCACCCCGTCATCGAACTCGTGCGCCGGCAGTTCGGCCCCCTGCACCTCGGCACGCTGCCCGTGGGCAGGACCCGCGATCTCACTAAGGTGGAACTCGGTGAATTGCTGACGATCTCGCGAAGCGGTGGGGCGATCGACACCGAACCCGAGGGAGACGACTAGTGGCACGCAGCCGAGTTGCCGGCCAGGTGCGAATCGTCGGTACCGGTCTCCTTGGCGCGAGCATCGGCCACGCGCTCACGGCGCGCGGGGTCGACGTGATCCTGCACGACACATCCCGCTCGAACCTGCAGCTCGCGATCGACTACGGCGCCGGCCGGGCCGCGGCAGAGGGCGACGACCCCGCGCTGGTCATCGTTGCCGTGCCCCCGGACGTGACCGCAGACGTCGTCGCGGCGGAACTGGAGGCCTGGCCGGCCGCTACGGTGACGGATGTCGCGAGCGTGAAGTCCGGCATCCTGCACGAGCTCGAGGCAGCAGGGGCAGACGTCGCTAGGTACATCGGCTCGCATCCGCTCGCCGGGCGGGAGCGTGGGGGAGCGATCTCGGCGCGCGCCGACATCTTCATGGGCCGGCCGTGGGTCATCGGTGACGGTGACGAAGTGCGCCGAAGCCAGATCGAAGACCTGGTGATCGACCTGGGCGCGGTGTCAGTAGACATGTCAGCGGGCGAGCACGACGCGAGCGTCGCCCTCGTCTCCCACGTTCCGCAGGTCGTGTCGACCCTGCTTGCGCGTCGCCTCGCCGGCGCCCCGGAGCAGGCAGTCGGTCTCGCCGGCCAGGGCTTGCGCGACACGACGCGCATCGCCTCGAGCAATCCGGAGTTATGGGTGCAGATCCTTGCCGCGAACGCCACGCCGATAGTGGAGATCCTCAGGGCATACCGCGGCGACCTCGATGCCGTGCTCGCCGCGCTCGAAGCACCGGATGCACCTGGTGCCCGTCGCGCGATCGCCGAGATGCTCGCAGGGGGAAACGCCGGTGTGGCCCGCATCCCGGGAAAGCACGGGCAGTCCAAGCATTTCAGCCAACTCGTGATCATGGTCGATGACCGGCCAGGGGAACTCGCCCGGCTCCTCACCGAGATCGGTGAGGCGAACGTGAACATGGAAGACCTCAGGCTCGAACACTCGCCGGGAGCGCAGTTCGGGCTCGCCGAGATCTCAGTGCTGCCCGAGGTGGAGGAGCGGCTCGCCGCCGAACTCGAGGCACGAGGCTGGAAGATCGCGGGAGCACAGGAATGACGATCTCGGCAGGCTCGATCACCGTGGTGGCGATCGACGGGCCGGCAGGAAGCGGCAAATCGAGCGTGTCGAAGGCCGCCGCGAAGCAGCTCGGCTACGACTACCTCGATACGGGAGCCGCGTACCGCACCCTGGCCTGGCGCTGCCTCGAGGAAGGCATCGACACCTACGGCCCGATCGACGTCATCGAGTCGCTGTCGAGCTTCGAGTTCTCCATTGGCACCGACCCCGATCACTACTTCGTGCGCGTCGGCTCCGACGACGTCACCGACGACATCCGTGAGCCGCGCGTATCGACGGTTGTCAGTGCGGTGGCGCGCATCCCCGAGGTGCGGGCTTTCATGGTCGAGTTGTTCCGCGGCATCATCCGGAGCAGTGAGCGGGACGGCATTCTCGTCGAGGGGCGTGACATCACTACCGTCGTCGCCCCCGATGCCGATGTGCGGATTCTGCTGACCGCGAGCGAAGAAGCTAGAATGGGCAGGCGTTCGGCGGAACTCCCAGGAGCATCGGCCGAGAAGACGGCCAGGGAGCTCAGCTTCCGGGACGCTGCCGACTCACAGGTGGTCGACTTCATGAACGCCGCAGAGGGTGTGACCACCCTCGATTCCACCGAACTCGACTTCGACCAGACCGTGAAGGCTGTCGTGAGTCTCGTGCGCACGAGCACGCAAACCTAAGGATTCACCATGGCTACTGCACCGGATAATGCAGCCGAGAACGACGACTTTCCGGAGCTCGATGCGGGCCTCGTCGAGCGCATCACGACGATGGACGACGAGGAGGCCGCCCAGCGCACAAGCGCCCTGCGGCAGGGACTCGCCGAGTACGACCTCGATGCCGACGACCTGGCGGTCCTGGATACCGCGACCGAAGACCCCGACGCCATCGTCTACCTGCCCGCGTTGCCGGTGCTCGCCATCGTCGGCCGCCCGAACGTGGGAAAGTCCGCGCTCGTCAACCGCATAATCGGCCGCCGCGAGGCCGTCGTGGAAGATACCCCCGGCGTGACGCGCGACCGGGTCAACTACAAAGGCGAGTGGAACGACCGCAAGTTCACGATCGTCGACACCGGCGGCTGGGAGCCAGACGCCAAAGGCATCAACGCCTCGGTGGCGGCCCAGGCCGAGATCGCGATCGACCTCGCCGACGCCGTGCTGTTCGTCGTGGATGCCACCGTCGGTGCGACTTCGACCGACGAGCACGTCGTGCGCATGCTGCGTGCCACCAGGAAGCCCGTGATCCTTGTCGCCAACAAGGTGGATGACGCGCGCCAGGAACCCGAGGCCGCATCCCTGTGGAGTCTCGGCCTCGGCCAGCCCTGGCCGGTCTCGGCCGTGCACGGGCGGGGGGTGGCCGACCTCTTGGACGAAGTCCTTACGGTGCTTCCCGAGGTCTCAGCTGTCGCGAAAGAGGAAGTCGGCGGGCCGCGCCGCGTCGCGATCCTCGGCCGCCCCAACGTCGGCAAGTCGAGCCTGCTCAACAAGACGGCGGGGGAGGAGCGGGTAGTCGTCAATGAGATGGCCGGCACCACGCGCGATCCCGTCGACGAGCAGATCGAACTGGGCGGCAAGTTCTGGCGCTTCGTGGATACTGCGGGCATCCGCCGCCGGGTCAACCTCGCCCAGGGCGCCGACTTCTACGCGACCTTGCGCACTTCGGCCGCGCTCGAGAAAGCCGAAGTCGCCGTCGTGGTGCTGGATGTCACGGCACCGATCAGCGTGCAGGATCTCAAGATCATCGACCTGGTGCTGGAGTCGGGCCGCGCGCTCGTGCTCGCCTACAACAAGTGGGACCTGCTCGACGACGAGCGCCGTATCTACCTCGAGAAGGAGATCGAGCAGGATCTCTCCCACGTCACCTGGGCACCGCGTGTGAACATCTCAGCGAAGACCGGTCGCCACCTCGAGAAGCTGGTGCCGGCCCTCGAACTCGCGCTCGAATCCTGGGACACCCGCATCCCCACCGGCAAGTTCAACGCCCTGCTGGCCGAACTCACCGCCGAGCACCCGCATCCGGTGCGCGGAGGAAAGCAGCCGCGCATCCTGTTCGGCACGCAGGCCGCCTCGCGCCCGCCGACGTTCGTGCTGTTCACAACGGGTTTCCTCGATCCGCAGTACCGCAGGTTCATCACCAGGCGGCTTCGCGAGATCTTCGGTTTCGAGGGCAGTCCGATCAACGTGAACATGAGGGTGCGCGAGAAGCGCAAGCGCTAGCGGGCAGTGCGGCAGACTTGAGCGATGAGCTACCCGCCGAACAACCTGCCGCGGCGTCCGCACGAGTTGGGCGACGAGTGGGTCTTCGGCCCGTCCGGCGAGCGGTTCTGGGGGCGTTTCGGCGCCGCCGGGCTGTTGGCGTGGCACCCCTCGGCGGGGGTCATGCTGCAGCTGCGCGCGACCTGGAGTCACTACGGCGACACCTGGGGCCTGCCGGGCGGCGCCCGCAAGGTGAACGAGAGCGCCGTGGATGCCGCGCTGCGTGAGGCGTTCGAGGAGGCGAGCGCCCCGCCCGAGGTCATGCGGGTGCTGTTCGAGTCGGTGATGGATCTCGGCTTCTGGTCGTACACGACTGTGGTGGCCGAGGCGCTCGAGCTCTTCGAGCCGGTCATCGCGGATGCCGAGAGCGCCGCCCTCGCGTGGGTTCCCCTGGACGAGGTGGAGGCCCTGCCCCTGCACCCGGGTTTCGCGTCAGCCTGGCCCGGGTTGCGGACCAGGCTGACGCGCTAACTCAGTGCCCGCCCCAGGCGTTCTCGCCGTCGGCGCCGGCGTGGTCGAATTCGACGGGCTTGGGCACGAAGAATGCGGCGACGATCGCGAGTAGCGAGATGATAGCCCCGGCCATGAAGGCGTTGTGGACGCCCACCGCTTCGGCCGCCGCGCCGTCGGGGTTGGTGCCCGCTCCGAGCTGGCCAATCGTGAAGAGCGCGACGAACAGCGCGGTGCCCGCCGCGCCGGCCAGTTGCTGCACGGTGGCGATCGTCGCGCTGCCGTACGAGTACAGGCGGGGATTGAGGGCTGCCATCGACGAGGTGAACAACGGCGTGAACATGAACGCGAGGCCCACGCACAGCAGGATATGGAGACCGAGGACGAGCCCCCAGGGCGTGCCCTCACCGAGCAGGGCGTAGAAGCCCCATAGTGCGGCACTCACGACGATGGCTCCGGGCACGATCAGCGGCCGGGGCCCGAATCGGTCGTACAGGCGACCGATGAACGGACCGGCGACGCCCATGAGTAGGCTGCCCGGCACGAGGAGGATGCCGCTGAGCGCCGGCTCGATACCGAGCACCTTCTGGGTGTAGATCGGCAGCAGGAACACGGTGCCGAACAGGGCGCCCATCATGACGACCATCAGCACGATGGCCACCGTGAAGCCGCGCGACTTGAAGGTACGCAGGTCGAGGAAGGCGCGATCGCCGCGCTGCAGCGCGAGCTGGCGCACGATGAAGAGCACCAGCGATACCGCACCGACGGTGATCGGGATCCAGGGCGCCACGGGCGCGGCGCCGGCAGCTGCCTCGCCGAGGCTCGAGAGACCGTAGATGAGCCCGCCGAACGCGAACGCGGAGAGGACGACGGAGAGGGCATCCAACGGCACTGCGTTCGGCTCCGTGACGTTCTTGACGCGCAGTGCGCCGAGCACGAGGGCCAGGATCGCGATGGGCAGCACGAGGATGAAGATGAAGCGCCAGTCGAGGCCCTGCACGATCACGCCGCCGATGGCGGGACCGACCGCGGGGGCGACCGACATGACGATCGAGATGTTGCCCATCGTCTTGCCGCGCTCGTGCGGGGGCACCAGGGTCATGACAGTAGTCATGAGCAGCGGCATCATGATCGCCGTGCCGCTCGCCTGGATAACGCGACCGACGAGCAGGATCTCGAACCCGGGCGCGATCGCGGCGATCGCCGTGCCGAGGCTGAACAGGCTCATCGCGAGGATGAACACCGTGCGCGTGTTGAGGCGCTGCATGAGGAAGCCGGTGGTCGGGATGACCACGGCCATGGTCAACATGAAGGCGGTGGACAGCCATTGCGCGGTGCTCGCCGGGATGCTCAGGTCTTTCATGACGGCCGGGATCGCGACACCGATGATCGTCTCGTTGAGGAACACCACGAAGGTGGCCACGAGCATGAGGTTGATGACGAGGTTGTTGCGCTTGAGGTTCTCGGGCGCGTTCGCGGCGATGCCCCGGGAGTCGTTGGTGGATGTCGCGGATGGCACGGTTTCAGTCAAGGGATATCCCGTCGATGGTGGGCGGAGAAGCGTGCGGGCGGCCGGCCCGTACGGAAAGTAAACGTTGTGAACATCCTGTCTTATTCCCCCGACATTGGTCGAGTGAACAAGAGGTATCGGCGTTCGCCCGGCGCGAACACGCTAAGCTATTCGAGTTGTCACGGGCTGTGGCGCAGCTTGGTAGCGCACCTGACTGGGGGTCAGGGGGTCGCAAGTTCAAATCTTGTCAGCCCGACTGAAGGCAGTGAGGGCCGCCCCAGAAGGCGGCCCTCGATTCGTTAATGAGGGGCGACCCCTCATTGTCTTCATGGCGTGCTTACAACGGGGTCCCCGCCGGCCGGTTCCGACGCATCGCGCATTCCGCGAGCTGGGCACCCCGCGAGTGACCGCGCGATGTGGCGGCCGTGCCCGGTGGGGCGCAGCCCGACAAGTCCCCGGGGCGAAGGTCCCGCGGAAACACAAGCAGAGAGACCCCAGCCGATTAAGCCCGGGTGGGGTCTCTCTCTGTTTTGCACGACACCGTTGCACGAGCCGTTGCACAAGGCGCGGCGGTTAAGCCTCCGACGCGACCTGCTGCTGCTTCTTCATGTCCGCCCCGAACGCGCTCGCCGCCGCCCGGATGCCTGCCGCGCCCGAGTGCGGATGGTAGGTCGCGAGGTGGACCTCGACGCTGTGTCCCAGGAGGGCCGCTGCGTCGGCGGCGCGACGCCTAGCTGGTGGAGCCAGAATGCGATGCTGTGTCTGACGTTGTGCAGCTTGATCGTCGGCACGCCCGCCGTCGCACACGTGCGGCCCGAACCCGGCCAACCCTACTCGGCTCCGATCCGCGGAAACGGAGCCTCTCTCGGCAGCCGTGCAAGCACAGACACCTGCTCAGCGACGAGCTGGGTTGGGGCTTGTCGTGCCAGGAAGCGCGAACGACCGCGCGTCGCGCTGATCCGCTGGGCTTGCCCGTCGACCTAGGCGTGGAAATAGTGGTTCGGGCTCACCGCGTAGTAGATCGTAGGGATGTATAGGACGATCCATCCCAACAAGAGATGCAGGATGATGCTGTGGCCCTTTTGCTCGCGGTTATAGATCACCTGGCGGTTGACATTTAGCGAAGCCGCTGTAGCGGGCCCGGCTGTGTGAACCGGTTGGGGCGCTGCCTGCTGCACCGGGGCGTAGACGTCGGTCCATGCACTGCCGTCGTACCAACGCTGCCGACCGTGGCCGTCGTCATACCACCCAGCTGGAACCGTCGGCGCAGCCGGAGTCGGAACGGCGGCTGGCGGTGGTGGCGGCGGCGATACGACCTCCGCGGATGGAGCGGGCGGCGGGGTGGGCGTGAGGTCGGACATCTTTGATCCTTTTGTTTCAGAATCGCGCGGCACGCGGTCCTGAAAACTTATCGGCTTAGCGTGCCAAGGCACTAGTCTCAGCGCATGAAGTTGGGTAACTGGGATCCCGATGCGGCGATCAAGGGCATCATTCAGAAGGCACAAGCTGAAGCGAATGCCTCTCTCGCCCTAGACGACTATGGGGACGCAAAGCGATGCTTGAGCGATGGCGTTCGTGACCTTCGCGACCTCAAACGCCAAGTGACGGACGCTGAGCGCAGCGTGCGCGAGTCCTACCAAGATGCCCGCCTTAAGACTCGGCAGGCAGGGACTACGGTTGGCCTGTTTGTTGGTAGCAAAACACGTGGCGCAATGGCGCGCGGACGCGCGATGGAGGGTCGGAACATATCGGCCAGGCAGGCGCAGGCACTGCGCCCATATGCGATCGTGAAGTCGGAGATCGACCGAGCAATCGCCGCATTGGACCGCGCGAAGGCTCAGGTGACGGATCAGGCCGCTGACGCGAAACTTGCGGGCACTGCGGTAAAGGCTCGTCCCGCCGTGTCCAGGGACGTCCCGCCTCCTCCTGGAGCGGTGACTGCACCACCGCCTGCGCCTCCCGCTTGGAACCCGGACCCGACGGGGCGTCACGAACATCGTTATTGGGATGGCGCCAGGTGGACCGAGCATGTTGCGGACAACGGCGTCGCTGCCGTCGATCCGATGCCTTAGGCCGCACTCGTGGCTAAGGTGCAGGACGGGCTATCCGACACACAAGCGTTCGCGCTGATCTTCGAGACGACCGGGACGCGCAATCTCCTGGGCCTCGGCAGCTGGTCGCTTCGTCACGCTCGTTACCGCGAGTCAACCCTCGACCCGGTGATGACGATGCTGTCGATCGGCGTCGAGAAGCTGATGAAGATGTCGCTCGGCTTGATCAACGTCGCTGAACGCGGAGCGTGGCCGTCCCACGCACAGTTCAAGAAGGTCTGGAGGCACGACCTGTCGCTGATGAACGCCGAACTGCTCGTCGCCCTGCGGGGTCGGCTTCACCTAGCGACGCACCGCAGCGTCGTCGAGCCGCTGCTGCTCGGGGTCGAGAGCGATCCCGGCTGGCAGCCGATCGTGGACGCGCTGAGGCGGTACGGGGTCTCAGGCCGCTTCTATCACCTCGACCAGCTGGCTGAGCAACCGCAGACGGGCGAGCAGCCGGAGGCGCTGTGGGACGAAGCCGAGCGGGCGCTCATCGACCACGACGCTGGCACGAAGGCCTCGTGGAACGCTGCGTCCGAGGCTGGGGGCGTTCAGTGGGATTCGTTCCTCCACGATCTGGAGGCACGCATGGCGCTGTCCGTCGAGAACTTTTGGACCCTCTTGAGCGTTGCCGGAGTCCACGGCATGCTTGGCGGTCGAGGCAACGCCTGGGGAGCAGACGTGGCACCGGACATGGTGGACGGTCGGCAGATTCGACCGCACTAGAGATCGCAATCGCGGTGTCGGTCGGATGCGAGAGGATACGTGCGTGACGACGCCTGAAGTCGATTTCGTGTCAGCGGTGCTCGCCCTGCGACCACCACGCGTGGCGATCATGATCGCGAACGACGATCGGTGGAGGGACTGGACAGCGTCGGCTCTGACTACGGTCTCTAGCTACTGGGGCGGGGCCGGTTTCGTGCTCGTGCCCTACGACCCAAAGACTGGTGTTCCATCGGAGCGGTTCGCCCCGCTCGTTCGCGCATACGACCCCGACCACGTGGTAACGCTTGAAGTTCCCGCCTCTGATTTCGAAGCTTGGTATCCCGGTCGGGTCCGGGTCGGCGGCACCAAGGACGAGGCCGAGCGCCTGGAGATGATCGCGCGGATGCACGACACCCTGACCGATCCTGCTGCGGAGGCGGCGCGGGAGGTGGTCGTGTCGTGGAGTTCGCCGATGCGATCGGCTCGATACCCCGGCCACGACCCGGACCCGCAGCGGGAGACCGTGACCGACCTCAAGATGGCAGGTCGTGACGATCGGTTCGCTCGCGGCTTCGCGCCGTCGCCTCATGCTGGGACCGCGCGGCTGGCGGCCTCCGCGGCGTGGAGGTCGGACGCGGGGCTATACGCGGCGCTTCGCGTCGGAGTCGCCTCCTCAGAGGACGAGAACAGGAACCGCCCCGAGCCGCCACCTGCTGCGTTCGACTGGCTGATTCGCCCAATTGGCGATCCGCCGAACTCGATCGTCTGGGACCCCAAGGGCCAGATTCAGACCCTGAGTGCTCGCGACCTCGAGTCGTGGTTCCTGGTTGACCAGGGTTTGACACAGGTGTCACGCTGGCACCTACGCGACGGAGGTGCGGTCGTCGTTGGCGACACCGGTGAGGACTTCGCGCTCGCGCTCGCGTACGACCGGATCGTGGGGCGAGGCATCTGGCTGACACCGGCGATGCTCGATGACGACGACACGTTCAAGCACTACGTCCAGCCGGCCATTTGGACGACCATTACGGACCTTGAGCAGAACGCGCTCTACCTCGCTGTCACCTCTGCGTCCCAGACGCCGAAGTACGTAGCGGATGCCGCTATGCGGATCGAAGCACCGCAGTTCACGTTTCAGGTGAAGGGTCACCGTCGTCAGCGGATTCAGCGCCGCGAGACCATCCAGTTGCGCGATCCCAACGTCGAGCGAGGTCACCTCGAACTCGCGATCAATGAGTATGTCGGCGACCCGGTGCTCATCCCGGTCGCCAAGCACGCCGACGGCACCAAGGACGCTCTGGTGGGCCTCACGACACCGGTTCCCAGCAACCTGATCTACCCGGTCAATTCGGGTCGCGTGCCGTACTGGTACGTCGATGTGACCCTGGTGGGCGACGCGTCTCCGAGAGCGCGAGACCTGCCGTCGAGCAATCTGACTATCGAGCAAGGGGTGTGGCGCGAGACGAATCTGCGAGCGAGCAAGGACGGCATCTCATTCGATCCGAGCTCGATGGGCCTCGTCATGTCCGGCTCGTTCTTGTCGGGTCGAATCGGTCGCCCCAGGCTCCGGTCCCTCTCGATGATTCGGTGGGTCGAAGGCATGGCCGCGACGGCGGGTCTCGGAGTGAGGTTGTCGTCCGCCGGACGGCAGGCCGAGCTCATTCGGAGGAGGCTCGGCACGCGAGCCGAATTGCTCGACCTGGCCGCGAGCGGCAGCCTGCCGATGCTTCACGGATTCGTCCGGCTAGATCACACGCCGAAGGTGCGTGACCCCGAGCGCGTCGTCCTCGGGCTGGACCCGTACCTGACCTTTGATGCGATCGACGCGCTCCTGCCGGGGAATACTCACGCCACCGTCGAACTGATCGACAGGCTGGCCGCAGCGAGGCTGCTACGGCGGGGTCTGATCTTGAACTGCGCAGAGTGTGGCCGGGGATCGTTCGTGGACGCAGACCGCCTCGGTCAACAGTTCGAGTGCCCTCAATGCGCGACGCTCAACGCCCTCGTTTCGGAGCGTTGGAAGCATGGTTCAGAGCCGAGGTGGTTCTACGATCTATATGCGGTTTTCCGCGACCTGCTCGCAGCAAATGGCGACGTTCCGCTGCTCGCTGCCGCCGCTCTCAAGCGGAGCGGGCAGTCGTACTCGGATGCTCCCGAGCTTGAGTTCTTCCAGCTCGACTCGGGGGAGGCAGTGGCCGAGGTGGACGTGATCGCCTGTGTCGATCGTGAGCTAGTGATCGTGGAAGCCAAGACGACGGGTTCCTTTCCCACCACGAAGCGCCCTGCTCAGGCAGCGAAGCTGCTGCGGGTCGCTCGCGTGCTGCGAGCCGACAAGCTCGTGCTGGCTACGACCCAGGCGGACTGGAAGCAGACCGACCTCGACTACATCGGGAAGCAAGGCGCCAAGATCGAGCCGTTTCCTGTCGTTGTCGAAGCCCTGAACGGGCTCGCGTAAAGTCCGTTGGTGCAACGATTCGCGTCTTTGCACAGGCGTTGCACACGGTGCGCGGCGTGAGACTGGAAACCACGTTGCGAGAGCAGATGACATCCCACGAGAACACACGAGACCGCGCGAACGAACTCCCCTGGGCGTCAGGGGGTCGCAAGTTCAAATCTTGTCAGCCCGACTGAAGACAATGAGGGCCGCGCCAAAGCGGCCCTCAATTCGTTAATGAGGGCGGCCCTCAATGTCTTTGTGGCTGTGGCAACGGGTCCCGCCGCCGGTTCCGACGCACCTCAGGGCGTGTGGCCGCGCGCCGGTCGGCGTAGCCCGAGCACCATCAGGACGATGCCGACGACCGCGAGGATCAGCCCGATGTAGAGCCACATGCGGTCGCCTGTCATCGAACTTCCCGGGATCAGGTTCGCCCCCTGCCCGGCAAATACAACACCGATGACAAGCGCGACCACGCCGACGATGATCAGGACGATTCGCCCACCACGACTCTTCATGTTCGCTAACTTACCCTCGAATAACTGCACCGGTTCCGGCGGCTCGGTTCGGGCTCAAGCCGGAGCGATCCATGTCTCGCCGCCCTTTTCGGTTCGCGCGCCTGTTATCGGAACGGAGTCACCCGTGTGTCCGCCGATCCGCAGTCCCGCCTGGCGCAGCTCGAGTTGGGCGATGATGAGGGCAGCAAGGTCCTGCAGGCTGGCGAGCTGGGACTCCGACGCGGTGCCTGGGACGAAGTCGGCCACCGAGAGTGTGCCGATTGTGCGTCCATCGGTCCTCTTGAGGGGCATCCCGACATAGAAACGCAGCGCTACCGGACCAGTCACCAGCGGGCTGTCGGAGGTCCGAGGGTCGGTGCGACCGTCTTCGACCACGATCAGTTCATCCCGGGGAGCCTCGGGGTTGGACAGGTCGACCTTGCGGGCGATCTGCTCGACCTCCTCCCCGTAGTGGGACACGAGCCAGGTGCGGTCGTGGTCGACGATACTCACGACCGAGATCGGCGCGTCGAAGAGTCGCGCCGCCATTGCCGTGGCGCGATGGAGTGCCTCATCCGGGATGGTGTCGAGGGTGTCGACTCTCTCATCGTTGCCGGGGAAGACGTCACCGTCCGCATCCTTGTGGCGGCCGCCCTCGGCGATCGCCAGCTGCCGGAACGCAGAGACGAGGTCGCGGGCGGGCGGCCGGGCAGAGGGTTTGCGCGCGGTCATCGAGGAGAGCAGGTCTCGCCAGTGCTCGGGCAGGTACGACGGCATGACGGGATCGCGGGACAGGCGCGCGACCGCCGACTCCACGACGCTGCCCGGGTATTCGATCGAGCGCGTGAAGCACTGCAGCAGCACCAGGCCGAGCGAGTACACGTCGCTGGGCTTGCCTACCGTCGCCCCCGCCGCCTGCTCGGGGCTGAGGTAGGCCGCGGTGCCGGTGGTCGCGCCGTCGGCGGTCATCCGTTCGACATCCTCGTTGACGGCGATGCCGAAATCCGTGAGCTTCGCTCTCGCCCGCGGCGCGTCGGTGCCGTAGTCGACAAGCAGGATGTTCGACGGCTTGATGTCTCGATGGATGACGTTGTGTCCGTGGATGTATTCGAGCGCCTCAGCCATGTCGTAGCCGATCTCCGCGATGTGGCGCGCGGCAATCCTGGCCCCCCGCAACCTCTCCTGGAGGTTGATGCCGACGATGAGCGCCATCACGATGTAACGGTGCGCGCGCCCGCTCGCGTCGTGGTCGACACCGGCGTCCAGCAGGTTGACCAGGCCGTGGTGGTCGAGGCCCGCGAGGACGGCCAGCTCGCTCTCCTGGCGGCTGGCGTCGACCACATCGACGTCGAAAAGCTTGACCGCGACCGCGCGACCGAGCACCTCGTCGCGCGCCCGATAAACGGTCGCCATTCCTCCGGAACCTATTGCTGCCTCGAGACGGTACCGATCTCCGAGGAGCCGGTCGGTCGCGTCTGCTGCTGTTGGCACGGCCTATGCACCCACTCTCAGGACGATCATATTGGGTAGTGACGCTCCTCCCGTCGAGCACGTAAGGGCTTGACAGCGGTGGCTAGTGGCGAATCTGATGCCGTCGGGCCTGGTGCTACTGATTCGACTCTCGCGCTGCCTTCGGTTCCGCGCTGGCGGCATCAAACCGTTCGCGGCTGTCGAGGATGGTGACGTAGCTACCGACGGCCCAGCGACTCAGTTCGCGCGCGGGTTCGATAAGGGTTCGGCCGATGCTCGTGAGTTCGTATTCGACTCGTGGAGGCACCTCGGCGTGCGTCGTTCGCCGCACGAGGCCATCACGTTCCAGGTGACGGAGGGTCACAGTCAGCATTCGCTGCGAAATGCCGGGGATGTGCCGCTGGAGTTCGGTGAACCGCGGTCGTTGCCTAACGGCGAGCGCGCCGACGACCAGCAGTGTCCACTTGTCGCCGATGTGGCCGAGCACGCTGCGGATTGCTTCGCCGCGGCCGCTTGAGGCGCAGGCATTCTCATATTCGGACACGCCAGCCGCGGTCGACTCATCGAGAGCCGGTGTGCTGCTCATCGCCATCATGTCCTCCCTATTCCCAACGAATCGTGTTCCACGAACACGATTGTGCCTTTTGTAACCGTTTCAAATCTGACTAATGATAGGCAACGCACTATCAGTAAGTATAGGCATCACCAAAGGAAACCTTTAGATGAATCTCATTCTCTGGATTGTCCAGATTCTGCTCGCGCTCGCCTTTCTCGTCTCGGGGATCACGAAGGCGATTCGATCCAGCGAAAGGCTGAAGGAGGGTATCCCCGAGTTCCATCCCAGGATCATCCGGCTGATCGCACTGGCGGAGATCCTGGGCGCGCTCGGCCTCATCCTGCCGGGCCTGACGGGCATCGCCACTTTCCTTACGCCCCTGGCCGCCGCCGGGCTCGCGATCGTGATGGTCGGAGCCGTGGTCACTCACGCGCGGCGAAAGGAAGGCAGGTCGGTCGCGGTGAACCTCATCCTTCTCGGCCTCGCTTTGGTCGTCGTAGTTGGACGCTTCGCACTGGGGAGCAACGTTTCGTGACCACCATTTTTCGGCTTGACGCAAGCATCCGGCACGAAGGCTCGGTGACCCGGGCGGTTGCCACGAGTCTGGAGTCAGCGCTTCTGGCGGAGTCCCCGGGCGCGAATGTCGCGCGGAGAGACCTCGCCCAGGCGCCGCTTCCTTCGGCGACATGGGCTGACGCACTTGCCGGATCGCATATCCCGGAGGCCGAGAGGACCACCGCCCAGCATCGAGCGCTGGCACTGGCGTCTGAACTCGGAGACGAACTTTCCGACGCCGACGCATTCATCTTCGCGATCCCGATGTATAACTTCGGGGTGCCCCCGCACGTCAAAGCGTGGATCGACGTGGTTATTGCCGACCCGCGTTTCTCGCCCAGGTCGACCAAGCCAATCGCAGGAAGGCCGGCGTACCTCGTGCTCGCCCGCGGTGGCGCATATGGTCCCGGCACCGCTCGTGAAGGCTGGGATCACGCGACCGGATGGCTGAAGCTGATTTTCGAAAGAAGCTGGGGCCTGGATTTGGAGGTCATCGAGGTGGAATTGACCGCGGCGAATGCCAATCCGGCCCTGGCCGAATTCCGCGACCTGGCAGCGCAGAATCTCGAGAGCGCACACGCCGCTGCGACCGACTACGGGCGGGCCTTGTCTGGGAGACTCGGCAGGGCGGCGGCTTAGAGGCCGTTCGCAAGACGCCTCACCCCGCGTGCCCTGAGATACTTGTGTCATCCGCGGGCAGGGCGGTCTTTCCCGATCGCTCGAAATCGTGCCCCTGCGGAAAACCGCTGAGGAGCCGAGCCTGGTGACTGGACCTGTTGTCACCGTGCAGGCGACGAGTGCCGCGATGCTCGCTGCGTGGTCGAGCGGGCGAATGCCGGACGTGGAACTGGTTTGCCCCGACACCTGGGCCGTGGCAATGGCTATTCCCGGGGAGCACCTCACCTATAGCCTGGCGTACCTGATCCGGGGCGCCGACGGCCGAGTGCATGTGGTCGACCCCGGATGGGACTCTGAGCAGAACTTCGCGGCACTTGGCGACGCATTGGCGTTAATCGACCGTAGTCTCAGAGATGTTGCGACAGTCACGGTGACGCATTTTCACTCGGATCATTTTGGGATGGCCGGGCGGCTGAACCGGGAGTGCGGCGCAGAAGTCGCTATGTCCAGTCGGGAGCAGTCCGCGCTCTCCCTGATGGAGGCGAACAGGCCATCCGCCGAGGACGACGCGCGCCAGTTGGACGGCTGGGGCGTCCCGCGCAACCGACGGCCTGAGTTGGAAGCCGCCCGCAGTCGCGGACCGGCAGCGCCCCGGGGTGCAGCCGATCGGCTACTGGAGGAAGGCGATGTCCTGCCGATCGCCGGTCGGCAGATTCAGGTTGTCCTGACCCCGGGGCACACAAGCGGACACCTCTGCCTGGTGGACAGCGACAATCACGTGATCTTCACCGGCGACCATGTGCTTCCCACCATCTATTCCGGCCTGGGCCTTGGCGGCGCCACCGAGACGAACCCAATCGCTGACTATGTGGCTTCTTTGGATTGCCTGGCCCCTTATGACCAATTCGTCGTCGGTCCCGGCCATGAATTCCTGTTCTCCGGGCTCGCTGCGCGAAGGCGAGAACTTGCGGACCATCACCTCCGCCGTTCATCCGAGGTACGAAAGCTGCTCGAAGCGGCGCCGGGCCTGACCACATGGGAGATTGCCGCACGGATCACATGGACGGCCGGCTGGGAGAACCTTCGAGGATTCTATGTGCTGTCCGCATTGGCCCAGATCTCTAGTCATGTCGAGTACGTCCGTGCGTCTGGCTCGCCCCAAGCCTCCGACGGCACCTAGAAGGGCGAGGCCACGAGTTTCTGCATGACCCGTGTGAATCTGCTCCAAGAGAGCTGACCAATCCCACGAATCCCGCGGATGTGTGCCGCACGGCGCAGGGGATTCGCCGCACATTGGCACGAGCCGCCCAGACTCGGCCCTGAGGCTGGCTGCTTCGCCCGGGCATCCGCTCGCGGTCGTTCCCGATCCGATCCGCTTCGCTGTGTGCGCCAGCGGATCATCCTGTGAAAGTCATGCCCAAAAATACTTCTCGTCATATCCGTTCATCCAGTCCCGCCGCTCGAGTCATCCGCCGCGCCGCATTCGCAGCTGTGGCACTCGCCGCAATCGGGGGTGTCGTGACGACCACTCTCGTCACCCAGTCGGCCGCCGCAGACCAGGCTCAGGGGCGCATCTCCGCAAAACTCCTCAACGAGAGCACGGGGATGCGCTCCGAACAACTCGCCCTGGACGGCGCGATCCTCCAGAAGCGCACAGCCGATGCCGTTGTCGCGGCAGCCGCTGCGGCTGCTGCTGCGGCTGCCGCCCAGGCCGCGTACCTCGCGAGCCCCGCCGGTGCCCAGGCGACCGCGCACGACATGGCGGCCTCGCAGTTTGGCTGGGGCGACGACCAGTTCGGATGCCTCGTGAGCCTCTGGCAGCGGGAGTCGGGCTGGAATGTCAGCTCCTACAACGCCGGAAGTGGCGCCACGGGCATCCCGCAGGCCCTGCCCGGCGAGAAGATGGCGATCGCCGGTGCCGATTGGCAGACAAACCCAGCGACTCAGATCGCGTGGGGGCTCGGCTACATCGCGTCGTCCTACGGTTCCCCGTGCGCTGCGTGGAACCACTCAGAGTCGTACAACTGGTATTGATCAGTTCGGGAGTTCAACGCCCAACCGCAACCAGCGCGCGAGATTCTCGAGCTCGAAGCGCACGGCATCCGTGACCTCTGCGGCGAACGGGGCGTCTTCGTGGATGGCGTGCACGACGAGCGTGCCGCGGCCGCGGTCGGCCGCGGCATCCACTTTGCCGATGAGGCGGTCGCCGTGCAGGATCGGCAGCGCGTAGTAGCCCCAGCGGCGCTTCGCCTTCGGTTTGTACATTTCGAGGGCGTAGTCGAACTCGAACAGGTCCTGCATGCGACGCCGGTCCCGCACGAGGCCGTCAAAGGGGGACAGCAGCGCCGTGCGCCCCTCGAACGGCTGCCCGAGCGCCCCCGGATCGACACGCCACTCGCCCTTCAGCCCTCCGATCGTTGCGGCCTCGCCGGCGTCGCCGACCCGCGTCGTCTCGACGGGGAGGTCGGGGGTCGCGTTGCGCACCACGCCCAATGCCCGCAACCGGCGCTCGTCGCGGATGCGGGCCGCCTCTTCCAGCGGAACCGTGGGGATGTCCGCGTGGTAGACACGCTCAGCCAGGTCCCAGAGGCGGTCGCGCCCGCGTCGGCCGGCCACCGCGATCTCGCCGCGCGCCATGAGGCACTCGAGCATCATCATGACGTTGCGGTTGTTGTTCCAGCCGGTGGACGGCCAGGAGACGATGCTCGTGTCCGGGATGTCGTGCGAGGCCAACGGCCCATCGAGCTCGAGTCGTTCGAGCACGTCCCCGCGGAACTCCTCATTGTCGTCGAGCCACTTCGCTGTCGATTCGTATCTGGGTGCTTCGGCCATCGCGGCCCGGTACAGCGCGAGGTCTTCCATCGGCCGCACCATGAGGCCCAGCTCGAACAGTGAGTTGTCGCGTTCGAGCGCCGTCGTCAGGTCGTCCGGTTCATAGGCCTCGCCGAGTCGGCTCCACAACACGAGGTCAGCGGTTGGGGCGACCGTCGCAGTCGGCTCGAGCTGCACGAAAGACAGTTGCCGCACAACCTCGACCAGGTCGGTCGGCCGGCGGGCATCCAGTAGCTGGGCCCGCACGGCTATGCGCCGTGCGCCTTGGCGATCGAGATGGATGACCATCGTTCTAGCGTCCCATGGGAACATCGAAGCATGGCAACCCTTCACATCACCGGCGATCCGGATGCTGACGCCCTGCTCTCCGCCGACCCGCTCGCGCTGCTCATCGGCATGCTGCTCGACCAGCAGGTGCCCATGGAGACGGCCTTCGCGGGTCCGGCCAAGCTTAAAGACCGGCTCGGTGGCCTCGATGCCGCGGAGATCGCCGGCTACGACCCGGAGAAGCTCGTCGAGGTGTTCCGGATCTCCCCGTCGGTGCACCGGTTCCCCGGCTCGATGGCGGCGCGGGTGCAGTCGCTCTGCGCGACCGTACGGGACGAGTGGGGTGGCCGAGCGGATGCGATCTGGACGCGCGACGCCCCGAGCGGTGCCGAGATTCTCGCCCGGCTGAAGGCTCTGCCGGGCTTCGGGGAGCAGAAGGCGAAGATCTTCCTCGCCCTGCTCGGCAAGCAGTACGGCCTCGAGGCCGACGGCTGGCGGGAGGCCGCCGGCGACTACGGCGCTACGGGTTCGTTCCGTTCCGTCGCCGACATCGTTGATCCCGGTTCGCTCACGAAGGTGCGCGAGTTCAAGCGCGCGGCGAAGGCCGCGGCACGCTAGGCGTGTTCGCTACACGTGTTCGCTAAAACGTGATCGACGGTTCGTCGCCCACCGAGAGGGTGAGCACCGCCGTCTGGATGAGTTCGTTCTCTTCGATGAGGTGTTCGAGCATGCGCAACTGCCTGGCGACGTCCTCTTCGCGCCGGTCGCCCACGAGATCGACGGCGGCGACCACATACAGCTGGGCGGGGCCGACGAATTCGAGGTGCAGGTAGGTGACCCGTTCGATCTCGGGATGCCCCGCGAGCGACCTGCCGACGGCGGCGCGCGCCGTGTCGTTGGGTTCGACCCCGACGAGGTAGCGGCGGTTGCGGTTGATGAGCACGATGGCGACCACCCCGAGCAACACCCCGATGAGCAGTGACCCGATCGCGTCGTACCGGGAGTCGCCGGTGACCTGGTGCAGCAGGATGCCGAGAAACGCGATCCCGAGGCCGCCCAGCGCCGCGGAGTCCTCGGCGAGCACCGCCCGCAGTGTGGAGTTGGACCCGTTGAGCGCGTAGTCGAAGGTGGTGCGCCCGTACCTCGTTGCGGCGGCCCGCGCCTGCACGACCGACTGGGTGAGAGAGAATCCCTCGAACACGACGGCGACCCCGAGCACGATGTACGCGATGGCGAAATCTTTCGCGGGCTCCGGCGCGATGAGTTCCTGCACCCCGTGCTGCACAGAGACCACGGCGCCAGCGGTGAAGAGGCCGAAGGCGGCGAAAAGCGACCACACATACGACTCGCGGCCGTAGCCGAGCGGGTGGGCGTCATCCGCCGCTCTCGACGATGTCCGCTCCGCGATCACAAGGAACACCTCGTTGCCCGCGTCCGCCCAGGAATGTGCGGCCTCGGCGAGCATCGACGCGGAACCGGTGATCACGGCAGCAGCTGTCTTGGCCGACGCGACGACTACATTGGCGGCGAACGCGATTATGACTGTGCGCAATTTCGCCGGCGCCGGTAGCGCCACGCCCGTGACATCCGCCATTCCCCAACGCTAGCGCGTGGGTGTCAACACCGCGCATGACAATCCCGCGCCGAGGGCGGACGCGCCGCTAGCATTCAGGTGAGCGAGCGCGTGATCGCCGCCGAACCCTGGGGAGGTACCGTGCGCATCGCATTCGCCATCATCCGAGTCGTGGCCGCCGCCGCGATCATCGCCGCGATCATCGGCCAGCTCATCACGAGCATCGGCTACTGGACGGGGCACGGCTACCAGGACATCCCGAACTCCGTGGTGAACTTTTTCAGCTTCTTCACCATCGAGTCGAACGTCGGCACGGTCGCGGTATGCCTCATCGGGGCGGTGCTCCTGGTGATTCGCAAGGGCGAAGACCCGCACTGGTTCACGATCCTCCGCGCGGTCATCGTCACGTACATGGCGGTGACCGGCATCGTCTACAACCTGCTGCTGCGCAATATCGAGCTCCCGCAGGGCGTGACCCTCGAGTGGTCTAACGAGATCCTGCATGTCGTCGCGCCGCTGTACATCGTGCTCGACTGGCTCTTCGCGCCCGGGCGCACCGCGCTCGCCTGGAAACACATCTGGACGATCGTGGCCTTCCCCATCGTGTGGGGCGTGTACACGCTGGTTCGCGGCCCCTTCACTATCGACGAGTTGAGCCAAAAACCCTACTGGTATCCCTATCCGTTCATGAACCCGAACCTGTCGCAGAACGGCTACCTGTCGGTGGCGTTCTACCTGATCATGATCGCGCTCACCATCGGCGCCGTCGGCGCGGGCGTGATCTGGGTATCGAAGCGCAAGCGGGTCGCGGTCGGCTAGGTGGACTGCACCTTCTCGACGAGCTCTTTCCACGGCCCAACGAGGGAGGCCTCAGGCACCGCGGCCGTGCGTCGTTTGCGTGGGGCCGTGACTTCGATGGTGTAGATGTAGCGGTCGCGGGAGTGCGGGTCGGCTGTCACCGTGTCCCATGGGCATGCCTCGATGAGCGGCATCCACTCGTCGCTGTCGTCCGACGTCACCCGCCATTGGGTGCGCAGCCCGGCGAAGCCGCCGGTCCGCGCGACGGTGACGACTATCGCCGGTTCACCCCCGGGGCGCGCCATCGCTGGCCACCCCGACTCCGGCCCAGCCGGCCCTGACAGCGTCGACCTCAGCGGATGCCGCGCCGAAGCGTTTTGCCGCGGCGGCCACGGTGGCGGCGGCGAATCCCGCGAAATCCACGGTTGGGGCGAGCGGCCCGGTGATCGTGTCGTACCAGATGCGGCCGGCCGACTCCCATGCCGTGCCGCCCAGCCGGTGCGCGACGAGGTAGAACGCCCGGTTGGGTATTCCCGAGTTCAGGTGCACGCCCCCGTTGTCGTCATCGGTCGTGATGTAGTGCTCGAAGTCGGCGGGCTGCGGATCCTTGCCGAGCACGTCGTCGTCGTAGGCGGTGCCCGGGGCTTTCATCGAGCGCAGCGCTGAGCCTTCGACCTGGTCGGTGAACAGCCCGTCCCCGATAAGCCACGAGGCTTTGTCGACACTTTGCCCGAGGCTGTGCTGCTCGACCAGCGCGCCGAAAACGTCGGAGACCGACTCGTTGAGGGCGCCGGATTGGCCTTGGTAGGCGAGGTTCGCGGTGTACTGGGTGACGCCGTGGGTGAGTTCGTGGCCGATGACCGAGAGCGAGCCGGTGAAGCTCGCGAAGATCACGCCGTCGCCGTCACCGAACACCATGCGCTCGCCGTTCCAGAACGCGTTGTCGTAGAGCCTGCCGTAGTGCACCGTCGCATCCAGCGGCAGCCCCCTGCCATCGATCGAGTTGCGGCCGTACACCTCGGAGTAGAGAGCGAATGTCGAGCCGAGGCCGTCGTAGGCCTCGTTGACGGCGACGTCGGCGACGGGATCGCCGCCCTCGCGGCGCGCTACCCGGCCTGGCAGCGTCTCGGTGGCCGCGGCATCCGAAACCGCGCGCGTGGGCGTGTCAGCGAATTCGGCGACGAGGGCGCCAGAGTCGCTGAGGCTGAATGTCAGCCGGGCGGCCCGCATCGGCTCGTCATGCCTGAGCGCGTTCTGTGCCGCGACCGCAGCTACCGCGAATCGCTCGTCATCGAGACGAGCGATTCGCGTGAGCAGGTACGGAGGAACTATCCCGTGCATCATCCATCGAGCCTACGGGCCCGACGGTGACAGGGTCAGTCCTTGCGCTTGCTTGCTGCCTTGTCCTTCTTGTCGGCGCGCTTCTCCTTGAGGGATTTGCTCGCCGCGGTCTTGGCGGTGGATTTCTTCGGCGACTTGTCAGCCATGGGTCAGGATCCTCCTCGAGAGAGCCGGATGCTCCTATGCAGAGCGTACGCGTCCCGGCTTGGAGCGCGCTACGCAAGAGATGGCCCGACGCATCAGTCGTCATCCTCGCTGTCGCGGCCGCGCAGCTTCTCGAGATCACGGCGCTCGCGCTTGGTGGGCCTGCCCGCGCCCCTGTCCCTGCGCGGCGCGAGTGCGACATCCTCCGGGCTCGGCAGCGGCGGGCTGTTGTCGACGTAGCTCGTCGCCGCCACGGCGGCCGCGACCCGCTTGACGAGCGTCTCACGCACCTCGAGGATGCGGTCGAAGCCGGCGATGCGCACCCGCACCTCGTCGCCGACCTTCACAGACTGGGCGGCCTTTGCGCGCTCGCCGTTCACCTTCACATGTCCGGCGCGGCAGGCAGCCGTCGCCGACGAGCGGGTCTTGTAAACGCGGATAGCCCAGAGCCAGCTGTCGACGCGGACCGATGCCGCGCCCATCAGGCGGGCCTCATCAATACCAGCCGATCGCCTCTGAATGCGCCCATGCGCCGCAGGGGCTGCCATACCTGTCCATGATGTAGATGATGCCCCAGGTCACCTGGGTGCGGTAATTCGTGCGCCAGTCGGCACCCACGGCAGCCATCTTGCTGCCCGGCAGCGACTGGGGGATGCCGTAGGCGGGGCCGGCTGGGTTGTACGCGTTAGTACGCCAGCCCGATTCGCGGTTCCACAGCCAGAGCAGGCAATTGTCCTGGTCCTGGCCGAACCCGTAACCGGCCAGGATCGCCCAGGCGAATGCCTGCGCCGCAGCCGGGTCATTGACACCGCTTGACGGCACGTCGGTGACCGTGCCGTCGCCGCCGCCGCCGTCGTTTGACTGCTGGAGGCCGATGGCATAGGCCTGCTCGACCTGGGCTGTCGTGTTCTTGAGGCTCGCGAGCTGGGCGTACAGCTGGGCGAGGTTTGCCTGTTGGGTGGCCACGGCGGCGTTCGCGGCATCGAGCGCGGCCCGCGCGGTGGCCAGTGCGGTCTTCGCGACGGCGGCCAGCCTCTCGCGCTCGTTCCTGGCGACGGTCGCCTGGGCGCTCAGCGCGGCTGCCTGGTTGCGGTCGGCCTGCGCCTTCTGCACCGCGAGATCGAGTTGCGCGCCGAGTTTGCCGAGGGCGCCGAGCTGATACAGGAGGTTGGATGACGAGTCCGCGCGCGTGAGCAGCAGCGTGCTGCTGAGGTCGGTGCCACCCGAGCGGTAGAGCGCGGCGACGATGGCACCCGCGCGTTGGGTGGATTTGCTGGAGGCCTGCGCCGCGGCATCCGCCTGCCGGGCGAGGGTGGTGGCGCTGGCCGTCGCATGCTCGAGCTGGGTCTGCGCGGCATCCGATTCGGCAGCACGTTTGACCGCCTCATCGCCGAGCCTGGCGGACTCGGCCTGCAATTGGCCGAGCAGCTGGTCGAGGGTCGCGATCGTGGCTGCCGTGGCCGCCTGGTTGCCCCTGGCTGCCTCGACCTGGTCCCAGGACGGATAGTCCACCAGCGGAAGGGCGGGCCGGGGGGTCGCCGCCGCCGGCGTGACCACGGTGAGCGCGACGATGACCGCGAGCGCGCCGGAGAGCACGCCGGAACGCAGCCCCCTGATAGCCATACCTAAGGGTAAGCAGTTATGTGACGAAAGTGAATGGTGTTGCCAATGTGAATAGACCGCCCAACTCAGGCGTCCGCGAGCTCCGATTTCCAGCGGACGAGGTCACGCACCGTGCGGCTGCCGTCGGCTGCGAGCTCGCGCATCGCGTCATCCGGTACGAAGAAGTTCAGGGCGAGAAAGCCGCGGACCCGCTCCGACGGGTCGTGGGCGAGAGCGCCGAGCACGTCGCACGGTGTGGCCTCGTTGCGCGCGACGCATGCCCGCACGCCCTCATCCGGATCCCTCGCGAGCGTCTCGAACAGGTCGGGCGGAGTGTTGTAGCTGCTGGCCACGCTCTCGCGGATCTTCGGGTTGGTGTCGCCGGCCAGCAGTCGAAGCCTGCGCAGTTTGCTCTCGGTCACCTCCGGGGAAGGGTGCAATGCGGCAGCCTGCTCGGTGGTGAGCATCGCGGGCGCCATCGCCCGCATTTGCGCGAGTTGGGCCGGGGTGTTGAACCGGATGCACGACATGGGATCACGCTACCCGCGGGCGGCGCGATGCGCTGGATGACACGAGCTGTCAGGCGGTCTTCGACTGCGGTTCGCGCCTGGCCCGCGGCAACCAGGGCACGACAGCAGAGGTTGTCGCCTGGTAGTCCTCGTACTCCGGGTACTTCGATTTCGTGATGCTCTCGGTGAAGATCGTCGACCCGATGAACAGCGCGGTCAGCAGCACGGCGCCGAGCACAGTCCACTGCAGAACCGACCCGGCGGCGACCGCACCGAAGAAGAACAGTGCCCACCACTGCGCCTGCTCGAAGAAGAAATTGGGATGCCGCGAGAATCGCCACAGGCCGCTGGAAAGGAATCGCGGCCTGAAGTCGGCCCCGCCGGCCTTCTTCTTCGCCTGGAAGTTCCACTGCTGCTGGTCGGCGACGGTTTCGCCGACGGTGAATCCGAGGAAGAGCACGGCGATCACCACGTCGAGCGGTCCGAATGGCGTCGCGCGGTGCTCGTAGGCGGTGAGCGCAGGCAGGGCGATGAGCAACAGGATGACGTTCTGGTAGAGCGAGATGAAGAGAAAGTTGAAGATCTCGAACTGCCAGCGCGGCATCCTCGCGCGCAGGATCGCCCAGCGATAGTCCTCGACTCCCGAGTAGCCGCCCTTGCGCGCGAAGTTGAATGTCAGGCGCGCCCCCCAGACCGTCACGAGCGCCGCCATGACGTCCAGCCGTGGGTCGGACAGGCCAGCGAATGCCGCAAAAACCCAGACATAGACTGCCGGGACTATCGACCAGAGCCTGTCCACCCAGGAGTTGTCGTGCGAGACGAGCGAGGCGATCCAGACGAAGAGCACCACGGCGACGGCGAGGAGAATCACGAGCAGCAGGGGAGTCATTTGGGCATCCTATTCCTGTCGGGCGGTGGCTAGACTCGTGCATCGTGGGAGCCAACAGGGTGAGTGAGGTCAGCCACAGGGTGCTGACGATTCCCAACGTCCTGAGCTTCATCCGGTTGCTTTTGGTGCCGGTCTTCCTCGTGCTGATCATCGGCGGACAAGACGGCTATGCGCTGCTCGTTCTCGTCATCTCGAGCGTGACCGACTTTCTCGACGGCCAGATAGCCCGACGGTTCCACCAGGTCTCCCGGCTGGGCCAGTTGCTCGACCCCGCCGCCGACCGGCTGTTCATCTTCGCCGCCCTCGTGGGCTTCGCCGTGCGCGGCGTCATCCCCTGGTGGCTGTTCATCGTGATCGTGGCACGCGATGTCATGCTGCTGGTGCTTGGCATTGCGGGCGCCAACTTCGGTTACGGGCCCCTGCCCGTTCACCACCTCGGCAAGATGGCGACGCTCTTCCTTTTCTACGCGCTGCCGATCCTCATGATCGGCCAGGCGTTTCCGGATGCCGCAGCCATCGCCAACCCGATCGGTTGGGCCTTCGTGCTCTGGGGCGTTTTCCTCTACTGGTGGGCTGGCATCGTGTATCTCGCGCAAACGGTCAGGATTATTCGGATTCCACGGGCCGAGCCAGCCGCTGAATCCGATACTCTAAACAGCTAGGGAGGTTCACGATGGTCGATTCCGAAAGTCCGGATAACGCCCCCGCCGACGTGCCTCCGGGCGAGTCTGGCGATTCCACGGTGCACTACGGTGACGATTTCGGCGCGCAGCTCGCGGCTCTCGACGGGGATGTCTCGGCAGAGGAGCTCGAAGCGATCTCGGCGTTGCCGTCCCGGTCTGCGCTGCTCGTTGTGCGTCGCGGGCCGAACGTCGGCGCCCGGTTTCTTCTCGATGCTGATGTCACGACTGTCGGGCGGCATCCCGAAGCTGACATCTTTCTCGATGATGTGACGGTCTCGCGCAGGCACGCGGAGTTCATCAGGCACGGCTCGAGCTTCCAGGTCAAAGACCTCGGCTCACTCAATGGCACGTACTTCGATGGCGTGCGCATTGACACGGCGTTGCTCAGCGACGGGG
Source organism: Rhodoglobus sp. (assembly GCA_025464445.1). Classification (GTDB taxonomy): domain Bacteria; phylum Actinomycetota; class Actinomycetes; order Actinomycetales; family Microbacteriaceae; genus Rhodoglobus. Next base: position 18,929 of record JAODLY010000030.1, on the reverse strand, counting down.
CAGAAGTACAGGTGGGAAAGTTCCGCTTGACGTTTTACGCATCGCGACTGGATCTCGCACACCTGGCTGGCCGGTAGTGGCTCGGCTGGCAACCCAGGCGAGGACGCCTGGGGGCACAAGTCTCTTGAGCATCGGGCAGGTGCTCGCCAAGCTCAACCCCGAGTTCCCCGACCTCACCCCGTCGAAGCTGCGCTTTCTCGAGGAGCGCCAGCTCGTCGCCCCGGCCCGCACAGAGTCCGGCTATCGCAAGTTCTCGCCCACGGATATGGATCGGCTCCGGTTCGTGCTGACGATGCAGCGCGATCACTACCTGCCGCTCAAGGTGATCAGGGGTTACCTCGGCGAGATGGATGCCGGCCACACGCCGGAGCTCCCGGGTGGCACGATCGCCGCGCCATCCATGCTGTCCTCCGAGCGCAGGTTCAAGCGCGATGAGCTGATTCGTGAGGCCGGCGCCAACGCCATGCTCCTCGGTGACGCGATAACCGCCTCGCTCATCATGCCGGCCGACCTGTTCGGCGAGGATGCGCTCGCCGTGCTCAAGTCGCTCGTCGAACTGCAGCGCTCCGGCATCGAACCCCGTCATCTTCGAGGCTTCCGCGCGGCAGCAGAGCGCGAACTCGGGCTCATCGAGAACGCGCTCATGCCCGTCGCGCGGCGCAAGGATGCCTCGAGCAGGGCCCGTGCGGCGGAGATGGCCAGGGAGATCGCGGGACAGCTCGAAATTGTTCGCAGCAGTCTCATCCGATCGGCCCTGAGCAGGCTCGATTCGTAGTACGTTCGGTACACCGAAGTCATCGTGGCAACAGCGACGGAGGGCTTCGGCGCGGCGTTTGCGCGTTGCGTCCTTTTCGACACGCCGGGTATGACGTGCACGGGGGCAGCGGGGCGTGGGTACCGTGGGGTTACACCAGAACACTAAGTGTCAACTTCAACTTGAAGGTTAGTCACGGTGTTGCATGCAGTGAAAATTAGGGGATGCCATGAGTGAACTCAGCCGTAGCGAGGATTCCCGCTATGACCTCGGCCTCCTGTTCACCGACGGCATGCCGGACCTGGATATCGACGCCGGCTACCGTGGAGCGATCGCTGCCCGCGCGGCAGGCATCAGCTACCGCCAACTGGACTACTGGGCCCGCACGCAACTCGTGGAGCCGACGGTACGCGGGGCGGCCGGCTCCGGCTCGCAGCGCCTCTACGGGTTCCGCGACATCCTCGTGCTCAAGCTCGTCAAGCGCCTGCTCGACACCGGCATCTCGCTGCAGCAGATCCGTGTCGCCGTCAACCAGCTGCGGGAGTCGGGCATCAACGACCTCGCCCAGACCACGCTCATGAGCGATGGCGCAAGCGTCTACCTGTGCACGTCGAGCGATGAGGTCATCGACCTCGTCAGCCGCGGCCAGGGCGTCTTCGGCATCGCCGTCGGCAAGGTGCTGCGCGAGGTCGAGCACGACCTCGTCGAGCTCGACTCCGTCAAGGGCGAAGACCCGATGGACGAGCTGGCACGTCGCAGGGCAGTCCGCGCTTCCTAGCCCGCGCTCACGCCTCCCGTCGCCACCCTCACCTCATCTCACCCCACGTCACCGTCGAACTCGCGCGCTGAGGTGCGCCATTTCGTGCTTCCCTGATCCGGGGAAGGACACATTGCCGCACCTCACACGGCGGCCGGTTGAACGGGAGGGGCTTTGGCTGCGTGGGGGGGGTCGCCCCGAGGGTCGGGCTAAACGGGCTCGTTAGCGAACTCGCCGATGCGGGCGGTGCGCATCACGCGTTCGAGCAGCTGGTCGAAGTTGCGCGCCATCTCCTGCGCGCTCTCACCGGGCCAGACGTGCAGCGGCTTCGCCGCGCCCTGAGCCTGCTGTAGCGACGTGCGCTCCGGCAACTGCGGGCTGAGCACGAGCGGGCCGAACATGTCGCGCAGCTCCTTGATCCGGAACTGGTGCTCGAGCGATTGCACGCGCAGCCGGTTGACGATGATGCCGAGCGGCTGCAGCCTCGGGGAGAGGCCGCGGCGGATCTCCTCGATCGCGCGCAGGGCGCGGTCGGCGGCGGCCACCGAGAACAGGCCGGGTTCTGTGACGATCGTCACCCTGTCGCTCGCCGCCCATGCCGTGCGCGTCAGCGCGTTGAGCGACGGTGCGCAGTCGATGAGCACGAGGTCGTAGTCGGCCTCGACGTTGGCGAGTGCCTCCTCGAGCTTCCAGATGTCGCGGATGCTGGGGTGCGGCCCGTCGAAATTGATTGCGGACGGCGAACCGATGAGCACGTCCACCTTGCCGGGACGCCCTTTGGTCCATCCGCTGGGGGCGATCGCGGCCCGCACGATCTTCTCCTTGGGGGAGGCGAGCACATCGGCGATGTTGAGGTGGCCGCCGACCTCGATGTCCATGCCGGTCGAGACGTCGGATTGGGGGTCGAGGTCGACAACGAGAGTACGGAGGCCGCGGGCGAAGGCGGCAGAGGCGAGCCCGAGCGTCACTGTGGTCTTTCCCACGCCTCCCTTGAGGGAGCTGACGCTAAGTACATGCACGAGTAACGACGATACCTTCACTACTGTTAAAGAACCTAAATCGTGGCCCGATTCGGGCGTTGCCTGAGGGAATTGCCAGCGTTCTCGCACCCTAGGCTGGGAAGCGTCGAAAGGACCGGATGTTCACGAAGATTCTCGTAGCCAACCGAGGCGAGATCGCCATCCGAGCTATGCGCGCAGCATTCGAGCTCGGCGCCAAGACGGTCGCGGTTTTTCCGTACGAGGATCGCAACTCCATGCACCGGTTGAAGGCCGATGAGGCCTACCAGATCGGAGAGAAGGGGCATCCCGTCAAGGCGTACCTCGACGTCGCCGAGATCATCAGGGTCGCGAAGGAGTCAGGGGCCGACGCGATCTACCCCGGCTACGGGTTCCTCTCCGAGAACCCCGACCTCGCCCAGGCGGCGGCGGAGGCGGGCATTACCTTCATCGGCCCGCCAACCCACGTGCTCGAGATGGCAGGCAACAAGGTCACGGCCAAGGAGCATGCCATCGAGGCGGGCGTCCCCGTGCTCAAGTCGACCCCGGCATCCCGCGACATCGAAGAGTTGCTCGCCGGAGCGGACGACATCGGCTTTCCGATCTTCGCCAAGGCCGTCGCCGGCGGTGGCGGCCGCGGCATGCGTCGGGTGGAGAAGAAAGAGGACCTGAGGGACGCCCTCGAGGCCGCGATGCGCGAGGCAGATAGCGCGTTCGGTGACCCCACGATGTTCCTCGAGCAGGCGGTCGTGCGCCCCAGGCACATCGAGGTGCAGATCCTCGCCGACTCCCAGGGCACGACGGTGCACCTGTTCGAGCGCGACTGCTCAGTGCAGCGCCGCCACCAGAAGGTCATCGAGATCGCCCCGGCGCCAAACCTCGACGAGACCGTGCGCCAGGCGATGTACCGCGACGCGATCGCCTTCGCGAAGTCGATCAAGTACGAGAACGCCGGCACCGTCGAGTTCCTCCTCGACACCGTCGGCGAGCGCAAAGGCCAGCACTTCTTCATCGAGATGAACCCGCGCATCCAGGTCGAGCACACGGTGACCGAGGAGGTCACCGATGTCGACCTCGTGCAGTCGCAGATGCGTATCGCGGCGGGGGAGTCGCTCAACGAGCTCGGGCTCGAGCAGGAGAACCTGCACCTGCGCGGCGCTGCGCTCCAGTGCCGCATCACAACCGAGGATCCCGCCGCGGGATTCCGGCCGGACACGGGCAAGATCACGACCTACCGCTCGCCCGGCGGCGCCGGCATCCGGCTGGACGGCGGCACAGTCGCCGCCGGTGCGCAGATCTCGCCCTACTTCGATTCCATGCTCGTCAAGATGACCTGCCGCGGCCGGGACTTCACAGCGGCGGTGACCCGGGCCAAGCGCGGGCTGGCCGAGTTCCGCCTGCGCGGCGTGACAACGAACATCCCGTTCCTGCAGGCCGTGCTCGACGACCCCGACTTCGCCGCCGGCGACCTGAGCACGTCGTTCATCGAGGAACGCCCGTGGCTCGTGCGTGGCCACGCGTCCAAAGACCGTGGCACCAAGGTGCTCAACTGGCTCGCCGAGGTCACGGTCAACCAGCCGAACGGCGACGGCGATGGCATCATCGATCCGCGCCTCAAACTCCCGGTTGTCGATCTGGCCAAGGATGCTCCTGCGGGTTCGCGCCAGCGCCTGCTCGAACTCGGGCCCGTCGCGTTCGCCGCCGCGCTGCGCGCCCAGACGCCGCTCGCCGTGACGGAGACCACCTTCCGCGACGCCCACCAGTCGCTCCTGGCGACTCGCGTGCGCACCCGTGACCTCGTGGCGGTGCTGCCGCATGTCGCGCGCCTCACACCCGGCCTGCTGTCCGTTGAGGCCTGGGGTGGGGCCACCTACGACGTCGCGCTCCGCTTTCTCGGGGAAGACCCCTGGGAGCGGCTGAGCGCCATGCGCGAGGCGCTGCCGAACATCGCGATCCAGATGTTGCTGCGCGGCCGCAACACCGTGGGCTACACGCCGTACCCCACAGAGGTCACGGATGCCTTCGTGCGCGAGGCGGCCGACAGCGGCGTGGACATCTTCCGCATCTTCGACGCCCTCAACGACGTTTCCCAGATGAAGCCGGCGATCGACGCTGTGCTCGCCACAGGCACGGCTGTAGCCGAGGTCGCCCTCTGTTACACGGCTGACCTGCTCGACCCGGCGGAGAAGCTCTACACGCTCGACTACTACCTGGGGCTCGCTGACGAGATCGTCGCGGCCGGTGCCCACATCATCGCGATCAAGGACATGGCGGGCCTGCTGCGCGCCGAGGCCGCATTCACCCTCGTGACGGCCCTGCGCGAGCGGTTCGACATTCCGGTGCACGTCCACACCCACGACACGGCGGGGGGCCAGCTGGCCACCCTGCTGGCGGCCTCCCGTGCGGGCGCCGACGCAGTGGATGTCGCGAGCGCACCGATGGCCGGGACCACGAGCCAGCCCTCGGCATCCGCCCTCGTCGCCGCCCTCGCCCACACCGAGCGAGACACCGGCATCTCGCTACAGGCGGTGTCAGACCTAGAACCGTACTGGGAGGCGGTGCGCCACGCGTACAAGCCGTTCGAGTCCGGCCTTCCCGGCCCCACCGGCCGGGTGTACAAGCACGAGATCCCGGGCGGGCAGCTGTCCAACCTGCGCCAGCAGGCAATCGCGCTGGGCCTCGGCGACCAGTTCGAGAAGGTGGAGGATTGGTATGCCGCGGCCAACCGCATCCTCGGTCGCCCGCCCAAGGTGACGCCGTCGTCGAAGGTCGTCGGCGACCTCGCACTCTCGCTCGCCGCCGCAAACGCCAACCCTGCCGATTTCGAGCAGAACCCGGACAAGTACGACATCCCGGAGTCGGTAATCGGCTTCATGGCGGGCGAACTTGGCGAACTGCCCGGCGGCTGGCCGGAACCGTTCCGCACCAAGGTGCTCAAGGGGCGCACCCCGAAGATCGGCGTCGAACCCATCACGGCTGATGACAGGGTCGCCCTCGATGGCGGTTCGACAGAACGTCGCGCCGCCCTCAACCGGCTGCTCTTCCCCGGCCCGACCCAGACATTCCTGCAGGGTCGCGAGACCTACGGCGACCTCTCCAAGCTCGACACCATCGACTACCTCTACGGCCTGCACCAGGGCGTGGAACACGTCGTGGAGATGAGCAAGGGCGTGAGCCTCTTCGTCGGGCTCGAGGCGATCGGCGAGGCCGACGACAAAGGCATGCGAACTGTCATGGCGACCCTCAACGGGCAACTGCGCCCTGTCTTCGTGCGTGACACCTCGATCACCGTGGACAGCAAGGCCGCCGAGAAGGCTGACGCGTCCAAACCCGGGCACGTGGCTGCCCCGTTCTCCGGCGTGGTCACGCTCCAGGTGGGGGAGGGTGATACCGTCGTGGCGGGGCAGAGCGTGGCATCCATCGAGGCGATGAAGATGGAAGCAGCGATCACCACGAGCGTGGGCGGCACCGTGAGGCGACTGGCAATCCCGAAGACGCAGCAGGTGGATGCGGGAGACCTGCTCCTGGAGATCGAGAGCTGATTCTCCTTGCCTCATGCGCGGTGGTTGTGTCAATGGGCAGGCCCGCGCCGGGGCATTTGGTAAACTCGAAGGGTAACGCACTGAGAGGGCGCTGTTGTGACTATCGGGCGGAATGAGAGCACGCGTGTGCCCCATGGCTCCCGCAAGGATCCGGGCATAGCTATCGCGACTCAGGGCGACGAGCCGACATTCACCGTCTCTTTGCCGATCACCGTGCATGAGACTCCCGAGGATGAAGCGGCCGTCGCGATCGCGGATGTGCCCATCGTGCCCGTCTACATCGATTCGACGGCGCCGACCACGACATCGATCCCGGTCATCCCCGAACGCGCGGTGACCCTCCCCGCGAGGCCAGTCGATGCCCGACCGGTCATTCCCGCCCTGCCGGAGTCGGACGACGTGACCACCCGCAGGCCAAGGGCCCGCAAGGGCATCGCCACGGCACCCGAGCCGCCGGCGCCGCCCCTGGTGGCCGACGAGGCGAAAGAGGCCGACGAGCCCGAGACAGCCAGCGATCCGAAGGCGGCCAAGAACCGGAAGCGCAGCCGTAAGAACGTGCGCGAACGCAAGCAAGCGCCGGAAGGCCTGCTGCAGAAGCTGCTCTACACGACAACCCTGCATCTCGTGAACGTGGGGGATTCCTATGCGGCGCGCCAGCGCAAGGCGCTCGAGGCGCGCATCTCGAGGCAATTCGACGGCACCCGGTTCGTCGCGCTGGTCTCCCGCAAGGGAGGCGTCGGCACGACGACCATCGCGACGCTTACTGCCATGGCGATGGCGGACGTGAGGCCCGACCGGATTGTCGCCATCGACGCCAACCCCGACCGCGGCACCCTCTCCGATCGCATCACGAAGACCACCGGGGCAACGATCCGGGACGTCGTGACCCGCTCGGGCTCGATAGCCAGCCTCGACGAATTCGAGACGCTCGTCTCGCGCGACGAGACGCGCCTCGATGTGCTCGCATCCGACACCGATCCCACGGTTTCGGAGCCGTTCGGGCAGGACGACTACAACGTCGTCGCCGACATCGCGGAACGTTATTACGCGATAGCGGTCACCGACCCAGGCAGCGGTATCGTCTATTCGGCGACGACCGCCACGCTCAAGCGGGCCGACGCGGCGATCATCGTGTCAGGGGGCAGCGTGGATGAGGCGCGCTCGGCGTCGGATACCCTCACCTGGCTCGAAAGCAACGGCCATGCGGAACTGGTGAGCAATGCCGTGCTCGCCCTGAACACCGCCACCCAGGGAACCAACCTCGACAAGATCGAAGAGATCGAGGCACACTTCGCGGCGCGCGTGCGAGAGATCGTCCGCATCCCGTACGACCCCATGCTCGCGACCGGCTCCGTTATCCACTACCGGCAGTTACGACCCCTCACGCGTGAAGCCGCACGGGACCTCGCCGCAATAGTGCTCGACGGCGTGCGCTCGCCCGTGGACGCCTGACTTCATGGCAGAACGGCAAATCCGCCTCTTCGGCGACCCGGTGTTGCGCTCCGTCTGCGACCCGATCCGTCCCGGCGACCCGCGCGGCGCCTCACTCGTGACTGACCTCATCGACACCGTGCGGGTACCGGGACGGGCCGGACTCGCGGCCAACCAGATCGGCGTGGGACTGCGCGCGTTCAGCTACAACATCGACGAGGTGATCGGGTACATCATCAACCCGGTGCTCGCCGAAGTCTCGGGCGAAGCCGAGATCGTGGACGAGGGATGCCTCTCAGTGCCCGGCTTCTACTTTCCGCGGATGCGCCACCCATACGCCCGCGTCGAAGGCGTCGACCTCGACGGTAACCCCGTGGAACTCAGCGGCACCGGGCTGATGGCGCAGGCGCTGCAGCACGAGGTAGACCACCTCGACGGGCACCTCTACATCGAAGGGCTCGTGCCTGAGGTCAAGCGTGAGGCGATGCGCCTCATCCGCCTGGCACCCTGGTACTGATCCTGCCCGTTACTGGCTGACCGATACGTTCTGGGTATCGGCCCCGGCGTCTGCATACATGCCGTCGATGACGTCAGCGAAATCCTTGAGGATCACGTTGCGCTTTATCGAGAGCTTGGGCGTGAGGTGTCCGCTGGCCTCGGTGAGGTCGGCATCGAGGATCTGGAATTTGCGGATGGACTCAGCGCGCGAGACCTGGGCGTTCGCGGCATCCACAGCCTTCTGCACTTCGGCGACGACCTTCGGGTTCTTCGCCGCGTCCGCCACGGTCATCGAGCCATCCATGCCGTTGTTGTTCAGCCAGGTCGGCAACATCTCCTCGTCGAGGGTGATGAGGGCCGAGATGAATGGCCGCTGGTCGCCGCAGACGATCACTTGGCCGATTATCGGATTCGCACGGATCGGGTCTTCGAGGGTAGCGGGGGAGACCTTCTTGCCACCGGCGGTCGCGATGATCTCCTTCTTGCGGCCGGTGATTTCGAGGTAACCGTCGTCGTCGATAGTGCCGATGTCACCCGTGCGGAACCATTCGCCGTCGAATGCCTCAGCTGTCGCTTCCTTGTTGTTCCAGTAGCCGGCGAAAACGTCGACTCCCTTGGCCTGGATCTCGCCATCGTCGGCGATACGCACGGACACGCCGGGCAGCGGCGGCCCGACCTTGCCGATCTTGAAGTTCGATGGGATGTTTACCGAGATCGGCGCCGTCGTCTCCGTGAGCCCATAGCCCTCGAGGATTGTCAGGCCCAGGCTGCGGTAGAAGTGGCCGAGGCGCAGCCCGAGCGGCGCCGAGCCGGACACTGCGTACTTGACCCGGCCGCCGAGTGCCACGCGGATCTTCGACAGCACGAGCCTGTCGAACAGCGCGAACTGCAGCCTGAGGCCGAGGGGCACGTGGCCGGCATCGAGTGCTTTCGAGTGGGCGATGGCGACCGCTGCAGCCCTGCGGAAGATATTGCCCTTGCCGCCGGACTCGGCCTTCTGCTCTGACGAGTTGTAGACCTTCTCGAATACCCGTGGCACAGCGAGCAGGAACGTGGGCCGGAACGAGGCCATCGACGGTAGCAGGAGCTTGGTATCGGGCTGATGGCCGACCTTCACGCCACCGTGCACCCCGAGCACGGCGATGAAGCGTGCGAACACGTGCGCCATCGTGATGAAGAGCAGGGTGCTCGATTCGGTGTTGACGACCTCAGGGATTGCCTCGCGCGCGTTGCGGGCAAGCTCGACGAAGTTGGAGTGGGTGAGGATGCAACCCTTCGGCTTGCCCGTAGTGCCAGACGTGTAAATGAGGGTGGCGAGGTCTGAACCCTTCGCCAGGTTGCGGCGGCGTTCGATCTCTTCGTCCGTGACCTTCGTGCCGGCCGCGACGAGCTTGTCGAGGTCGCCCAGGTCGATTTGCCACTTCTTGACGACGGCGGGTACATCCGCAGCCACTTCATCGAAGCGGGCGAAATGATCCGCGGTTTCCGTGATGATGCCGATGGCACCGGAGTCGGAGAGTTCCCAGAGAATCTGCGCAGGGGCAGAAGTCTCATAAATCGGCACGAGCACGGCGCCGGCGAACCAGGTGGCGAAGTCGATGAGCGTCCACTCGTAGCGGGTCTTGCACATCATGCCGATTTTGTCGCCCGGCTCGATCCCGGCGGCAACGAAACCCTTGGCGAGGGCGATTACCTGCCTGAGGAACTCGGCGGACGTGACATCCTTCCAGCCACCGTCGTCGGTGGGGAGGGCGAACAGTGCGAGGTCGGGGGTGGCCTTGACCCTGTCGATCAGCAGGTCCGTGGCATTTGCGTCCGGGTCGGCCTTGATTAGCGCGGGAACGTCGAATTCTTGCACGGCAACTCCTTTGGCACCGGGTGAACTGGTTCTGCCCATTCTAATGGCGGATCCCTGCCGGATTGCCGGGTATTCGGGGAGGCTGGAAGGCACGGCCGAACTTGTAAGCTCGAACACCGTGCATGCAATAGGTATCGACATCGGTGGGACCAAGATCGCAGGTGCGCTCGTCTCTGAGGGCGGCGAAATCGTCGCCGAGGAGCGCGTCGCGACCCAGGCCGGCGACTCGCAGGCGATCATCGACGCCGTCGTCTCGATGGTGGAGCGACTCGCCGCCGGCCGCGAGGTCGAGGCCGCGGGCGTCGCGGCACCGGGGTTCATCGACGCGGACCAGTCGACCGTCTACTACACCCCAAACATCAGCTGGCGCAATGAGCCGTTGCGCGAGCACCTTCTCGCCCGCCTCGAGCTCGACATCACTATCGACAATGACGCGAATGCCGCGGGCTGGGCGGAGTTCAGTTTCGGTGCCGGCCGCGGGGTCGCCGACATGACGATGCTCACGATCGGCACGGGGGTGGGCGGCGCGATCGTCACCCGCGGTGGCCTGTTCCGCGGCGGTTTCGGCGCTGGTGCAGAGTTGGGCCACCTGCGGGTGGTGCCCGACGGGCTGCCCTGTGGATGCGGCGCCCGCGGGTGCATCGAACAGTACGGTTCCGGCAGGGCACTGCTTCGCATGGCGAACGAGATCGCGGATGTCGGCGGCATCGGCCTCGCCCTCGCCGACGCACGCCGGGAGCATGGAGAACTCGACGGGGAACTCGTGGGCGGGCTCATCGCAACCGGCGACCCCGGTGCGGTTCGCGCGCTGGAACAGCTCGGGCACTGGCTCGGCCAAGCCTGCGCGAGCCTGAGCGCCGTGCTCGATCCGCAGCTGTTCGTGTTCGGTGGCGGCGTAGCCGTGGCCGGCGACCTGCTGCTCGACCCCGTGCGCGAGGCTTACCGTCAGCACCTTCCGGCGAAGGGGTACCACCCCGAACCGGATTTCATGATCGCCGAGCTCGTCAACAATGCCGGCGTGGTCGGCGCGGCCGATCTCGCACGCATCCACGCCCGGGCGCGTCGCGGGGCGCCCGAGTAGAGTAGACACTTCCCTGGCCGGAGGTGCGCGATGTTCTACTGGTTCATGAAGAACCTTGTTGCCGGCCCGATCCTCAAGACGGTTTTCCGGCCATGGGTGACCGGGCTCGACAACATCCCGAAGACCGGTGGCGTCATCCTCGCCAGCAATCATCTCTCGGTGATCGACTCCGTGATCCTGCCGCTCGTCATCGACAGGCGTATCTTCTTCCTCGCCAAAAGCGATTATTTCACCGGCCGCGGTTTCAAGAACTGGGCGATCAAGCACTTCCTGCTCGGCACCGGGATGCTGCCGATCGATCGTTCGGGCGGCAAGGCCTCTGAAGCCTCCTTGAACACCGGCCTCGCCGTTGTCGCCCGCGGCGAGGTGCTCGGCATCTACCCGGAGGGCACTCGCAGTCCCGACGGCAAGATGTACCGCGGCCGCACGGGGGTCGCCCGGATGATCCTCGAAGGCCACGTGCCCGTCGTGCCTGTCGCGATGGTCGACACCGAGAAGGTCATGCCGATCGGCAGCAAGCTGCCAAAGGTGCGCCGGATCGGGATCGTCTTCGGGGAGCCGCTCGACTTCACGCGCTTCGAGGGAATGGAGAGCGACAGGTTCATCCTGCGCTCGGTCACCGACGAGATCATGCACGAACTCAGCAAGATCAGCGGGCAGGAATACGTCGATGTCTACGCGAGTTCGGTCAAGGAGAAGCTGGGCGCACGGGGCGCGAAGCGCTGAGTCGTCCGAAGCGGCGGATGCACCCGCGCCGGTTCGGTCCAAGTAGGCTGTCTAGCTGGCCTACTTACCGTGTCCACTCAATCCGCAGCTAAGGAAACTCCCCGTGGTCGACCCGTCAGAACCCGTCGTGCTCGCCGATCCAGCAGTGATCGCCGGCCTCGACAACTGGCGCACGCTTCCGATCAGGCAGCAGCCGGAATGGCCGGATGCTGACGCCGTCGGCGAGGCATCCGCCAAGATCGCGACCCTGCCGCCGTTGATCTTCGCGGGGGAGGCGGACATCCTGCGCGACCGCCTGGCCAAGGCTGCCCGCGGTGAGGCGTTCCTGCTCCAGGGCGGCGACTGCGCGGAAACGTTCGCGGGAGCTACAGCACAGAACATCCGCGACCGGGTGAAGACCATCCTGCAGATGGCTGTGGTGCTCACCTACGGGGCATCCAAGCCGATAATCAAGATGGGCCGCATGGCGGGCCAGTTCGCGAAGCCACGCTCGAGCGACACCGAGACCCGCGGCGACGTCACCCTGCCTGCCTACCGCGGTGACATCGTCAACGGTTACGACTTCACCCCCGAGTCGCGTCGTGCGGACCCCGCTCGACTCGTCGAGGGTTACCACACGGCCGCGGCGACGCTGAATCTCGTGCGCGCGTTCACCCAGGGCGGTTTCGCCGACCTGCGCCAAGTGCACTCCTGGAACAAGGGCTTCGCATCCAACCCGGCGAACCATGCCTACGAGCAGGTGGCCGGTGAGATCGACCGCGCCATCAAGTTCATGGAGGCCGCGGGCGCCGACTTCGACGAGTTGAAGCGCGTCGAGTTCTACTCGAGCCACGAGGGCCTGCTCATGGACTACGAGCGCCCGATGACCCGCATCGACTCGCGCACAGGCACGCCGTACAACACGAGCGCCCACTTCCTCTGGATCGGGGAGCGCACGCGCAATCTCGACGAGGCGCACGTCGACTACTTCTCCAGGGTGCGCAATCCGATCGGCGTGAAGCTCGGCCCCTCGACGAGCGCAGACGACATGGAGCGCCTGATCGACAAGCTCGACCCCGCCCGCGAGCCCGGCCGCCTCACCTTCATCACCCGCATGGGTGCAGGCAGGGTGCGGGACGCCCTGCCGCCGCTGCTCGAAGCGATAAAGGGCATGGATGCCACGCCGCTCTGGGTCACAGACCCGATGCACGGCAACGGCCTGACCACGCCTAACGGGTACAAGACCAGGCGTTTCGACGACGTCGTCGACGAGGTCAAGGGGTTCTTCGAAGCCCACCGCGCCGTCGGCACCTACCCCGGCGGCATCCACATCGAGCTCACCGGCGACGATGTCACGGAGTGCCTTGGCGGGTCTGAGCAGATCGACGAGGCGACCCTCGCGACGCGCTACGAGTCGTTGTGCGACCCACGCCTCAACCACATGCAGTCGCTCGAGCTCGCCTTCCTGGTAGCAGAGGAACTCTCCGCGATCTAGCGCTACGGGCGAAAGTCTGTGGCTTCCGCCACTGTAGGCAGATGAGCGATTTCGACTTCCTGTACGGCGAATGGTCAATCACCAACAGACGGCTGCGGCAGTTGTTCGTGGGCAGCACCGACTGGGATGAGTTTCCCGCGACGTCGTGGGTGCAGCCGCTTCTGGGCGGCATCGGCAACGTCGACGAGATGGACTGCCCGACGCAGGGCTGGTCGGGTGCCACCGTGCGGCTGCAGAACCAGGCGAGCGGCGAGTGGTCGATCTACTGGGCCGATAGCAAGACGGGCACACTGTTCCCGCCGGTCGTGGGAACGTTCGAGAACGGCCGCGGCGACTTCTTCGGGGATGACGAGCACGAGGGCAAGCCGATCAAGGCGCACTTCATCTGGTCGCACATCACGCAGGACTCCGCGCGCTGGGAGCAGGAGTTCTCCGCCGACGGTGGCCAGACCTGGGAAAGCAACTGGGTGATGGAGTTCGTGCGCCGCTAACGCCTCAGCCGCTGATGGTGACGGTCGAGCCACGTTTGATGCTCGTACCGCCCGCCGGGTCCTGAGCTGTCACCTGGGCGGGTGGGAAGCTCCAGAAGGCTTCCGGGATTGTGGGGGCATCGACGACGACGACGAAGCCGAGGCCCTCGAGCTGATCCTTGGCGGCCTGGATGTTGTCGCCCACGACATTCGGAACCTGCACGAGGTCTGGTCCGCGCGAGATGATGAGGGAGACCGAGTCGCCCTCGCGCACCGGCACGGCGTTGCCGCTGGCGTCGAGGTTCGGCTCGATGCCGGCGACCTGTCCCTTCTCGCAGTCGCTGAAGTCCTCCTTACCCGGCTGGGCGGTGAGCTTCAGGCCGGCGAGGGTCTGGGTGGCTTCGTCGACGCTCTTGCATGTGACATCCGGGAGGGCTCCCGACGACACGACGAGGGTGACCGGTTGGCGGTCGCCGTAGGTCGCAGCCGCGAGGATGGACGCGCCGTCGGCGCCGAGCGCGTCGATCACGAGCCCCTTGCCGATCGTGCCGTCGAACTGGCGGAGGGTGTCTTTTGGCGTAAACGGAGCGGCCTTGATCGCAGCCATCGCCTCGTCTTCGGTCATACCCGCGAATGGGGGAACGGCGATGGGCTTGGGTCCTGTGGAGATGAGCAGCGTCACGGCAGCGCCATGGGCGACGAACCCGCCAATCGCGGGATCCGTATTCGCCACGGCACCGACAGGCACTGTGGGCGAGTCGATTGTGCCCGTCGTCGTCTTCACCACGAGGCCGAGGTCGGTGAGCTTCGCTGTGGCCTGCATGACTGTCAGTCCCGCGATCGAATCCGGGATCGCCACCCGCGAGCCGGGACCGGCACCGAAGTACCAGCCGGTGCCAGCCGCGGCCGCGACGAGCACCACGACGAGGGCTACGAGCCACCAGCCCTTGCGCTTGCGCTTCTGTGCCTTGGCAGTCAGCGCGACGGTGTTGCCGGAAATCACGGATGCCGCGACAACCCCACCGCGTCCCCGCGAACCGAGCACTTGAGTCTGCGCCGTAGCGTTATCCCCGGCTGCATCCTGCGCGGCACCACCACCCTGGGGTGTCTCGCCTCGTGCCGGCCCGGCGGTGGGCATCACCATCGTGCGCTGCGCCTGCGTCTGGCCGGCCTTCGTGGGGAGGGCAGTCATGAGCTGGCTGTGTGTCTCGAACAACTGGTCGAGCATGGCCCGCGCGTCGCGGGGACGCTGGTCGGGCTCGCGGGCGGTAGCCCAGAGCACGAGCTCGTCGAGCTCGGCAGGCACTCTCGGGTTCTTTGCGCTCGGGCTCGGCACGGAGTCGTTTGCATGCTGGTACGCGATCTGCATGGGCTGCTCGCCCTTGAACGGCTGCTCGCCCACGAGCATTTCGTACATCATGATTCCCACGGCGTAGATGTCGCTGCGGGTGTCGGCGATGCCGCGCATGACGAGCTCCGGGGAGAGGTACGCGATAGTCCCGAGCAGCGCCGCCCCCGTTGCGGTGTTCGCGCTTGCGGCGCGCGCGAGCCCGAAGTCCCCGATCTTGATTCGGCCGTCATCGGCGAGCAGCACGTTCTCCGGCTTGAGGTCGCGATGCACGATGCCGGCTTTGTGCGCGGCGGCCAGGCCCGCCAGCACGGCTTCCATGATGTCCAGGGTCTGCTCGGTGGTGAGCAGATGGTGTTCATGCAGCAGGTCGCGCAGTGTGATGCCGGGCAGGTACTCCATGACCAGGTAAGCCATGTCGCTGTCCTGTCCCTGGTCGAAGACGTTGACGACGTTCGGGTGCGCGAGGCGGGCAGCGGACCTGGCCTCCTGGATGAAGCGCTCCTTGAACTTGCTGTCATCGGCGAGGTGGCCGTGCATGACCTTGATCGCCACTCGGCGCTCGAGGCGCAGGTCCGTGGCGAGGTAGACCGTGGCCATCCCGCCGCGGGCGATGCGCGAGCGGATCTGATACCGGCCGTCCAGAAGACGCCCGATCATCGGGTCCGTGCTGTTGACGCTCACCGTCAGAGTCTAAAGTTCGTGGCTGGGAAGACCTGTTCTTGACACGGCTCCCGGCAAAGGCGACAGCTTAACCGAGCTCTGCGAGCCAGGAGCGGGCGGATGCCTCCCACTTGGCGTATGCGTCCGGGTAT
Source organism: Rhodoglobus sp. (assembly GCA_025464445.1). Taxonomy (GTDB): domain Bacteria; phylum Actinomycetota; class Actinomycetes; order Actinomycetales; family Microbacteriaceae; genus Rhodoglobus. Next base: position 3,177 of record JAODLY010000030.1, on the reverse strand, counting down.
GCGGAGATCTGCACGCGCTGGGCGGCCTGCGTGACGGACATCGACTCCCAGCCCGAGATATCGAGCAGTCCCCGGGTATATCCGGCGTTCGGATTGCTTGGCCCGCCATAGAAGAGTTGTGCAGCGTAGCTCGGAGTCGTGAGTTTGTCGACGGAGCCCCAACCGGCGCTCGGGCGCTGTTGGAACAGCCCGACCGAGTCGAGATCGCCCCAGTCGATGTTGCGCATGCTCGACTCCTGCATGGCGGTCGCCAGCGCGATGACTATGCCGTAGTCCGGCACACCCAGGCTGCGCCCCACCTGCACGATGACGCTCGCGTTTGCTCGCATCTGGTCATCGAGAAGGGTGACTGAGTCTCCGGAAGATGCTGTCGTCGGCCCGGGGATGACGAGCGTGTGGCCGGCGTAGATGACGCTCGAGAGGTCGAGGCCGTTTGCATCGAGAAGCGACTGCGTCGAGATGCCGAACCGTGCCGCGATACCGGAAAGGGTGTCGCCTGCGACGATCGTGTAGCCGGTGCCCGTAGCAACCGGGGCGGGCGCTGCCGGAGCGGCCGGCGTCTCGACGACAGGCGCGACGACGGGGGGCGTGGTGACCGGTGCGGCGACGACCGGGTCGGGTTCGGTTGCGGGGTCCGGTGCGGCGACAGTCGTATCGACCGGCGCGTCCGAAGGCGGGGGCGTGCCCGGGCCGATGAGACCCGGGATGACAAGTGTCTGCCCCGGGTAGATGATGCTCGACCAGCCCAACCCGTTCGCCGTAAGCACGGAGAGGGTCGACACCCCGAAGCGGTCGGCGATCGCGCTGATGGTGTCACCGGTGACGATCGTGTAGTTGCCGCTCGCGCTCGGGGCGGCGGGCGGTAGCTCGACAAGGGGCACGGTGCCGCCCGCGAGTTTGAGCTCCTGGCCGGGAAATATGAGAGACGACCAGCTCAGACCGTTGAGCGCGAGGACAGATGCCGTCGACAGCCCGAAGCGACCCGCGATGTCGCTCACGGTGTCGCCTGCCGTCACCCGGTACATCGCGGGTGCGCCGGCGGAAGTCGTGGATGCCGCGGCGGCAGCCTTGGCTTGCACGGCATCCCGCACGAGCTTTGCGGCGTCGAATGCCGCGCCCTTCGGTTTCGCAGGCTTCGCGTTCGCCGCCTCGACCGCACCGGTGAGGTTCAGCGTCATGGCCGCCATGGACCCCACGAGCAGGATCGGCACCGTCGTGAACATGCTCTTGGCGAAGCGGCTGCGTTCCTTGTCGCCGGGCAGCGGGTGCTGCAATTCGGGCACAGCGGGTGCCCTGGGCACGAGACCGGCGAAAACCGCTCGTGCAACGTCGTCCGCGTCATCCGTCATGGGTGCACTCATTGCGATTTCCGTCCTGCTCCCGGCCCCGAGAAGGTACTAGCCGCAATATCGGCCGGTATCCGATCTAACGTGACACAGATGTATGTTCCTGTCAATTAGTGGGGTACATGTGATTTGAATTTACCTACTGGAAATATTCGGTGTACGGAGCCGTTCGGCCTTCCCGGGGTACACGCGTGGCAGTCTTATCGTGTGAGCGAAACACCCGCCGTGACCTGGTTGACGATTCCCGACCTGACCGAGTTGCTCGGCCTCAAAGTGAGCCAGGTGCGCCGGCTGATCGAAGACCGCTCCCTGCTCGCGAGCAGGATCGAAGGCGTCTGGAAGGTCCCAGAGCTTTTCATCGTCGACGGCGAGCCGATGCATGAACTCAAAGGAACCCTCATGGTGCTCGCCGACAGCGGTTTCAGCGATGATGAGGCGATGAACTGGCTGCTCAACGAAGAGCAGAGCCTCGGAGTGAGCCCGATCGCCGCGTTGCACGCTGGGCGCAAAGCCGAGGTCCGGCGGGTGGCGCAGGCTCTCGGCTTCTAGACCGAGGCCGCTTACGCCGCCCGCCGTGTCACGGTATCGGCGAGTTTCATGAGTTGCTCCCGCGCGGATGCCGCGATCGGGGCGCCCGCGAGGGCCTGTCGGGCAAGTCCCACGTTGTGGTCGATGATTCGCTCCACTTCGTCGACGGCCCCGCAGTCCCTCAGGGCGGTGCGGATCATGTCAACCTGCTGGCGGTCGAGCCCCGGGTCTCCCATGAGCTCATCGACAAGGCTGCGCAGGTGTGCGGGAAGCCGGGTGCGGGCGAGGGCGATGAGAACTGTGCGCTTGCCCTCGCGCAGGTCGTCGCCGGCCGGCTTGCCCGTGACCTCCGGATCCCCGAAGACGCCGAGCAAGTCGTCGCGCAGCTGGTAGGCCACGCCGAGCGGCAGCCCGAACGACCGCAGGGCGGCCAGCTGGGGCAGGCTCGCGCCGCCGAGTGCCGCCCCGATTGCCAGGGGAGCCTCGACGCTGTATTTCGCGGACTTGTAAACGATCACGCGGTGAGCGCGGGTAAGCGCGTCCGCCTCTGGGTGCGCCGACCACGAGTGCTCCTCGAGGATGTCCAGATACTGCCCCGCCGTGACCTCCGTACGCATGCGGTTGAATTCGGCCCGCCCGGCAAGCGCGGCCGAACGTTCGGGCAGCAGCCCCGTGCCCTTGTCGAAGAGCTCGTCGCTCCAGCCGAGCAGCAGGTCGCCGGTGAGGAGCGCTGCGGCTCGCCCATACCCCGCGGCATCGCCAGACCAGCCGCGGTCGGCGTGCAGGGTCTCGAACCGCCGGTGCACGCTGGGCTGGCCGCGGCGCAGGTCCGAGTTGTCCATGATGTCGTCGTGCACGAGGGCGGCCGCATGGAAGATCTCAAGCGAGGCGGCGACCGCGACCACGCCATCCAGTGCGCCCGATGTCGCCGCGTCGGCGTTGAGATCGAAGTCGTCGCCGAGCCCGGCGACCGCCTGCCATCCCCAGTAGCAGAACAGCGCACGGAACCGTTTTCCGCCGGCGAGAAGGGCCTGCGCACCCTGATCGATGACGTCGAGATCGGGGGAGATCTCGAGCAGAGCGGTGGACTGCTCGGAGAGGAAGGAGTCGAGCCTGTCCTGGACCAGGTCCACTAACCGCGTACTCCCAGCCACGCTTCTAGCCTAGCCAGGCGGCTCGGACGTACAATGTTGAGTCACACCTAAGTCGACCGGTCCTACGTTCGACGCCAAGGAGCACCAGATGCCGCTTTCAGACGAGGAGCAGCGCCTCCTCGAAGAGATGGAGCGCAGCCTCTACCACA
>JAODLY010000010.1 GCA_025464445.1 Rhodoglobus sp. | reverse complement strand
GCTCTTCGCCTCCGGGGCCGTGGTATCTGACGCCATCGTCAGTGAGGTCATCGGACTGTCCGACGTGGCCGACCGGCTGGAGGGCCGGCGCGGGCAGCACGCCGGGCCGGGGCCGAAGGTGCACGTGGATCCGAGGCTGCCGTGACCGATCCCGCGAAACTCGTCGGCTCTGATCGCGTGCTCGCGGTGCTGCTCGAGCTCGCCGAGCATCCGAGCGGCATCTCGCTCGATGAGCTGGCCAAGCGCATGGGCAGCACGAAGCCGACCCTCCACCGCGCCCTCGCGTCGCTGCGAAGGGCAGGGCTCGCCAACCAGTCGAGTCGGGGCGTCTACGAGCTGGGCGACGAGTTCATGCGGCTCGCCTTCCGGCACCAGGATGCCCGGCCGGAGACCGTCGGCATCGAGCCCCTGCTCGGGGAACTTGCCAGCGAGTACGGCGAGACGGCGCACTATGCGATCCTCGACCGCCCGCAGATCGTCTACCGGGCAAAAGCCGATCCGCCCAGCGGTGCGATGCGGCTCACCTCGACGATTGGCGGTCGCAACCCGGCGTACTCGACCGCGGTCGGCAAGCTGCTCATGAGCGCGGAGGTCTCAACCCGGCGGGAGCTGGATGCCTGGCTCGGGCCGGCCCCGCTCCCCCAACGCACCGAGTACACCATCACCGATCGGGATGCGCTGCTGGGCGAGCTTGAGCGCACCCGGGTTCGCGGGTATGGCACCGACAACCAGGAGAACGAGTTGGGGGTGAACTGCGTCGCCCTGCCGGTGTTCCTGGGCGGCGGCCGGCTCGGCGCGGTGAGCGTGAGCGGACTGAGCTATCGCCGTGACCTCGACTCGCTTGCCACGGCGGTCCCCGCGATTCGTGCAGCGATCGAGCGACATCTCGGGGCGGGAAGCTCCGGACCCGTCCGCTAGCCGACTCTCCTGTCCTCTATCGCATCGAGATCCCAGTCGATGCCAAGCCCTGGTGTCTCAGGGGCGAACGCGCGACCGTCCCTGATCACCATCTCGCTGCGGGTGATGGCGCGCAACTGGGGGATGTGTTCAACGTAGCGACCGTTCGGCACGGCAGCGGCGAGGCTGACGTGGAGCTCCATGAGGAAGTGGGGGCATACCGCCACGTTGAACGCCTCGGCCAGGTGTGCCACCTTGAGCCAGGGCGTGATCCCGCCAACCCGCGCGACGTCGACCTGCACGATGCTCGCGGCACCTCGCTCGAGATATTCCCGAAACTGGGCGATCGAGTACATCGACTCGCCGACCGCGATCGGGATGCTCGTGGCCCGAGCCAGTCGCACGTGGCCGGTCACGTCGTCGGCGGGTAGGGGCTCCTCGAGCCAGAACAGGTCGACCGCCTCGAAGGCCTTCGCCCGCCGGATCGCCTCGGCTGACGTCATCGACTGGTTCGCGTCGACCATGATGTCCATGCGGTCGCCCACCGCGGCACGCACGGCGGCGAGCCGTTCGAGGTCCTCGCGGTGGCTGGGCTTGCCGACCTTGAGTTTGAGGCCGCCCCAGCCCGCATCGTGGGATGCCACGGCCCCGGCCACGAGCTCGTCCGTGGTGAGGTGCAGCCAGCCGCCCTCGGTGTCGTATAGCGGAACATCCTGCCGGAATCCGCCCGCAACCTCCCAGAGGGGAGACGCCGCGCGCTTGGCCTTCAGGTCCCAGAGGGCGGTGTCCACCGCCGCGAGGGCGAGCGAGGTGATCGCGCCGACGGTTGTCGCCCTGGTCGAAGCGAAGAGATCCGTCCAGATTCCCTCGATGTGAGCGGCATCCTGGCCGGCAAGGCGAGGGACCAGGTGGTCACGCAGCATGGAAAGAACCGCGCGACCACCCGTTCCGATCGTGTAGGCGTAACCGATGCCCGTCAGTCCGTCGTTCGTGTCGACCTCGACGAATACCGTCTCCTGCTTGATGAAGCTCTGGACGGCATCCGTCCTGACCGTTTCAACCTCGAGATCCACGAGGTAAGCGCGAGCGCCGGTGATGGCGGGCATGTTTTGCCTTTCCTATTCGAATGTGGCGACCAGTCTGACACGTGTGCCGCGATTGTCAGACAATCTGCCACATTGTCTGGCAGTCTGTTAGATTGTCAGACAATCCAACCAGCGAGGCAGGAGCACCGTGACCGTCGACCAGTCCTCGGTGCTTCCCGAATCCATCGCCGATCGCCTGCGGGCGAGCATCATCTCCCAGCAGGATGCCCCCGGCTCGGCGATCACGGAGTCGGCGGTAGCCCTGCGTTTCGGAGTCGCCCGCCCCACGGCCCGCATCGCGATCGAGCGCCTCGTCGCCGACGGCCTCTTGCGGCGGGAAGCCCATCACGCCGCGCGTGTGCCCGAACTCAGCCGCGAAGACATCGTCGACCTGTTCGACAACCGCGCGATAGTGGAGTCGGCGGCGATCGGCGCGCTGGTCTCGATCCCGGCGGCGGCACTCGCGGCGCATCGCGCCATCCTCGCGAACGATGATTTCGCCGAGTTCGACATCCTGTTCCACCGCGCCCTCGTAGCCGGGCAGCCCAGTCCACGCCTCACGCGCATGCACGAGCTGCTCATGGGCGAGATCGAACTGTGCATCGGGCAGGTGCAGGCCGCCCACCTGCTCACCGCGACCGAGGTTGCCGCCCAGCACCAGGGCATCCTCGATGCCATCACCGTCGGTGACGGCGCAAAGGCCGCAGCCCTCACGGGGGACCACATCGCCTACTCACGTGACGCGCTTCTCGCCCACGTAGACAGGAACACAAATGGTTAAGCGCCAGTTTCCCAACCCCAAAGACCTGTTCGCGCTCATGCAGTTCAAGAAGCCGGAGTTGAACGGCAAGAAGCGCCGCCTGGCGAGCGCACTGACGATCTACGACCTCAAGGCGATCGCGAAGCGCCGCACGCCCAGGGCGGCGTTCGACTACACGGATGGCGCGGCAGAGGGCGAGCTGTCGCTGGCCCGTGCGAGGCAGGCATTCGAGGACATCGAGTTCCACCCCTCGATCCTGCGCGATGTCTCGACTGTGGACACCACTACGAAGATCCTGGGCGGCACCTCGGCCATGCCGTTCGGCATCGCGCCGACCGGGTTCACCCGCCTGATGCAGACCGAGGGCGAGATCGCCGGGGCGGGTGCCGCCGCGGCAGCCGGCATCCCGTTCACGCTCTCCACCCTCGGCACCTCGTCGATCGAGGCTGTGAAGGCCGCGAACCCGGATGGCCGCAACTGGTTCCAGCTCTACGTCATGCGCCAGCGGGAGATCTCCTACGGTCTCGTCGAGCGCGCTGCGGCCGCTGGCTTCGACACGCTCATGTTCACTGTGGATACCCCGATCGCCGGGGCACGACTGCGTGACAAGCGCAACGGGTTCTCGATCCCCCCACAACTGACCCTGGGCACGATCATCAACGCCATCCCGCGCCCGTGGTGGTGGTGGGACTTCCTGACCACGCCCCCGCTCGAGTTCGCGTCCCTGCAGTCGACAGGGGGTACCGTCGGCGAGTTGCTCGACTCGGCGATGGACCCGTCCATCAACTTCGCCGACCTCGAGATCATCCGCGGCATGTGGCCGGGAAGGATCGTCATCAAGGGCGTGCAGAACGTCGAGGATTCCCGGCGGCTGGCAGACCTAGGGGTCGACGGCATCCTGCTGTCCAACCACGGCGGGCGGCAGCTCGACCGGGCGCCGATCCCGTTTCACCTCCTGCCCGAAGTCGTCCGCGAGGTCGGCAACGACGTGGAGATCATGGTCGACACCGGCATCATGAACGGCGCCGACATCGTCGCGTCCCTTGCACTCGGGGCGAAGTTCACGCTCGTGGGTCGCGCCTACCTCTACGGCCTCATGGCCGGCGGGCGCGCCGGCGTCGACCGCGCGATCCAGATCCTGTCCGACCAGGTGATCCGCACGATGAAGCTACTCGAGGTGGCCAGCGTCGAGGAGCTCACCCCACGCCACGTCACCCAGCTGGAGCGTCTGGTTCCGCGTGCGGTGTCCCCCCGGCTCGCGGCAGCAGTGCCGACACCCAGGCGCACCCCTCCACGGCCCTGAATCCACCCGCGGCGCTGTTCCCGCGCTCGCCGGTTCCGGCGCGTCCCGAAGCGCTCACACCGGCAGACGTCGGATGTCAAAGGACGCAGCCCACGGACTAACCGCTCGCGCGAATGTTTGGCAGAGCGCCGGCGGCGAGCGCGCTAAGACCCCATTTGCTCGCCGAGTCCTGGGCGTTTCCCGCGCTCGCGCCTCCTTCCCGGGCGTGCGAATTTGACAGCACAGACATCCGATCTTTAGGCTCGGCTCAACACTACCGGGAGGACCCAGTGAGCAGAATCGTCTCATTCGAGGCGAGCGACGTGCGTTTTCCTACCTCGAGCACGCTCGACGGCTCAGACGCGATGAACCTCGACCCCGACTATTCGGCGGCCTATCTGCGCCTGGCGACCGATTCCGCCGATGGCCTCGAGGGTCACGGGTTCGTGTTCACCATCGGCAGGGGAACGGATGTCGAGGTCGCGGCGATCCGTGCGCTCGCGCCGTACGTACTCGACCGCGACCTCGAACCGATGCTGGACGACATGGGTGGCCTGTGGCGCGAGCTTGTCTACGACTCGCAGCTGCGCTGGCTGGGACCGGAGAAGGGTGTCATGCACATGGCCATCGGGGCCGTGGTCAACGCCCTGTGGGATCTCAAGGCCAAGCGGGCTGGGCTGCCGTTGTGGCAGTTGCTCTCGAGCATGACGCCGGAGCAACTCGTCGACCTCGTCGACTTCAGGTACCTCTCCGACGCCCTCACCCGCGAAGATGCGCTCGCCATCCTGGCGGCCGCTGTGCCCGGACGCGCCGCGCGGGAGGCCGACCTCGTAGCCTCCGGCTACGCCGCGTACACGACGACGCCCGGCTGGCTGGGCTACTCCGATGAGAAGCTCGAACGCCTCTGCCGCGAGGCGGTCGCCGACGGGTTCCTGCAGATCAAGCTCAAGGTGGGCTCGAGCCGGGACGACGATGTGCGCCGACTCGGCATCGCACGTGGTGCCGTCGGCCCCGGCATCCGCATCGCCGTGGACGCCAACCAGCGCTGGGACCGTGACGAGGCGATCGACTGGATGCGCGACCTCGCCCCATTCGACATCGCCTGGCTCGAGGAGCCGACGAACCCGGACGACATCCTCTCGCACGCGGCGATCTCGCGCGGCGTGGCCCCGATCCCGGTAGCGACGGGCGAACACGGCGGGGGGCGCGTGATGTTCAAGCAGTTCCTGCAGGCCGACGCGCTGCAGGTGCTGCAAATCGACGCGACCCGCGTCGCCGGGGTCAACGAGAACCTCGCGATCCTGCTGCTCGCCGCGAAATTCGGAGTTCCCGTGTGCCCCCACGCGGGCGGCGTCGGGCTGTGCGAGATCGTGCAGCACCTCTCGATGTTCGACCTGGTTGCGGTATCCGGCAAGAAGGACGGCAGGATGATCGAGTTCGTCGACCACCTGCACGAACACTTCGTGACGCCCGTCGACGTTCACGACGGCCGCTACTGGCCCCCAACGGCACCCGGCGCTGGCAGCGAGATGCACGACGCGTCGATCCGCGAGTTCACGTTCGCCGATCGCGCAAATGCCTGAACTGGCCGCGCTGGGCACCCTTGGCTTCGGCGCCGCGAACCTGGGCAACCTGTACCGCGAGGTCAGCGACGAGCAGGCATGGGCAGCGCTCGACGCGGCCTGGGCTGCGGGCATCCGCTACTACGACACGGCGCCGCACTATGGCCTGGGGCTGTCGGAGCGCAGGCTCGGCGCGTTCCTCGCGACGAAACCGCGCGCCGAGTTCGTGCTCTCCACGAAGGTCGGGCGCCTGCTGCGGCCCAACCCCGGCCACGGCGGCGAACTCGACCTGGCGAACGACTTCGCGGTGCCGGCCGACGTGAAGCGGGTGTGGGACTTCACCGCGGAAGGCATCAGGACCAGCCTCGACGAGTCGCTGCAGCGGCTGGGACTCGACCGGGTGGACGTGCTCTATCTGCACGACCCCGACAAGCACGATCTCGACGCCGCCGACCGCGAGGCCTATCCCGCGATGATCGCGCTGCGTGACGAGGGACGTGTCGACGCGGTCGGCGCGGGCTCGATGTCCGTGGATGCCCTCACCCGGGCAGCCCGCACCGAAGGGCTCGACCTGCTCATGGTGGCAGGCAGGCTCACGCTCGCGGAGCAGCCGGCCGCGGCGCAGGTCGTGCCGGCGGCGCTGGACAACGGCATCCGCATTGTCGCGGCGGGCGTGTACAACTCCGGGCTGCTCGCCACCAACGCGCCGAGTGCCGATGGCCGATACGAGTACGGCGGGGTTCCGCCCGCCCTGCTCGCCCACGTGCAACAGATCGCGGCGATCTGCGCGAAGCACGGCGTCGAGCTGCCGGTCGCTGCCCTGCAGTACACGCTGCGCATCAAGCCGGTGGTGTCCGTGGTGTTCGGCAGCGCCAAGCCGGAGCAGGTCGCCCAGACCGCGAGCCGCGCGGCCGAGCCCGTGCCCGAAGAACTCTGGACCGAGTTGGCGGCGGCGGGCCTCATCCCGTAGCGCTCACCAGTCGTGCACGGTTCCGTCGGCGAGGCGGTTGTAGGGCAGGTATGCCTGTTCGTATGGGTATTTGCCCGCCTCGTCGAGGTTGAGTTCGACACCGAGCCCCGGCTTGTCGCCGGGGTGCAGCATGCCGTCGAGGAAGGTGTACGACTGCTCGAATGTGGCATCGGTCTTCGCGCCGTGCTTCATGTATTCCTGGATGCCGAAGTTGTGGATGGCCAGCCCCAGGTGCATGGCCGCGGCCATGCCGACCGGCGAGATGTCTGTCGGGCCGTGCATCCCGGACTTGATCTGGTACTGGGCCGCGTATTCGAGGGTCTTCTTCAGGTGGCTGATGCCGCCCATATGCGTGACGGCACCGCGCACGTAGTCGATGAGCTGTTCACGGATGATCTGCTGGAAGTCCCAGACGGTATTGAAGATCTCGCCGATGGCCAGCGGGGTAGTGGTGTGCTGGCGCACGAGCCTGAGCGCTTCGGGGTTCTCGGCGGGCGTGACATCCTCGAGCCAGAACAGGTCGTATGGCTCAAGCGATTTTCCCAGCTGGGCGGCCTGGATGGGCGTCATGCGGTGGTGGCCGTCGTGCAGCAGCGGCACCTCGGGCCCGAACTCGTTGCGCACAGCCTCGAACACCGTCGGGATGTGGCGCAGGTAGGAGCGGGTGTCCCAGTCCTCCTCGGCCGGGAACGCTCCACGCTGGGCCGGCTCGTGGTCGTAACGCACGCCCTTGTTCGCCTCGAAGGTGGCGTTGGAGGCGATGCCGTAGATCGACTTCAGCCCGGGGACCGCCGACTGGATGCGGATCGCCTTGTAACCCTCCTCCTGGTGGTGGCGCACGCTGTCGAAGAGTTCCTCGTTGTCCTTTCCGCTCGCGTGGCCGTAGCACAGCAGCCCGGTGCGGCTGGCACCGCCGAGCAGCTGGTAAACGGGCATCCCGGCGGCCTTGCCCTTGATGTCCCAGAGCGCCATGTCCACGGCGGCGATGGCCGCCATCGTGATCGGCCCACGGCGCCAGTACGCGCTGCGGTAGAGGAACTGCCAGGTGTCCTCGATCTTCGCGGCATCCCTGCCCACGAGTAGCTGCACCACATGGTCGCGCAGGTAGCTCACCACGGCGAGTTCCCGACCGTTGACGGTGGCATCCCCGAGCCCCACATGACCCTCGTCGGTCTCGAGGCGCAACGTCACGAAATTGCGGTCCGGGCTCGTGACGATGACGTCGGCCTTCTGGATGATCATGCCCTGCTCCTTTGCATCACGGCGAGCTCTGCGCTCACGGTACTCATGAATCCGGTGTCTGCTGCGAGGTCGCGGTCGAGCCCCTCGACGCGCCCGCCGACGAGCGCGCACCATGCTGCGATCGCCCGCGCGCAACCGTCGGCGCCCCGCCCAGCGGCGCGCTCGGCGCGCGCCACTGGAACGATCCTCAACCGCAGCTTGGTCTCGGCGTCGAGCGCGATCTGGGCGAGTTCATGCCGGATCCGGGGATTCTCGAACCGCTCGAGCAGCGCGGCGCAATATGCATCAAGCCCCAGGCTCTCGTCGTCGATGGCGCGGCGTGCCTCGGCCCAGAACTCGATAACGCCCTCCCGGCAGACCGGATCGATGATCGCCTGCGCGACCAGCTCGTGTCCGCGCAGTTGTCCGAGGGCAGCAAGCAGCGAGTGCGCGCCATTGAGAAGCCACAGCTTGCGTTTCTCGTATGGCGCGATGTCGTCGACGAACTTCGCGCCCGCGAGCTCCCAGGGCGGTCGCCCCGCTGGGAATGCGCCGCTGAGCGTCCAGTCCCGAAACGGCTCAGTGATCACCGGCGCCCGATCAGCCAGCCCACCGAGGCGTTCGGCGATGTCCAGGTCGGCGTCGGCGAGACGCGGGGTGATCCTGTCGACGCTCGTCGACACGAAACTCACCGAGCCCTCGATCCATTGCTCCAGGTCGGCATCCGCCAGCTCCAGCAGCGCCGCGCGAACCACTGCCCCGTTGCCCGGCAGGTTGTCGCACGGCACTATCGCAATCGGCGCACCGCCGGCCCGGTACCTCGCGCGCAGCGCCGCCACGAGCCGAGCGAGGGGTGAGCCCGGCTGCAGCCCATAGCCGGCCTCGGTCACTGTCATGGTCACGGCGACAGTGGTCTCCGCGGCAACGAGCTCCGCCAGCCTGTCGACCCTCGCACCCTCGATCGCCTGAACAATGCTCGGCACCACCTGCGGCAGGTCCCGCTGGGGCCCGCGCTCGACGAGAGTGAACAGCCCGTCCTGGCGAGCGAGCACCTCTGCGGCCCCGGGGTTGCGCCCGCTGAAGGCCGCGATACCCCATTCGTTGTCCGGGTCGACAGCCGCCGTCCACCACGCCTGGTGTGCGCGGTGGAACGCCCCCAGCCCGAGATGCACGAGCCGCACCGGGGCGGCCGGCAACCCCGCGGCATCCCGGGTGAGCAGCGCGGTCACAGCTTGAACGCCCGCCTCGGGATGTCGCCGACCAGGTCCACTGCGATGCGCTCAGCTTCGGGCATCCCGAGCCGTCCTTCGACAACGAGCCGTGCGAGGTAGCCGGAGTCCAGGCGCCTGGCTGTGGCATGCCGCGCGGCGATCGACATGAACGCCCTCGTGTCGTCGATGAAACCTGAGCCGCGGTAAAAACCCGCGGTCTCCGTCGTGGCAGCGCGGAAACGAAGGATCGCGTCTGGCGCGTCGAGGAACCACCAGGGCGCCCCGACATAGACGGAGGGGTAGAAGCCGGCAAGCGGCGCCAGCTCCCGCGACCACACGGACTCGTCGACCGCGAACAGGATGAGATGGAATCCCTCGCTCGTGCCGAAGCGCTGCAGCAGAGGCCGCAGGTTCTCGGTGAACGACGTGGCCACCGGGATGTCATGGCCGGTGTCAGTGCCGAACGCGTCGCGGGTGGCGGTGTGGTGGTTGCGCAGCACCCCCGCGTGCACAGTCATCACCAACCCGTCGTCGACCGACATGCGGGCGGACTCGACAAGCATGTGGGCCCGGAAGGCCGCGGCCTCCGCCGGCGTGGCCCGCCCCGTCATTGCGCGATCGAACAGCGCGACCGCGTCACCGCGGTCGAGATCCACGGTCACGGCGTGCGCGACCCCGTGGTCAGCAGAAACCGCCCCGCGGGCGATGAAGTACGCGCGCCGGCCCTCGATGGCCTCGATGTACCCGTCGTAAGTCGAAGCCCCGAGCCGCTGCATCCGCGCCTGCCATCCGGGCGCCGCGGGGTCGAGGTAGGCGTCGGGCCGGAATGTCGGGATGACCCGGCCGCCGAACCCGGCATCATCGAGCAGGGCGACGTGGGGGGCGAGGTCGTCGAGGGGATCATCCGTGGTGGCGAGCACCCCGATACCGAACGAGTCGAACAGGGCGCGCGGGCGGAAAGCCGGTTCGGCGAGCTTGCCGGCGAGCACGTCATACAACTCCGGCGTGGGCGTGGCGTCGACACCGAAGACCGACGCGAGCGTCTCGCGCAGCCAGAAGCCCGATGCCGTACCGGCGAAGAGGTGCCAGCGCTCGCAGAACAGTTGCCAGACATCCCGCGGGTCGGCGCCGAGCAGCTTGTCGAGCGGCACGCCGTCGGCGTGCAGCAACCGCGTCACGTAGTGATCCGACGAGACCAGGAGAGTGGCGGGATCGGAGTACGGCACGTCGTCGAGCAGGATTCGCGGGTCGACGTGGCCGTGCGGGGAGATGATCGGCACGCCCTCGACGAGGGCGAAGAGTTCGCGCGCTACGGCGCGGGTGCGCTGCTCCGCGGGGAACAGCCGGTCCGGGTCGAGGGACACATGCTCCATCACGCGAGCGTACCCACCCCGCGCCGCACGGCATCCATGGTCTCCATGACTTCGATCGAGAACGCCAGCGGATGAAGCGGCGACTCGGTGAGACCGTCGGCGATGTGCTGCGCGACACCCGCCGCCTCCCATGCGATCCCGTCGCGGAACTCGAGGCCCGTCTCGTTGGCGTATGACAGCCGCGTGTTGCCCTTGCCCGGGGCGATGAGCTCGAAACCGGCCGGCACCACGAACCAGGAGTTGATCTCGATGCGGGCGTCGGTGCCGTTGATGCTCGCGCGCTCCGGGCTGAAGTGCAGCAGGCTCGTGGTGAGCACCGACTGGGCTCCTGAACCGAACTCGAGCACGATGGCGGTCTGCGCGTCCACGCCGGTCGACGTCAGGCTGCCGAAGGTGTTGACCCTGGCGGGCGCGCCCAGAAACAGCTGGCTTATCCAGATCGGGTAGATGCCCAGGTCGAGCAGGGAGCCACCGGCGAGGGCCGGGTTGTAGTTGCGGCCGAGCGGGTCCGTGGGTGCGATGGTGGCGAAGTCGGCGGCGACGAGCCGGATGTCGCCGAGCGCTCCGTCGCGCACCAGTTGCAGCATCACGTCGGTCTGGGGAAGGTAGCGCGTCCACATCCCCTCCATCGCGAAGACCCCGGCTGCGGTAGCCGCGGCCTGGATCTCCCGAGCATCGTCTGCGGTCACGCCGATCGGTTTCTCGACGAGCACGTGCTTGCCGGCGGCGATCGCCAGCAGCGCGAGCCGCTTGTGCTCGCTGTGCGGGGACGCCACGTACACGATGTCGATTCCTGGGTCGGCGACGAGTTGGGCGTGGTCGCCATATGCGCGTGGAATGCCATGCTTCGCCGCGAATTGCTGTGCGCGCCCCAGGGACCGGGATGCCACGGCCTCGACCCTCTGGTCGGTATGGGTGTGCACGGCGTGAACGAAATCCTTGGCGATGTCACCGGGGGCGAGAATGCCCCAGCGCAGCACGGGGCCGCCGCGCAGCGGGAAGGTCTTCGCCGCTGGAAATGTCGTCGGGAATGTGGTCATGCCGGTGAACCTACCTTGCTGCCGGGAGCGCCGAGCGCTTGCAGCAGCACGCCCGCCTCGAATGGATCTGTCGCGACGAGGGCGGCGCCCTCGGCCTCGCTTGTCGTGCCGTACCCCCAGGCCGCGAACATGGAGGGGACTCCCGCGGCTGCCGCGCCACGGATGTCGAAGGAGCGGTCGCCGATGAGCATCGGGCCCGCGGTGTCGGCACCGCCGCCGGCCAGCAGTTCGAGCGCCGCGCGGATCACCACATCCTTCGCACTCGCCGATTCGTCTTCGGCCGCCCCGCTCACCGCTGCAAAGCTCGAGTCCAGGCCGTGCAGTTCGAGGATGGCGCGAGCGTGGCTCTGCCGTTTCGACGTCGCTACCGCCAGCGGCAGGCCACGTTCGCGCAGCATCCCAAGCAGTTCGCGGATGCCGGGAAAGACGCTGCTCTCCGCGATCCCGCGCTCGAGGTAGAGGGCGCGATAGTGCTCGATAACCTCGCTGAGGCCGGACTGCGGCACATCGGTCAGCGTGCGCAACGTGTCGGCCACCGGCGGGCCCACGAAGGCGCGCAGGGTCGCGGGTTTGAGCGCGGGACCGCCGAATCGCCTGATCGTCTCGGCGAGGCAACTCGTGATGCCGGGGGCCGAGTCGATCAGCGTGCCGTCGAGATCGAACAATACCGTGGTCACCCGCATCGGCGTCGCTGCTCTCATTGCGCTGTTCTCTCTGGCTGCCCGGGATGCGCGTCCGATAGTTTGACGCTGCATCGACTATGTGCGAACATTCTGTCATTACATCGGTCTCGGGACAATTTCTCTTTCCCGGCCCCAGACATCGTCGTCGAAAGGACGCACTTATGCCCGAAACGCTAGGCATCGCCATGGTCGGCTGCGGCGGTATCGCCCGCAGCCACGCATTCGCTCTCTCCAAGGTGGAGAACGCCAAGTTGATCGCGGCCGTCGACATCGACGAAGAGGCCGCTCAGCGATTCCAGAAGCGTTTCGGCTTCGAGACCTGGTCCAGTGACCTCGACGCCGTGCTCGCGCGAGAAGATGTGCACGCCCTCGTGATCACCACGTCATCGAAGTCACACGGGCCGCTGATCATCAAGGCCCTCGAGGCCGGCAAGCACGTGCTCGTGCAGAAGCCCATGACCGCGTCGGTCGCGGAGTCACGTGAGGCCCTGGCTCTTGCCGAGAAGACCGGGCTCAAACTCATGGTCTCCTTCTTCGAACTCTTCCTGCCCCCGGTCGAGCGCGCACGCGAGATCATCGAGGCCGGGCTCATTGGCGAGCCGTTCCTGTTCAAGGCGATCATGGCCTGGCACACCCCGGACGTGACTGCGGGCTGGCGTTTCGATCCAGCCCTCGCCGGCGGCGGCATCATCCTCGATGGCAATGTGCACCACGTCTCCAACGCGATGTACCTGCTCGGTGACCCGCAGATCCAGTCGGTCTACGCCGAGTACGGGGCACTCACCGCCGATATCCAGGTCGAAGACACCGCGGTCATCGTCATTCGCACCGACAAGGCGATCCTCGAGATCTCCGGCTCCAACCGCCTGCAGGAGCCCGGCGGCGCGACAATGGCGTTCAAGGACCAGTGGGCGGTCTACGGCACCAAGGGCACAGTGCAGTGGGATGCCGCGGCTCGCCCCACCTTCCGCGTCTACACGAGCGAACCCTCCGCGACCGACAAACTGCTGGCCGACGGCTGGATAAGCCCCAAGCTCCCGGTCATGGCCGCCGACCACCGCGAATTCTCCATGCACATCAACGGTGAAGAAAGCCCGTGGGTGCCGGAGCATCAGCACTTCGTCGACGCCTGCCTCAACGACACCCCGGTGCGCAGCGACGGCAACTTCGGCCTGAAGACGCAGCTCATCCTCGAGGCCGCGTACCGCTCCGGCCGCGAGGGGCGCAAGCTCACCCTCGCCGACGCGGAGTAGCAGGTGGCTCGCACGATCATCGATGTGCACTCGCACATCGGCCACACCATCACCTCGGGCGTGGGGCAGAACGTCGACGACTGGACGGCGCTCATGCGCACCAGCGGCGTGCACCAGGCGATCCTCTCCGTGGCCGCCGGGGGGCTCCAGTCCGGCGGCATCGAGGACACCCGGCGCGCGAACGACGGCATCGCTGCGGCCGTAGCCGCGCATCCCGAGCTATTCCCGCTCGGGCTCGCGAGCATCGAGGTGCGGCACGGCGCTGCCAGCGTCGCCGAAGTGGGCAGGGCGTTCGACGAACTCGGGCTGAAGGGGCTCGCCTTCCACGCCACGTTCGAGGGCTTCTCGGTCGACTCGCCGGCATTCGACGCCGTGCTCGCAGCCGTGGGGGATCACCGCGCTCTCGTGCTGCTGCATTCCACGCCAGACGCCAAGGCGAGCCCCTCGGCCATCGCGACGGTCGCAGGGCGCTACCCGAACCTGGTCTTCGTGATGGGGCATCCGGTGTTCACAGAAGGCCAGCGGGCGGATGCCGTGGCCGCTGTGCTCGCCCACCCCAACGTGCACCTCGACGTCGCGTACCAGGCCGAGGCGTCGACCACGGAATTCTTCGTGCGCGAGATCGGTTCCGGCCGGGTGTTCTTCGGCAGCGATGCGCCGTTCTTCGCTCCGGCTGACGTCATCCGCTCCATCGAGGAGGCCGACATCACCGAGGCCGACCGTGAGGCGATCTTCGCGGGCAATGCCGCGGCTCTCATCGCCTCGCTCTAGACGGTCTCCGCGCGGCCGGAGCTCATCGATTGTTCGGCCGCGGCGAGCACCGCCGTGACGTGCGCGCCGAAGCCGAGGTCGCTCCTGTGCTGCGGTGCGCCATGCTCGACCTGGTCGGCCAGGTGGGCGATCGCGGCCAGATAGGCATCCCTGGCCGCGGCATCCCAATCGGGTACGGAGGGCTGCTGTGCCCTGCCGTGCACCCCGATGAAGTAGGTTCCTCCGCCGGCCGGGGCGGGCGGGGGGAAGTCCGCCGCCATCGACACCGCGCCCTGGGCGCCCGCCCGGTGCTCGAGCAACAGCGAGACCAGGTCGCCCGGCCCGCGCCTTCCGACCACACTCGTGACCGGTCCGAGAACCGCGCAGAGCTGGGCGATGGCGTGCGGACCGACGTCCCAGAGCGCACCGTGCTCGTGCCGCCATGGCGAGTCGTGGAAGGGGTTCGCCGGGTCGGCGAGCACCGAGGAGTACGACTCGACCCGCCCGAGGCGCCAGCCATCCCGCTCACGCATCCCGGCCGCCCACTCGGCGAACACCGGCACCAGCAGGTGCGGGAAGAATACGGTCGAATGGATGCCGCGCTCAGCCGCCCGGGCGGCCAGCGTACGGGCGACAGCGGCATCCATCGACACCGGCTTCTCGAGCAGCAGGTGCTTGCCCGCCTCGATCGCTGTGGCCGCGAGCCCGGACTGCACGTCCGGTGGCACGGCGAATCCCACGATATCGACGGCGTCGAGAAATGACCCGGCGTCAGTGTAGGCGAGTGCTGGGGTGCCCTCAACGAGCGCGGCGGTGCGTGCGGCATCCCGGCCCAGCACGGCCACCAGGGGTGCTCGGTCGCTCGCGAGCGCCGCGGGCACGTGCACCCGCTGCGCCCAGGTGCCGGTTCCGACGACGCCGAAGCGCAGCGCCGCCATCAGTGCACGAAGGGGCGCAGGTTGTCCCTGGCAATGGTGAACCCGCGCTGCACGATCTCCACGGAGCCCTCGAACGCGCGGTCCTCGTGCTCTACGGATGCGACGTAGTCGTAACCGACCGCGTAGAGCGCACCGAAAAACGCGCCCCAGTTCACCTCGCCGAGGCCGCACAGCCGTGGCACCTGCCAGCCGACGCCCGCGCTCATCACGCCGTGGTCGTACAGGCCATCCCTGCGCACCTCGAGGTCTTTGGCGTGTACGTGGAAGATGCGCTCACCGAACTCGTGCACCGCCCTGGGGATGTCGATGAACTGCCAGACAAGGTGCGAAGGGTCGAAGTTCAGGCCGAAGTTCTCGTCCGGGATGATCTCGAACATCCGCCGCCAGTTCGCGGGGCTGTAGGCGATGTTCGTGCCACCCGGCCACTCATCCCCGCTGAAGATCATCGGGCAGTTCTCTATGGCGATGCGCACGCCCTGGTCGCCGGCGTAGTGCACCATCTGGGGCCACACCCGTGCGAAGGTGTCGAAGTTCTCGTCGAGGGATGTGGTCTTGTCCCGCCCGGCGAACGTTCCCACCGTGGGAACGCCGAGCATCTTCGCCGCGCGCACGACTGCCTTGAGGTGCTCGAATGCCGCGACGGCCTCTTCGGGGTCGGCGGAGAGCGGGTTGGGATAGTAGGCGAGGGCGGAGATCGACAGGCCCTTCGCGGCGAGATCAGAGACGATCTGGTCTGCGCCGGAGCGATCGAGGGCGAGCACGTCGATGTGCGCAGTGCCCGCGTACCTGCGTGCTTTGCCGCCGCCTGACGGCCAGACCGCCACCTCGATCGCCTCGAACCCGTTGGCAGCCGCCCAGGTCGACACCTGGTCGAGCGTGAGGGTGGGGAATGCCGCGGTCAAGAGTCCCAGCTTCATTGCGTTCTCCTTCGTGAGTTGTTAGCGACAGCGCCAGTTGTCAGGCGACGGTTGCCCAGGTGCCCGTGCGGGCGCTCTCCGCGACCGCTTCGACGATGAGGGCCTCATGATGGCCGTCGGCGAATGTCGCGTAAAGCGAATCGGCCGAGGGGCCTCCCGCGGCGACGTCCGCGTAGATCGAGGCGTACAGCGCCTTGAACGCGTTCTCGAAACCCTCGGCGTGCCCGCCCGGCAGGCCGGCGATCGCGGCGGCCGATGCGGTCAGCAGCGACGGGTCACGCAGCGAGAGCTCGTTGGGCGTGGAGCGGTGACCGATCCACAACTCATCCGGTCGCTCGCCCGCCCAGGCGAGGGATGACTCTGCGGCATTCACCTCGATCGATATCGCGTTCTTGCGCCCCGCGCTGACCTGGGATGCCGTGACGACACCACGCGCACCGCCGTCGAAGCGCAGCAGGATGCTCGCGGCATCCTCCGATGTCACGGCGAAGTCGACGGTCTCCCCGCTCGCGGCGGAGAACGTGGCGACCTCGCCGACCGGGCGCCTGCGCACCGGCACGAAGTTGGTGAGGTCGGCCATGACCTCGACGATCTGTTGCCCCGTCACGAAGCTCGCAAGGTCGAACCAATGGGATGCCACGTCCCCGACGACACGCAGCGCCCCGCCGCGCTCGCTCTCCACCCGCCAGTTCCAGTCGGTGTCGTGCAACAGCCAGTCCTGCAGGTACGAGCCGATAACGAGGTAGGGCGCGCCGACGGAGCCACTCGTCACGCGCTCGCGCATGTCGTGCACCTGCGGGTAGAACCGCACGTTGAAGTTCACCGCGGCGACCAGCCCGGTGGATGCCGCAAGCTCCGCCAATTCGCCGGTCTCGACTGAGCTCATCGCGAGGGGCTTCTCGCACACGACGTGCTTGCCGGCGAGCAGGGCCGCCTTCGCCTGGGCGAAGTGCTCGTCGTTAGGCGAGGTGATGTGCACGACGTCCACCCGGTCATCACCGAGCATTTCCTCGTAGCTCGCATAGCCGCGTTCGATTTCCCATTCGGCCGCCTTTTGGGCAGCTTTTGCTGCAGTGGACGCAACGACGCCCACTATCGGAATGGCGAGCCGGCGCAGCGCTTCGAGATGGACAGCACCGATGAACCCCGTCCCGACCAGGGCGGCGCGGGGCTTGGGGCTCGGCGTCATGAATGTCCGTTTCTCTCGGCTGGACTTCGGAAGGTCGTGCGGTCAGAATGTCATTACATATTAGCCCAGGAGGACTTCGTGGCCAATCCCCACCCAGCCAGGCGCACAGTCGTCATCACCGGAATCTCGCGCGGGATCGGCCGGGCGGCGGCGCTGGCCTTCGCTGAGGCCGGCTACAACGTCGCGGGACTGCACCGTGGCACCGACCCCGCGGTCTCCGAGGAGCTCTCGCGGGCTATCCGGGAGCGGGGCGGTGAGGCACACATCGCGGTCGGGGACACAGCATCCACCGCGGACGTCGACGCCCTCGCCGACGAGACGGTGCGACTCTGGGGCGGCATAGACGTCTGGGTGAACAACGCCGCCCGGCTGCTCGTCACGCCGTTCCTGTCGATGGACGACGACGAGTGGCACGACCTACTCGAGACCAACCTGTTCGGCTACATCCGCGGCGCACGCGCGGCAGCACGCCACATGGTGCCAGCGGGCACGGGCACCATCATCAACATCAGCTCGGCCGTCGACCCATTGCCCCCGACCGACATGACCGCCTACGTCACCGCGAAGGGCGGAATCGGCGGCCTCACACGCTCGCTCGCCGTCGAGCTCGGCCCGATGGGCGTCACCGTCAACTCGATAGCGCCAGGCGCGACAGAGACGCCGCTGAACGCCGAGAGCTACACCGATGAGGTCAGGGCGACCTACCGCGAGCGCATCCCCCTGGCCCGCATCGCCTCGCCCGAGGAGATCGCGGACACGATAGTCATGCTCGGATCGCCCGCCGCGCGCTACGTCACGGGCCAGATGCTTCTCGTCGATGGTGGCCTGAGCCTCAATGGCTCCGTGGGCCACAAGCACAGCTGATGATCAATCTGCACTCCCCCTTCCTCCGCGTCGAACTCGATCCTGACCGGGGCGGCGAGTTCCGCTCGATCAGCGCCGGCGGTGCCAACCTGCTCGCCTGGCACGAGTGGGACTCCCCGCTGTCCGTCGACGACGGACCGCGCTATGGCTCGACAGAACTCGACTGGCTCTCGCGCTACCACGCCGGGTGGCAGGTACTCTTCCCCAACGCCGGCGCGGAGAGCGTCATCGACGGGGTGCCGGTCGCATTCCACGGCGAGACATCCCTGGCCCGCCTCACCGTGCTGTCGGTCGAGGATGCCTCGTGCACGCTGCGCGCCGTCGCGCGCCTGCCCCTCGAGCTCACCCGCACCGTGCGCCTGGCAACCGACCGCGCCGCGTTGTACGTGGAGGAGACCGTCACGTGCGTGGGAGCGCGGCCCGTCCAGTTCATCTGGGGCCACCATCCCACGTTCCCGGCAGTGGCAGGGTCGCGCATCGACCTGCCCGGCGCGCCGGCAGTCGAGGTCGAGCCGGCCAGCACGGGCCCACTCGCGGCCGTCGCCGGCACCTGGCCACACGTTGCACGGCGCGACGGCGGCACGGAAGACCTGCGGCTGGTCCCCGCCGACGACCAGGTGCGCCTGACCTACCAGACCGGCCTCACCGAGGGGTGGGTGGCCCTGCGACCACCAACGGGCGACGAGGGCCAGGCACTCGGACTGGCCTGGGACCTCGAGGCGTTTCCCCACCTCTGGGTCTGGCTGCAGAACGCCGACCCCGGCTTCCCCTGGTACGGCAGGGCGAGGATGCTCGGGCTGGAACCCCAGCGCTCGTGGCCTTTCGACGGCCTCGCGCCGGCCCGCGACCGCGGCCAGGCTTTCACGCTGGAGCCGGGCGAGAGCGTCTCGAGCTGGATCACCCTCACGGCGTTCCCGGGCACGGATGCCCCGGTCACGGGCATCACGCGCGAAGGGGTCGTCACGACGGGATGACGACCGTCTTGATGCCCTCGCCCGCCGCGGCCGCGTCGAACGCTGCGCTGAACTCGGCGATCGGCACCGTCCGGGTGATGAGCGGGCCGAGGGTCACCAGCCGCTGCTCGATGAGTGCCATGGCCCTGCGCCAGGAGACCGCCGTCGAGGCGAATCCGCTCGTGACCACGAGCTCCTTGTAGAGCACCATGTCGAACGGCAGGGTCACCTCCCTGCCGAAAATGCCGACCTGCACGTAACGAGCACCCCGGCGCGCTGCACGCAGCGCCGTCGCGGCGCCCGGCGCGCTGCCGGAGCACTCGATCACGACATCGAACGAGTCCGGGTCTGGCACGCTCGTGGTGGTGCCGATCCCGAGGCTCGCGGCGATCGCGAGGCGGTCGGCGTCCTTCTCCAGGCCCGCGAGCACGACATCGCCGCCTTGGGCCTTCGCGACCTGCGCGGCAAGCTGTCCCATCGCGCCAGGGCCCGTGACGAGCACCCGGTCGCCGGAGTTCACCACAGGGGGATCGAGCAGGCATTGCGCGACGCAGGCGAGCGGTTCGGAGAGCACCCCGTCGAGCTCGCCGAGATAATCCGGCAGCCGGTGCAGATTGATCACCGGCATCACGACGAAACGAGCGAACCCGCCATTCTCGAAGGATCCAAGCGAGCGGCGCTTCGGGCACAGGTTACGACGACCTGCCCTGCACCAGTCGCAGGTCTCGCAGGTCGAGTAGTAGGTCTCGCAGGCGACCCTCGCACCGATCCAGGCCTCGTCGGCGGCATCCCCCACCGACTCCACCACGCCGAGGATCTCGTGGCCCATCACGACCGGCGCCTCATAGGCGTATTCATCGTGCGCCACGTGGATGTCTGTGCCGCAGATACCCGTCGCCACGACGCGCACCCGGGCAAAGCCGGCTCCCGCCGTCGGCTCGGGCACGTCCCTGAGCACGACCTGGTCGGCACCAGGGCCGGCCTTGACTATCGCCTGCATCGTCGCTGACGGGCTCATTCGGTTTCTCCCTGGCTGGTTCGGTCTGCGGCTGCGGCAATTCTATTCGCGTGCATGTCCCTTTGTCCTATCATTAGGAATACATGAATGTAATCGGTTGGACGGGACGCACAGTCCCTATGATGTGAATCACGTGACACCTTTGCGAGAGAGCCTGATGACGATTTCCACCGAAGAACTCTTCATGGATCTCGACCGGTCCGGTCCGATTCCGCTCTACTACCAGATCGCGCGACGGATGCAGGAGGCGATCGAGCGCGGAGACCTCGCGCCCGGCTCGCGCATCGAGAACGAGCTCAAGCTCGCCGAGCATCTCGCCATCTCCCGGCCGACGATTCGCCGCGCGATCCAGGAGCTCGTCGACCAGGGCCTCCTCGTCCGCAGGCGCGGCGTCGGCACCCAGGTCGTGCGCGGCCGCCTCACCCGCAGCGTCGAACTCACGAGCCTCTACGACGACCTGAGCATCTCCAACCGCTCCCCGACGACGAAGGTTCTGCTGCATGAGGAGATGAGGCCGTCCGCCGAGATCCTCGAGTCGCTCACCCTTCCTGCCGACGCGACAGTGCTGCACATCAAGCGACTGCGCTTCAGCGACGGTGTACCTTTCGCGCTGCTCGAGAACTACCTCCCGCCGGAGTTCCTCACCCTCACCGCTGAGCAGTTCGAGAAGCACGGGCTGTACCAGCTCATGCGCGCCAGGGGCACGACGATGCGCGTCGCGCGGCAGACGATCGGGGCGCGGGTGGGCACGGCCGAGGAGGCGCAGCTCTTCGACCAGAAGCCCGGTTCGCCCGTGCTCGTGATGTCGCGCACCCTCTTCGACCAGTCCGGCCACGCCGTCGAGTTCGGCGAACACTCCTACCGCCCCGACCTCTACTCGTTCGAGGTCACGCTCGTCGAGAAGTAGGCTCACGCGTTCTGCGGGAATCCGAGATTGATCCCGCCGTGCGACGGGTCGAGCCAGCGGCTCGTGACGGCCTTCTCGCGGGTGAAGAAATGGAAGCCCGCGGCGCCGTACGCCTTGACGTCACCGAATAGCGAGTCCTTCCAGCCGCCGAACGAGAAGTAGGCGACCGGCACGGGGATCGGCACGTTGATACCGATCATTCCCACGGTCACCTCGTTCTGGAATCGTCGCGCCGCTCCCCCGTCATTTGTGAAGATCGCGGTGCCATTGCCGTACTGGTTGCCGTTGATCAGGGCGACGCCCTGCTCATAGCTGGCGACCCGCACGATCGAGAGAACTGGGCCGAAGATCTCCTCGGTGTAGACCCGGGATGTCGTGGGCACGTTGTCGATGAGGGTCGGCCCGAGCCAGAACCCGTTTGGGTCACCATCGACCTGGATGCCCCGACCATCGACCACGATCGTCGCGCCGTCCTGGCTCGCGATGTCGAGGTACGACGCGACCTTGTCCCTGTGCTGCTCGGTCACGAGCGGGCCCATGTCACACCCGCGCCGGCCATCGCCCACCCGGAGTGTGGCCATCCGCTGCGCGATCTTCTCGATGAGCACGTCCGCCACCGGTTCGACGGCCACGATCACCGAGATCGCCATGCAGCGTTCTCCCGCCGACCCGAACCCCGCGTTGACGGCGGAGTCTGCGACGAGGTCGAGGTCGGCATCCGGAAGCACGAGCATGTGGTTCTTGGCGCCGCCGAGTGCCTGCACCCGCTTGCCGTTGCGTGTTCCCGTCTCATATACGTACTTCGCGATCGGCGTCGAGCCGACGAAACTTATCGATGCGACATCGGGATGCTCCAGCAGTCCGTCCACCGCCTGCTTGTCTCCATGCAGCACCGTCAACACTCCCGGCGGCAGCCCGGCCTCGGCGAACAGTCCGGCGATCCAGATCGCGGCCGATGGGTCCTTCTCGCTCGGCTTGAGCACAACGGTGTTGCCTGCCGCGATCGCGACGGGAACAAACCAGAGCGGCACCATCGCCGGAAAGTTGAACGGGCTGATCACGCCGACGACGCCGAGCGGCTGGCGCAGCGAATACACATCGACGCCCGTGGAGACGTTCTCGGAGTATTCGCCCTTCGTGAGGTGCGGAAAACCCAGCGCGAACTCGACGACCTCCTGGCCTCTCGCGATCTCCCCGAGGGCATCGGAGAGCACCTTGCCGTGCTCCTCGGTGATGAGCTCGGCGAGCTCGGCCTTGCGCGCATTCAACAGCTCACGGAAGGCGAACATGATGGTCAGGCGTTTCGCCATAGACGCATCGCGCCAAGCGGGAAAAGCCGCAGCAGCCGACGCGATGGCCTCCGCGATCTCGGCCTCGCCGGCGAGCGGCACCGATCGCACCTGCCGGCCCAGCGCCGGGTCGAAGATCGGGCCGAACCGTCCGCCGGTGCCCGGTCGGGGCTTGCCGTCGATCCAGTGGGACACGGCGGGCATGGTCATAGCGGTCATCCTGCGGGATCCTTCGTTGGTGGGGGTGGAACTGGTGACACTCAGCGCGCGTGATGGACCAGCTGGGCTGCGCGCTCTACGGCACCCATGACGTCGCCGTCAGGGGGATAGAGCAGGGTGCGGCCGACGACGAGTCCATGAACCCCGGGAAGGGAGAGCGCGTTCTCCCACGACTCATAGATCTCATGGGACTGCATGAGCGGATCGCCGCCGAGCAGGAGGGTCGGCAGGGTCGTCGCCTTCATTACCCGCTCCATGTCGGGCACGACGGGCAGCTTGAGCCAGGAGTATGCCGAGCTCGCCCCGAGCGCAGAGGCGATCGCAATCGACTTGATCACGGCATCCGCGGTGAGGTCGTTGCGAATAGACCCGTCGACCCACTCGCTCATGAACGGCTCGATCATTATCGGCAGGTGGGCTTCGGCCGCGCGAGTCACGATCTCGGCGGCGGTGTGCAGGGTGTGCACGGATCCGGCATCGTCCAGGTTGATACGCACGAGGAGCTTGGCGAAGTCGAGGTTGTAGCTGCGGATCGTGTCCAGGTCGTATGCCGTGAACCGGTCGTCCATCTCGAAAACTGCGGATTTGAGCCCGCCGCGGTTCATCGATCCCACAACGATCTTGTTCTCGAGCGAGCCCATCAGGGCGAGGTCCTCGACGAGATCCGCCGTGCCCAGGAACCCGTCGACGAGGGGGTTCTGCAGCGCCGCCGCGAGCCGTTCGAGCAGGTCGTACCTGTCGGCCATCGCCATCCCGTCCTCGCGCACTCCGAGGGACCCGCGGGCGGGATGATCCGCGGCCAGGATGAACAGCCGCTTGTCGCCGACCAGCAGCGGCCTGCGTTTGCGTCCGGCGAGTGCGCGCTCGATCGCGCCGGGATCGCCCGCCCTCGCATTGCGCACTGCCTCGAAGTCCGACTCGGTCATCGGGCGCCACCTCTCCCCATGAACTCTTCGACTTCTGCCGACGTCGGCATGGCCGTTGCACATTCGCGGCGGCTCGCGACGATCGCGCCTGCCACATTCGCGAACCGTAGGGTGCGCTCGAGCGACCACCCGCTCAACAACCCATGGCACAGGGCCCCACCGAAGCCGTCACCAGCCCCGAGGCCGTTGACGACTCTCACCTCGACCGCCGGCACCTCGACAACCTCTTCGCGCGTTTTGGCGAGCACACCCCTCGGCCCCTGCTTCACGATCGCGAGCGAGACGCCCCGCTCGAGCAGGGCGTCGGCGGCGCGGTGTGGTTCGGTCTCGCCGACGGCGACCTCACACTCCTCGCGGTTCCCGACGGCCACCGTGACGTGCTCGAGCGCTGCTGCGACCTGCGTTCTCGCCTCGATCGCGCTTTCCCAGAACATCGGACGGTAGTCGAGATCGAGCACGGTGTTCTCGGCCCTGGCCCGCGCTGCCCAGGCCGCGGCGTGCGCGCTGCGGCTCGGTTCGCGGCTGAGCCCGGTCACCGTCGACCAGTACACCCCTGCAGAACGGATCGCATCGAGGTCGAGCGACTCGGCCGTGATCATGAGGTCGGGTGCGATGGGTTCGCGGTAGAAGTAGATCGGAAAGTTGTCTGGCGGGAAGATCTCGCAGAAGGTCACTGGCGTGTTCAGGCCGGGCACGACATCCACGAAGCTGCCGTCGACGCCGAGCCTGGCGATCTCGCGCGCCACGAAGCGGCCGAAAGGATCGTCACCGGTGCGGGTGATTACGGCGCTCGCCCGCCCGTGCCTCGCGGCCGCGACCGCGACATTCGTGGCGCTGCCTCCGAGGTACTTGCCGAAGGTCGTGACATCCTCGAGCCCGACGTTGTCCTGTAGCGGGTAGAGGTCGACCCCCACGCGGCCGATGGTGAGCACGTCGAGTGCGGGCGCGGTCATCCCTTCACCGCCCCGCCTGTAGTGCCCTCTGCGAGGTATTTCTGCACGAAGAAGCCGAGCACGATCATCGGGGCCATGGTCAGGGTGGCGGCCGCGCTACTCGTGCCCCAGTCGACGGAGACGGCACCCACGAAACTCGCGATGCCGACCGGCAGCGTGTATGTGCCGATCGTGGTCAGTTGCAGCGAGAACAGCAGTTCGTTCCACGAATACTGCATGCTCAGGATGAACACAGCGGCGACGCCGGGCAGGATCACCGGCAGCAGCACCCGCCAGAACGCCTGCATCTTCGTGCAGCCGTCGATCATCGCCGCCTGCTCCAGTTCCTGGGGAACATCACGGATGAATCCCATGAGCAGCCAGACCGCGAAGGGCAGGTTCAACGCGACATGCGCGATAGCGGGGCCGGCGAGGGTTCCGCGCAGCCCGATGGCATTGATGATGACGAATAGCGGAAGCAGTAACGCGATCACCGGCACGAGCTTGCCCACGAGGAACCCGTTGGCGATGCCGTTCGCCGCACGCAACTGGAAACTCGTCAGGCCGTACGCGGCGAAGGTGCCGATCAGGATCACGATGACCGTCGAGCTGAGCGCCACGATTGTGCTGTTGAGGAAGTAGCTGCCGAAGTCACTCTTCGTGAACGCGTTCACGTAGTTCTGGATCGTGGGCTGGAAAATGAGCGTCGGTGCCTTGGTGAAGATGTCCTTCGGCACCTTGAACGAGTTGATCACGACGAGCGCGATCGGCACGACTGTCCAGATGAGGAACACCACGAGGATGATCCACTTGACCACAGAGGCCGGCCTGACCTTTCGCGTGGCGCGCATCACTCGGCCCTTCCCCGCGCGGAGTTCCGCATTAGCGGACCGAACAGCAGGATCAGGGCGATGAGGGTGAGCACGGCCACGGCCATGCCGTAGCCCATCTGGTTGTTCTCGTAAGCCTGCTGGTACGCGAAGATGCTCAGCGATGTCGTGGAGTTGGCCGGGCCACCACCGGTGAGACCGTAGATCAGGTCGAAGACCCTGAAGGCGTCTGTGCCGCGAATGAGAATCAGGATGACGAGGGTCTTGGTCAGTAGCGGGAGCGTCACGTTGAACAGCGTGCGGGCCGCGCCCGCGCCGTCGATCCGGGCAGCCTCGTACAGCTCCTCAGGAATGACTGTCAGGCCTGCCGACGCGACGAGGATGATGAACGGGGTCGCGTGCCAGACATCGGTGATGACTATGCAGATGAGCGCAGTGCTCGACGCCGTGAGGCCGCCGAAGCCGTGCAGCCCTATCGAATTCAACACGAAGTAGATGAGCCCGTAAGTCGGGTCGTACATGTAGCGCCAGATCAGGCTCGCGATGATCGGCGAGATGAGGATCGGCATCGCGAAGATCGCGCGCAGCACGTTGCCCACGCGCGGGCTCAGGCTCTTCAGGAGCACGGACATCCCGACCCCTATCGAGATGCAGAGGCTGAGCGAGAGCACGGTGAAGATGATGGTGTTGAGCAGCGACCTGAGCGCCGTGGCGTCTTTGAAGAACGCGATGTAGTTGTCGAAGAACACGAACACCATGGGCTGGCCCAGGCTGTACTGGAAGAAGCTCGCATAGATCGCGAATCCGAGCGGCAGGATCATCACGAGGAAGATCGCGAGCGCCGCGGGCAGGATGAGGAAGTACGCCAGGCGCAGTTCCCTCTTCGCATACCCCGGCCGGGATCGCAGCGGGGCGAGTCGTGCTGTTGTGGTGCTCATGTCAATCGAGTTCCGTCTGTGAAGGGGCAATGGCGCAGATGAGATCGGATGCGGGTGGGTGCCTCTCGGCGCCTACCCGCACCCGATCATCATGGACCTGTTAGAACTTCGATCCTTCGCTTGCCTGGACGGTTTGGAGCATCGTCTTCGGGTCGTCACCGTTCGTGACCACCCCGGAGAGTCCAGCGTCGAGCGCGGTCATGAACTCGGTCGCGGCGGGCTGCAGCGGCAGGGTCACGCCGTTGGACAGCGCCTCCTTGATGGCAGGCAGCCAGGGGGCGTTAGCCACCAGCGCCTTGTCATCGGCAAGCGACTGGCGGAAGCTGATGAAGCCGGGGTCAACCGTAGCCATCGCCTTCTGCTGCTCCTTGCTCGTGAGCCAGGCCCCGAGCTTGAATGCCTCCTGCTGGTTCTTGCTGTCGGCCGGAATGGCCCACGACCAGGACTGGATGAGCCCTGCAGCCTTGTCGGCATAGGGGATCGGCGCGTAGCCGAGCTTGCCCGCGACCTGCGAAGCGCTCGGGTCTTCAAGTGCGGAGAACAGGCCGGAGGTCGTGAAGCCCATGGGAGCCTGCGCGAACTGCAGTGCCTTGTTCACCTCGTCCCAGTGCCATCCGTTGCTGCCCTCGAGTCCGTACTTGCTCAGGTCCTGGATGAACTGGACCGTGTCGACGACCTTCGAGTTGGTGAGGTCGAGCTTGCCGCTCTTGTCGAAGAAGCTCGTGCTGTCACCAGCGAGGAGCACCGCCATCAGGTTTCCGATGGCCGTTCCCTGGCGGAACGGAAGGGCGATCCCTGTGCCCTGGTCCTTGAAGTACTTCGCGGCCTTCAGGATGTCGGCCCAGGTCTTCGGCACCGCGAGGCCAGCTGTCTTGAGCGCGTCCTTGTCATAGACCAGGAGTGGCGTCTGGACGAAGTAGGGCAGCCCGTAGAGCGAGCCGTCGACGGTATACGTGTCGATGCCGCTCTGCTGGATGTCCGCATAGTCCCAGTTGGCCCCGGTCAGGGTCGCGTCTTTGACCATGTCATCGAGCTTGGTGAGGTAACCGGACTTGACGTAAGAGCCGACCCACCCTTCCGGCACGTAGATGAGGTCGTACCCACCGGTCTTGGTGCTCATGTTGAGCGTCTGCTTCTGCTGGAGCTGCGCGTAGTCGATGGCGTCGAACTGGATCTTGACGCCCGTCTCCTTCGTGTATTGGTCCAGCAGGACCTTCTGCTCGTCGGCCTGTGGGCCGGACCAGCGCGACACCGTGAGGGTCACGTTGCTCTGCGGAGGGCCACTCGAATTGTCCGTGCTACCGCCAGTGCTGCAGGCCGTGAGCCCCGTCAGCGCCATAAGCGCTGCGAGTCCGACGGCTACGCTGCCTCGTGATCTGCGCAATTTTCTTCCTTCTCTAGGTGTTCGGTGCTACTCATCGGTATGACGGCGAGTCGACCACCACAGCGCTCGCCGCTCTCGCACTCAGTGAGTGTTTGGAGAGTTCTCAAGCAACCCGAGCGACGGTTCGATTGAACCGCCGAGAGCCGGGATGCCACGAAGGGCAGAAGTCAGGCGGTGCTGGTGGCGCATCGTCGGGCATCCTGTTCTCCGCTTGACAAGCTGGTCAAAAACGACAGCTCGCTTGATCGTTCATTAAAATGTAATGACAAAGTATTTGTCAAGCCATTTGACTGAATTGGACAGCGGGGACTAGTCCAGCAGGTTCGTTGCGACCGTATTGTGCACGGACTCGGTGTCGCTCGGGTGGTAGATGCCCGCGAGCACATCGCGTTGCAGCCGCGCCAGTTCACCGGTCGCGCTGTATCCCCCGCCGCCCGCTGAGCGCATCGCCTGGTCAACGACGTAGCGCGCGGTCTCGGTGGCGCGGTGCTTGGCTCCCGTGAGAAGGCGGAACCACGCCGCCCCGTGGTCCGCGAGTCGATCGACATCGGATGCCAGCGACTCGAGCTGCGGCGCTATGGCATCGAGCGCGAGCGCGGCATCCGCGATCCGCCAGCGGAAGTCGGGATCCTGCGCATAGCTCGAGCCCGTGCGCAGCGAGGTGCGGCGCTTCACGGCCTCGACCGCGAGCTCGAGCGCACGGTCGGCGATGCCTGCGTACACCGAGCCGATCAGCAGCAGGAAGTTCGAGAAGATTCCGAAGATGAACGGGTCAGCGGTTGGACCGACCGGCAGGATGCGGGCGATGCGCTCCGTGAGCACGATCGCGCCATCGAGCACAGTGCTCTGGCTCTGCGTCGCGCGCATCCCGAGGGTGTCCCAGTCGTCCTTGCTGTGCCAGCCGGGAGTGTCGCGCGTGATGAAGCCATGGACCAACTGGTCGGCGTTGCGGCCGAAGATGCCCAGGCGGGTCCACGCCGGGGCGAGCGAGGTGAAGATCTTCGTGCCGGTGAACGCGTAGCCGGCCTCGACGGGCTCGGCTCGCGTGAGCGAGTCCCAGAGCACGAGATCGTTGCCCTGCTCGCTGTTGCCGAACGCGAAGAGTTCGCCGGCCGCGGCATCCGCCAGCACCCAGTCGAGGCTGTGGTCGCCGCGTTCGGCGAGCACACGGGCGACGCCGGTCCAGACCAGGTGCATGTTGATGCCCAGGGCCGTCGCGGGCGCGTAGGCGGCGAGCAAACGCTGGTCTTTCGCCGTCTCGAGCAGGCTGCGCGGGGCGAGATAACCTGCCGCCCTGAGGTCGTCGAGGTCTTCGACGAAGAAGGCGTTGTCCCTGTCGTAGCCCGCCGCACGCGAGCGGAAGGTCTCGAGCATCACTGGTGTCAGCACGGTCACCAGATCAACCTACGCCGCTTCGTGCCCGGGAAACCGCGCAGCCCCGACCGCTCCGGGTCAGTAGCATCACCGCCATCCCCGCCGTCGCCGTCGCCGTGGGCGTGGGCGTGGGCGTGGGCGAAAGCTAGGCTCGTCGGCATGAGCGACGAGACGCCGGCGACGCTTTACGACGTCGCACGAGAAGCCGGTGTGTCCCTCGCCACCGCGTCCCGTTCGCTCAATGGCAGCAGCCGCACGGTCAACGGGCAGTACCGCGACCGTGTGCTCGCGGCGGCGGCGAAACTCGGCTACACGCCAAACCTGTCGGCCCAGGCTGTCGCGCGGGGGGCGTCGTCGACGGTCGCGTTGCTCGTGAGCGACATCGCCGACCCATACTTCTCGGCGATAGCCGCCGGCGTGGTGAAACAGGCGGCTGAAGCCGGCCTCGCCGTGACCATGGCGGTGACCGACCGCGATACCGACCGCGAGATAGAACTCGTGCGGATGCTGCGTGGCCAGCGCCCGCGGGTGATCGTGCTCGCCGGCAGCAGGTACACCGACGAGACCGCCAGGGATACTCTCGTCGCCGAGCTCGAAGCCTTCACGCGAACGGGAGGCCACGTGGTGCTCATCAGCCAGCACGAGCTGCCTTTCGACACGGTCGAGGTCGACAATGCCGGCGGCGCTCGGGCGCTCGCCGACGCCCTCAGCGGCCTCGGCTACCTCGCGCCGGCGATACTCGCCGGCCCGGAGAACCTGGTCACGGCGCGCGACAGGGTCACCGCGTTCGCCGCAGGCCTCGCGCCGGTGGCGGTCGTGCACGGGGCGTTCACCCGTACCGGCGGGTACGACGCCATGAACTCACTCATTGACGGCGGGTTGCACGGCGTCGACCTCGTGTTCGCGGTGAACGACGTGATGGCGATCGGGGCGCTGTCCGCCCTGCGGGATCGCGGGATCGATGTGCCCGGCCGGGTAGGAGTGGCGGGGTTCGACGATGTGTCAACGGCCAGGGACGTGTGGCCGGCGCTGACGACTGTGCGGGTTCCGCTCGAGGAGGCGGGTGCGGCATCCGTGGCTCTTGCTCTCGGGGCGCGGGGCGGTCCCGTCTCCGTGGTACCAGCGACCGTCGTGCTGCGCGGGAGCACGCCCCGCCGCTGACGGCGCGTGCCCGAGTTGCGCCGGGATGTACGAAATGCAGGAGGTGCGACGACCCTGCCCGCATGTTCTCGGGCGCGACGGCCCGTCTGGGCGTCCCTTCTCCTGCATTTCGCACCAAGGCCGGTGCGCACCGAACCAGGGCGGCGGCCGCGTTGCGGCGGCAGGCATCACGGGTTACAGTTGGTAAGCGCTTTCCCGCCGAATGGCGAAGCGGAATAAGGAGCATCGTGGCCCCCCAGAGCCTGTCAACGCCCAGCATCGGCATCATCATGAATGGCGTCTCCGGGCGCATGGGCTACCGGCAGCACCTGCTGCGCTCGATCCTCGCGATTCGCGAACAGGGCGGCGTGCTGTTGGCGGACGGCAGCCGGGTGCAGATCGTTCCGATGCTCGTCGGCCGCAGCATCCCGAAGCTTCGCGAGCTCGCCGAGAAGCACGGCATCGAGCATTACACCGCCGACCTCGACGAGGCGCTGGCTAACCCCGACTTTCCGATCTACGCCGACTTTCTCGTGACCACGGCCAGGGTCGACGCTATCCGCAGGGCCATCGCTGCCGGTAAGCACATCTACACGGAGAAGCCCACGGCGGAGAGTTTCGAGGATGCCCTCGAGCTCGCCCGGCTGGCGCGGGACAAGGGCGTCAAGAACGGGGTCGTTCACGACAAGCTCTACCTGCCGGGGTTCCAGAAGCTGCGGCGGCTCATCGACTCCGGATTCTTCGGGCGCATCCTGAGCGTGCGCGGCGAGTTCGGCTACTGGGTGTTCGAGGGCGACTGGCAGGCCGCCCAACGCCCCAGCTGGAACTATCGCAGCGAGGATGGTGGCGGCATCGTCTCCGACATGTTCGCGCACTGGAACTACGTGATCGAGAACCTCTTCGGTCGCATCGAGAGCGTGTACGCCCGGGCCGTCACGCACATCCCGACCCGGGTCGACGAGAACGGCAAGCAGTACGAGGCGACGGCGGATGACGCGGCCTACGGCATCTTCGAGGTCGAGAACGGCGTGCTCGTGCAGCTCAACTCGAGTTGGGCGGTGCGGGTGAACCGCAAGGAACTCGTGGAGTTCCAGGTGGACGGCACCCTCGGCTCTGCGGTCGTCGGGCTCTTCGGATGCCGCATCCAGCCCCGCAACGCGACCCCGAAGCCGGTCTGGAATCCCGACCTGAAGGAGACGCACGACTACTTCGCCGACTGGATCGAGGTGCCGGACAACGATGTCTACGAGAACGGCTTCAAGGTGCAGTGGGAGCAGTTTCTGCTGCATGTGCTCGAAGACGCCCCCTACGAATTCGACCTGCTCGCGGGCGCTCGCGGGGTGCGCCTGAGCGAGGAGGGGCTGCGCAGCTCTGCCGAGGGGCGCCGCATCGACCTGCCCCCCGTCACCCTCTGATGTACCGCCTCGAACCGGGACCCGCCCCGACCTTCGCACGGCCGACGGCACCCCTCTCCAGCCGCGTCGCGTACGCCGCCGCCCACATCGTGCCGAAGGTCGACGCGGACAATACTCCCGGCCGACCTGCAGACATCGACTGGGATGCCACGCTCGCCTTCCGGCGTCACGTCTGGTCGTGGGGGCTTGGCGTCGCGGACGCCATGGACACCGCGCAACGCAACATGGGCCTCGACTGGGCCGCGTGCACGGAGCTGATCCGGCGCACGGCAGCGGAGGCGGCGGCGGTCGGTGGGGCGCTTGTGGTGGGCGTCAACACCGACCACGTCGCCGACGACGTGATCTCGCTGGCCGACGTGGCGAGCGCGTACCTGCAGCAGCTCGAAGTCGCCGAGGATGCCGGGGCCGGCGTCGTGCTGATGGCGTCCCGTCACCTCGCGCGCGCCGCCGACAGCCCCCACGACTATGAGCTGGTCTACCGGCAGGTGCTCGAGCGGGTGCAGTCGCCTGTCATCCTGCACTGGCTCGGGGACGCGTTCGACGCGAACCTTGCCGGGTACTTCGGGTCGCGCGACGTGAAGGCGGCGAGCGACACCGTGATCCGCATCATCGAAGACGATGTCGACAAGGTCACCGGCATCAAGATGTCGCTGCTCGATGCCAAATCGGAGATCGACCTGAGGCTGCGGCTCCCCGCCGGCGTGCGGATGTTCACGGGCGACGACTTCAACTATGTGGGCCTCATCGAGAGCGGGTCGGATGCCCTGCTCGGCGCCTTCGCCGCCGTCGCCCCCGCGGCCTCTGCGGCCATCCAGGCGCTCGATTCCGGCGACCTGGCCTCCTACCGGGCAATCCTGGGCCCGACCGAGGCACTCTCGCGGCACGTCTTCGCAAGCCCCACCCAGTACTACAAGACCGGCATCGCGTTCCTGTCCTGGCTCAATGGCCACCAGCAGTCGTTCACGATGGTCGGCGGCCTGCAGTCGGCGCGCAGCCTCACCCACCTCAGCGAGATCGTGAGGCTCGCCCACGAAGCGGACGCGCTCGAGGCACCCGAGCTCGCCGCGCAGCGCTGGCACGACCTGCTGGCGGTGAACGGCCTGTGAGCCGCTTCTCGCTGAACCAGGCGTCGATCAAGTACGCGAGCCTCGAAGAGGCTGTGCGAACGACGGTGGATGCCGCGATCCCCGCGATCGGCCTGTGGCGCGAACCCGTGGCCGAACGCGGCCTCGCCGCGAGTGCTGCCCTCGTGCGGGCGGCGGGGCTGCGCGTCTCGAGCCTGTGCCGCGGCGGATTCTTCACGGCGCCTGCTGGCCCGGCGAGGCGCCACGCTATCGACGACAACCGCCGCGCTATCGAGGAAGCCGCCACGCTCGGTGCCCCGACCCTCGTGCTCGTGGCGGGCGGGCTGCCCGAGGGATCCCGCGACCTGTCGGGGGCCCGCGAGCGGGTGCGCGATGCGATCGCCGAGCTCGAAGGCGACGCGCTGGCGGCGGGGGTGATGTTGGGCATCGAGCCGTTGCATCCCATGTATGTCACAGACAGGGCGGTCGTCTCGACGCTGGGCCAGGCGCTTGACATAGCGGAGCAGTTCGACGCTCGCGCCGTGGGGGTAGTCGTCGACACCTTCCACGTCTTCTGGGACCCCCAGGTGCTCGAGAGCGTCGCGCGCGCGGGAGCCACCGGCCGCATCGCGAGCTACCAGGTGTGCGACTGGGTGACCCCGATCGCGACAGACCCGCTGCTGAGCCGGGGCTACCCCGGTGACGGGCACATCGACTTCGAGTCGATAACGAGAGCTGTCGCGGCCGCCGGCTACACGGGTGACGTGGAGTGTGAGATCTTCAACCAGGACATCTGGGATTCGCCATACGACGAGGTCGCGGCCACCTGCGTGGCGCGTTATGAGGAGCTCGTGGCACCCTGGGTCCGGGCGACTCGCGGCCGCAGCGGATAGCGCTGCGTGACGAGCGCACGGATGACAGCCGTCGCCGCGCCGCGCGCCCAGTCCTCGAAGGCGTGTGGTCGGATCACTATGGAGCAGTTCGCGGCCGCACCGAACGCGTGCTCGGCGAATGCCTCGCGCAACCTCTGGTCGTACAGGTCGTACTCCGCAACACCTTCACCCGCGATGAGCACCAGCTGTGGGCCGGCCAGGTTGACCATCGTCGCGATCGCCCTGCCGATGACTGTGCCGGCCCTGTCGAATGCCGCGGCCGCCGTGGGATTGCCCTCATGTGCGAGTCGCACGGCATCCTGCAGTGTGAAGTCGGGGCGGTCCAGTCCCGCCGATGCCGCCCGCACAATCGCACTCGACGATGCGACGGCCTCGACACAGCCACGACGCCCGCAGGTGCAGATGTGGTCTGGTGAAGTCAGAGGCAGGTGACCGATCTCGCCGGCGACCCCGAAAGCGCCCTCCACCACTTCGCCGTTGACATGCAGGCCGCACCCGATGCCGCTTCCGATGGTGACAATGGCGAACGATGCAGTTCCCACCCCCAACCCGAACCAATGCTCGGCGATGGTGAGGGCGCGCACGTCATTCTCGACCAGCACGTCCCGTCCGAAGCGAGCATGCAGGTCGGCGCCGAGCGGTTTGTCGGTCCAGCCGAGAAGCGCGGATGCCCGCACAATTCCCCCCGCGCTGTCGACGTCGCCAGAAACGGAGACGCCAATGCCCGCAAGCCTGTCCCAGCGCGAGCCGAGTTCGCTGCGCAGGCGAGCCTCGACAGTCGTGATCGCCTCGATGACCGACGAATACTCCGTGCTCGAGATAGGCAGGTGGGAGGTCGCCAGAATCCCGGCGGAGATGTCGGTAGCGACACCGATGACGTCTGTCGTGCTGACCTTGATGCCGATTGCGAACAGGCATTCCGGCACCACTCGCAGCGGATTCGCTGGCCGGCCGGGGGAACTGCCCCTGTGCGTGTCCTGGTTGTGCGTCTCATGGTTGTCGGAGACCACCCCGGCCGCGATGAGTGGCGCGACCGCCTTGGTCACGGCCGCCTGGGACAGGCCGGTGTGGCGGGCGATGTCTATCCGCGAGATCGGGCCCCGCGTGAGAATGCACGTGAACACATCCACCGCCGCTGGGGATGCCGCACGCAGCAACTCCAGCGTCGGCCGGACACCCGCGCCCGTCGTGTCATCCACTGCTATCACGCCTGTCATCTGCCGTTCCCTCGGTAGTGCGGACTGCGACCACTATGCGGGGGAGGACGCGGCGATCGCAACGTCCTCCCGCGCATTGCGACTGGCTACTTGGCGAAGATCTCTTCGGTCTTCGCCGTCATCTCTGCGAATACGTCATCGTCGCGCTCATGCGAGAAGTACGCCTCGAAGAGGGGGGTGATCGCGTCCGACATCTCCTGGCCGTTCGCCGTGGGGGGTGCTGCATAGAGCTCGCCGTTCGCGAGCGCGTCGGTGAACGGGGAGAGGTCGACGCCCTGCGCGGCCTGGGCATCGGCGGCGACCTGCATCGACGCGGCGATGGACGGCAGGAAGGTGCCGTCAACACCCGCGGCCGACTGGCACGCCTCAGAGCCCATGTAGGTGACCCATTTCCAGGTCGCGTCCAGGTTCTTCGTTCCCACGAAGATGTTGTTCGCATTGGAGTTGCTGATCACCGAACGCCCGTCGCTGCCGCTCGGCATGAACGCAACGCCGACAGTGAGGCCGGGGACCTTGGCCATCGTGGTGACATCCCAGGATCCACCCTCGACCATCGCCACCTTGCCAGAACCCAGCTGCTCAGCACCAGAAACGGTGAACGCACCGAACTGGGGCGCGTAGCCCTTGTCTGCCAACCCCCGCACGTAGTCGAGCGTCTGGATGAAAGTGGGGTCGTCGTAGTTGAACTTCGTCGGCCACGCTGCCTTGTCTCCGAGCCGCCAGCCGGTCGAGGAGACGAGGCCATTCCACGAGGTCTGGCCGTTGAAGTCGCCCGATGCAAGGCTTCCGACACCGTAGGTCGCGACGTTGTTCTTGTCGAACCCCGCCTCATCCCCCCGAACGCCGTTGGCATCCACGGTGAGGTGCGCGACGATCTGGCCGAACGTGCCGCCGTCAGCGGGATCGAACGTCATGTTCTTGATGTCGTCTGCCGTGTATCCGGCAGCGGTCACGTCATCCTGGTTGAAGTAGAACGCCGCAGCTGCCCAGTCCAGTGGAAGGCCATACTGCTTGCCGTCGGTGTACTTCCAGGAGTCGAGGCCGACGCTGAACACTGACGTGTCGAAGCCACTCTTGGCGATGAGATCGTCGAGCGCCATGATCTGGCCCTGGCCGGCGTAGGCACCGAGCAGCGGCACGCTGTTCTGGAACGCATCGGGCGCGGAGCCAGACACGAACCCCGCGGTGAGCTTGGTGAAGTAGTCATCGACGGCGTACTGCGAGATCGTGACGCTGATGTCAGGGTTCGCCTTCTCGAAGCCGGGCAGGCACTTCTCATAGGATGCGGCCTGCTTCTCGTCCCAGGTCCACCAGTTGACGGAGCCTGAACTCGATGCGCCGCCACCCGCCGAGCAGGCGGTCATGGTGGCAACAAGCCCTGCAAACGCCGCCCCGGCGATGATTCGCTGTATTTTCATTTGGTCCTCTTCGTATTGAATGGGTTCGGTCGGTGGGTGGAGTCTGTTGAGCACACGTCGGCGACGAAGGCGAGGGCGGCCTCATCGTCGAGCTGTCCTCCGGCTTCGTGGCCGTTGTACGGCCAGGTCACCATTCGCTTCGGGCCCGCATATGCGTGGAATGCTCCGAACACTGTCGAAGGCGGCGCGATGTCATCCATGAGGCCCGTGGAGAAGAGCGCCGGTGCGACCGCCCTGCTGGCGAACACCACGGCGTCCATGTACGAGAGGGTGCGGTGCGCGCGCTCGGCCAGGTCCCTCCGCGCCGCCAGGTACCCGCGCAGCTCGTCGTATGGCTGGGTGCCGGTGACCTGTGTGGCGCGGCGGAAGTCGCTGAGGAAGGGGGCCTGCACGACGAGAGCCGCGACATCCGGAACCAGTGCCGCCGCGGCTATCGCAAGCCCGCCGCCCTGGCTCTGGCCCGCGATGACGATGCGCGACGGATCGACGGTATCGAGACCGCGTGCGGCGTCGATCGCCCGCGCGCCGTCGGTGTAGGCCCTGCGGTAGTAGTACTCGTACTCGGACTGGATGCCGTCGGTCAGGAAGCCCTGCACGCCAGCGCTGCCCTGTCCGCGCACGTCCACCGAGAGGTGCGCATAGCCTGCGGCAGACCAGAGCAAGTCGCGCAGCGCGTGCCCGCGACCGGAGCCGTACCCCGGAAACTGCACGACGAGCGGCAGTGGACCCGAGCGACCGACGGGCAGTTTCAACCAGGCGCTCACCCGTTCGCCGCCGAAGCCGGCAAACGAGACATCGAACACGTCAACTGTCGCAAGCCCTGTGGTGGTGGGCACCAGCTCGATCGCGCTCGGGTGCTTTCGGGCCTCAGCCAGCGTGAGCGCCCAGAACTCGTCGAAATCGGACGGCTCGACCTGGTCGCTGCGATAGTCCCACAGTTCGGATTCGGAGAGATCAGCTAGCATGCGAAACTCCTGGTACTCCTGCGCTCGCGCCCGGCGCGATGGTGAGGTCGTGCGACCGGCCGCGGTAGTCGACGGGTATCGTGACCGGTGATGCGCCCACGTTGTGAATGACCGCGTGCTCCAGTTCGCCTGATGACCAGGAGATGTCCACGCGCAGGCCGCCCCGCGCACCAATGCCCGTCGCGGATCCCGTCGCCCAGGCGCGGGGCAGGGCGGGAAGCAGGCGGATGCGGCCCCCATGGCTCTGCACGAGCATCTCGATGATCGCTGCGGTGAAGCCAAAGTTGCCGTCGGCCTGGAACGGCGGGTGGGTGCTGAACAGGTTGGGAAGCAGGGCTCCCCAGTCCAGGGTGTCGATCGGCGCCTTCAGGTGCGGGTCGTGCTCGTACGGTTGCGTCGCCTCGATCAGGAGGGCGCGAGCCGTGTCCCCTTCGCCCAGCCGCGCTCGCAACGCGATCTTCCACGCCCACGACCAGCCCATTGCGCCTGGGCCACGCGCTTCGAGAGACCGCCGGGCGCCCTCGGCGGCGGCTGGCGTCTGTTCGAGAGTGATGAGATCAAGGGGGAACAATCCGACAAGGGGCGACAGGTGCCGGTGATGAGGGTTGACTTCGGTCACATCCTGCTGCCACTCGCGCAGCCGACCGTCGGCCGTGAAGCCCGGTGCCGGCAGGCGCTCAAGCGCATCGGCGAGCTCCATGTCGAGAGCCCACTCCCCGCCGAGCACCGCGAGCGCAGCACGGCACTTCTGGAACAGCGAAGTGATCAGGGCAATGTCGATCGATGTGGACGCTCCGAGGGACTCCGGGTGGCCGTCCGGACCGACGAACAGGTTCTCGGGTGACGTTGACGGGAGCACGCGCAAGCC
Organism: Rhodoglobus sp.; assembly: GCA_025464445.1. Classification (GTDB taxonomy): domain Bacteria; phylum Actinomycetota; class Actinomycetes; order Actinomycetales; family Microbacteriaceae; genus Rhodoglobus. The sequence goes on along the minus strand of JAODLY010000010.1, from coordinate 13,901 downwards.
GCCCGCCCCGTCATCGACGAGCCAGTCCAGGCCGAACTCCGCCGCCCCCCGCAGGATCGGCCATGCGATGTCTCGCAGGTAGCTCTCGTCGCGGGTGAAGTCGTAATGGTCCCATAGCTGTTGGGCGAGCCAGGTGCCGCCCGTCATCCAGATGGCCCAGCTCGGATTGCCGCGGCCCATGCCTACCGGCAGGGCCCAACCCCACATGTCGGTGTTGTGATGGGCGACCCAACCGCGAGCGCCGTAGAGCGCGCGGGCGACGTCGGCACCGTTGCGCGCCAGCCGGCCGAGCAGCTCGGCCAGGGGGGAGTGCGAATCCGTGAGTCCGGCCACATCGACGGCCCAATAGTTCATCTGGGTGTTGATGTTGAGCGTGTAGTTCGACGACCAGGCCGGTCGCAGATCGTCGTTCCAGATGCCCTGGAGGTTTGCGGGGGGGCTACCGGTTCTCGATGCCGAACCGAGCAGATATCGCCCGAACTCGGCCATGACCGTCGCGACGAGTTGGTCGTCGCCGCCGCGCAGGATGTCGCGAGCCACATCCCAGGCGCCGCCGCGCCGCGAGCCGACCACGACCTGCGTCGCTCCGCGCGAGCCGCGCACGTCGGCGATGTGTTCCGCAAGCAACAACTCGTGACCGCGCAGGGCAGCTTGCCCCGAGCGGTCACGAGCGCGCGCCGCGATGTCCGGCCTGGTGCTCGTGAGCACCTGGTCGGCCGGTACACCGCTCCACCACGATTCGGCGCGTGTTGCCGTGGCGATCGTCACGAGAATTCGTGTGACGCCGCTGATGGCCAGGTGGTGCCCTCGAATCTCTGCGACACCGTCGGTGTCGAATGCGAGGTGCACGGCTGCGTACGGGTCGAATCCGCCGGTGATTGGAGGGTCCCGGTACGCGTGGGGATCTGCGACACCGGGCTCGTGCAGCGGCGCGCCGTCGATGGGTACGTCAATGCCCAGAAGGAGGCCGTCGAGGCGCTCCTCCTGCGAAAAGGTTCGCAACGGTGTCGTCAGGGCGAGCGTCAGGTCGACGGCTCCCCCTCGCGCCTCGAGCGCGATGCACAAGGTGCCTGCCAGTGCCGAGACCCAGCTGCGACGGATGAGCCGGATGTCTCCGACCGAGAACTTCTCGGTCGCGACAGCGTCATCTAGGTCGAGTTCGCGGCCCTCATAGTCGCGAACACCCGAGCTCGTGATGTCCATCACGAGGTCTGCGAGGGGCAGGAACTCCTGCGAGTAGTCCCCCTCGAACGTCATGAGCAGCGCCTCCGCCGCCCTGTAGTCGCCGCTGTCGATTGCCGCGCGGGCGGCGGCGAGGCGCTCGGGGCCCGCGCCGCCCTCGACCACGGCGGCGAGCGCGCGCGCGGGGCCGTCCGGGTCACCCGACCAGACGGTCGAGTCATTGAGCTGGTATCGCGCCGCCTGCGCGCCGCCGAACACCATCGCGCCGATGCGCCCGTTGCCCAGCGGAATCGCGGCAGTCCAATCCGCGGCGGGATCCGGCCAGACCAGCCGCAATGTCTCGTCGCTCATTTGATACCCGTGAATCCGATGGAGTTGACAATGCGCTTTCCGAACACGAGAAAGAGCACGAGCATCGGAAGGGCAGCCACGAGCGTCGCCGCCATGAGGCCGGCCCAGTCTGGCTGGTCCTGCGGCGACGACTGTTTGAACACCGCGAGCGCAAGCGTTAGTGGCCGGACGCTGTCGTCGCTCGTCACCAGCAGGGGCCAGAAGTAGTCGTTCCACTGGGTGATGAAGCTGAGGATCGCCAGGGTGAAGATGGGACCGGATGCCGACGGCAGGGTCACCTGGAAGAAGACCCGCACCCGGCCGGCACCGTCAATGAGCGCCGCCTCCTCCAGCTCTGCCGGAAGTCCGAGCATGAACTGTCGGAGGAAGAAGATGTTGAATGCGGAAAACAGGGCGACCGGCAGGATCATCCCGGCGAACGTGTTGAGCAACCCCACATCTTTGATCAGCACGAAGTTCGGCAGGAAGGTGAGCACCGGTGGCACCATGAGCGCACAGAGCAGCAGGCCGAACATGAACTCGCGGCCACGCCACTGCAGGCGGGAAAAGGCGTAAGCGGCAATGGCGGAGAAGAACACTATGCACGCCGTGGAAAGGGTCGCGTAAATCATCGAGTTGACGATGAAGTGCCCGATCTCGATCGAGGCGCCGGAGCCGCCCTCGGCGACCGACTCCGCGGACGTGGCAAGGCCGAGCACGCGCTGGAAGGCGCCGAGCGTGAGGCCCACGGGTAGCAGCGAGGCGGGATGGGCGATGAGCTCGTAGTTGTTCGAGAGCGCCGTGCGCAGTATCCAGTAGAACGGGAACACGGTGATGAGCATGATCACGCCGATGTAGAGCCAGGCCGCGGCGCGCCCAATGCTGAATCGGCGTAAGCGGGTGCGCGCAGTGGCCATCAGTTGGTGTCCGATTCGCTCGCGCGAAGAAGTCGCATCTGGGTGAAGGTGATGAGGATCAGGATGATGAACAGGGTGAGCGCCATGGCGGAGCCGTAGCCGAAGTCGAACTGCCCGAACGCCTTGCTGAAGATGTATGACTGCAGCACGAGCGAGGCGTTCGCCGGCCCGCCCTTGGTCGTCACCTGGATCAGGTCGAAGACCTGGAAGGCGCCGATCACGTTCAGCACGAGCACGAGCGCGAGGATGGGACGCATGAGCGGGAGTGTGAGTCGGGTGAACATCTGCCGCTCGTTCGCCCCGTCGATGCGCCCGGCCTCGTAGATCGTCGACGGGATCGTCTGGAGCCCCGCGAAGATGATGATCGCGGTGTAACCCAGGGCTTTCCAGACCCCGATCATCGCAACGGCGGGGATCACCCAACCACGTGACGTGAGAAACAGCACGTTGTGGCCGCCGAGTGCTTCGATGAGCTGGTTCACGATGCCGAGCTGGGCGTCGAGCATCCACGACCACACCGTCGCCGCGACGACGTTGGAGATGAGGAACGGCAGGATGATGAAGCCGCGGATGACCGTCGATGCCGTCAGGCGGTGCAGCACAACCGCTGTCACGAGCGACAGGAATGTGCCGAACACGACGACGAGTGCGACGTAGTAGAGGGTAACGAGCAGCGAGTTCCAGAACACGTCGTCACCGATCAATTCGACGAAGTTGTCGAGGCCCACCCAGACCGGAGGGGTGAAGACCTTGAAGTCCGTAAAACTCAGGTAGATACCGCGGATTGTCGGGTATGCGAAGAAGGCGAGGAAGCCGATAATCGCCGGGGTGATGAGGATCCAGGCGAGCTTGCCATCCCCGCGGTGTGCCGGCGAGTTCAGGTTTGGCATGCGGCTGCTCGCTCGCGAACGACCGGCCCGAGGCGCTGAGCCCCGTGCTGCCTGCATCCTGACGATCGCCATCGATCCACCTGTCCAAGTTCGTTCTTGCACTTGCATGCACACCCTAGAAGTGGTTTATTCACTATGTCAAGTAATTGCAACCAAGGGAAGTTTCAGCATGACCTACCCCGACGGCGCCGTCATCGCGCTGCGTGCAGCAGGCGTCTCGTTTGTCGTAGACCCCTGCCGCCCGGTGCCCAGGGTGCTGCACTGGGGGAAGGATCTCGGCGAACTCGGCGACGACGAGCTCGAGGCATTGCGACTGACTTCCATTCCCGCGATCCTGAACAACTCCCCGGATGTGCCCCGCACCTTCTCGGCCTGGCCCACCGAATCCGAAGGCTGGTCCGGTACCCCAGCGCAGACCGGGCACGCCGGCGGCGTTGCCACGACTCCTCGCCCCGTTCTCGAGTCAGTGGAGGTCGACATCCCGGCCAACGGGGTCGGCGGATCAGTCACCTTCACGCTGGTTGACGAGACGAGCACGACGCGGCCGACTTTGCGGTACAGCCTCAGCGAGGACGGCATCGTCGCGGTCGACATGTCCCTCGAGCGGCATGCGCCGGCCCCTTCACTCCTGGCAAAGGTTCCCTACGAACTGGTCACGCTGACCGCAATGCTGCCCCTGCCTGAACGCGCATCCGAGATAGTCGATTTCAGCGGCAAGTGGTGCCGCGAGCGGTCCATCCAACGCACCCCGGTACGGTTCGGCACGCATCGACGCGACGCCCGCAGGGGCAAGCCCGGCCACGACTCGCCCTTCATGACCCTTGTGGGCACCCCGGGGTTCAGCTTCGGCAGGGGAGAAGTTTGGGGCATGCATGTCGCGTGGAGCGGCAACCAGCACACGCTCGTCGAGCGCCTGCCGGAGGGAGCCGGCGCACTGTCGACCATCATCGGCGGCGGCGGAAGCGTCGTGCCGGGGGAGATCCTGCTTGCCGACGGTGACCTCTTCGCGGCTCCGACCGTGTATTTCACCTGGTCCGATACGGGCATGGACGGCATCTCGGATCGATTCCACCGCACCCTGCGGCGTCGCCCGTCGCACCCGGCGCAGCCGCGCCCACTCGTGCTCAACACCTGGGAAGCCGTGTACTTCGACCACGACCTCGGCCGACTCGAATCCCTCGTCGATACGGCGGCCAGGGTCGGGGTCGAGCGCGTCGTGCTCGATGACGGGTGGTTCTCCGGACGCCGTGACGCGGGAGCGGGTCTCGGCGACTGGTTCGTCGACGCCACGGTATGGCCGGCCGGTCTTTCGCCGATCGTCGAGCGGATCCGCTCCCACTCAATGCAATTCGGCCTCTGGTTCGAGCCGGAGATGATCAACCTCGACTCGGAGCTTGCGCGGCGGCATCCAGACTGGATCCTGGGTCCGTCCGTCGGCCTGGGTGCAACCTCCCGCAACCAGTACGTGCTCAACATCGCGAATCCAGAGGCATACGACTACCTGCTGGAGCGCATCGGCGCGCTCGTGAACGAAAATTCGATCGACTACATCAAGTGGGATCACAACCGGGATCTGCATGAGGCGGTGGCGCGCACCCCGCTGGGCGACCGTCCCTCGGTGCGCGCCCAGACCCTTGCGCTCTATTCGCTCATCGATGACCTGCGTGCCCGGCATCCCGGCCTGGAAATCGAGACCTGTGCCGGCGGCGGCGGGCGCATCGATCTCGGAATCCTCGAGCGCACCGACAGGGTCTGGGCCTCTGACTGCAACGATCCGGTCGAGCGCGCCGAGATCGACCGGTGGACCGCGATGCTGCTGCCGCCGGAGCTCATCGGAACTCACGTCGGTGCGGCACGATCCCACACCACAGGGCGGGTGACGGATGCGTCCTTCCGCCTCGCCGTCGCACTCTTCGCGCACTCCGGCATCGAGCGCGACCTCACCCTGTGCGACGAGCAGGAACTTGAGCAGCTCACCGCCTGGGCAGGCATGTACCGCGAGTTCCGCCCGCTGCTGCACACCGGTCGCGTGGTCAACGCCGACCTCGATGACGTGCAGTGCTCGCTGCGGGGGGTCGTCGCGCACGACGGCTCGCACGCGCTGTTCGCCTGGATTCGGCTCGCTACGTCGCCACTCGGCCAGACCGGCCGGGTCGCGTTCCCCGGCCTCGATGCGACGGCCCGCTACGAAGTGCGGGTACGCAACGAACTCGGCGCGGCAGCCCGCCACGAGGGTGCGGATCCCGCATGGGTGAGCGCGGCGGTCAACGACTGGACAGCCATTCCCGGTAGCGTGATCGCGATCGCGGGTCTCCCGCTTCCCACGCTCAACCCGGAGCAGGCAATGCTCATCGAGTTCAGAAAGGCCTGATGGCGCGCACGATACTTTTCACCGGCGACAGTGTGACCGATTGCGGTCGCCGCGACGATCCTGCGGGGCTCGGCGATGGCTATGTGCGCACGATCGCGGCATCGCTCCCCGACGACACGGTGATCAACACCGGCATCAGCGGCAACCGGGTGCGGGACCTCAAGGCGCGCTGGCAGGAGGACGTGCTCGATCACAAACCTGACGTGGTGTCGGTGCTGATCGGCGTCAACGACACGTGGCGGCGCTACGACGAAGACGACCCGACGAGCGCCGAGGCGTTCGAGGCGGACCTCCGTTTCCTGCTCGAGGTGACGGTAGCCGCCGGGCGCACCCTGGTGCTCATGGAACCGTTCCTGCTGCCGGTGACTGCGGCCCAGCTTGACTGGCGAACGGATGATCTCGACGCGAAGATCGCCGTCGTCCGCTCACTCGCCACCGAGTTCGGGGCAACCCTCGTTGCCACAGACTCGGCTCTCACCGCGCAATCGGCCGCAGCGGGTGCAGAATCGCTCGCGGCAGACGGAGTGCACCCGACCGCCCGCGGCCACGAGGCCATCGCGGCCCTCTGGCTGGAAAGCTACCTGGCCACCGTCTGAACGCACGGGCAGAATCGAGTCATGAGCTCCACACGTGACCTGCACCACTTCGAAACGGCGCACGAATTCGAGGGCTGGCTGCTCGAGCACCACGCCAGCTCACCCACCATCGACCTGGTGATCGCAAAGAAGGGCGTCGAAGGGCTCCACATCACCGATGCCCTGGATATCGCGCTCTGCTACGGCTGGATCGACGGGCAGCGCAACAGTCTCGACGGCACCCATTTCCGCCAGGCCTACGGGCCGCGCACGAAGAGCAGCACCTGGTCGCAGATCAATCGCGACCACGTCGCCCGGCTGACCGAGGAGGGTCGCATGGCACCCGCCGGCCGGGCCGAGGTCGACCGCGCGAGAGCCGATGGTCGATGGGATGCCGCATACGCGGGCTCGCGCACCATCGAGGTGCCCGACGACCTCGCCGCCGCCATCGCGGCGAACCCGAAGGCGGCCGCCTTCTTTCCGCAGCTGACCAGCCAGAACCGGTACGCCATCCTGTTCCGCATCGGCAACGTCAAGCGAGCAGAGACGCGCGCCAGGAACATCGAGAAATTCGTCGGGATGCTCGAACGCGGCGAGACCGTTTACCCGCAGAAGGTTGCGAGCCCCACCTAGAGCAGTAGCTCGGCGATCGCGCGCACGCCAAGCTCGACCTCGGCGAAACTCGTCGAGAGCGGCGACATCCCGAGCCGGATGCCCGTGGGGCGCCGAAAGTCGGGGATCACGCCGCGCGCGCGCAACGCCGGCATGAGCGACTCGAACGCGGGGTGGTCGAGCGTGATGTGGCCTCCCCGCAGCAGGGGATCGCGCGGACTCGAGAGGGTCGCCGTCGGCAGCAACTCGTCGGCGAGCGCTATGGCGTACTCGGTGAGGGCCACCGACTTCGCCCGCACGGCATCGATGCCGACCTCGTCGATGAGCGCAATCGTGTCGCGCATGGCCAGCATCCCGATGACCGGTGGGGTGCCGCTCAGGAACCGCAGCATGCCCTCCGCCGGCTCGTAGCCCTGGCCCATCTCGAAGGGGTGCGCGCTACCGAGCCAGCCCTGGATCGGCTGCCGCAGCGCTGCCTGTTGTGAGGATGCCACGTATGCGAAGGCCGGGGAGCCCGGCCCGCCACCCAGGTACTTGTAGGTGCAGCCCACGGCGAGGTCGACACCCCAGTCGTCGAGTTCGGTGGGGACCACGCCAACCGAGTGGCACAGGTCCCACAGCACGAGGGAGCCGGCATCGCGGGCGATTGCCGTGATGGCCTCCACGTCTGCGATGTAGCCGGAGCGATAGGCGACGTGGCTGAAGACCGCGAGCGCGGTGTTCTCGGTGATCGCCGCGGACGCGAGCTCGGGGGTGACTCCTGCCGCTGCATCCACGTCGATCCAGCGGATGTTGAGCGCGCGGTCTGCGGCGATGCCCTCGACCACGTAGCGGTCCGTCGGGAAGTTGTCGCGGTCGATGACGATCTCGGTGCGCCCCGGCCGCGCGTCGAGGGCCGCCCGCACGAGCTTGTAGATGAGCACGGTCGTCGAATCGCCGACGACCACCTGCCCGGATGCCGCACCCAGCGCCACCCGCCCGAGCTCATCGCCGACAACCGTGGGCAGCTCCAGCCATCCTTCATCCCAGCCGCGGATCAGCCTGCCGCCCCAGCCATCGCGAAGGAAGTTCTCGACCCGCTCCACGGACGCCTTCAGCGGCCGTCCGAGCGAATTGCCGTCGAGGTAGGCGAGCACGCCGGGCGAGTCCACGAACCGCTCACGGTACCCCGCAAGCGGGTCGGCGCCGTCGAGACTCACGCGGTGCCGAGTTGGGCGCGCGCCTCTTCGAGCACCTCGAGCACCTCGATCGTGTCGTCGAGGGTATGCAGCGGGGACTCGGTGAGGCCATCGGCCACATGCTGTGCAACCGCTGTCGCCTCGTAGCACAGGCCCTCGTTCCAGGTGAGCCCCGACTTGTCGATCCACTCCAGGGATTGGGCGCCCGACACGAGGCGGATCCCGCTCGGAGCCAGGAAGGGCGCCAGGGTATCGAGCCGGGCCGCCGTTCCGCTGATCGACGCGGTGACCGGGGTCTCAGCCCACATCGTCATGGTCACGATGGCCTGCGCACCCGACGCGTAGTCGAGCACGACCGCTGACTGCGCGTCCACCCCGGTGGGAGCGAATGATCCGCGAGCGGTCACGGACTGCGGCTTGCCGAGCACGAAGTGCGAGTACCAGGCCGGGTAGATGCCGATGTCGAGCAGGGCTCCTCCGCCGAGCGCCGGGTTGAACCAGCGCCCCTCCGGGTCATAGGGGAACGCGGCACCGAAGTCGGCGAGCACCTGCTTCACCTCGCCGAGCACGCCATCGGCGAGCAACCGGGCGACGATCGAGGTCTGCGGAAGGAAGCGCGACCACATGGCCTCCATCGCGAATACCCCTGCGGCTCGTGCGGCGGCGGCCAGCTCCCGCGCCTCGGCGGGGGACATGGCCATGGGCTTCTCGACGAGCACATGCTTGCCGGCGGCGATGGCGAGCAGCGCGAGTCGCAGGTGCTCGGTGTGCGGAGCGGCGACATAGACGATGTCGATGCCCGGGTCACCGACGAGCTCCTCGTAGCTGCCGTATGCCCGGTCGATGCCGTGCTTCGCCGCGAATACCTGCGCCCGATCCAGGGACCGGGATGCCACGGCGTGCACCCGCTGGTCGGTATTCGAATGGGCGCTCGCGACCCAGGAACCCGCGATACCGCCGGGTGCCAGGACCCCCCAGCGCAGGGTAGCGCCGCCGCGCAGCGGGGTGATATCGACAGGGGGGAGTGTTGTGGGAAAAGAACTCATTGCTCGAATCTAGCGCGCGCGCAACTCCTCGAGCACGGCGTCCAGCTGGGCGACCGCCCAGTCGAGATCCTCGGGCGAGACGACTATGGGTGGCGCGAACCGGATCGTCGAGCCGTGGGTGTCTTTCGCGAGCACGCCGCGCTGCATGAGCAGTTCGCACACCTCGCGGCCGGTGCCGAGCGCCGGGTCGATGTCGATTCCCGCCCACAGGCCGGCGCCGCGCACTTCGGTGACGCCGCGGCCGATGAGCAACTCGAGGGAAGTACGCAGCCGTGCGCCAAGCAGCGCCGCGCGCTCCTGCGGTTCACCGCTGGCGAGCAACTCGACAACGGCGAGGCCGATCGAGGCGGCGAGTGGGTTGCCTCCGAACGTCGAGCCGTGCTCGCCGGGCCGCAGCACCCCGAGGATGTCACGATTGCCGACGACTGCGGACAGCGGCACGATCCCGCCGCCGAGCGCCTTTCCGAGCAGGTATAGGTCGGGCACGACGCCGACAAGGTCGCACGCGAAGGTGGACCCTGTGCGCCCCAGCCCCGACTGGATCTCGTCCGCGATCATGAGCACGTTGTTGCGGGACGTGATATCCCGCACCGCCGGCAGGTAACCCGGCGGGGGCACGACGATGCCGGCCTCCCCCTGGATGGGCTCGATGAGCACGGCCACGGTGGTCTCGTCGATCGCGGCTTCGAGCGCCGCGGCATCCCCGTACGGCACGCTCACGAAACCCGGCGTGTACGGGCCGAAGTCGGCGCGCGCCTGCTCATCGTTGGAAAAGCTGATGATCGTCGTGGTGCGGCCATGGAAGTTGCCGTCCATGACGATGATCGTCGCCCTGCCCTGCTCGACGCCCTTCACGCGGTAGCCCCACGCCCGCGCGACCTTGATCGCCGACTCGACGGCCTCCGCGCCGGTGTTCATTGGCAGCACCATGTCTTTGTGGGCCAGGGCGGCGAGCGCTTCGGCGAACGGGCCGAGCCTGTCGTTGTGGAACGCCCTGCTGGTGAGCGTGATTCGGTCGAGCTGTTGCTTCGCGGCGGCAATGAGCCCTGGATGCCCGTGCCCGAAGTTGACCGCGGAGTACGCGGCGAGGCAGTCGAGGTAGCGGCGCCCGGTCACGTCGGTGACCCACGCCCCATCGCCTTCGGCAACGATGACCTCGAGGGGGTGATAGTTGTGTGCGAGGTGCTCGTCTTCGACGGCGAGCAGGTCTGCAGCTACCTGCGCAGTTCCAGCGTGCAGCACTTCACACCTCCCCCGCCGAGCAGCAGCTCGGACAGGTCGAGGCCGTGCGGCACGAAGCCGCGCTCGCGCAACTGGCGCTCGAAGTCGGTCGCTCGAGAGGCCATGATGACGTTCAGCCCGTCGCTGAAGCTGTTGAGGCCGAGCACTGCGGCATCCTCGTCGTTCACGAGGATCGCCTCGGGAAAGCGCTCCTGGAGGACCGCCAACGACTCGGGGCTGAAGGCCTTCGGGAGGTAGGCAACACTGCCCGGTCCGCCGTTGGAGTCGAGCACCGCGAAGGCGGTGTCCAGGTGGTAGAAACTCGGGTTGGTGAGGTGGAGGGTGACGACCTCGCGGTCGTAGATCTCGTGTAGCTCGGCGTGACTCGCGGCATCGGTGCGGAAACCGGTGCCCGCGTAGATGGTGTCGCCGACGAGGAGCATGTCGCCCTCGCCCTCATTGGTCGCGACGGGCTCACGCACGTCGAAGCCGTTGGCGCGGAACCAGTCCATGTACGCGGGGCCCTCGGGCTGGCGCTCGGGGTACTCGAAGAGCGCGCCGTAGGCGATCCCGTCGAGCACGTAACCGCCGTTCGCCGCGTAGACCATGTCCGGAAGTCCGGGCAGCCCGTCGATGAGGTGCACCTCGTAGCCCAGCTCCCGGTATTTCGCGTAGAGCGTCTCCCATTGGCGTACAGCGAGGGAGGTGTCGGTCGGGTCCTCTGGGTGCATCCACGGGTTGATCCGGTAGCTCACCGTGAAATGGTCGGGGCGGCACATCAGCACCGTGCGCTTCGTCGCGGTGCGCGCGGGCCGAGCGGGGATGGCGTCGGTCATCGTCATATCCCCAGTGTTTCACGCACCTATCCGCAATGTCAGAGCGTGCAGCGCACCGAAGCTGCGTCCGAGGTTGCCGCGCTGCAAGATTCCGCCATAGGGTGAGCGGATGGACAACCTCGACTACGGCATCATCGATTTGCTGCGGCTCAACGCGCGAGCGGGCTACGGCGACATCGGGGAGAAGATCGGTCTCTCCGCATCTGCCGTGAAACGCCGCGTCGACAGGCTGGTCTTCGACGGAGTCATCCGAGCGTTCACCATCCAGGTCGACCCGGCAGTCGATGGAATGGGTACAGAGGCGTACGTCGAGCTGTTCTGCCGCGGGACTGTCGCGCCTGAGGAACTCAAGCGCATCCTCTCCGGTGTTCCCGAAGTGGTGGACGCCGGCACCGTCACGGGTTCGGCGGATGCCATCGTGCATATGCGCTCACGCGACATCTCCTCGCTCGAGGTCGCACTCGAGAAGGTGCGGCTCGCCCCCAACGTCGACCACACTCGCAGCGCAATCGTGCTCTCGCGCCTCATTCACAGGACTCACGACTGATGGCGCTCACCGTCGACCACGCGTCCGCCGTCACGCTCTACGAGCAGCTCATGACCCAGTTCAGGGAGCAGGTCAGCAGCGGCGAGCTCATCGCCGGCACCAAACTGCCCACGGTGCGGCAACTCGCCGCAGACCTGACCGTGGCGCCCTACACGGTGGCCCGCGTCTATCGAGCCCTGGAGGCCGACGGATTCGTGGAGACCCTCGGCCGCAATGGCACAGTCGTCAAGGCGACCGGCGACACCGCTGCGGGCCTGGTCCAGCTAGCCGCGAGCGACTACGCGAAGCGGGCACGGGAGCTGGGGATCGACCCGGCCGATGCCCTCGGCTATGCGCGGAGAGCACTCGGGCAATAGCCCGCTCGAACGCTACTCTTGCGTCAAGCGGCCACGGGGTCGCCTCGGGAGGCAAGCACATGTTCGGCAGCAAGTCGTGGGAAAAGGCGGAGGCGACCATCGTGCTCGTCAACATCAAGCGCGTGTCGGGCGACGGGCTCACCCCCACCCGCGAATGGGCCGCTGACGTGAGGAAGGCAGACGGCACGGTGGTGCGGGCGAAGATCGATGAGCCCCGCTGGGTCACCGACTTCTGGCCGCCGGACAAGGGCGCCGTCGTCAAGGTCGAGGTCGACCCGAAGAGCGGCATGGTGCGCTTCGACGTGAAGAACGACCCGCAACTCAGCGCCAAGGGCCAGGACAAGCTCAAGGCCGACGCGTTCAACGCCGCCCTGAAGCAGGACCCGAACTCCTAGACGGGCACCCCGGCCATCGTGCTGTCGGGGTTACCGAAACGATGAGCGGTAATGCTCACCGCCTGCTCGTGCAGGAACGGCAGCAGTTCGATGCGGCCCGAGGTCGTGACGGGGCCGGACCAGACCGCGACATCCGGGTTGCTGCCGAGGGCACCAGCCAGGGCAAGTGGGTCGCCGCCGACCAGGCGGATGCGCGCGGTGCGCAGTTGCGTCGCGCGCGCAAGCCACGCGGCGTCCGACTCGATGGTGATGGAGCGCACCCGGGCCGTCGGCAGGGCATCCTCGAAGGACTGCACGAGCGCGACCGGCAGCGGCAGCGCCGAGCTGATGGTCAGCGCCGAATCCGCGAGGCTACCGGCGGCGATGAGGCGCACGAGGTGACCGAGCGACTGCCCCTCTGAGAGGCGCAGCGTGACGGGCACCGGTCGGTAGCGGAACACGTTGCGCTCCACCCCGAGATTCGAGATGTCCACACTCGAGCCGTACTGCGCATCCCAGGCGGCCTTGTCGCTCAGGGCGGCCCTGCGCACCATGTCGAACTCCGGGAAGTCGATACCCGACTGCGCCCTCTTGATGACTGACGACACCCGACGCGACAGGCCCTCTAGCCGGATGTCGCTCTCCGGCTCATGCTCGACCGGCCGCCATGAGCCGAGCGTGAGCAGGTAGTCCGGCCCGCCCGCCTTGGCGCCCGTGCCGACCGACGACCGCTTCCAGCCGCCGAACGGCTGGCGGCGCACGATGGCTCCGGTGATTCCGCGGTTGACGTAGAGGTTGCCCGCCTGCACGTTCCCGAGCCACCGGGTTACCTCCGCGTCGTCGAGCGAGTGGATGCCCGCAGTAAGGCCGTAGTCCACGGCGTTCTGCAGCGCGATCGCCTCGTCCAGCGACGCGGCTGTCATGATGCCGAGCACGGGTCCGAAGTACTCCGTGAGGTGGAACGCGCTGCCCGCCTCGACGCCCAGGCGCACGCCGGGTGACCAGAGCATGCCGGACTCGTCCAGCTGGCGTGGTCGCACGAGCCAGCTCTCGCCGACACCGAGTTCGGTGAGGGCATCGAGGAGCTTGCCGTGGGCCGGTTCGACGATGGGGCCCATCTGGGTCGCGGCATCCTGCGGGTACCCGACGCGCAGGGTGCGCACGGCGTCGCCGAGCTGGCGCAGGAAGCGCTCGCTCTTGCCCGCCGAACCGACGAGGATCACGAGGGATGCCGCCGAGCACTTCTGCCCCGCGTGGCCGAACGCACTCTTCACGATGTCGGCGACCGCGAGGTCGAGGTCTGCGCTGGGTGTCACGACGATGGCGTTCTTGCCACTCGTCTCAGCGAGCAGCGGAAGATCGGGGCGCCAGGAGCGGAACAGCTTCGCTGTCTCCCACGCACCGGTGAGGATGACGCGGTCGACCGCAGGGTCGGAGACGAGCTGCCGTCCGAGGGCACCCTCCTC
>JAODLY010000032.1 GCA_025464445.1 Rhodoglobus sp. | reverse complement strand
TGTCTCAGTCCCAGTGTGGCCGGTCACCCTCTCAGGCCGGCTACCCGTCGTCGCCTTGGTGGGCCATTACCTCACCAACTAGCTGATAGGCCGCGAGTCCATCCTTGACCGAAATTCTTTCCACCTCCAGAAGATGCCTTCGGAGGTCGTATCCGGTATTAGACACCGTTTCCAGTGCTTATCCCAGAGTCAAGGGCAGGTTACTCACGTGTTACTCACCCGTTCGCCACTGATCCAGAGGAGCAAGCTCCTCTTTCACCGTTCGACTTGCATGTGTTAAGCACGCCGCCAGCGTTCATCCTGAGCCAGGATCAAACTCTCCATAAATGTTTGATTGCACGGGGCAAGCCCCGGCACATCTAGCGCCACCCGCATCCGGAATGGGATGTCGAGGTGACAAGTTTGAAACTGACAAGAACAAATCAATACTGACTTGCTTTTGTTGTTAATCATTTTCCAAAGGAATCCGTACATCGAGGATGACGTCGACCGAAGTGGTCGTCGTCAGTCCAGAGATGCCGGGTTTTGGCATTTGACATTGTGCACGCTGTTGAGTTCTCAAGGATCGGGCGCGACTGAAATCCCACCTCGCGGCTTTGTTTCAGGGCAACTGCTCTAACCTACCACCAGCAGTACGTGACCGCTACTAGAGCAGACGAACTGACTGGCTGGATTTGGTCCCTCTTGAGGCCGGAAAGCTCTGCGGCTTTTTCGAACCTTTGGGGTGACAAGGGATTACATTACGGGGGGTTTGGGGCGCAGCCAAATTACGGCGCATCCCGGGCGTGTCGCGCGTCGCACCTACTCGACGAAGACGCCGGCGAGTGTCTTCTTGCCGCGGCGCAACACGGCCATCCGGCTTGGCAGCACGGAGCCTTCCAGCACCGCGGCCTCGTCATCCACCCGTTCGTTGTTGACGTACACCCCACCCTCCGCGATGGACCTGCGGGCGGCGCCGAGGCTCGGGCTGAGGCCGGTGTCCACGAGCAGCTGCGCGATGGGGGTGGATGCGGGGCTCGTGGTGTTGGGCAGCTCGCGGAGGGCGGACTCGAGGGTCGCGTCATCCAGCGCCGACAGCTCCCCCTGGCCGAACAGCGCGCCGGCCGCGGCTATCGCCGCCGCCGCCGCGGCCTCGCCATGGACTAGCGAGGTGACGTCCCAGGCAAGCTTCTTCTGCGCTTCGCGCTTGAACGGCTCCGCCAGCACGGCGACCGCGAGCTCGTCGATCTGTTGCCGGGTGAGGAACGTGAAGATCTTCAGCCGCTCGATCACGTCCGAGTCGTCGGTGTTGAGCCAGAACTGGTAGAACGCGTACGGGCTCGTCATGGCCGGATCGAGCCAGATCGCGTTGCCCTCGCTCTTGCCGAACTTCGTGCCGTCGGAGTTGGTGATGAGGGGCGTGCCGATCGCGTGCGCGCTCGCACTCTCCGCCTTGTGGATGAGGTCGGTGCCGCTCGTGAGGTTGCCCCACTGGTCGCTGCCCCCGGTCTGCAGCACGCAGTCGTACGAGCGGTACAACTCGAGGAAGTCCATACCCTGCAGCACCTGGTAGCTGAACTCGGTGTAGCTGATGCCCGCGTCGCTGTTCAGGCGGGCGCTTACCGCATCCTTCTTGAGCATCGTGCCGACGCGGAAGTGCTTGCCGATGTCGCGCAGGAAGTCGATGGCGGAAAGCGGTGCTGTCCAGTCCAGGTTGTTCACGAGGCGGGCGGCGTTGTCGCCGTCGAAGCCCAGGAACTTCGAGACCTGGGCCTGGAGGTATCCCACCCATTCGGCGACCGTGGCCGCATCGTTGAGTGTGCGCTCGGCCGTGGGTCGTGGGTCACCGATCAAGCCGGTGGAGCCGCCGACAAGGCCGAGCGGCTTGTGGCCGGCGAGCTGGAGCCGACGCATGAGCAGCAGTTGCACGAGGTTGCCCAGGTGCAGGCTCGGCGCCGTCGGGTCGAAACCGCAGTAGTACGTGATCGGCGGGCCGGCAAGCAGCGACTTGAGTTCGTCTACGTTCGTGGAGACGTGCACGAGCCCGCGCCAGACGATCTCCTCCCACACATCCGGGAACGAGGCATCGTTCGCTTGGCTCGAGAGGTTGCCTGATGCTGGGGCTGACACGACTTCAACCGTAGTGGAGGTTGGAATGCCGGTTGGGATCGGGCGAGCGCGGCGGGTAGATCCAGGCCACGAGCACGACAGAGACGATCATCAGCAGGAACCACGACACGAGCTTCTCGAGGGAGACGAGCTGCCATCCGTCTTGCTGGTTGGGGTACTGCCATGCGTTGGACCAGGTGCCGAGATTCTCCGCGATCCAGATGAAGAGCGCGACGCCGACGAAGGTCGCGAGCAGCGGCATCCTGAACTGCTTGCGGAACACCCTGAAGTGCATCGAGCACAACCCGTAGACCACAACAGTCGCCGCAACGAGCACATAGCGGGCGTCCGGGATGTAGTGGTGGCTGAAGAAGTTGACATAGATGGCGAGCGCGAGGATGCCGGTGACCCAGCGCGGCGGGTAGTTCACGAACCGCAGGTCGAAGAGCCGGTAGACCCGGACCATGTACGACCCGATCGCCGCGTACATGAACCCGCTGTACAGCGGCACTCCCCCGATGTGCAGTATCCCGTCGCCCTGGTAGATCCATGATCCGACTGAGGTCTTGAACAGTTCCATGCCGGTGCCGACTAGGTGGAACACGATGATCACGCGCAGCTCCCGCAGCGTCTCGAGCTTGAACGCCACCATGAGCACCTGGATGACTACAGCGGCGACGACCAGGAAGTCGTTGCGCGCGAGCGCGGCTCCCTCGGGATAGAAGAACTTAGTACCGACGATCACGCCGAGGATCGCCGCTCCGAAGACGCATGCCCAGGCCTGCTTGAGCACGAAGACGAGAAACTCGACGAGATTTGCTTTGAAACCGCGGGCGGGCGCACCGTCGAGGCGGCGGTGCGCCCAGGCGTCGATCCGCTGCTCGACGGAGGTGAAGCGCGGCGACATCAGTTGCGCTTCTTCGGCACGGAGCGTTTATACGGCGAGACCGTGGGGTCGCCGGGGATCCAGAACCGCCACGGATAGATATCGCTGCCACCCGCACCGGACACGCCCGTGCGCGGGCCGGTCACGAACTCCTGGGCGTGAGCGGGCAGGTCGAGCCGAACCCGTCCCGTCGCGAGGTCGACTCCCCCGTCGTCGAGGGTGATGCCGAGCGCCACGCAGAGCCGGGCCGGGCCACGGGCCAGGTCGGCATCCGTCTTGCTCGTGGCACGTCGCATCCGGGCCGTCTCGAGGCCGGCGACGACCTCCCCGGCCCGCAGCAGGACAGCGGATGCCACGCCCGCCGGTGAGCACGTGACGTTCGCGCACACGTGCATGCCATAGGTGAAGTACGTGTACAGGTGGCCCGCCTCGCCATACATCACCGCGTTCCTGCGACCGGGACCGCGGAACGCGTGCGACCCCGGGTCCAGTTCACCGAGGTAGGCCTCCACCTCGGTCAGCCGCACGGTGACATCGCCGACTGTCAGGAGCGCGCCGAGCAGCAGCGGCGCGACCTCTGTCGACGGCCGTTCGAGCAGTTCGCGGTCGAACACGGGCGCGGGGCTTCTCCCAAGCTCAGAAGAGGGGAATCCCGTTCACGGCGATGATGATGAACCCGAGGACGATGAGCGCGACGCACACGGAGACGACGATAGTTATTGCACGGCGCGACATGCCCCGACGCCACCAGCCCGGATCCTGGTCTTTTTGCAGCGTCATGTGGTGCTCCTCGCGGTCAGTGCGCGCACGCGCGTAGTCAATTCTGCCTGTTGTTCGGCGACCCGCACCGCGGCCGTGCCGCCCGCGCCGGTGCGGCTGGCCACCGAGCCCTCAATGGTGAGCACGTCGCGCACACCCGCAGTCAGGTGGGGCGAGATCTTCAGGTACTGCTCGTCGGTGAGCTCGTCGAGGTCGAGTCCATTCTCTTCGCAGAAACGCACGAGCGCGCCGCTGATCTCATGGGCATCGCGGAACGGCACCCGTTGCCGCACGAGCCAGTCGGCGACATCCGTCGCGAGCGAGAACCCCTGCGGCGCGAGTTCGGCCATACGCGCCGTGTCGAAGACGAGAGTGGACACCATGCCGGTGAACGCGGGTAGCAGCACCTCGAGCGTCTCGATCGAGTCGAAGACGGGCTCCTTGTCTTCCTGCAAGTCGCGGTTGTAGGCCAGCGGCAGGCCCTTGAGCGTGGCGAGCAGCCCGGTGAGGTTGCCGATGAGGCGCCCGGACTTGCCGCGGGCGAGCTCGGCGATGTCCGGGTTCTTCTTCTGCGGCATTATCGAGGAGCCCGTCGAGTACGCGTCGTCGAGGCGCACGAAGCCGAACTCGCGGGTGTTGAAGATGATGAGTTCCTCGGCGAAGCGGGACATGTCGATGCCCAGCTGCGCGGCGATGTAGGCGAACTCGGCGACGGCATCCCGGCTCGAGGTTGCGTCAATGGAGTTCTCGCTCGGACGACTGAGCCCGAGCTCCGCGGCGACGAGGGCAGGGTCCAGTCCCAGGCTCGAGCCCGCGAGTGCGCCTGCACCGTAAGGACTCGTGGATGCCCGCACCCGCCAGTCGCGCAGCCGCTCGAGGTCGCGCACGAGCGGCCAGGCGTGGGCGAGCAGGTGATGGGCGAGCAGCACCGGCTGCGCGTGCTGCAGGTGGGTGCGCCCGGGAATGATCGCGCCGCCGGCCTTCTCGGCCTGGGCGTTTATCGCATCGATCAGGTCGACGACCAACTCGCCGATCACCGTCGAATGGTCGAGCAGGTACATGCGGATGAGGGTGGCAATCTGGTCGTTGCGGCTGCGGCCGGCACGCAGGCGACCACCGAGCTCCGCCCCGACGACGTCGATGAGCGCGCCCTCGAGGGCCGCGTGCACGTCTTCGTCTTCCGGTTGGGGCTCGAGCTCGCCGCTCGTGACCCGTCGGCTCACCTCATCGAGGCCGGCATGCATTGCCTTCTCCTCGTCGGCCGTCAGATAACCTGCCGCGCCGAGCGCCTTCGCATGCGCATGCGAGCCGGCGATGTCATACAGCGCGAGCGCCCAGTCGAAGTGGGTCGACCGGCTCAACCGGGCGAGTTCGGGTGAGGGGCCGCTCGCGAAGCGAGCCCCCCAGAGCGAGCCGTCACCCGTGCCCGCCATGCCTAGCCCCGCAGGTCTCGGCGGGCGGAGATCTTCGAGGGTAGCGACCAGATCTCGATGAAGCCCTTCGACAGGGACTGGTCGAAGGTGTCACCCGTGTCATAGGTCGCAAGGCTGAAGTCGTAGAGGCTCTGCTCGCTCTTCTGGCCGGTGACGACCGCCCGGCCGCCCTGCAGCTTCAGCCGGATGTCGCCGCTCACGTACTTCTGCGTGTCATCGATGAACACGTCGAGGCTGCGCTTGAGTCCCGAATACCAGAGGCCGTCGTAGACGAGGTTCGCCCATTCCGACTCGACACCCCGCTTGTAGCGGTTGAGGTCGCGCTCCAGGGTGAGGCTTTCGAGCGCCTCGTGCGCAGCGATGAGGGCCATAGCCGCTGGGGCCTCATAGACCTCGCGGCTCTTGATGCCGACAAGGCGATCCTCGACCACATCGATGCGCCCGACCCCGTGCTTGCCGGCGAGCTCGTTCAGCTTCTCGATGATCGCCAGCGGGCTCAGTGCCACGCCGTCGATGGCACTCGGGATGCCCGACTGGAAGCTGATCGTGATCTCATCGGCCGGCTTCTCGACAGAGGGATCCATGGTGTACTCGTAGAGGTCCTCGATGGGAGCGTTCCACGGATCCTCGAGGAAGCCGGTCTCGACGGCTCGGCCCCAAACGTTCTTGTCGATCGAGTACGGGTTCTTCGCCGACTGGCGGATCGGCAGGTTGTGCTCTTCGGCGTAGACGATCGCCTTGTCCCGGGTGAGCGCGAGGTCGCGCACGGGGGCGATCGACGTCAATTCGGGGGCGAGGGCGGCGACGGCCGCCTCGAACCGCACCTGGTCGTTACCCTTGCCGGTGCATCCATGCGCGACGCTGTCGGCGCCGAGCTTCTTCGCCGTGATGGCAAGGTGCCTGGCGATCACCGGGCGGCTGAGCGCGGAGACGAGCGGGTAGCGCTTCTGGTAGAGCGCGTTGGCCTTGAGGGCCGGCATGAGGAAGTCGGAGGCGAACTCGTCCTTCGCGTCGACGACGATCGCGTCGACGGCGCCGCAGTCAAGGGCGCGCTGGCGGATGTCCTCCATGTCTTCGCCACCCTGGCCGACGTCGACGGCGAGGGCCACGACATCCTTGCCGGTGGCGTCGTGCAGCCAGCCGATACCCACCGAGGTGTCGAGTCCGCCCGAATAGGCGAGGACGACGCGTTCTGCCATGTGTGTTGCTCCTTGTAAGTCAGTGTTCAGTCTAGGGAAGGTGCGGTTTCGATACGGCCGCGGGCGGCCTACTCAACCGGCCTGCTGCTCGAGCAACCAGACCATGAGCGCCTTCTGGGCGTGCAGCCGGTTTTCGGCCTCGTCCCAGATGACGCTCTGCGGCCCGTCGATGACCTCGCCGGTCACCTCGTAGCCGCGGTCGGCCGGCAGGCAGTGCAGGAATATCGCATCGGGTTTCGCGAGCGCCATGAGCTCTGCGTCGACCTTGTATGAACCGAGGGATGCCACGCGCGCGGCCTTCTCCTCCTCCTTGCCCATCGACACCCAGGTGTCGGTCACCACGACGTCGGCACCGGCGACGGCTTCGATGGGGTCGGTGTAGATGGTGACGGATCCGCCCGTCGTCACGGCTATCGCATCGGCGTCGGCGACAACGCGTTCGTCTGGCATGTAGTCGGCCGGGCAGGCGACGCGCACGTGCATCCCGGCAGTCGCTCCCGCGAGCAGGTAGGAGTGCACCATGTTGTCGGCGCCGTCTCCGAGGAACGTGACGGTGAGCCCGGCGAGCGTGCCCTTCTGCTCGCGGATGGTGAGCAGGTCGGCGAGCAACTGGCAGGGGTGGAACTCGTCACTCAGTGCGTTGATCACGGGCACCGTCGTACCCGCGGCCATCTCGACGAGACCGGCCTGGCCGTAGGTGCGCCAGACGATCGCGGCAACCTGGCGTTCGAGCACCCTTGCGGTATCCGAAGGGCTCTCCTTGCCGCCGAGCTGGCTGTTCGCCGTCGAGATGATGAGCGGCACCCCCCCGAGGTCGGCGATGCCGACAGCGAATGACACGCGCGTGCGCGTGGACGACTTGTCGAAGATCACCGCGACTGTCTGCGGACCGGCGAGGGGCTTGCGGCCCCAGCGATCCGCCTTGATCAGCTCGGCCAGGTCGAGAATCGCTGTCTGCTCGGCCTGGGTCAGGTCGTCGTCGCGCAGGAAGTGCCGGGTCATTTCGCCTCACTTGCTTGGGTCAGTGCCGTTGTGAACTTGGTGACGAACTCCGCGACCTCGGCGTCGCCGATGATGAGCGGCGGTGCGAGCCGGATGCTCGTGTCGTTTGGCGCATTGACGATCAGCCCCACGGACATCGCGGCAGCCACAACCGCGGGACCTACCGGCTTGTCGAGGCCTACCCCGATGAGCAGCCCCCTGCCGCGCACTTCGGCGACGAGCGGCAGCCCGGCGATGGCCGCGCGCAATTGCTCGCCGCGCAGTCGCGCGTTCTCGATGAGCCCGGCGCGCTCGATCTCGCCGAGCACCGCGTTGGCCGCCGCTGTCGCGAGCGGGTTGCCGCCGAAAGTACTGCCGTGCTGCCCGGCGGTGAGCAGGTCGGATGCCGCGCCGAAGGTCACGAGCGCACCGATCGGCACCCCGCCGCCGATGCCTTTGGCCACGGCTATCGCGTCTGGCACGATCCCGTGCTGCTGGAACGCGAACCAGGAGCCGGTGCGCCCAGCCCCGGTCTGGATCTCGTCGAGGATGAGCAGCACGCCGTGCTCGCGCGTGATGTCCCGTGCGGCCTCGAGGTAACCCTCGGGGAGGTCGACGACGCCGGCCTCGCCCTTTATCGGCTCGATGACGAGCGCCGCGACATCCTGTCCGATCGCAGCCTCGAGGGCCGCGATCGTCGAGTCGATGTGTTCGACATTGGGCAGCAGCGGCTCGAACGGCTCCCGCAACGCCGACTTTCCCGTGAGCGAGAGCGAGCCCATCGTGCGCCCGTGGAACGAGTTCTGCAAACTCAGGATTCTCGGCCGATTCGTGCGTCTGGCGAGCTTGATTGCGGCCTCGATCGCCTCAGCTCCTGAATTTCCGAAGAAGACGCGACCGCCGGCACCCGCGCCGGTGATGCGCAGCAGGCGCTCTGCGAGCTCGAGCTGCGGCGGGGTCGCGAAGTAGTTGGACACGTGGGCGAGCGTCGCCACCTGGCGGCTGACCGCATCGACGAGCACGGGGTGAGCATGCCCCAGCGAGTTGACGGCGATGCCGGCCAGGAAGTCGAGGTACTTGTTGCCGTCCGAGTCCCAGACGTAGCAGCCCTCACCGCGCACGAGTTCCGCGCTCGGCAGCGCCGCGGACTTCATGATGTGGTTCGCGTAGTCGTCTTTCCAGTCACTCATGCCGGCACCACTTCCGTTCCGATGCCGCTCTGCGTGAAGACCTCGAGCAGGATCGCGTGCGGCTCCCGCCCGTCGATGATTGCGGCTTTGGGCACTCCGCCCGCGACGGCGTCCAGGCATGCCGTCATTTTGGGGATCATCCCTGACTCCAGGTTCGGTAGCAGTGCGGCGAGCTCGGTCGTTGTGATGACGGAGACGAGCGAGTCCCGGTCGGGCCAGTCGCTGTACAGGCCCGCGACATCGGTGAGGACCACGAGTTTCGCGGCACCGAGGGCGATCGCGAGGGATGCCGCGGCCGAATCCGCGTTGACGTTGAGCAGGCCGTCGGGCCCGGTCGCGACCGTCGAAACGACGGGGATGAACCCTGCGGCGAGCGCCTCGAACACCACGGCGGGGTCGACGGTGGTGACATCCCCGACAAGGCCGAGATCGACGAGCTCGCCGTCGATGACGACACCCTTCCTCTCCCCCGCGAACAGCTCGTTCTCGTCACCGGAGATCCCCCTGGCCAGGTCGCCGTGCTCGTTGATGAGGCCCACGAGCTCGCCGCCGACCTGCTCGAAGAGCACCTGGCGGATCACGCCGATGCTCTCCGACGTCGTCACCCGGTACCCGCCCTTGAATTCGCTCGGGATGCCGCGCAGGGTCAGTTCCGCGGTGATCTGCGGGCCACCGCCGTGCACGACAACTGGGCGCACGCCCGCGTACTGCAGGAACACCATGTCCTCGGCGAAGGAGCGTTTGAGCGCGTCGTCGGTCATAGCGTTGCCGCCGAACTTGACCACGATGATCTCTTCGTGGAAACGCTTGAGCCACGGCAGGGCTTCGATGAGCACTCCGGCCTTCGCGGCCGCCTGGTCCTGGCTGACCATTAGGACGCGTACGCCGAGTTCTCGTGCACGTAGTCGTGCGTGAGATCGTTCGTGAGGATCGTCGCCGTTTCGGAGCCGGACCTGAGGTCGATGAGCAGCTCCACCCGGCGAGGCGTGAGGTCGACCTCGGTGCGCGGGCGGTCGGGGGCGCCGGCGTGGCAGACCCGCACCCCGTTCATGCTCACGTCGACGTCGTACGGGTCGAAGGCGGCATCCGTGGTTCCGATCGCGGCAAGCACCCGTCCCCAGTTGGGATCGTTGCCGAAGATCGCGGCCTTGAACAGGTTGTTGCGCGCGACCGAGCGGCCGACCTCTACGGCGTCGTCTTCGGTGAGCGCGTTGACGACTTCGATCCGGATGTCGTGGCTGGCCCCCTCCGCGTCGCCCTGCAACTGCTCGGCGAGGTCGAGGCAGACCTCCGCCAGCACGGCGCCGAACGCGTCGAGGTCGGGTTCGACCCCCGATGCGCCAGAGGCGAGCAGGGACACCTGGTCGTTCGTGGACATGCAGCCGTCCGAGTCGAGCCTGTCGAAGCTGGCCCGGGTGGCCCGGCGCAGCGCGATGTCGAGTTCTGCAGACGAGAGCACGACATCTGTCGTGATGACCACGAGCATCGTCGCGAGGCCCGGCGCGAGCATCCCGGCGCCCTTGGCCATGCCGCCGACCGTGTAGCCGTTGCCTATCCTGATCGAGCGTTTGGGCTTCGAATCGGTGGTCATGATCGCGCGGCTCGCGTCGTCTCCGTGGTCGCCGAGACCCGCGGCTGCTGCGGAAACCCCTGCCAGCACCTTGTCGAGCGGCAGCTGGTCGCCGATCAGGCCGGTGGAGCAGACGAGCACGTCGCCGGCACTCACGCCGAGGGCCTCGGCGACTGCCTCGGCCGTGGAGTGCGTGACCTGGAATCCCTGCTGGCCGGTGAAGCAGTTCGCCCCACCCGAGTTGAGCACGATCGCCGAGACCGTGCCATCGGCGATCACCTGCTGCGACCAGATGATGGGGTTCGCCTTGGAGCGGTTGCTCGTGAAGACAGCGGCCGCGTTCGCCAGGGGCCCCCGGTTGACGACGAGCGCGACATCCAGGCCGCCGCTGGCCTTCAGGCCCGCTTCGACGCCTGCCGCCTCGAAGCCTTTCGCCGCGGTCACGCTCACGGCGCCACCCCGTCCACTGTCAGCCCGGTAGTCTCTGCGAAGCCGAGGGCGATGTTCGCCGACTGGATCGCCGCGCCGGCAGTGCCCTTCACGAGGTTGTCGAGCGCGCTCACGACGACGACACGGCCGGCCGCCTCATCGACAGCGAGACCGATGAGCACGGTGTTGGCACCGACGGTGTCTGCGGTGCGCGGAAACTGCCCCTCCGGCAACACGTGCACGAACGGCTCGTCGGCGTAGGCAGACTCCCAGGCGTTCCGCACGCTCGCCGCTGTAGCGCCCTTCGCGAGCCGAGCCGTCGAGGTCGCGAGGATGCCCCGGCTCAACGGCACGAGCACGGGAGTGAACGACACGCTCACGCCGACCCCTCCGGCGACGGCGAGGTTCTGGCGGATCTCGGGATTGTGGCGGTGGGTGCCGCCCACCTGGTACGCGGAGGCCGAGCCGAGCACCTCGCTCGCCAGCAGGTCGGCGCGCAGGCTCTTGCCCGCGCCGGACGTGCCCACCGCGAGAACCGCGACGAGGTCGCTCGCCTCGATGACCCCGGCGCGGATGCCGGGCGCGAGCCCCAGAGTGATTGCCGTGACGTTGCATCCCGGCACCGCGATGCGCTTCGAGCCCTTGAGGTTCACCCGCTGGGTGGCGGCGGCGCCCGCATCGGACGAACCGCCGAGCAGGAGTTCGGGCATCCCGTAGTCCCAGGCGCCGAAATACTCGCCGCCGTAGAACTGCTTCCAGTCGGACTCGTCGGTGAGCCGGTGATCTGCTCCGCAGTCGACGATCAGGGTGGAGTCGGGCAGATGCTTCGTGACCTCACCCGACTTGCCGTGCGGCAGGGCGAGGAACACGACGTCGTGGCCGGCGAGGGTCGCGGCATCCGTCGGTTTCAGTTCGAGATGAGCGAGCGAGCGGAGGTTCGGCTGCAACGAGATGAGGGGCTGCCCGGCGTTCTGGAACGCCGTGACAGTCGTGACATCGAACTGCGGATGCGCGGAGAGGAGACGAAGTAGCTCGCCACCGGCATAGCCGCTGGCACCAGCCACGGCGACCGATAAAGACATGGCTCAACCTTAAGAGACGTGAGGGACGAGGGGGTCGAAAGCGGCGGCGGCTCGCGCGCGACCGAAAACCGGCCGAGGGCGCGAAACGTCGCCTATCGTCGCTCTGAAGTGCCGCGTCGCTGCACGACGGCGACCAGCTCGAGGCTGTCGCGGGTGCTGCGGATACCGGTCACGAAAACGAGAGTACTCCCCTCCCGCACCAGCAAGCGAATCGATGCGCTTAGGGCAGCGCTTCGCCCGGCCGTTTCGCCGCGCGCCTCGTTGCCCGTATTCATTGACTAGCGATCTCAAGGAGTCACGCTCACGCTTCCTTGAGATCGCGAACGAATTCGACATCTACCCGAAGTCATCTACCCGAAGTCGGGCGCGCTACTCGCGGAGGGTTGCTCCCACGCGCGCCGCGGCGAGGGTGACGGCGGCGGTCTTGGCCGCGGTCGCCTCGGCCTGGGTGAGCGTGCGGTCGGACGCGCGGAAGCGCAACGCGAACGTCAGCGACTTGCTGCCATCGGGGATGCCGGGGCCGCGGTAGTCGTCGACGAGGGTCGCGTGCTCGAGCAGTTCCCCGGCGCCCTCGACGAGGATCGCCAGGAGCTCCCCCGCCCGCACCGATTCGGCGACCACGAGCGACACATCCTGCGTGGCGGCGGGAAGGCTCGCGATCGGGGTGGCCGCGACATCCTTGCGGCCGAGCCCCATGAGCGCATCGAGGTCGAGCTCGAGCAACCCGACGACCCGCGGCAGGTCGAGGTCGGCGGCGATCGACGGGAGCAGCTCCCCCGCGTAGCCCACGACACGGTCGCCGACCCGCAGTTCCGCGGTGCGCCCGGGGTGCAGCGCCTGGTGCGAGCCGGTCACGATGGAGAGGGGTGCCGCCACTGTCGAGGCGACCTGCCGCGCGGCATCCAGCGCGTCGGCCAATCCGCCACCCACGGCGGCCTGGCCCGGCTGCTTCGTGATCGCGTCACCCAGGAACAGGGCACCCACGTGCCAGGGCTGCGGCGGGATGCTCGCGCGAAGCGCGCCGAGCACATCGTCTGAGGGACGCGCGGCCCCCACGGGCAGCGGTCCGCTGCCGTACGCGGTGCCGGCAACCGGACGCACGACCGTCCCGAGTTCGAAGAGCGCGAGATCCGTCAGCCCGCGGGACAGGTTGCGGCGGGCGACGGCGATGAGCCCGGGCCACAGCGAGGTGCGCAGCCACGCGGCATCCGGGTCGAGCGGATTTGCCAGCTTGATCGCGGGAGTGCCACCGGCCGGCGAGCCGAACAGGTCGTTCGACGCCTGGGAGACGAAGGGATAGGCGAGCACCTCGGTGAGCCCGGCCGCGGCGAGGCCGTTCGCCGTGGAGCGCCGCAGGCGCTGCTCGCGGGTGAGACCGCGCCCGGGAGGGGCGACGGGGAGAATCGACGGGATGCGGTCGTAGCCGACGATGCGCGCGACCTCTTCCGCCAGCGTCGACTTGTCATCCAGGTCGGTGCGCCAGGTGGGCGGAGTGACCTTCCAGCCGTCTTCCGAAAGTTCGACCGTCGCGCCGATGGCGGCGAGCGAGTCCGTGATCTCGTCCGCCGAGTACTCGACGCCGATGATGTTCGCGATGTAACGCTCGGGCAGTCCGATCGGCTGCGGCGGCACCGAGGCGTCGTACACCGATCCCAGCGGGTCGGCCGTTCCGCCGGCGAGTTGCTCGAGCAGTTGCACGACCCTAGCGGCTCCGGGGGCGGCGACCTTCGGGTCGACGCCGCGCTCGTAGCGTCGCGCGGCCTCGCTCCAGAGCTTGTGCCGGCGAGCGGTGCGGGCGATCGTGATGGCTTCCCAGTTTCCTGCCTCGACGAGCACGTTCGTCGTCGTGCCGCTGATCTCGGTGGATGCCCCGCCCATGACACCGGCCAGGCCGACAGGGCCGGAGGCGTCGTCGATCAGCAGGTCCTGCACATCGAGCGCGCGCACCTGCCCGTCGAGAGTCTCGAACTTCTCGCCGGCCTTCGCGCGGCGGATCGTGAAGCCGCCGTTGATCTTGTCCAGGTCGTAGGCGTGGATCGGCTGGCCGATCTCGAGCATGACGTAGTTGCTAATGTCGACGACGAGCGAGATCGAGCGGATGCCGGCGAGCAGCAGCCGGGACACCATCCAGGGCGGCGTCGGGCGGCTCGGATCCACGCCGCGCACCACGCGGGACATGAACACGGAGACCCCGGCCTTGCCGCGGATCGGAGCGTCGTCAGCAATCGTCACCGAGAAACCGGAGGCGTCGACCGGTGTCACAGCGGCGGCCGGATCGCGGAACGCCGCCCCCGTCGAGTTCGCGTATTCGCGAGCGATGCCGCGGATCGACAACGCGTAGCCGCGGTCGGGCGTGACGTTGACCTCCACGGCGAAGTCGTCGAGGCCGAGCAGGTGGATGGCGTCGGTGCCGAGCTCCGGGTCGAGGCCGAGGGTCTTCAGCAGCAGGATGCCGTCGTGCTCGTCGCCGAGCCCGAGCTCCCTGGCTGACGCGATCATGCCGTCGGAGGTGTGGCCGTACGTCTGGCGCGCCGCGATGGGGAACGGGCCGGGCAGCACCGCGCCGGGCAGCGACACGACTACCTTGTCGCCGACCGCGAAGTTGTGGGCGCCGCAGACAATGCCACGAATGTCGGGGGTCGAGCCTGTCGAGACTCCGACATCCACCTGGCACCAGTTGATCGTCTTGCCGTTGGTCTGCGGCTCCGGGGTGAACGACAGCACCTGGCCGACAACGACAGGACCTGTCACCTCGAAGCGGTGCACGTCCTCTTCCTCGAGGCCGACCTTCACGAGCGCGGCGTGAACGTCTTCGTCTGTGACGTCGGCGGGCACATCCACGAATTCACGCAGCCATGAGATCGGTACCCGCATGTCAGACCACCATCCCGAACTGCTGGGAGAAGCGGACGTCGCCCTCGACCATGTCGCGCATGTCGTTCATGCCGTTGCGGAACTGCAGGGTGCGCTCGATGCCCATGCCGAACGCGAAGCCCTGGTACTCATCCGGGTCGATGCCAGCCGCGCGCAGCACGTTCGGGTTGACCATGCCGCACCCGCCCCACTCGACCCAGCGCGCGCCGCCCTTCGCGTTCGGCTGCCAGACGTCCATCTCCGCGCTCGGTTCCGTGAACGGAAAGTAGTTGGGGCGCAGGCGGATCTTGGCGTCGTCGCCGAACATTGCCCGCGCGAGGTGTTCGAGCGTGCCGCGCAGGTTGGCCATCGTAAGGCCCCTGTCGATAGCGATGCCCTCGAGCTGGTGGAACACCGGGGTGTGGGTCGCGTCCAACTCATCGGTGCGGAACACCTTGCCCGGCGCGACCACGTACACCGGCAGGGGCCGCTCGAGCAGCGAGCGGATCTGCACCGGGCTCGTGTGGGTGCGCAACAGCAGGTGCGAGTCGACAGGGTCGACGAAGAACGTGTCCTGCATCGCTCGCGCCGGGTGGTCCTCATCGAAGTTCATCGCGTCGAAGTTGAACCACTCGTTCTCGAGCTCGGGGCCTTCCGCGACCTCCCAGCCCATGCCGACGAAGACGTCGCTCATGTAGTCCATGAGCAGGGTGAGGGGATGCCGCGCACCGGCGCGCCAGCGCGAGGGCACCGCCGTGACATCCACAGCCTCCGCGCCGAGCCGCGCAGACTCTTCGGCGACAGCGAGTTCTGCTTCGCGGGACGCGAGCGCCTGGCCCACCGCCGCCCGCCCCTGCCCGACGAGTTTGCCGGCTGCCGCGCGCTCATCGGCGGGCACGGCCTTGAGGCTCGCGTTGAACTGCGCGAGCGCTGACGCCTCCCCCGCGTGGCTCGAGCGGGCCGACCTGAGCTCGCTCATCGTCGTCGCCGCGCTGATGGCCGCGATGGCGGCATCCGTGGCTGCGGCTACCGAAGCTTCGGTGATCGGGGTCTCTGGCACAAACAACGAGTTTAGCTAGGCGGAGCGTTGCGCGAACGCGCTCTCGTAGAGACACACGGATGCCGCGGTCGCGAGATTCATCGGTAGCGACGGGAACACAGAACAGCGATCCCGATCGTCGCACGCACAACCTTGGGGTTGTACTGGGCGAGCGCCGTGGCGCTCAGGGGACCACTAGGGGTGCGTGGATCGCGACCACCCAATCTCCTCCGGGATCGCCATCGAGCACCCCCCTCCAGTCCCAGGTCCAGTCGAGGTGCTTGCAGTCTCCCGTTATCGCGGACAGGAATCCGGGCAGTTGGGATGCTGGCTGTCCGTCGAGCAAGGGGGCGTCCACGGTTCCCCCCACCACGTAAACGTAGTGCTTGCTGTCAGTGCTCGAACCACTGGTCTGGCTATCGGCGACCATCGTGCCCTCGAGTTCGCCACCGGTACCCACTGTCACGTCGAGGGTGTACAGCCAGTCGACGACGAAACCCCAGAATGCGGACTCGTAATGCAAGGTGTCACTGCCGACATAGTGCCCAGGCATCACCCCGGACGCGAGGCAGGTGACTGCGGCGGTGGCTTCGGCTGTGGGTTCCGCCGGCGGCTTGCCATGGAAGGTTATCGCGACGTACCCCGTGGAGCGCACGTCGGTCAGAGCCGTGAGGTGGGTGGTCGCGGCATCCAGGATGGGACCGGCGATCGTCGTGACGATGCCGCGGATACTTGAGGGCACCTGGTCGAAGACCAGGGCGGTGAAGAGTTTGCGGATCTTCTCGATGTCGTTGCGCTGCACCGAGGCCACCAGCTTGAGCAGGCCGGCGTGCTCCTCCCCCTTGGCGTCTTTCGCGCTCTCCTGCCCGGTGAGGTAGTCGTAGTTCGCCAACTGGTTGCGGTCGAGCACGTCCTCAGCCGTATCACGCCGGGAGAGGTCGGGTCGTGCCATGTTGGTGGGCGTCCAGGTCACCTTCGATCCGGCCGCGGAGCCGGCGTCACGCAGGTTCACGCCGAACACCTCCGCGCAGTCGAGCACCGGCCCTGGGATGGGCAGTCGGTTGTCCAGCACGGTCACAGTCATCCTGCCGTGCACCTTTTCATCGCCAATGCCGAACAAGTTGGTCTCCGGCTTCGGCGTGACTGTCGCGCGCCATGGCGCCAGGTAGCTGGAAAGCTGGCGGATCGTCTCGATAGCACCGAAGATGTTCACCAGCAACTGCACCACAGGGCGCGTCACCACCTCGATCAGTCCCTTCACGAGTCCAGCGGCGAGGTCGACCGCGGCATTCCAGATGTGCCCCAGAAACCCGACCACACCGCCCTTCGATGTGTCGACCTTGAGGGCGTTCACGACCGTGGCAATCGCGCGCTGGATGAAGTTTGCGACTGCGCTGCAAGGACCGGCCGCCTGGGGCTGAAGGTAGCCTGCCAACGACATCGTGCCGACGGCGGGACCGATGGCGCCGTCGATGGGAACGTCGGCCGCGTCGTAATCGGCGGTGGCATCCGCGAGGAAGAGCGTGGTCACCGCGCTCGGGAAAAGAATCGACTCGGGATGATGGAAGTCCTGGTCGCCGAGCAGCGCGTGTGCGAAACGTGCGGAATCACTGTCGTAGCTGAGAGCCCAGGCGGAGATCAGGTAGCCGATCGGGGGCACCCCCGGAGGGGCGGGCGATGCGGCGTCGAGTTCGGCGCCGCTGGCTCCGCCGCCGTTCGCGGCCTCGATCGCCATGTTCTGCAGCTGCCAGGGGGTGATCCGGACAAGTTCGTGTGCAGTGTCATCCCAGGCGTCCTCGACAGCCACGCCGGCCGCGACAAGTTCGTCGCCGACGATCTTCACACTCGCCTCGTCAAAGGAACCGCTGCGCAGTTGGTCGACCTTCTTCTGCGCGGCCGTGTCAATGGTTGAGGAAGCCGGGGGCGCGGAGGGCACGCAACCGGACAGCGCGATGACGGCGACCATTGCGACGGCAGCGAATCGAAAGCTCCTGCGTCGCGGCATCAGCCACGGCCCTCCTGGTGGCGTTCCCGGGTGGTGCGTATCCCGCGAGCATAGTCCCGGGAAGGTCCGGAGACCAGTTGGTCTTCGGCACCGCCCGATCAGCCGCTGCGCTGCGCGAACGCGCTCTCATACAGGCACACGGATGCCGCGGTCGCGAGATTCATCGACTCTGCGTGCCCGTAGATCGGCACCGTGATCACCCAGTCGGCAAGTGCGTAGTGCTCGTCGCTGAGCCCGCGGGCCTCATTGCCGAACAGCCACGCGGTGGGCGCCGCGAGTGCGCCGGCCTTCCGGGCGGTCAGCAGATCCGCACCCTTGACGTCGGCGGCGATCACCTGGAGCCCCGCGGCCTTCGTGCGGTCGACAACTGCCTCGAGCTCGAGGCCGGTCGCAACGGGAACATGGAACAGCGATCCGGTCGTCGCACGCACAACCTTGGGGTTGTAGAGGTCCACGCTGCGACCGGTGAGGATGACGGCGTCGGCCCCCGCGGCATCCGCCGCCCTGATTATGGTGCCGGCGTTGCCCGGGTCCCGCACCTCCTCGAGGATCGCGATGAGCTTCGGCTCCCCGCCCAGGATGTCTTTGAGCGAGGTCGGGAATTGCCGGCAGACGGCGATGATGCCCTGCGGGGTCACGGTGTCTGCCATGGCGTCAAGCACATGCTCGGACACGAACTCCGGCTCGACGCCCGCTGCTGTCGCCCGCCTGCCGATGTCGAAGTGGCGATCGAGAGCTGTCGGGGTGGCGAACAGGTCGACGATGAGCTCGGGGCGATAGGTGAGCGCCTCGCTGACGGCCTGCGGCCCCTCGAGCAGGAAAAGCCCCGTCTCGACCCTCGCCTCCCGTTTGGCGAGTTTCGCCACGGCGCGCACGCGGGGCGAACGCGGATTGTCGATCATGGGTCAAGCCTACTGACCGCCGAGTTGCGGACTTCCGCCCCCATGCGTTACCGCCAGACGGGCGAAACTCCGCAACTCACGGCAAGAGAGAAGCCCCGGGCGCGCCGGCCCGGGGCTTCTGTGAACTACTCGTACTACGCGACGACCTTCGGCGCCGACGTGTCGGCGGGCAGGGCTGCCTTCGCGGTCGCAACGATTGCCGCGAACGTGGCGGGTTCTGTGACCGCGAGGTCGGCCAGGATGCGGCGGTCGACCTCGATGCCGGCCAGGTTGAGCCCCTGGATGAGGCGGTTGTAGGTGAGCCCGTTGGCACGCGATGCCGCGTTGATGCGCTGGATCCACAGGCGACGGAAGTCACCCTTGCGCGCACGGCGGTCACGGTAGGCGTAGACGAGGGAGTGGGTGACCTGCTCCTTCGCCTTGCGGTACAGCCGTGAACGCTGGCCGCGGTAGCCGGAGGCACGCTCGAGGATGACGCGACGCTTCTTGTGGGCGTTTACTGCCCTCTTTACTCTTGCCATTGTCCTAAATCCTTAAATTGGCCCGGGTTACTTACCGAGAAGCTTCTTGATGGTCTTCGCGTCCTGCGGAGCGAGAACCTGGTCCTGGTTGAGCGAGCGCTTGCGCTTGCCACTCTTGACCTCAAGGTGGTGGCGCATGCCAGCCTGCTGCTTCATGACTTTTCCGCTACCGGTGAGCTTGAAGCGCTTCTTGGCACCGGAGTGCGTCTTCTGCTTAGGCATCCTTTTCCTCTTTCGTTGTGACTGTCCTGGTGGGCTTCGCCGCTGCGGCCGGTGTCGGGGCCTTGGCGGGCGTTGCCGGTTTGGCGGGTGTCGCCGGTTTGGTTGCTTCGGTCTTGACTGCAACTGCGGCCGCAGGGGTCTCGACCGGCGCGACCTCCACCGCCTCCACGACTGCGGGAGCGGCCTTGGCCGGTGCGGCCTTTGCGGGCGCCGGTGCCTCGACCGGCGTGCGAGCCGGCTTGTTTGCCGCCTTGCGCGCGTCCGCTTCGGCTTTCGCCGTCGCCTTGGTCTTGTGCGGCCCGATGACCATCACCATGTTGCGACCGTCGATGGTCGGAGTCGATTCGACCGAACCGAATTCCGCGACATCCTCGGCAAATCTTTGGAGCAAACGCACGCCCTGTTCGGGGCGGGACTGCTCACGACCGCGGAACAGGATCATGGCTTTGACCTTGTCCCCAGCTGCGAGGAACCCTTCTGCGCGCTTGCGTTTGGTTTCGTAGTCGTGCGTGTCGATCTTGAGGCGGAAACGAACCTCCTTGAGGATCGTGTTCGCCTGGTTGCGTCGAGCTTCCTTGGCCTTCTGGGCCTCTTCGTACTTGAACTTGCCGTAATCCATGATCTTGGCAACGGGAGGCTTGGAGTTGGGAGCTACCTCAACCAAATCCAGGTCGGCCTCTTGGGCCAGGCGGATAGCGTCTTCGATGCGGACGACACCGACCTGCTCGCCGTTGGGGCCAACAAGACGGACCTCCGGAACGCGGATTCGGTCATTGGTACGGGGATCGCTGATGCGTGTACTCCTCTTTCTTCGTTTCGCGCTGTGACAGCGCGGTGCGGCGGCTGCCGCTTGGCACGAAGGAGGGATTTTCGCGGCGCACGCACCGCAAACACCCTTGTTCTATCGGTCGAGACCGACGGGGTGCAACAACCCGGTAACCTTTAAGAAGCGGTCGACAGGTGGGAGAATCTCCACTTTCGTTACCGGGGCAAGCCCCGGAGCCTGCATAAGAATAGCAGAAGCGGCCCCAATCGACTAAGGACTGCACATGGACGACGCCCTCGACGAAATCCGCGACATTTCCGAGGTGCCAGCCGTCGAGCTGATCAACACGGTCGCCGTGCATCTGATGAGCGCTGCTGCGGTCAAACTCGGACTTTCCGAGGGTCCGGATGCCGCGGCCGAAGTCGATCTCGACGAAGCCCGCAAGCTCATCACTGCGCTCGCCGGCCTGGTCACGGCGGCGGCGCCGGAGATTGGCGACCACCACGCCCGCCCGCTGCGGGACGGCCTGCGCAGCCTGCAGCTGGCGTTCCGCGAGGAGTCGTCGATCCCCGATGCCCCTGGCAAAGGGCCCGGCGAGAAGTTGACGGGGCCAGTCAACTAAAGCTTGTCGTGTTAGGCGTCCTGGCTTATGTGCTGACTCCCAAGAGCGTTTTGACGATGCCACCGCTGGTCGGGTCGTCCAGGGTGCGGGGCGGCGAGCCGCCGACGCGGGGGTGGGTCGCCGACGCCGTGGGCGGGCGGCGTCGCTAAGCGGACGAGGCGACCAGCCGCACCGTCAGCGAGTCGACCCGCGTCGCAACGATTGTCGAGGACGCCCAGCGGTCGCGCATCCGGGCGACGACGGCGTCGAGGGCGGCGCTGTCCAGTCCAGCCGCGAGGGACAGGTGCACGATGAGCTCGGGGCCCGCGAGGCGGGAGTGGGGATCGCCGGGGGCGAGCTGCACCGTCGAGACGGCCGGCTCGGGGGCGGCGGCATCCATGAAGGCGTCGAGAACGTCCGGATCGAGGTAGCTCGGCAGCCAGGGCTGCGACTGGGCGATCGCCCACAGCGCCGGCCTGCGCACGGCGAACTCGGTGCTGCTTTTCGGGTCGAGCACCACGAGGTCGGTGCTCTCGCTCGCCGCCGCGAGCGCCACGCGCGGTGCCGCCACGGGGATCGGGCGAGCCGACGGGTTCCACGCACCCATCGCCGCCACCGACGTGAAGGCGGGAAGCACCGTGCGGCCGTCGGGCCCGGCCACGGTCACTATCGACAGCTCCTGCGCTTTGTCAGCACCGTGCTCGTCGACCCCGCTCACACCGAGATGGGCGACGAGCGGCACCAACAGGCGAGAGTCCCGCAGGGCGTCGATGACATCCGCCTCGCCGAGCTCACCGCTGTGGAACCGGCGGATCGCCTCGACGAGTTTCTCGGGCGCCGAACCGTCGTCGTCCGAGTTCTCGGTGTGCTCGAAATGGCGACCCTGCCACGGGACACCGGCGGAGTCGCTCACGCGCCCGCTAGGGCAAGCGCCTCGACGAGTGTGAACGCTTTCGCGTAGAGCGCCTTGCCCACGATCGCGCCCTCGACGCCCAGCGGAACAAGGGCACGCAACGCGGTGATGTCGTCGAGCGTGGCGATGCCCCCGGACGCCACGACGGGCTTCTCGGTACGCTCGGCGACCCGTTGCAGCAGTTCGAGGTTCGGGCCCTTCAGGGTGCCGTCCTTCGTGACATCCGTGACGACGTAGCGCGCGCATCCAGCGCGCTCGAGACGGTCGAGAACCTCCCAGAGGTCGCCGCCCTCCTGGGTCCAGCCCCTGGCGGCAAGCGTTGTGCCGCGCACGTCGAGGCCCACCGCGATCGCATCGCCGTGCTTGCCGATGACCTCGGCGGCCCAATCCGGATTCTCGAGGGCGGCGGTGCCGAGGTTGATGCGCCGGGCACCCGTCGCGAGCGCGGCCTCGAGGCTCGCGTCATCCCGGATTCCGCCGGAGAGTTCGATGTTCACGCTGGCCGGCGTGTTCGCGATGACCTCCCGGATGACCGCATGGTTATTGCCCCGGCCGAACGCGGCGTCGAGGTCGACGAGATGGATCCACTCGGCGCCCTGGTCGACCCATTCCTGCGCCGCGTCGACCGGGCTGCCGTAACTCGTTTCCGAGCCGGCCTCGCCCTGGGTCAGGCGCACGGCCTTGCCATCCGCCACGTCCACGGCCGGCAGGAGGATGAGTTTCACAGCGTGCCCAGCCAATTCTTCAGTAGACGGATGCCGGCCTCGCCCGACTTCTCCGGGTGGAACTGCGTCGCCGCGAGCGGGCCATTCTCCACCGCGGCGAGGAACCGGCTGCCGTGGGTCGCCCAGGTCAACTGCGGCTTCGGGAACGGATCGTGCACCTCGAGCGTCCAGTCCTGGGCCGCGTAGGAATGCACGAAGTAGAAGCGCTCGTCCGCGATGCCCGCGAAGAGCCGGGAGCCTTCCGCCGCCTCGACGGTGTTCCAGCCCATGTGCGGCAGGATCGGGGCATCCAGCTCGGTGACCACGCCGGGCCACTCGCCGAGGCCGGGCGTGTCGTTGCCGCGCTCGACACCGTGCTCGAACAGCACCTGCATCCCGACGCAGATGCCGAGCACCGGTCGGCTGCCGGTCAGGCGTTTCTCCACGATCGCCCCGCCACGCACAGCGGCGAGCTGGGTCGCGACAGCCTCGAACGCGCCGACGCCGGGCACGACGAGACCGTCGGCGGCCTCGGCGGCCGAGCGGTCAGCGGTCAGCGTGACCCGCGCCCCGGCGAGCTCGAGAGCCTTCGCCGCGGAGTGGACGTTGCCGGAGCCGTAGTCGAGGAGCACGACGGATGGTGCGATCACTGTCAGAGCGCACCCTTAGTCGACGGGATGCCGCTGACCTTCTCGTCACGCGCGACGGCGAACCTGAACGCGCGCGCGAACGCCTTGAACTCCGCCTCGGCGATGTGGTGCGGATCCCGCCCGCCCAGGACCGTCACGTGCACGGTCAACCCGGCGTTGAACGTGATCGCCTCGAAAACGTGGCGCAGCATGGATCCCGTGAAGTGGCCACCGATGAGGTGGTATTCGAAACCGGTGGGTTCACCGGTGTGCACGAGATACGGCCGGCCCGAGACATCCACCACAGCCTGCACGAGCGCCTCATCGAGCGGCACGAGCGCGTCACCAAAGCGGGAGATGCCCGCCTTGTCGCCGAGCGCCTGCTTGATCGCGGTGCCGAGGGTGATGCCGATGTCTTCGACAGTGTGGTGCACGTCGATGTCGGTGTCCCCGGTGGCTTTCACCGTGAGGTCGACGAGCGAGTGCTTCGAGAACGCGGTGAGCAGGTGGTCGAAGAACGGCACGCTCGTGTCGATGGACGACGTGCCCGTGCCGTCGAGGTCGAGGCTCAGCTCGATGCTCGACTCACTCGTGGCACGCTTCAGCGTGGCGGTGCGTCCGGTCATGCGTCGATCCTACCGACGCTGCCCAGCCACCCCAGCGCGTCCAGGAAGATGGTGGTCTCCGCATCCGTGCCGGCCGTGACCCGCAAGTGGTTCGGGATGCCGACATCCCTGATCAGGATCCCCTGCTCGAACAGCGCCTCGAATGTCGCGTGCGGGTCGTCCACTCCGCCGAACAGCACGAAGTTGGCTTCGCTCGGCAGGGGCGTGTAGCCCAGCTCGGGCAGCGCGGCGATCATCCTGTCGCGCTGGGCCTTGATGTCCTCGACCATGGCGAGCATCTCGGGTGCGTGCGCGATCGCGGCGACGGCTGCCGCCTGGGTGAACGCGGAGAGGTGGTAGGGCAGCCGCACGAGCCGCAGCGCATCGGTGACGGCGGGGTCGGCGGCGAGGTATCCCAGCCGAGCGCCCGCGAACGCGAACGCCTTGCTCATGGTGCGGCTCACCAACAGCCGGGGCCTGCCGTCCAGCAGCGTGAGCGCAGTGTCGCCGTCGGCGAACTCCGCATAGGCCTCGTCCACGA
This sequence comes from Rhodoglobus sp., assembly GCA_025464445.1. Lineage (GTDB taxonomy): Bacteria > Actinomycetota > Actinomycetes > Actinomycetales > Microbacteriaceae > Rhodoglobus. The sequence goes on along the minus strand of JAODLY010000032.1, from coordinate 62,907 downwards.
GCAGGATGCCCGGGTGCGCTTCGTACGCCGCCGCGATGGTCTCGAGCCCGAGTGCGGTGCCCGTCGGGTTGTTGGGCGAGCACAGGAACACGACATCCGGCCGCTCCCGTTCGATGGCCGCCACGACGGTCTCAGGGGACAGCTCGTAGCCCCCATCCCGCCCCGCGGTCAGCCACTTCGTTCCCGTGCCACTCGCGATTATCGAGTGCATCGAGTAGGTGGGAGGAAACCCGAGCACGCTGCGCCCCGGCCCGCCGAAGGCCTGCAGGGTCTGTTGCAGCACCTCGTTCGATCCGTTGGCCGCCCAGATGTTGTCGCGCGTCAGTCCATGGCCGAGGTACCCGGCGAGGGAATCACGCAGCTCGGTGAACTCCCGATCGGGGTAGCGGTTCACCCCGAGCACGGCCTTCGCCAGCGCTGTGACGATGTCTGTCGCGACATCCTCCGGGATCGGATGCGTGTTCTCGTTGACGTTGAGTTGCACGCGCACATGCTCCTGCGGGGCCCCGTACGGGGTCAGCCCGCGCAGGTCGTCACGGATCGGCAGATCGTCGAGAGATGTCACTCGTCGAGCCTAAGGCTCGCCAGACAAGCGCAGGGCCTACGGGCGTCGCGGGCCGCCTCGGAGCCCCGCGGCGGGGCTCGCCGGTGCGAGCACCGCGGCTCAGTACGCGTCGATTCAGTACGCGTCGTATTCAGTACGCGTCGATTCAGTGTGCTTTCAGTGCGCGTACTGCGGCGGGATCGCTAGCTCGACGCCCGCGAACACGTCCGCCGTCTGCAGCTGGTTCAGCTGCATGAGCTGCTGGATCACGTCGCGCGGGTCAGCGTTCGGTGCGATCTGCTCGGCGACCTGCCACAGGGTCTCGCCGGCGTCGACGGTGACGTACTGGAATGACGCATCCGACCCGGAAAGGGACGCCGTCGCTCCCCCGCCGTTGAGCGCGAGCACCAGGGCCGCAACGACGAGTGGTGTGGCCGCGAGGAACGTGAGAACCGCGCGGCCACGTGTGGTGAGGCGCAGCCTGGGTGAGCGCACGACGGGTCGTGCGTAGGTGCCGCCGAATCCGATGCTCGCTGTGCTCATGCTGTTCCCCAATGTTTGTGCAGTGGTTTTTCGTGCCCGGTTCTCGGCCGGGAGGACCGGGCACGAAGCTTATGTGTCGTACGAACCTATGTTCCGAACATACATTCGAATCATGGCCATTTCGAGTAGATCTTCGATCAGGCCACCGACATTCCCGCGACTCACTCGAACAAATGTTTGTTTTCGGGGCCTTTACTGGATACAGTTTCGAAAGAGCCACTGACATTGGCGAGAAATGAGGACGGACATGGACGACGAGACACGCTCGGGCGGCACCCGCAGGCGCACGAGCCTGAGCGATAAGCAGCTCGCCATCCTCGACGTGATCCAGCGGTCAGTCTCGACGCGGGGTTACCCGCCGAGCATGCGCGAGATCGGTGACGCCGTCGGCCTCTCGTCCCTGTCGAGCGTGACCCACCAGCTCGGCCAGCTCGAGCTGAGCGGCTACCTGCGTCGCGACCCTAACCGCCCCCGCGCGATGGAGGTGCTCATCGACCTGCCGTCAATCGAGGGCGGCGGGACGGCGTTTGACCAATCCGGCGCGCCAGAGAGCACGATCAGCGTCGGCGACGCGGTCATGGTGCCGCTCGTCGGCCGCATCGCGGCGGGCATCCCGATCACCGCTGACCAGCAGATCGACGAGGTCTTCCCACTCCCCCGGCAACTGACCGGCAAGGGCGAGCTGTTCATGCTCAAAGTCGTCGGCGAGTCGATGATCGACGCCGCGATCTGCGACGGCGACTGGGTTGTCGTGCGCCAGCAGAAGACCGCGGAGAACGGCGACATCGTCGCCGCGATGCTCGACAACGAGGCGACCGTCAAGGTCTTCCGCCAACGGGACGGCCACACCTGGCTGCTGCCGCGCAACTCCAACTTCGAGCCCATCCTGGGCGACCATGCCGAGGTGCTCGGCAAGGTCGTGACGGTGCTGCGCGCGCTCTGACCCGCTGTGCAAGCCTTCCGGCCGCGCGGGGCGAGCTAGACGCCAGCCCCCACGCGGGCAGCCCGGGCCGCACGAGTTGCGGCCAGGATGTTCGTGAGCGACTCGACTGTCTCGTCGTATCCGCGGGTCTTCAGGCCGCAGTCCGGGTTGACCCAGACCTGGCGCTCTGGGATCGAGCCGAGGGCGATGTCGATGAGGTCGCTGACCTCCTCGACCGAAGGCACCCGCGGTGAGTGGATGTCGTACACGCCCGGCCCGATTCCCCTGGCGAACCCGCTCGACTTGATGTCGGGCACGACCTCCATTTTCGAGCGGGCCGCTTCGATCGACGTGACGTCGGCATCCAGTCGATTGATCGCGTCGATGACGACACCGAACTCGGAGTAGCAGAGATGGGTGTGGATCTGCGTTCTGTCCTTCACACCGGCGGTCGCGAGCCGGAACGAGCCGACAGACCAGTCGAGGTAGTCGGGCTGGTTCTTCTTCTTAAGCGGCAGCAACTCGCGTAGCGCCGGCTCGTCGACCTGGATGATTCCGATGCCGGCGGCCTCGAGATCCTCGATCTCATCGCGCAGGGCGAGGGCGACCTGGTTCGCCGTATCGCGCAGCTGCTGGTCGTCGCGCACGAACGACCAGGCGAGGATCGTCACGGGACCGGTGAGCATGCCCTTCACGGGCTTCGCGGTGAGCGACTGCGTGTATGTCGACCACTCGACGGTGATCGGCTTCGGCCGCGAGACATCGCCCCAGAGGATCGACGGGCGCGTACAGCGGGAGCCGTAGGACTGCACCCAGCCGTTCTGCGTCACGGCGAATCCGTCGAGGTTCTCCGCGAAGTACTGCACCATGTCGTTGCGTTCCGGTTCGCCGTGCACGAGCACGTCGAGGCCGATCTCTTCCTGCAGGTCGACGACGCGCTTGATCTCGTCGCGCATCGCCTGCTTGTACTGCTCGGTGCTGATAGCGCCGGATACGAGAGCCGCGCGCTCCTTGCGGATGTCGCCGGTCTGCGGGAACGAGCCGATGGTCGTGGTGGGCAGGAAAGGGAGGTGCAGCGCGTCATCCTGTGCCTGAAGTCGCGTGGCGTAGTCCCCTCGCGAGAAGTCGGCATCGGTGAGCGCGGCGGCGCGGGCGCGCACGGCACCGTCCCGCACTCCCGCGGCGTGGTGGCGGTCTTCGAGGGCCGCGGATGCGGCATCCAGCTCGTCACGGATCGCCGCCCGTCCAAGCGAGAGACCGACAGCGAGGGTGGCGACCTGGCCGACCTTCTGGTCGGCGAAGGCCAGCCAGCTCTTCAACTGGTCGGCTAGCAGGGGCTCGTCGTCGACATCGTGCGGCACGTGGAAGAGCGAAGTAGAGCTCGACACCGCCACATTCGGCGACAGCCCGCGCAGCGACTCGAGCGACGCGAAGGCCGCCTCGAGGTCGCCGCGCCAGACGTTGTGGCCGTCGATCACACCGCCGACAAGCGTCTTGTCGGTGGAGATGCCACTGGGCAGGTCGCCCTTGACGAGGTCGACGCCGATGGCCTCGATGGGGGTGCCGACGAGCACCGGGAGGGCATCGTCGAGCGGACCGTAGGGCGCGGCCACGAAGATCTGCGGGCGGACCGGAACCGCGCTGAGCAGGTCGTAGGCCTTCTTCGTGGCGGCGAGCACGACATCCCGGGGCACTTCGATGCTCTCGGAGACCAACGCGGGCTCGTCGAACTGGACCCACTCAGCGCCGACGGCTGTAAGGGCCGCGAGCAGTTCCGCGTAGACCGGCAGCAGGTCGTCGAGGCTGTCGAGCGGCTGGTAGCCATCGGGGGCGCCCTCGGAGGGCTTGCTCAGCAGCAGGAACGTAATCGGGCCGACGATCACCGGACGGGTGCGGAATCCGCTCGTGGTCGCCTCGGCGACCTCGCGCACGAGACGGTCAGACGCCAGGTGGAAGTTCGTCTCCGGCCCGATCTCCGGCACGAGGTAGTGGTAGTTCGAGTCGAACCATTTGGTCATCTCGGCCGGAGTGTCGGCTCCCTCGCCGCGCGCGATGGTGAAGTACCCGGCAAGGTCGATCGTGCCGTCGGCCTTCACGAGCCGCTGGAACCTCGTCGGCACGGCACCCACCGTGACCGCGGCATCCAGAACGTGGTCGTAGTAGGAGAAGCCTGAAGGGATCGACGAGTCGGTGCGGCCGAGCCCGAGGGATGCGAGCCGCTCACGGGTGGCCGCCCGCAGTGAAGTGGCTGTCGCCTCGAGCTCGTCGACGGTGATCTTTCCGGCCCAGAACGCCTCGACGGTCTTCTTGAGTTCGCGGCGGCGGCCGATGCGCGGGTAACCGAGGATCGTGCCGGTGGGGAAGGGTGCAGGCATGGGTGGTTCTCCATTCGTGTGCCACTCGAAGGAGATCGACGCCGCGGGCGCTGAATGCCCTGGTCCACCGGAGTCCTTCGATCTGCGGCAAGTGCCGAGTCGATCTAGACGGGTGCCGGGCTCGGCTTTCGCTGCAACCAGTCTAAGGATCGAGGATGCCGGGGTCGCCTTTGTTACGCCGGCGGGCGCTCGGCAGTCGACAGGTCAGGGCGGATGCGGCCGGCAGGCGGATTAGGCTGATCCGGTGCCCTCGACCGTGAACTCCCCGTCGCTCGTCGACCTCTCCGACATCCCACGCCCCTCCCGATCGGAGGCGCTGCTCAAGGCCCTGACCGAACGGGTCGTGATCGCCGACGGTGCGATGGGCACGATGCTCCAGGACGCCGGCCCCACGATGGAGGACTTCCAGCAGCACGAGGGCTGCAACGAGATCCTCAACGTCTCGCGCCCCGACATCGTCGAAGCCATCCATATCGCCTACCTCGAGACGGGCATCGACGCCATCGAGACGAACACCTTCGGCGCGAACTGGTCGAACCTCTCCGACTACGGAATCGAGGATCGCATCGAGGAGCTCGCCAGGGCGGGCGCCGAGATCGGCAGGCGGGCCGCGGAGACGATGGAGGAGCGCGACGGCCGTGTGCGGTGGGTGCTCGGTTCGATGGGTCCCGGCACGAAACTGCCGAGCCTGGGCCACACCACATACGCGAATCTCAAGGCGACATTCGCCGAGCAGGCGCGCGGCCTCATCCTCGGCGGCGTGGATGCCCTGCTGATCGAGACCTCGCAGGACCTGCTGCAGGCCAAGTCCGCGGTCAACGGCTGCAAGCAGGCGATAGTGGAGACCGGCATCCGCGTGCCCATCTTCGTCGAGGTCACAGTGGAGACCACCGGCACGATGCTGATGGGCAGCGAGATCGCCGCAGCCCTCACGACCCTCGAGCCGCTCGGGATCGACATGATCGGCCTGAACTGCGCGACCGGCCCAGCCGAGATGAGCGAGCACCTGCGCCACCTCTCCAAGTTCGCGCATATCCCCGTGATGTGCATGCCCAACGCCGGACTGCCCGTGCTCGGCGCCAACGGTGCGAGCTACCCGCTGACGCCCGATGAGCTGGCGACGGCGCACGAGCAGTTCGTGAAGGAGTTCGGCCTCGGCCTGGTCGGCGGATGCTGTGGCACCACCCCGGCGCACCTCAAGGCGGTCGTCGACCGCATCGGTGGCGCGCGGGCTGGGGTGCGTGTCATCGAGGAAGACCCCGGTGTCGCGAGCCTGTACCAGCACGTCCCTTTCAACCAGGATGCCTCCTACCTCGCGATCGGCGAGCGCACCAACGCCAACGGCTCGCTCGCGTTCCGTGAGGCGATGCTCGAGGAGCGCTGGGATGACTGCGTGGACATCGCCCGCAACCAGATCCGCGAGGGCGCCCACCTGCTCGACGTCTGCATCGACTACGTCGGGCGTGATGGCGTCGCCGACATCCGCAACGTGATCTCCCGACTGGCGAGCGCGTCGACGCTCCCGCTCGTCGTCGACTCCACCGAGCCCGCAGTGCTGCAGGCCGGAATGGAGCTCATCGGCGGTCGCCCGGTGGTCAACTCGGTGAACTTCGAGGACGGCGAAGGGCCTGAGTCGCGGTTCGGCCGGATCATGCCGCTCGTGAAGGAGCACGGCGCCGCCGTGATCGCCCTCACCATCGACGAGGAGGGCCAGGCCAGGACGGCGGAGAACAAGGTGCGCATCGCCTCGCGCCTCGTCGACAGCCTGGTCGGTGAATGGGGCATGCGTGTCGAGGACATCATCGTCGATGCCCTGACCTTCCCGATCGCGACCGGCCAGGAGGAGACAAGGCGCGACGCGATCGAGACCATCGACGCGATCCGCCAGATCACGGCGAAGTATCCCGGCATCCACACGACGCTCGGCGTCTCGAACGTCTCGTTCGGGCTGAACCCGGCGGCGCGCTCCGTGCTCAACTCGGTGTTCCTTCACGAAGCCGTGCAGGCCGGTCTCGACTCGGCGATCGTCAACGCGGCGAAGATCGTGCCGCTGGCCTCCGTGCCCGACGACCGTCGCAAGGTGGCCCTCGACCTGGTCTGGGACAAGCGCGAGTACGACGCCGACGGCAACCTCACCTATGACCCGCTGTCGGCGCTGCTCGACCTTTTCGCCGGCGTCGACTCCGCAGCCCTCAAGGATGAGCGCGCGGCCGAGTTGGCTGCACTGCCGGTGGGCGAGCGCCTCGAACGCCGCATCATCGACGGTGAGGCGAAGGGGCTCGAAGCCGACCTCGATCTCGCTCGCGCGGGAGGGATGACCGCGCTCGGCATCGTCAACGACCATCTCCTCGCCGGCATGCAGGTGGTGGGTGCCCGGTTCGGCAGCGGCGAGATGCAACTCCCCTTCGTGCTCCAGTCGGCCGAGGTCATGAAGACGGCAGTGGCGCTCCTCGAACCGCACATGGAAAAGTCCGATGCGGCGGGAAAGGGCACCATGGTGATCGGCACCGTGCGGGGGGACGTGCACGACATCGGCAAGAACCTCGTCGACATCATCCTCACCAACAACGGCTATGACGTCATCAACATCGGCATCAAGCAGCCGATCAGCGAGTTCATCCGTGCGGCGGAGGAGCACAATGCCGATGTCATCGGGATGAGTGGACTGCTCGTGAAGTCGACGGTGGTCATGAAGGAGAACCTGCTCGAGCTCAATGCGCGCGGCCTCGGCAAAAGGTGGCCGATCCTGCTCGGCGGAGCTGCCCTCACCCGCGCCTATGTCGAAGACGACCTCGCCTCGATATTCGATGGCGAGGTGCGCTACGCGCGCGACGCGTTCGAAGGGCTCGCCCTCATGGAACCGTTGGTCGCGATCTCCCGTGGTGCCGAGGTCTCGAGCGTCGGGCTGCCGCCCCTGAAGAAGCGGATCCACGCGAGGGCCACCATCGACATCACCGAGCCCGAGGACATGCCCGCCCGGTCGGATGTCGCCACCGACAATCCGGTGCCGAGCCCGCCGTTCTGGGGGACCCGCATCGTGAAGGGCATCGCCCTCGCCGACTACGCCGCGTTCCTCGATGAGCGCGCCACATTCATGGGGCAGTGGGGGCTGAAGCCCAGCCGCGCCGAGGACGGCGCGAGCTACGAAGAGCTGGTCGCGACCGAGGGCCGCCCCCGGCTGCGCTACTGGCTCGACCGCATCCTCTCCGAGGGCATGCTCGACGCCTCTGTGGCCTACGGGTACTTCCCCGCCTACTCCGAGGGCAACGACCTGGTGATCCTGCACCACGGCGACGACCCGACGGGCATCCTCGGCACCCCGGGGCTGCTCGCCCCCGACGGTGGGTCCGGTGGCCAGATCGGCCGGGAGCGCCTTCGCCTCACGTTCCCGCGGCAGCGCCGCGACGGTCACCTCTGCCTCGCCGACTATGTGCGCTCCAAGGAGTCTGGCCAGATCGACGTCGTACCCATCCAGCTGGTGACGGCCGGCTCCGCCGTCGATGCGTTCACCGCGAAGATGTTCGCCGAGAACAAGTACCGCGACTACCTCGAGCTGAACGGCCTGACCATGCAGCTGACCGAATCGCTCGCCGAATACTGGCACTCGCGCATCCGGGCCGAACTGGGCTTCGCGGCCGAAGACCCCGACGATATCGAAGGCATGTTCAAACTGCGCTACCGCGGCGCGCGGTTCTCCCTCGGCTACCCCGCATGCCCCAACATGGAGGATCGGCGCAAGGTCGTCGAACTGCTCAAGCCGGAGCGGATGGGGGTGGAGCTGTCGGAGGAACTTCAGCTGCATCCCGAGCAGTCGACCGACGCGTTCGTGTTCCACCACCCCGCGGCTCGCTACTTCTCGGTCTGAGAGCGGCGGCGCGCGACCTGCCGACCTTCGCACGGCGCAGCGCGGCTAGTGCTGCGGGTCCGACGAGCAGGATGCCGATGGTCGTCGTGATCGCGCGCACGGTGTCCCAGGTCAGCGTCGAGGTCACGAGCGAATAGAGGCCGAAGGATGCGAGGTTCTGGCCGAGCGGCGCTCCTGCCGCATAGGAGATGCCGGTGCCCGTACCGACGGCGAATGGCCAGAACCAGAAGTTCATGACGAGGCCGAACGCGTAGGACGCGATGATTCCGTACGCGACGAGCATGAGCAATTCCCAGCGCCGGGCGGCGCGGGGCGAGGCCGCCCTGATGCGCGGGAGCAGCCCGGCACCCGCGGCCACCCAGCCGCAGGCGAAGACCTGGAAGGGGGTCCACGGGCCGATGCCGCCCCAGAGCACCGACGAGAGCGCGATGGTGAGCATGCCGAGCAGAAAACCGAAGCGGGCGCCGTACGCTCGCCCGGCGAGGATCAGCACGATGAAGACGGCCTCAACCCCGCCGACGCCAGTGCCCGCGATCCGAACCGCGGCACCGACCGCCGCGAGCACACCAAGCAGCGCAACCGTCGTTGCGGTATGCATTTGGCGATCCAGGCCAAACGCGACGGCGATGGCGATCGCGGGCACGAGCGCGAGCGCGACCACCGGCACGGCCGCCTGGGCATCCTTCGGCACAGCTGCGGCGACGAGCGGCCACGCGAATCCCGCGATCGCGAGGATACTGGCGATCACCAACGACCAGCGCGACCAGCGGTGGTCACCACCAGAGGGGCGAACGCGCAGGCCATCGAGCACCCCGGTCACGACGACGCTCCGACCGGCGCATCCAGTCGTCCCGCAGCCATGGCGATCGTGCGCGTCGCGTACTGCGCCGCGAAGTCCTGGTCGTGCGTGGCGATGACGACGGCGGCACCGGACGCGGCAGCCTCGCGCAGCACCGCACCGACGAGTCGGCGGGCAGCGGCATCCAATCCGCGGCTTGGCTCGTCGACGAGCAGCACCCGCGGCCGCGCCGAGAGCTGGATCGCGAGGACGAGGCACAGCCGCTCCCCCGCCGACAGGTCCCGGGGGTGCCGGTGCATGAGGGCCGTGGCTCCCGCTGCCGAGTGGACGCCGAGCAGGCGGGCGAAGAGGTCCGCGGTGCCGGACAGCCCGGCATCCCGGTCGGCGCGGTGGCACTCCTCCCCGACGGTCGTGGCGAACAGCAGGTCGTCGAACGCCTCAGGCACGAGCGCGACAGCGTGGCGGCGGCTCCGACGAGCCGAACCGTGCACGTCCAGCCCACCGATGAGAACCGTGTCCCGCCGCACCGGACGGGCGATGGCGTGCAGCAGGCTGCTCTTACCCGCGCCGTTCGGCCCGCGCAGGGCGACGATCTCCCCTGCGGCGAGCGACAGGCTCGCGTCATCCACCGCTACACGGGCACCGTGTGACACGGAGAGGCCGTGAATCTCGGCCGACGTGGGGCCAACGCGCAATTCCGTGGGGCGCGGAGCGTCCTCGTCCCCGAGGCCGCGGTCCTCCGATCCGGGACCGACGATGTGCACGGTGCCGTCGCGGATGTCCAGTCGCCTGTCGGGTAGCGCACCCCAGTCGCGAATTGCGTGCTCGGCGATGACGACGCAGACTCCGGCGTCGTGCGCGAGCCGCTCGAGCACGTCGATCACCCGGATCCTGGCCGCCTCGTCGAGGTCGGCCAGGGGCTCATCCACGATGAGCAGCACCGGGCGCTCGACCAGCGCCGCGCCTATGGCGACCAGGCAAGCCTCTCCCGCCGAGAGCGCCCCGATCTCGCGGTCGAGCAGGTGAGCGATCCCGAGGCGCTCGGCGAGCTCGGCGACCCTGGTCCGCACGATCACGGGGGCGACGCCGCGTATCGCCAGCGCAAAACCCAGTTCTTCGGCGACGGTCGCTGCAACGAACGACAGCCGCACCGATTGCGAGACGACCCCCACGAAGCCGGCGGTCTCGCGGGGAGGGACCGAGATCCTGTCCACGCCGGCCACCTCGATCCCGCCACGCTGGACGCCGTCTGCGACGTGCTGGAACAACCCGCTCATCGCGTGCAGGAGCGTCGACTTACCGGACCCGGTAGCCCCCGTCACGAGGGTGAGCGTGCCCGGCTCGAAAACGAGGTTCACGTGCTCGAGACTCCACCGGTCCTCGTAGCCGAGGGACACGTCCTCCAGCGTCGCCGGACGTTCGCAGGCGGGCTCAGCGACACGCGTCGCCGCGAACCCGCGCACCTCCATCGAGGCACCGAGCGCTATCGCCCGTTCGACGGTCTGCTCCAGCACGGGGACGATGAGCGATGCCGGCCCGCGCGTGCCGCGCAACTCGCGCGCCACGCGAACCCGGCGCACCGAGTCGAGCAGGGCGGGAAAGGTGGCCCAGGCGATCACGAGGGCGCGCGAAACCGTCCGGACCGGGCCGCGGACGGCCCCGCGCGTCAGGAGCGCCCGGATGTCCACGATCGGGCCGAGCAGGCCGAGCGCGAGCACGAGCGCCGCGAACGGCAAAGCGCTGAGCGCCGCGTTCCCGACTCCCCAGGTGGTCACCGGACCGAACAGCGTGATGTGCGCGAACGGTCCTGCCAGCCGGATGCGCGGAAGATCGAGCAGCAACAGTCCGCCGCCGCCCGTGCCCCCGAAGAGCACCCGGTACAGCACCCGCAGACCCACGAAGCCGGCCGCCAGCAGGACTGCGCTGCGGAGGCCGGCGAGGCGGGTGATGCGCATCAGTCCTTGGGCGGGGTGGAGTCGGTGCCGGCGGTGTACACCAGGCCCACTGACTGCCCGTCGGTCAGCTTCAGGGTGGCCGCGCCCTCCTGGGCGTACTCCCATGCCGAGTCAGCCGAGGTCTTCACCCACAACGCCCAGTACGCGGCCGCGTTGAGGGTCTGGCACGATTCGGTGAAAGGCGCCTGGCCCTCGATCGTGACGGTCTCATCCGCTGCGGGCTCGCCGTTCACCCGGCAGATGACCTGGTCCCCGTAGTCGACTGTGCCCTCGGTGGTAATGCCTGCAGCCTTCAATGCGCCCGCAGCAACTCCCGCATCCGTGCATGCCTTCACCGATGGGTGGTCGAGCACGCCGAAGTCCACGACGATCGTCACGGTTTCGCACGGACCAGCCGAGGTGGGTGCCGCCGTCGGCGTGGACGTCGGGCCGGCAACAGTGCATCCGGCGAGAGCGAGGCCCGCCAGGGCGATGAGGACAGGCGCGGTGGTTCGGGTGAAGCGGGTCATGGCATCCTTACGAGTTGTTGTCTGACAGATCGAGGTGGTCAAGCCGGTTGGCTCGACATTCCGAGCAAGCCGGCACCCCTGAGCACGGCGAGTGGGGCGTCCGAACGGTTGAACGTGTAGAGGTGGATGCCATCGGCACCCCCGGCGAGAAGATCCTTCGCCAGCCCGGTGCACGCATCGATACCGACCTGCGCCGCGGTCTCGCTGTCCGGAGCCGCCTCGAGTGCTGCCAGCAGCTTCCGGGGCATGGACTCACCCGAAAGCTCGAGGGTGCGGCGCAGCCTCGCGAGGCTCATCACGGGCATGATGCCCGGCAGGATTCGCATGGTGACGCCCGCGGAGCGGGCCTCATTCACGAAGGTGAGGTACTCATCCGCCTCGAAGAAGAGCTGCGTGATCGCGAGGTTCGCACCCGCGGCCTGTTTTGCCAGCAGCGTGTCGATGTCCTGGGCGCGAGACCTGGAGCGCGGATGCCCGTTGGGAAACGCAGCGACCGCGATCGTGACCTTCTCACCACTGCGCAACCGCTTCGCAGCGGGGAAGCCAGGCACTTCCTCGAAGGTGAACTGGCTGCGCTCTGCCTGTACCCGGTGGATGAGCTGCACCAACTCCGCGGCGCTCGCCAGGTCGCCGAGAAAGTCGTCGCCCTCGGATTGGCCGTCCGGCGGGTCCCCACGCAGCGCCAGGAAGCTCGTGACACCCTCGTCCAGGAACTCCCGAATGACCTGGCTGGCCTCGGCATACGAGGAGCCGACGCACGTGAGGTGTGCCATCGCGTGCACCCGGTGCTCGCGGATGAGCTTGCCCAACACCGAGAGGGATGCGGCACGGTCGGGGCTGGTCGGGCGGTACGTCACCGAGATGAATTCTGGATTCGCGGCGGACAACCGATCGATGGACTCGAAGAGGCTGACCTCCGCCGCAGGCGATCGCGGTGGGTACAACTCGAAGGAGAACGTCGGAAAGACGCGTTCTCCGGTCATCACAAGCCCCTTCGTTGACGACACATCCGATGGATGCTGTCCCGATTGGGCGGGTGCCGGGCTCGGCTGTCGCTCCTGTCGGGCGACGTGCCCGACTGGATAAGTCTAAGCACGTCGACCCGCAGAATTCTCCGTTACGCGATGAACTCCTGCAAATCGGCCACCCGCGCGGGATGCACGAGCGCCGTCACGAGTGTGCCGTCCTCCCGGTAGTCGGTCGAGAGCACCCTGCCCTGCACGTGCAGTCGCGAGATGACCTCACCCCTGTCGTACGGTACGAGCAGTGCGAGCTCCACCTCGGGGGCGGGGAGCAGCTCGGCGATGCGCGCCATGAGCTCGTCGATGCCCTCACCGGTGCGGGCGGACACGAAGATCCCCGTCGGTTCGAGCCCGCGGATGAGCAGTCGCTGGTCGTCATCCGCGAGGTCGCTCTTGTTGAAAACGACGATCTCCGGGATGTCGCGTGCCCCGAGCTCCCCGATGACATCGCGCACCGTGGCCAGCTGTGCCCCGGGATCGGGGTGCGAGGCGTCGACGACATGCACGATGACGTCGGACTGGCCGACCTCCTCGAGCGTCGAGCGGAACGCCTCTACGAGCTGGTGCGGCAGGTTGCGCACGAATCCCACGGTGTCGCTCAGCGTGAACAGCCTGCCATCCGGTGTCGACGAGCGCCGCACTGTGGCATCCAGCGTCGCGAACAGGGAGTTCTCGACGAGCACGCCCGCCCGCGTGATGCGGTTGAGCAGGCTCGACTTTCCCGCGTTCGTGTAGCCGGCGATCGCCACCGACGGCACTTCGAAGCGATTGCGGTTCGCCCGCTTCGCCTCCCGCGCGGGCGCGAACCCCTTGATCTGCTTGCGCAGCTTCGACATGCGGGTGTGGATGCGGCGGCGGTCGAGTTCGATCTTCGTCTCACCGGGTCCGCGGCTTCCCATTCCGCTGCCGGCGCCACCCACCTGGCCACCGGCCTGGCGCGACATCGATTCACCCCAACCGCGCAGTCGCGGCAGCAGGTACTCGAGTTGCGCGAGCTCCACCTGGGCCCGGCCTTCGCGGCTTGTGGCGTGCTGGCTGAAGATATCGAGGATCACCGCGGTGCGGTCGATGACTTTGACCTTCACGACATCCTCGAGGGCACGCCGCTGGCTGGGGGCCAGCTCGGTGTCTGCGATAACCGTGTCGGCCCCGGTGGCAGCCACGACATCCGCGAGTTCCTGCGCCTTGCCTTTGCCGAAGTACGTGCTCGGATCGGGATGCGGCCGCCGCTGCAACAGTCCGTCGAGCACGACGGCGCCGGCAGTCTCGGCAAGCGCCGCCAGCTCGCGGATCGAGTTCTCCGCGTCTGTGACAGTGCCCTGGCTGTAGACGCCGATGAGCACGACGTTCTCGATACGCAACTGCCGGTACTCGACCTCGGTGACATCCTCGAGCTCGGTCGAGAGGCCGGCGACGCGACGGAGCGCCTGCCGGTCTTCGCGGTCGAACTGGTCGCCGTCGCGATCGCCTTCGTAGTGGTTGTCGCCCTGCAGTGCCTGGGCGCTGCCGGAGCCGAACAGCGTGTATCCGGCGGATTGTTTCTCGGCGCTTGCGAGCACCCGCTCGACGGCCGTGTCGTCTGCGACCTGGTGGGATTCAGTCATTGGGTTAACCCTACTTTCGTAGTCTTCGGTAAGTTCTGTGCATGAGCGGTGAGCACTACTTCACGTCATCCCCGGCGGGTGAACTCGTGAGGCGCACAATCCACGCGCGGATCGGGGGCGAGGTTCGCGAACTCACCACTGCAAACGGCGTGTTCAGCCCCGAGCGCATCGATACGGGAACGCAGGTGCTGCTGGGGAGCGTGCCCGCTCCGCCACCCGGTGGCAACCTGCTTGATCTCGGTTGCGGCTGGGGTCCGATAGCCCTCACGCTCGCGCTCGAATCGCCTCGGGCAACTGTGTGGGCTGTGGACGTCAATGAACGCGCACTGGATCTCGTGCGCGCCAACGCTCAGAGAATGTCCATACCCAACATTAACGCGGTCACCCCCGACAATGTTCCCGATGACATAACGTTTACGACAATCTGGTCGAATCCACCGATCCGCGTGGGCAAGAACGAACTGCACGGGATGCTGGAGAAATGGCTGCCCCGCCTCGAACCGGGCTCAGATGGCTGGCTCGTCGTGCAGCGCAACCTCGGCTCCGATTCGCTGCACCGGTGGCTGCAGGCGGAGTTCCCCGAGGAGTTCAGCTTCGTGCGCGCCGCGACCAACAAGGGCTACAGGGTGCTGCGGGCGCGCAAGCGCTAGCTTTCGCGCATCAGACTTCGAGATCGCCCTCGAAGACCAGCTCGGCGGGCCCGCTGAGCGAGACGTGCTCGCCATCCTCCGTCGCGAACATCCGCACGGCCACTGCGCCGCCGGGCACGTCGACGCGCCACTGGTTCGGGGCGCCCTTGCCTGCCCAGTGCCGCGTGGCCAGAGCCGCAGCCACCGCGCCCGTCCCGCAGGAGAGTGTCTCGCCACTGCCACGCTCGTGCACGCGCATTCGGATGCGACCGATGCCGTCTTTCACGAGGGGCTCTGCCGCCACCACGAACTCGACGTTCGCGCCGTCAGGAGGTGTCGGCTCGACGATGGGGATGTATGACAGGTCGGCACCGTCGAGCTCCTCATCGGTCGCGAGGGCGACGACGACATGCGGGTTGCCGACATTGATGCCCAGGCCGGGACGCGCAACCGGCAGCTCCCTGGCGCGCACGAGCGGCTCGCCGCCGTCGAGGGCCCAGCGGCCCATATCCGCCTGGTAGCCCGTCGCATTGACCTGCACATCGCGCACGCCGCTGCGCGTGCCGATCGGCAGCGTCTCACCCTGCGTGAGCTCCGCGAGCCCGTTCTCGATGAGGAACTTCGTGAACACCCGGATGCCGTTGCCGCACATCTCCGCGATCGACCCGTCGGCATTGTGGTAGTCCATGAACCACTCAGCGGCGGCGTCCTCAGCGAGGGACGCGGCGCCCTCGGGGATGTTCTTCGACAGCACCGCGCGAAGCACCCCGTCGGCGCCGACGCCGAAATGGCGATCGCAGATAGCGGCCACCTGGGCTGCGCTCAGCTCGGTTTCACCGTCGGGGTCTGCGAACAGCACGAAGTCGTTGCCCGTGCCGTGGCCTTTGGTGAAGTGGAGCGTCGCCATGGGTCAATTGTCCTGCATGGCGAGGGCCAGTCCCGTCGCGAAGCGGCCCGGATCGTCGAAGTCGAGCCAATGCGCGGTGCGGTAGCGGCGAAACCAGCCCACCTGCCGCCGCGCGTAACGCCTGGTGAGGCTCGCGGCGACCTCGATCGCCTGGGCCTCCGTGAGCGTGCCGGCGAGCTGTTCGAGCGCCTGCGAGTAACCGATGGCGCGGCTTGCCGTGATGCCCAGCTCGCCCAGGCCCTGCACCTCGTCGAGCAGGCCGGCAGCCCACATCCCTTTGACTCGCTCGCCGAGCCGCCCAACGAGTTCTTCGCGCGGTGCCTGCAGCCCGAGAATCGTGGCATCGCGCCACGGCTCGCTGTGCTCGGGCAGGCCGGAGCCGAACTCCTCACCGGTGATCTCGATCACCTCGAGGGCGCGCACGAGCCGCCTGCCATTGCTGGGTCCGATGGATGCCGCCGCCGCCGGGTCCCGCTCCTTCAGCCGCGCGTACAGCGCGCCCGGCCCGAGCACTTCGAGTTCGGCTTCGAGGCCCGCACGCACGTCGACGTCCGTGCCAGGGAAGCGGAAGTCCTGGATGACGCTCGAGACGTAGAGGCCGCTGCCGCCCACGAGGATCGGCACCGCGCCGCGCGCCTCGATGTCCTCGATGGCGGCCCGGGCATCCCGCTGGTAGTCCGCGACGTTCGCCTCCTGGGACGGGTCGAGCACATCGAGCATGTGGTGCGGGATGCCGCGGCGCTCGTCCGCCGATAGCTTCGCGGTGCCGATGTCCATGCCGCGGTACAGCTGCATCGCGTCGGCGTTGACGACCTCCGCGTGCATTCCGGCGGCGGACAGCCCCTCGGCCACATGCAGCGACAACTCCGACTTGCCGGTGCCAGTAGCACCGACAATAACGACCAGCTGCCCCCGCGGCCCCCCCGTCGCCACCCCGGTCAGCGCAGCCCGTCGCTCGGGTCGTAGATCGGCAGGGTCGCGACCCGCAGGCCGGGCAGCCCCAGCGAGACCGTCGGCTTGGCGGCGCCCTGCACCGGCACCTCGCAGGATGCCGCTTCGGCGCGATCCCAGGCGTCGCCCGCTTTGGTGCGCCGGATCGCCAGCGGAGCCCCGTCGATCGAGTCGGCGACGAGGTGGAACGAGGCTGCCTGCGTGATCTCGAGACTCACGACATCACCGGGGCGCGGGACAGCACTGCCCGCCGGCACCTCGAAGTGCACGAGGCGGGAGTCTTCCGCGCGGCCGGAGAGCCGATGCGTCTCCGCGTGCTTGCGGCCTTCCTCGGCGGTGACGACGACCTCGACCCTGTGGCCGACGAGCTTCTCGTTCTCCTCGCGGGAGATGCGGTCCTGCAACGCCATGAGCCGCTCGTAGCGCTCCTGGACTACCGCCTTGGGAACCTGGTCCTCCATCGTCGCGGCGGGAGTGCCCTCGCGGATCGAGTACTGGAACGTGTAGGCGGACGCGAAGCGCGCCGCCTCGACGACCCGCAGCGTCTCCTGGAAGTCTTCTTCGGTCTCGCCCGGGAAACCGACGATGATGTCTGTCGAGATCGCCGCATTCGGGATCTTGGCCCGCACTCGGTCGAGAATCCCGAGGAATTTCTCCGACCGGTAGCTTCGCTTCATCGCCTTGAGGATGCTGTCTGAGCCCGACTGAAGCGGCATGTGCAGCTGGGGCATGACGGATGGCGTCTCTGCCATGGCGTCGATCACGTCGTCGGTGAACGCGGCGGGATGCGGGCTCGTGAACCGGATTCGCTCGAGTCCTTCGATCGCGCCTGCTGCGCGGAGCAGCTTGGCGAAGGCCTGCCGGTCGCCGAACTCGACGCCGTAGGAGTTCACGTTCTGCCCGAGCAAGGTGACCTCGATTGCACCGTCATCCACTATCGCCTGGATCTCGGCGAGGATGTCGCCGGGCCGGCGGTCCTTCTCCTTGCCACGCAGGGCGGGCACTATGCAGAACGTGCAGGTGTTGTTGCAGCCGACGGAGATCGACACCCACGCGCTGTGGGTGGACTCCCTGCGCGTGGGAAGGGTTGAGGGGAAGACGTCGAGCGATTCGAGGATCTCGAGCTGCGCTTCGCCGTTGTGGCGCGCGCGTTCGAGCAGGGCGGGCAGCGAGCCCATGTTGTGGGTGCCGAAGACCACGTCGACCCATGGGGCCTTCTCGAGGATGACCGCCTTGTCCTTCTGGGCAAGACACCCCCCGACGGCGATCTGCATTCCCTCGTGCTGCTTCTTTGTTGTGGCGAGGATGCCGAGGTTGCCGTAGAGCTTGTTGTCGGCGTTCTCGCGCACCGCGCAGGTGTTGATGACGACAACGTCGGCCTGGCCATCGGCGGCGCGCACGTACCCGGCGGCCTCGAGCGACCCGCTCAACCGCTCGGAGTCGTGCACGTTCATCTGGCAGCCGAACGTGCGCACCTCATACGTGCGCACGGGCTCGTCGATGCGCCCGGTCGTGATGTGCACGGTCTCGAGCACAGCGTCAGTCATGCGACAAGCTTAAGCCGAGCGGGTGGATGCCGCGGCTCCCGCCCGCGCTGCCCGTGAAACTGCGCCACTCAGCGAAACGCGGGACCGGAGGGCGCCAGCGCCCGCTGCACGGCGGTGGAGATCACGGACCCCGAGTATCCCTTGCGCATGAGGAACGCACCGAGACGGCGCTTGGCAGTGACCGAGTCGAGCGACCGCAGTTGCGGTGCGCGCTTCACGGCGATCGCCGTCGCGCGCTCCAGTTCGTCGTCTTCGAGGCTGCCCATGGCCTCTTCGATCGCGTCGCCGTCGACGTGGCGCCGGCGCAGTTCTGCAGCGAGCGCAGAGCGCCCGAGGCCCTTGCGATCACGGAGCGTACGCACGAGCGTCTCGGCGAGTGAGTCGTCGTCCAGTAGGCCGACCCCCTCCAGCCGCTCGATCTCCTCCTGCACGGCCTCGTCGTCGAACTCCCTGCCGACGAGATAGTCGCGCATCTCGCGTGACGACATACCGCGTCGCCCGAGGGCGTGCATGCTCACGTTGCTCACCCGGTCGAAGTTGCCGCGGTCGCCGGTTGGGTGCGACGGCTCGTCGCGAACGGTGGGGGCCGGCGACTCGTCCCTGAACACGGGATGGGTCGCCGAGATCGCCGCTGGGGCATGGTCCTCCGATACGGGCTCGACTGTCTCGGCCGGCTTCGCACCGAAGAGATACGTCACCGGGGCGATCCGTTCGCCAGGCGCGCCCGGGAACTGCCTGCCCGCATCGGAGGGGATCACGCCTACTCCCCCACTGCCTTGAGCTGCTGCTCGGCAGCGAACTCGGCGCCGGCGAACTCGGCAACCGCGGGTGCGACCGCCATGACCGGTCCGCTCGCCTTGGCAGCGGCCTTCGCATCCTTCGCCTCGGCCGCGACTATCGCGTCTGCGGCGGCCTTGGTTGCAGTAGCAAGCGCAGCCGCCTGCTGCGCCTTGGCCTCGGCACCCACACCGAGCTTCATCATGATCTTCTGCTCGATCTCCGCTGCCATCTTCGGGTTCTCGATCAGGAAGTTGCGCGAGTTCTCCTTGCCCTGGCCGAGCTGGTCACCGTCGTAGGTGTACCAGGCACCGGACTTGCGCACGATCTCGTGCTCGACACCGAAGTCGATGAGGCTGCCCTCGCGCGAGATGCCGACGCCGAACAGGATGTCGAACTCCGCCTGCTTGAACGGCGGTGCCATCTTGTTCTTGACGACCTTCACCCGCGTGCGGTTGCCCACGGCATCCGTTCCGTCTTTCAGGGTCTCGATGCGGCGGATGTCGAGGCGCACCGATGCGTAGAACTTGAGCGCCTTGCCACCGGCAGTGGTCTCCGGGCTGCCGAAGAACACGCCGATCTTCTCGCGAAGCTGGTTGATGAAGATCATCGTCGTGTTCGTCTGGCTGAGCCCACCGGTGAGCTTGCGCAGTGCCTGCGACATGAGGCGAGCCTGCAGGCCGACGTGCGAGTCGCCCATCTCCCCCTCGATCTCAGCACGCGGCACGAGGGCAGCGACAGAGTCGATGACGATGAGGTCGATGGAGCCCGACCGCACGAGCATGTCGGCGATCTCGAGGGCCTGCTCACCCGTGTCCGGCTGGGAGACGAGCAGCGAGTCGATGTCGACGCCGAGCTTGGCCGCGTATTCGGGGTCGAGCGCGTGCTCGGCATCGATGAACGCGGCGATACCGCCAGCGCGCTGCGCATTGGCGATCGCGTGCAGCGTGAGTGTGGTCTTGCCCGACGACTCCGGGCCGTAGATCTCCACGATGCGGCCGCGCGGCAACCCACCGATGCCGAGCGCGACATCCAGGGCGATCGAGCCGGTGGGAATCACCTCGACCGGGGCACGTTCGTCGCTACCGAGGCGCATGACTGAGCCTTTGCCGAACTGGCGGTCGATCTGGGCGAGAGCCGTCTCAAGGGACTTCTCGCGATCTGCTACTGATGGCATTGCTACTCCTTCGGTCTACGACCAACGCGGTCGTGGTTGCTGCCCATAGGCTGTCGTTCCTGCGCGGCCCGGTGATGCAAGGGCCACGGCCTCCCGACAAAGGCTGGTGTTGAGGCCACGCTACGCTCGCGATCCGACATTTCACCGGACCGACTTGCATAGGGTGGATAAAACCCGTCTTCGATAAGACGTTATGGAGGAGACTAGCAACATCCGAACAGATGTTCGATAGGCGGATCGCGTGTCGCGCTAACGTCCCAGCGCGGCGTCAAGCTCGGGCGCCAGGTACGGCGCGATCGACCGGGAGAACGTCGCACCGAAGTGCAGCGAGTCGATGTACACGAGTACCCCGCCGATGATGGGGAAGCATTCGTCCGGCGAACAGAACAGGTAATTGAGGTCGACAAGCCGCACGTCGGGGTCGGCCACCTCGGCGACAGCTCCAACCATCGGGTCGGGTGGCGCCCAGTCCGACCTGGCCCCGCCGCAACTCGCGGTGGCCGAAGCGTGGGCCGCCACGCAATCGGGCACATCGAAGCCGGGGATCGGCGTGTCCCTGATGACGAGCACCGGTGTGCCCGCCGCCGCCCAGGCCGACAACACCGACGCGTATCCGGCCACCTCGGCTTCGTAGCTGTCCGCGTGTGGCACTCCGACGAGATCGAAGACCGAGCCGATCGAGGTCACCACCAGGTCGAAGCTGCCGGCATTCGTCTCCTCGACGACCTTCTGGCCCCAGTCGTGGCACCCGTCGATGCCCGCCTGGGTGTCGAGCGCAATCCGCGCGGATGTCGGCATGCAGCCGACAGCGAGGAACGTCGTTATCGAGATGCCGCGTTGGCCCGCCAACTCCTGGAGGGCTGGCAACCACTGTGCGGCATGCGAGTTGCCCACGAGCGCGACGCGATAGCTCGGATCCTTGGTCGTGCCGTACTCGCAGGTCACGACGGAGAACCGTTTGTCGGCGAGACATCCGTCCGCGTATGCATCCGCGTAGTCCTCCCCCGCCTGCGTCGGTGCGGGCGTCATCGCGGAGCCCGTCGTCACGGCGCAACCTGCCACAGCAAGAGCCTCCGCGCCGAAGCAACCGGCGTTGGCCGCCACGACCTGCTCGCGAAGCGCGGCATCCCGGGCATTCTGCGCCTGGGCCTGCAGCGTGGGCACGAAGCTGAGCGCGACCAGCAGCACGGTGGCAACCCCCGCAAGCACGTAGGTACGCGGCAGGCGCAGCCGCAGCCAGCGTCCCGTCCTGACCGGATCTTCGACGAAGACCCTGGTGAGCTGCGCGAGCACGAGGCAGGCGACGACTATCGCCGCCTTCTGCATGACCGTCAGCTGGCCGCCGGCCGCGTAGGTCGCGAGCACGATTATCGGAAAGTGCCACAGGTAGATGGCGTAAGAGGCGTCCCCGATGAGTTGCACGGGGCGCAGGCGCAGGATGGCATTCGGCGAGAACCAGCCCTGACTGCTACCGGCCGCGATGAGCAGGCACGCCCCGGCGACCGGGATCGCGGCAAGGGAACCTGGGAACGGCGTCGTGCCGCCGAACAGCAGCACAGACGCCGCGATCAGGGCGATCCCCAGCCAGGCGACGGCTGCCCGGATGGCCGCGGACGCCCGCCAGCGCGGACGCAGAATGGCGACTGCGGCGACCAGGCCGCCGGCCCCGAGTTCCCACAACCGGGTCGGCGTGACGAAGTACGCCGACGCCGGTTCGACAGAAGTCCAGACGATCGAGATGAGCAGCGATGCCGCGACGAATGCGCCGATTCCGATCGCCGGGACCAGTGCCCGCCTCCTGGCCCCGCGGCCGGCGGCCCAGGCGAGCAGGCCAACCAGGAACGGCCACACGAGGTAGAACTGTTCCTCGACGCCGAGCGACCAGTAGTGCTGCAGCGGGGACACCGCCGCCCTCGACGCCAGGTAGTCGACCGCGGATGCCGCGAGCCGCCAGTTCTCGACGTACAGGGTCGAGGCGAGCGCATCGCCGCCGAGCGCAGCGACCCTCGTCGCGGGCAGCATGATGCAGCCGGCCACGACGGTGACAGCGACAACCAGCAGGCTCGCCGGAAGCAACCGCCTCAGTCGTCGTCCCCAGAACTGTGCGACATCGCCGAACCGTCGAGGTGGCGCCCGCAACAAGTGACCGGTGATGAGAAACCCGGAGATCGCGAAGAATACGTCAACGCCGACGAAGCCGCCGCCGAGTCGGTCTGGCCACAGGTGGAAGGCGAGCACAAGGAGCACGGCGATCGCGCGCAGGCCCTGGATGTCTGTGCGCACCTCGTTCGCAGGCAACTCGGCGAGAGCGTCCCGTGGCCCGGAGCCCAGGGGTCTCACTTCTTGGGCTCGCGTTGCCCCACGCCGTACCAGCGCGACTCCGGCACGTCGGCGGCCCTGCACAGCGCGAGCCAGATCGCGCGGGTGGAGACGCCCTTGGCGATCCCCTGCTCCGCCGTGAGCCCGCCGATGTCGCCCAGCACGAGGTCATGGGTGAGCACACGGCCGTACGCGTCCCCGAACTCATCGGAGACGGCCAGCCAGAACTCGCTCAACCGCACGGGGCAAGCCTAAGCGGGCGGAGCCCCCTCCTTGACTTGCGGACTTCCGCCCCGATGAGTGACACCGCATCCGGCCAAAGTCCGCAACTCAGGGAGGGGGGGAGGGGGGCGGCCGGACATGCGAAACGCCCCGGCCGTTGGGGCCGGGGCGTTTCGAGGAATGCCGGTATGTACAGGTACCGGGATGTCTAGTTGCCGAGAATTAGCGGCTGATGAGGTCGGCGTCGAATTCGGCGACGAGCTCGTCGGGCAGCGTATCGGGGATGCGGTTGAGCCCCTCGATAACGGCAAGGCGGTCGCCCACCTCGCGCATGATCACCGAGATGGGAGTCTCAAGTGCATCGGCCACCGACGCGAGGATTTCGGAGCTTGCCTCTTTCTGGCCACGCTCCACCTCGCTGAGGTAGCCGAGTGCGACACTCGCCTTGCTCGCGACCTGGCGAAGGGTACGGCCCTTCTGTAGACGGAAGTCACGGAGAACGTCACCGATTTCTTGACGTACCAGAACCATTGGACCCTCCTTTTCTTCACTGACTGTGTGGCTAGCTTATGGGAAGACTAACCACTCATATCTGTGCGGTGCTTGTGAATTCAGTACTTGTAACAGGATCGAAACGAGCGATATTCCCTGACATCAGCCCAGCAGCTTTTTCAACTCGGACAGGGATTCGCGAACCGCGGCCGCACGGATGGCCTCCCGGCCGCCCTCAAGCTGCAGGTGTCGAGTGACCACGTCGTCGCCGATCGCGAAGCCGAGGTACACGGTGCCCACGCGCTGGCCGTCCTGCGGATCGGGGCCGGCGACCCCGGTCGTGGAGATGCCGATATGGGCAGGCTCCCCGGCGATGGCGAGGGTTTCGCGAACCCGCGCGGCCATCTGCGCCGCGACATCCGGATGCACAGCCCCATGGGCCGAGAGCACTTCGGCGTCCACTCCGAGGAGCGTGTGCTTGAGCTCGGAGTTGTATGCGACGACTCCCCCTGAGACGACGGCTGAGGCGCCGGGCGTGCCGATCAGTTCGGCGACCAGGAGCCCGCCGGTGAGGGATTCGGCGACGGCGATGCGAAAATGCCTGGCCGCGAGTTCGGCGACGATGTTCGCGGCCAACTCGCTCATTTCGCGCGCAGCCGCCAGGCCGCGACGAGGTACTCGATGCCCGTGTACACCGTGAGGGCGAGGGCGATGCCCATCGCTATCCAGTTGACCACATGCACCCAGTCGCCCAGGAATGTCCAGAGCGGCACGAGGAAGAGCGACACGGCCACCGCCTGCACTATCGTCTTGAGCTTTCCACCGCGGGATGCCGGGATGACGCGGTCACGCAGCGCGACGAAACGGAAGATCGTTATGCCGAACTCGCGGACCAGTATCGCGATGGTCACCCACCACCACAGCTCCCCGAGGATCGAGAGCGACACCAGTGCACCGCCGATGAGCACCTTGTCGGCGATCGGGTCGAGCAGGATGCCCACATCGGTCACGAGGTTCTGCCGGCGCGCGAGGTGGCCGTCGAGGCTGTCCGTCGCGATCGCCAGGATGAAGAGGCCGGCGGCGACGTAGCGCAGCACGCCGAGCTGGCCAGAATCGCTCAGCAGCAGCCAGATGAAGACGGGGGCGAGCAGGATGCGCGCGACGGTGATGATGTTTGCCACGTTGCCGTAGCTCGCCGGGGTGTCACCGTGGCTCGCCACCCGGCCAGACATCGGGTTGGGGCGCTTCGCGGCCGGACCGCCTGCACTGTCTGCCAGTTCAGGCGCCACTGTGGTCACTCCCGGTCGGTTAGGCTCCAGGCATCCTCGTCCGAAGCACCTTCGATCACATCGTACCCGGTCATGGATTGCGCCACTTCGTCCCTGGGGAGTACTCCCGCTGCCGGTTCGTCACCGCCGCGCAGCCTGGCGAGCACCGCCGGCAACTGCTCTGCGCTGACCAGCACGTCGCGCGCTTTCGAGCCCTCTGAGGGGCCGACGATCTCGCGCGACTCCAGCAGGTCCATGAGGCGGCCGGCCTTCGCGAAGCCGACCCTGAGCTTGCGCTGCAGCATCGATGTTGAACCGAATTGCGTCGAGACGACGAGCTCCGCCGCCGCGAGCAGCAGTTCGAGGTCGTCGCCGATGTCGGCGTCGATGCTCTTGCGCTCGACGACAGCCGCGACATCCTCGCGGTATTCGGGCCGGGCCTGGGCGATCACGTGCTGCACGACGGCGGCGACCTCGCTCTCGGTCACCCACGCCCCCTGCACGCGGATCGCCTTGGATGCCCCCATCGGCAGGAACAGCGCGTCGCCCTGGCCGATGAGCTTGTCGGCGCCCGGCTGGTCGAGGATCACGCGGCTGTCGGTCATGCTCGACACCGCGAACGCGAGCCGCGATGGCACGTTGGCCTTGATGAGTCCGGTCACGACGTCGACCGACGGCCGCTGGGTTGCGAGCACCAGGTGGATGCCGGACGCCCGCGCGAGCTGGGTGATGCGCACTATCGAGTCTTCGACGTCGCGTGGGGCCACCATCATGAGGTCGGCGAGCTCGTCAACGACGACCAGCAGGTACGGGTATGGACTGAGCTTGCGCTCGCTGCCTACCGGCAGCACGATCTCACCGGCCACGACGGCGCGGTTGAAGTCGTCGATGTGCCTGAAGCCGAACGACGCGAGATCGTCGTAGCGCATATCCATCTCTTTGACCACCCAGGCGAGCGCCTCTGCCGCCTTCTTGGGGCTCGTGATGATGGGGGTGATGAGATGCGGCACGCCCGCGTAGATCGACAGCTCCACGCGCTTCGGGTCGATGAGCACCATGCGCACTTCCGCGGGCTTGGCGCGCATGAGGATCGAGGTGATCATCGAGTTGACGAAGCTCGACTTGCCTGAGCCCGTGCTGCCCGCGACAAGAAGGTGGGGCATCTTGGCGAGGTTCGCGACGACGAAGCCGCCCTCGACGTCTTTGCCGAGCCCGATGGTCATGGGGTGCACGGACTTTGTGGATGCACTTGAGCGCAGCACATCACCGAGCGAGACGATTTCGCGGTCTTTGTTCGGGATCTCGACGCCGATCGCGCTCTTGCCGGGAATGGGCGACAGGATGTTGACTTCGTTGCTCGCTACGGCGTACGAGATATTGCGGGCCAGCGCCGTCACACGCTCCACCTTCACGCCGACACCGAGCTCGAGCTCATAGCGCGTGACCGAGGGCCCACGGCTGAAACCGGTGACCTTCGCATCCACCTGGAATTGGTTGAGCACCTCGGTGATCGCCGCCACGACCTCGTCGTTGGCTGCGCTGCGCGACTTGGGCGGGGTGCCCGGAGTGAGCAGGGATGCCGCGGGCAGCCGGTACACAGCCGTCGGCTGCTTGGCGCGCGGCGAATCGAACTCCCCCGCCATGCCCTTCTCGCTCGCCTTCGCGGCGAAACCGGGAAGCAGGTCCGCGATATTGTCGCGCTGCCCGTCTTCCCGCAGACCGGTCGCGCCCGGCTCGATCTCGCCGGTGAAGCGCTTCACCGCCTGCTCGGCCTTGAGCAGGTCTTCGAGCAGCTCGACGCCGAAGTCGTCGTTGATGTTCTTTGACCGCGGGATGACCTCCGTGCGGTCGATGACGCCGGTGGCGGCATCCCGGGAGATCACGGGGCTGTCGAACGCCGAGGGCTCGACAGAGGCCTGGGCCTTGTTCCTGCGCCACCACGGGATGCTCGCGGGATCCTCATCCAGGCCGAGGTCGGTAAGCGAGCCGAACTGCATCGAATCGTTCTTCGCCGCCTTGGCCGCCGCACGTTCGTCTTCGTCTGGCAACTGCGCGCCGAACAGGTACGAATAGAGCTCGCGAAGGCGGGCGCCGATGCGGTTCGGCGGGGTCTTGGTGATGATGAACAGCGAAAGCAGCAGCACCGCGAGCACCACGGGCGTCGCGAGCGCGGTGGTGCCGAGGTAGATGAGTGGCCCGGCGAACACCCAGCCCACGAGCCCGCCCGCGTGGGCGAGCGCCTTCGCGCCGTCGGTCGGCGCGGGCTGGGTGCCGAAGATGTGGCATAGTCCGCTGATCGTGACCACCAGCAGGGTGACGCCGATGCCGATGCGTCCGTTGTCGTGAACGCTCGACGGATGCCGGAACAACCAGATCGCGAACAGCAGCATGATCACCGGCAGCGCGAACGCCACCCGGCCGAACAGCCCGCCGAAAGTGTAGGCGTCGAGGGCCTGGGCGACCGGATCGTTCGGGTTGAACCATTCGACGACGGCCCCGACGAGGGCGAGCACGAAGACGAAGAACGGGATGCCGTCCCTGCGCTCACTACTGGCGAGCGTCTCCCTGCCGAGCACCCGGAACGCGGCCCCGGCCATGTGGGCGAGACCCAGCCACGCCTTCGTCAGCGGCCCGTCGTCCTCGATAACCACCTGTTTGGCGCGCGGGAGCCGCTTCGTCGGCTGGTTGCGGCCGCGCGCAGTCGATGCGCGGGCGCGCGACGTCGACCTTGTGCTCGTAGCCATGCGCTCCACGGTACCCGCGGGGCCCGTCAAGACGGCGGAACGACACCCGGCTCGGCTCCGGCTAGTACCTGATCGCGTCGATGACTTTTACCCGCACCGCGACAAGCGCCGGCAGCAGGCCGGCGAGCGCGCCGACGAGCGCAGCGGACGCCAGGCCGATGATCGCGGCCTCCACCGGAAACGGCGGCACGTCGCTCAGGCCGGACGCCACCAGGTTCCGCACGAACGGGTTCTGCACGATGAATACAGCGATCAGCACACCGACTGCCCCCGCGACAACCGTTGCCACGACGCTCTCCATCATCACGGCGAAGAACACCCTCGGCGCCGTCGCACCGAAGCTGCGTCTTATGCCGATCTCCCGGATGCGCTGGCGCACGGTCACCAGCGAGATGTTGACGAGGCCGAGGGCGCCCAGCAGCAGGATGAGCACGGAGATGCCGGCGAGCACCGACCGGATCGGGCCAAGCGGGTCGCCGCCGCCCTCCCAGGACAGGTAATCCTGCCGGTTCACGTCCACCTGCCAGCCGTCGCCGAGGGCGGCGGAAATGTCCCTGCGCACGAGGTCGGTGAGCTGAGCCGCGAGCGCGGGCGGAACCCAGAACTCATACTGGGGGACGGACTGCGCCAACGCCCCGGGCGTGGCAATGCCCGCGTAGGCGGAGTTCAAGATGTACATCTGCAGACTCTGGTCGTATGGCGAGGACGGTAGCACGCCGATCATCACGGCCGTCACACTGCGCTCGCCCACGAGGGTCGCCGTCGGATGCGTGCGCAGATCGGGTGCACCGATCCGCTGGTAGAAGGCGTCGCTCACGATGATCGCGGGGGCGAGCCGCTGCTCGTCCAGATCAGTGAACCAGCGCCCCTGGCCGAGCTGCACGCGATGCATTGTGCCGTAGTCCACATCGACAGTCTGGGCATTGACGAGGTCGGTGCCGTTCGCGAACTGGACGGTCGTCTGCCCGTATGAGACCGATCCCCAATAGCCGATCGAGTAGCGATCGGCGGCCGTGGCCACCGCAGCGCGGAATGCCGCCAGGTCGCCCTGCTCGCCCGACACGGGGTTGTACGGAGGGCTGAGCACGAGCGTCGCCGGCCGGCCGGAGCCGCGCTCGAGCTGCTCGATCTGCGACTGCTGGGCGATCGAACCGATGCCAACGACGCTGGTCAGCGAGCACACCGCCACTCCGACACCGATGAGGCTCAGCAGCACTCGAGTGCGGTGCACGCGCAGCTCGTCCCATGCCTCGAGCACTGCGCCGACGACGGCGCTCGCGAAACCGCCGCGGTCGCGTCGCTCACGTGGCTTCCGCGCCCTCACCGGTGCCTGCGACTTCTCCCGCCGCGGGCGCCGTTCGATGACGGTGCCCGGTTCAGGCTCGATCACAGGCTCGCCTCCGGCAGCGAGATCGCGAGCGCGCGGTTCACGTCGACGGGAGCGAGCACTCCGCGATCCAAGCGGTAGTGGCGCCTGGCGAGCGCGGCGACGTTCGCATCGTGAGTGATCGTGATCAACGCAGCGCCGGACTGCTCGGCCACCTCGTCCAGCAGGGCCATGACGGACGCCCCCGTCTCGATGTCGAGAGCGCCGGTCGGCTCATCGGCGAGGATCAGTCTCGGCCCGCGCACGAGCGCCCTGGCGATCGCAACCCGCTGCTGCTCGCCACCGGACAGCTTCTCCGGCGTCGACTGCATCCTGTGCCCCAGCCCGACCCGCTCCAGCATCTCGATTGCCAGCGAGTTCCTGCGCCAGAACTGCCGGCCGCTGGCATACATGAGCGGCGTCATGACGTTCTCGAGGGCGGTTCGACCCCCGAGCAGGTTGAACTGCTGGAAGATGAAGCCGATGTCACGCCCGCGCTTGCGATCCCGACGACCGCCCGACAGCGTCTCGAGCGGCTCGTCGTCGAAAAGGATCTGCCCGCTCGTCGGGGTGTCCAGCAGGCCCAGCAGGTTGAGCAGCGTCGACTTGCCGGAGCCAGAGCGGCCGATGATGCTCACGTGGTCGCCGACCTCGACCGCGAGATCCACACCCTTGAGGATGTCGAGGCGCTCACCGTCCGGCAGCTCGACCGAGCGGGTGACCGCCTCGAGGCGCAGCAGCGTCATCCGCCGCAGGCCATTCCACCGTTGCCGACCGGCTTGCAGTTCTGGCCGTTTACTCCCCCGACGGTGGATGGCGCGCCCGGCACGAATTGGAGGATCAGGTCGCCCTCTGCAAGGCCCCCCTTCACCTCGACATTCGTCCCGTCGTTGAGGCCCAGGGTGACCGGCCGCAGCTCGGTCGAGCCGTCCGGAAGCAGGAAGTACACGTTGCCCGTTCCGGCACTGCCTTCGACAGCGGTGATCGGAACGACAAGCACGTTCTCGGCGACGCCGCCCGCGATCACCAACTGCGCGCTCAACCCCGAGAACACGGTCACCCCTGGAGGCACCACGCAGCGCACCACAGGTCCACCGGTCGAACCCGTTCCGCCGCCGCCATCGGTGGCCCCGCCGGTATTGCCTGTGGAACCGCCCTGGCCCGCAAGCGCCGTGGTGATGGTCAGGCCGGTGCAGGTGAACGGCGCCGGTCCGCCATTGATGGTGACCTGGGCATCCGTTGGCCGGTTGATCAGCCGGTACAGCTGTTCGGCCGGGATGCTGCCGCTCACGTGAAAGCTCGGCGGCGCTACCTGCCCGACCGGGTCGCCGACCGAGAAGTTCTGCCCCACCAGCGCGGTGAAACTGGACAGCACCCCGTCGATCGGCGCCGTCACGATGTCCCACTCGGTACCAGAGGTGCCATCGGGATAGTTGACCTGCGCGCGCACCTTGAGGATCTCCTGCCCGGCAGAGACCTGCTGCCCCTGGCTGACGCTCACCTCGCGCACCTCGCCGGTGAGGGTGGCCGGGATCGGCACAGCCTCGTCGGCGGCCACGGTACCCGTCAGCGTCACGTCGTTGCGCACAGTGCCCGGCGCGACCGCGTACTGCGGCTCGATGATCTCGGCCGTCGGCACAGCGGGATCACTCGCCGCGCTCTGGTCTGGGAAGAACGCGATCTTCAGCAGTGCCGACCCGATAGCCGCGAAGATGACGATCCAGACGATCGGGAATACCCATTTTCGCGCTACGCCCACGATCAAACCCCTACGTCGAGTACCAGTGCCTCGGCCACCCTAACGCGATTGCTCCTGCGCTACGCCTCGATGACCACCGGGATGATCATCGGCCGGCGGCGGTGCTGGGTGTTCACCCAGCGGCCCACCGTGCGGCGGATGACCTGCGCGAAGGCGTGCGTGTCTCTTGTGCCGTTCTGCGCGGCATCGGTGAGCGCCTTGATGATCTGCGGCTTGACGGCGTCGAAGACGCCCTCGTCCTCCGCGAACCCCCGCGCCTGGATCTCCGGGCCGACGATGACCTTGCCGGTCTGCGGGTCCACGGCGACGAATATCGAGATGAAGCCCTCCTCGGCGAGGATGCGGCGATCCTTGAGGTCGGCATCCGTGATCTCGCCCACGCTCGAACCGTCGACGTAGACGTAGCCCAGGTCGAGCTGCCCGACTACCTTCGCGACACCGTCGAGCAGGTCGATGACGGTGCCGTCCTCGGCGATTATCGTGTTCTCTTCGGGCACGCCCGTCGCGATCGCAAGGTTCGCGTTGGCGACGAGGTGACGCTGCTCGCCATGCACGGGCAGCACGTTCCTCGGCTTGAGGATGTTGTAGCAGTACAGCAGTTCCCCGGCCGCCGCGTGGCCCGAAACGTGCACCTTCGCATTGCCCTTGTGCACGACTGTGGCGCCGAGCTTCATGAGCCCGTTGATCACGCGGTACACGGCGTTCTCGTTACCGGGGATCAAAGATGAGGCGAGGATGACCGTGTCGCCCTTGCCCACCTCGATCTGGTGCTCGAGGTTCGCCATGCGGGCGAGCACTGCCATGGGCTCCCCCTGGCTGCCGGTCGACATGTAGACGAGCCGATTGTCGGGCAGGTCGGCTGCCTTCTTGGCGTCGAGCAGGACTCCGTCGGGAACCTTCAGGTACCCGAGGTCAGCGGCGATCCCCATGTTGCGCACCATTGAGCGCCCCATGAGCACGACCTTGCGGTCGTTGGCGACTGCGGCATCCAGCACCTGCTGCACGCGGTGAACGTGGCTCGAGAAGCTCGCGACGATGACCCTGCGGGGCGCCTTGGCCATGACCGCTTCGATCACGGGGCCGATGTCACGCTCGCTCGGGGTGAAGCCCGGGACATCCGCGTTCGTGGAGTCGGGCAGGAACAGGTCGACCCCGGCCTCCCCGAGCCGCGCGAATGCCCTGAGGTCGGTGATCCTGTCGTCGAGGGGCAGTTGGTCCATCTTGAAGTCACCGGTGTGCAGCACCACGCCGGCCTTGGTCGTGATGGCGACAGCGAGGGCATCCGGAATCGAGTGGTTGACCGCGATGAACTCGAGCCCGAACGGGCCGAGCTGCTCGTGCTGGCCCTCCTTGACGGTGAGGGTGTACGGGGTGATCCTGTGCTCTTTGAGCTTCGCCTCGATGAGGGCGAGCGTGAGTGTGGAGCCGATGAGCGGGATGTCCTGCCGCAGCTTGAGCAGGTACGGCACCGCGCCGATGTGGTCTTCATGGCCGTGCGTCAGGACGATGCCGAGCACGTCGTCGAGACGGTCCCTGATCGAGCTGAAGTCGGGGAGGATGAGGTCGACGCCGGGTTGCGTCTCCTCGGGGAAGAGCACGCCGCAGTCGACGACGAGCAGCTTGCCGTCGATCTCGTACGTGGTCATGTTGCGGCCGATCTCGCCGAGCCCGCCGATAGGCGTGACGCGAAGAGTTCCGGGGGCGAGGGCGGGCGGGGGGAAAACTGAGACTGGCATCTGGTCCTTGGTGTGGATGGGTGGGGCCGTCAGCCCCCTGGCGAAAAACTCAGCGGGTGGTGCCCGCGACCTTGGGCAGTGCGCCGCCGGCGGCCGCATTGCGGTCGGGCCGGAAGTTGTCGAAGCTCACGCCGGCGATATCCCCGTTTGAACCGGCCCCGACCAGGTCGATCTCGTCTTCGATCTGCGCGGCTTCCCACTCCTCGGGGCCGACGAGCGGCAGGCGCACCCGCGGGCTCGAGATACGACCGAGCCCGTGCAGGATGTACTTCACCGCGACCGTGCCCGGCACGTGGGTCATTGCCGCGCGCACGAGCGGCTCGAGGGCCTTATGGGCTGCGGTGGCCGCCTTGAGGTCGCCCGCGTTCACGGCGTCGACGATGTGGCGGTACGGCGTCGCGGTGATGTTGGCCGTGACCCCGATGAGACCGGTGGCGCCGATCGCGAGGCTCGGCAGCACCAGCGCGTCATCCCCGCAGAAGTAGTAGAGGTCTGTCTGGTTGAGCACGCGGCTCACCTCGGCGAGGTCGCCTTTGGCATCCTTGATGGCGATGATGTTCGGGTGCTTTGACGCCCGCAGGATCGTCTCGTACTTGATGGGAACGCCCGTGCGCCCGGGGATGTCGTAGAGGATGACCGGCAGGTCCGTGGCATCCGCGATCATGCGGAAATGGGTGAGGATGCCCGCCTGGGTCGGCTTGTTGTAATACGGCGTGACGATCATGTTGCCGTCGGCGCCGGCCTTCTCGCTCTTCTTCGCGAGTTCGATGGCGTGCGCTGTCTCGTTCGAGCCGCCGCCGGTGATGACCTTCGCGCGCGCTCCTGCGACCTTTTTGGCGACCTCGACGAGCTTCACCTTCTCCGGGTCGGTGAGGGTGGATGTCTCGCCCGTCGTCCCCGTGACGACGATGCCGTCCGCGCCGGCGTTGATCACATCGTCGATGTGCTTCTCGACGTCGGTCCAGTTCACTTCGCCGTCGTTGTTGAACGGCGTGACGAGGGCGACAAGCACCTGGCCGAAAGGATTGGGAAGCGTAGACACGAGTTACAGGGTATCTCCTGCGCGCGACGGGATGCCGCGGCTCGCGCCAGGCCCCCGGCACCGCGCCGCCTGCCGCAGCGCCTCGCCCAGCGGCACGACGAGGTCGCGGCCGCCCTCGGGCGTGCCAGCCCAGTGGATGACAGCATCGCCCTCTGCCAGCCGAGCCCGGTGATCATGCGGTCGCCTGAATCCCGTTGCGTTTGACGGAACCAGCACATGCAACGGCTCCGCGATATCCATTCCCAGGTGATACTGAACGGCGCTGGCGCAGGCGAGAGTTCCACCGATTCGCCACGCCATGAGAATCGGCTTGGGCACTTCCGGGCTGGCTACCCAGCCCTTCCGCACGCGAACCAACGTGCCGTAATGGACCGCGAGGTCGATGTTCTGGCGCCAATGCTTCAACGCCAGCAACTGGGCAACCGAGACGATGCCCCCGTAAGCCGCAACATCGCGTTCGAGCTTGATCACCATCCGATGGTGTCGCGCAGAGTCCCTGGTCCGGCGCCGTGAACTGCACATGTGGAAAAGTCGGCGCCCGCCGCGGGTCCGAGCGTCGGGAGCGGCTCATGAACTCGCTTGGCTCAGACTGCGGCGGACCTTTCCATTTCGTTCGCGATCTCAAGGAGTTGTAGCCAGGGTTCCTTGAGATCGCGAACGAAACAAAAGGGTCTGCCGCTCGCCGCCCGGACGAGCGTTATCGCGCCCTAGTTGTCGGCCACAGGTTGGGTTGACCGCCACGAGTTGCGCCGGCCCAGGGTGTTAAGCCCGGTCGTAGCGCAGGAAGCGGTATTCGACTCCGGTGCGCGAGGTAGCCCAGCCGGAGGCAGGGTCCGCCGCGGCGGCGATCCAGGAGTCGTCGATCTCGGGGGCGAACGCGTCCCCCTCGTAGTGGCCGTTGATCTCCGTGACCTCGAGGCGGTCGGCGAGGGCGATCGCGTCACGGAAGACCTGGCCGCCTCCGATCACCCAGGTCGTGGGGGCCGGCGAGGTCGAGCCGAACCGAGCAGCGAGAGCCAGCGCGGCCTCGAGGCTGTGCGCGACATCCGCGCCGTCGGCCCGCCAGTCCGGCTGGCGGGTGATGACGATGTTGCGGCGACCGGGCAGCGGGCGGAAGCGGGGGGCCAGCGAGTCCCAGGTCTTGCGGCCCATCACGACGGGATTGCCGAGGGTGATGGCCTTGAAGTGGGCGAGATCCTCGGGTACGTGCCAGGGCATCCCGCCGTCGGCGCCGATCACGCCGCCATCGGCCTGCGCCCACACGAGCCCGATGGGCCGGGTCATACCGCGACGGCGCCGCGGATCGCGGGGTGGTGCTGGTAGTTCTCGACGCGCAGGTCCTCGAACTCGTAGTCGAAGATGCTGTCCCGAGGAGCCACGGAGAGGGTGGGCAGCGGGAACGGCTCGCGCGTGAGCTGTTCGGTGACCTGCTCGAGGTGGTTGTCGTAGATGTGGCAGTCGCCGCCGGTCCAGACGAAGTCACCGACCTCGAGACCGGTCTGCGCCGCGACGAGGTGCGTGAGCAGCGCGTAGCTCGCGATGTTGAACGGCACGCCCAGGAAGAGATCGCCGCTGCGCTGGTACAGCTGGCAGGACAGCTTTCCGTCAGCCACATAGAACTGGAACAGCGCGTGGCAGGGGGCGAGAGCCATCTTCGGGATGTCCGCAGGGTTCCAGGCCGAGACGATGAGCCTGCGGGAGTCCGGATTGACCCTGATCTGCTCGATCACATCGCTGATCTGGTCGATCGTGTCGCCCCCCGGGGTCGGCCAGGAGCGCCACTGCACGCCATAGACGGGACCGAGTTCGCCCGCGGCATCCGCCCACTCGTCCCAGATGGTCACTCCGTGCTCGCGCAACCAGCCGACGTTGCTCTCGCCGCGCAGAAACCACAGCAACTCGTAGGCGATCGACTTGAAATGCACGCGCTTGGTAGTGATCAGCGGGAACCCCTGCGAGAGGTCGAAACGCAACTGGCGACCGAAAACGCTGCGGGCGCCCGTGCCGGTGCGGTCGGACTTGTGGATGCCATTCGCGAGGGTGTCGCGGAGCAGGTCTTCGTAGGGAGTCTCAAGAAACGCGCTCATCGCGTCGATGTTACCTCGCTGCCTCGTCACGGTCGCCGTAATAGTCGGCAACACTCCGCACGGGCCGCAGCGGCCGGATTATCGTTTCACCATGAGCCCGGTCCTCGTCGTTATCGTGCTGCTCGGCCTCGTTGCCGTCGCCACGGCGCTCGGGCTCGCCTGGCAGTCACAGCAGGGACGGGTGCGCCACGCCGACGGCAGGACGATCATCCGCGTGAAGGACCTCCCGGGCGTTCGCCGCTTCGGCTCAGGTGCCACGCTCCTGCAATTCTCGACCGCGGTCTGCGCCCCCTGTCGGGCCACCCACACGGTGCTCGACGGCCTCGCGACGGAGCTGCCGTCCGTGACCCATGTGGACCTGGATGTCACGCACCGCCCCGACCTCGCTGCCCAGTTCCACATCATGCAGACGCCGACCACGCTCATCCTCGACCGTCGCGGTGTCGTCCGCGCCCGCATCGGAGGGGCGCCCAGGATCGACTCGCTGCGCGCCGAACTCGACCGCATCCTCGTTGCAGCCTGACCGCCCGAAGACTGGAGTCATCATGACCACGACAGGCAAGCCCACCCCGACCCTTCACGCCAAGCCCGGCCAGAAGGGCATCGACCCGCGCAGCCCCCGCTTCGGCGCGGGCATCACCGCCGTGCTCTTGCTCGTCGTGATCGCGCTCACGCTGCTCGCCCCGGCCGCCGACACCCTTGCTGCGCGGGCAACCCAGCCCGGCTTCGTCCTGTTCGTGCTCATCACGCTGCTGTTCGCCTGGGGAGCGTTCGCCGGGGTGCAGCGTCACCCGTACGGGCGCATCTACAAGGCGCTCATCCGGCCGCGGCTCGGGGCGCCCACCGACCTCGAAGACCCTGTGCCCCCGACATTCGCGCAGGGCGTCGGGTTCGCCATCACCCTCATCGGCCTCGTGCTGCACCTCCTGGGCGTCCCCTACGCGCTGGCAATCGCGGCGGGCCTCGCTTTCATCGCCGCGTTCCTCAACTCGGTCTTCGCGTACTGCCTCGGATGCCAGATCTACCTGCTGCTCGTGCGTGCGGGCATCCTCGGACGCAAGGCGCCAGCAGCCGCGTAGCCCCCGCATGGCGTCCCCTCCTCACCGCGCTTAGTGTGGAAGGTGACGAAAGGCACACCATGTCACTGACGAGCGAGGCAACAACACTGTGGTTCGGCGACCTCAAGGGCGGCTCGGGGACGACATCCCTCGA
Organism: Rhodoglobus sp.; assembly: GCA_025464445.1. GTDB lineage: Bacteria > Actinomycetota > Actinomycetes > Actinomycetales > Microbacteriaceae > Rhodoglobus. The sequence continues at coordinate 26,534 of JAODLY010000032.1, read as the reverse complement.
CTCCTCCGACGCCGCGGAGTTCCCCGTCTCCTGGGCTGCCCGTTCCGAGGGTGAGGCGGGCAAGACGAACCCGGAGGAACTGCTCGGGGCCGCCCATTCCGCCTGCTATTCGATGGCGCTCTCCGGAGCGCTGGCGACGAACGGCACTCCCCCGGAGAGCCTGCAGGTGACCGCCGCCGTGACGTTCGAGCCCGGGACCGGCATCACGGGCAGCCACCTGCTCGTGAGTGCGAAGGTCGCCGGCATCTCCGACGAGGACTTCCAGCGCATCGCGGCGGACGCGAAGACGAACTGCCCCGTCTCTCGGGCGCTCGCGGGCATCCCGATCACCCTCGAAGCGAGCCTCGCGTAGTGGCGGCAGGCGCCGGCGCGGGCTCGAAGTCCGCGACTAGCCCCTGGCCCGCGCCAGCGCTATCGCCTTGCGGGTAGCCCAGCGGGCCCTGCGCCGGTCGCCGCTCGCGTCGTAGGCGAGCCCGAGCCGCAGCCAGGCTTGCCATGAGCCGGGCGCGGCCTCGACCTCGGCCTGGTATTTCGGGAATTCCGCGTCGGCGGCCTTCGGGTCGACCCTGCCGCTGGGCAGGCGCTGCAGGTCGTCGACGGGCAGGCCACCCTCATCCCCCAGTCGCTTGAGCAGCCGCTCACCGCGCGCGACGAACACCAGGTCGGCCACGAGCACGGCGACGCCGACCATCGGCAGGATGACGAGCGCGACGCCGAGGGCGTTGGCCAGCGGCTCCGCCGCCTGGAGCAGGATTATCGCGTACTGGGTCGCGAAGACCAGGTAGATGACCAGCAGCACAGCCATGAACAGCGCCGCAGCCCTGGACGTGGCGCGAGCGTTCACTCCGGGTCTTCGGCCGCGTCGACGGCGGGTGCGGCCGGCACCGCGGGCTCCGCGGGCGACAGCCCGAGGTCGATGAGCTTGTCGAGGCCGACGACGACGCCGCGCACTGTGCGGGCCGCCCGCAGCGCGAGCAGGATCCCGGCCTCGTACGAACTCGGCGCGAGCGTCTCGTGGCTGACCGTGAGCACCTCGCCGTTGCCGCCGAAGATCACGTCCTGCTTCGCAACAACCCCCTGCATGCGAAGGCTGTGGATCGGGATGCTCGACACCTGCTGGCCGCGGGCGCGCTGGTCGACGTGCGGCGCCACGACGGGGCCAAGAACTCCGCGCGCAGTTCCCATGAGCTCCGCGGTGCGCACGGCAGTGCCGGACGGGGAGTCCAGCTTCGACGCGTGGTGGGCCTCGACGATCTCTATCGAATCGAAGAACCGCGCGGCCATGGCCGAGAAGGATGTCGCGAGCACAGAGCCGATCGAGAAGTTGGGCACGATGATCACCCCGACAGCCAGGTTGCCGGTGATCATCCGCTCGAGCGCGGCGATACGGTCGCTCGACCACCCTGACGTTCCGACGACGACGTTGATGCCGTGTGCGAGGGCGTACTCGACGACCGACTGTGAGACGCCCGGCACCGTGACATCCACGGCGATATCGGCGCCGGACATGTCGCTCAACTCGCCCTTCGAGTCGATCTGCGCGACGAGTTCGAAATCTTCGGCGGATTCGATGATCTGCGAGACGAGCTGGCCCATCTTGCCTGTCGCGCCGATGACGGCGACCCTGGTTGTCATCCGGCAAATCTACCAAAGGCGGCAATTGCGTTTAGCGCTGCTGCCTCAGCCTGAAGGTGAATGCTTGAAGCCCCCGCGGGGCTAGCCTGAGGGCGTGGTGACCTTCCGCGAATCGGCCGTGACCGATACGTCCGCCCACGAGCTTCTCACCGACTATTTCGAGGGGCGGGCCCGTGGCTTTCCGGCGGGCCCGTACGCCTATCTGCGATCCTTTCCCCGTCCAGAGCAGTTCGTGCCGCCGGACGGCGTATTCCTCGTCGCGCAACTCGACGACGCGGATGTGGGCTGCGGCGGCATCCGGCGCATCGGACCGGATGGGGCGGGGTCGGCCGAGCCCACCCAGGCCGCGAGCACCCGGTTCGAGGCCAAGCACATCTTCATCCGGCCGCAGTCGCGAGGCCAGGGGCTCGGCCGCGCCCTGCTTCAGGAGCTCGAGCGCCGCGCCAGGCAGTTCGGCGCGACCCAGCTCGTGCTCGACACCAATTCGAACCTGGATGCCGCGCGCGGGCTGTATCTCACGAGCGGCTTCGAACTCATCGAGCCGTACAACGACAACCCGAACGCTACCGACTGGTACGGCAAGCGCCTCTAGTCTGGCTGCTGCCTGCAGCGCGGATCGGGTCGGCTGCGTCGAACCTCCAGCACGCAAAGCGCGTGCCCTCCTAATACGTTCGCGATCTCAAGGAGTGGCGGTCACGGGTCCTTGAGATCGCGAACGTTTGAAGAAGGTCCGCCCCGCTCGGCGGCCCTACCCGGGGCGCGAACCCGTGGCGCGGGACCGGCGGCTCGACCTGGGGGCAGCTAGAACGGCTGCGACTCGGGCAGGCCGGTGCGCAGTTCAGCAGGGAGGTGGCCGAGATCGTTGTGGGCCACGAGCACCGGCGGCTTCGCCGAACGCACCCGGATGATGGTGAGCCCGCAATTCGCCTGATTGAGCCCGAGCCAACGCCAGGTCGGGGCGCCGAACACCTCGCGCACGAACCAGGAGATCACGAAGTTGTGGGTGATGAGCAGGTCGTGGCGGTCCTCGCGGGCAGGGGCCAGGAACTCGGCCACAGCATCGGCCATCTGCGCCTCGCCCGCCTCGATCTGCTCGGGGGTGACCGAGCCGAAGAACGGCTCAAAGGCCTTCGGCATGTCCGGCGTCGGCCCTGAAGGGATGCAGTCCATGAGCAGTGCGCTCGGTTTCGACTCGAGGGCCGGCATCCGCCCCGTCATGATCGCCGCCGTTTCGGCGGCCCGCTGTAGCGGCGAATGCCACGCGCGAGTGAACGGCACCCCGCTCAGCCGCTCGGCTATCGCGGTGGCCTGGCGCTTGCCCCGGCCGGAGAGCGGGCCGTCCGGCATGCCGTATTCGGCATCCTGCTGCTCGCCGTGGCGCACGAGATAGAGGTAGTGGGACATGGGTGGTACCTGCGATTCCCTGCGCTACATGGGCGCAGTTGCGGAAGGGGTCGGCGTCGTTGCCAGGCCCGCGAAAGTCTTCTCGTTCACCGTGCCGACGGCCGCGATCGACAGCGGTCGTGCCACGAGCTCCTCTGCCAGCTCCCGCACGCCAGAAGTCGTCACCATCGCCAGCCGCCGCAGCGACTCGTCGAGGTCGACGAACTCGCCGAGCGTGAGCTCGCTGCGGCCGAGCCGCGACATCCTCGTGTCTGAGTCCTCCAGTGCGAGGGCGGATGCCCCGCTGAGTTGCCCCACTGCGCGGCGCAGTTCCTCGTCGGTCACGTCGCTCGAACTGAGCAACGCGAATTCGCTGAGCATGAGTTCGATGACTTTCGCGACTTTCGACGGTGAGCAGCCCGCGTAGATGCCGAACAGGCCGGCATCGGAATAACTGGGCGAGAAGGAGTAGACGGAGTACGCGAGGCCGCGCTTCTCACGGATCTCCTGGAACAGCCTGCTCGACATTCCGCCGCCGAATACGGAGTTGAGCACGCTGAGCGTGGCCCTGCGATCGTCGGCAGCGGAGAGCCCCGCGACGCCGGCGATGATGTTCGCCTGCTCGATCGGGCGCTTGACCACGACGAGCGGGCTGCCGCGCTGGATGATGTCGGCGTCGGCGTCACGACGACCGACCGGCGAGGCTGCGATCGAGAGGTCCCAGCCCGCCTTGCCGAGTGCGCTCGTGACGGCGGTGACGAGTTCGTCGTGGTCGACGGCGCCCGCGACGGTGATTACCAGGTCCTGCGCCCGGTAGTTGGCGCGGTAGTGGTTCCACACCGCGTCGCGCGATACCGCGGTTATCGTCTCAGGGCTTCCGCCGATGGGACGACCCAGGGGATGCTCACCCAGCACCGCCTCGAAGAAACGCTCGCTCGTGACATCCGCGGGGTCGTCGTCGGCCATGGCGAGTTCTTCGAGGATGACGCCGCGCTCGGTCTCGAACTCCCCAGCTTCGAGCACCGACGAGGTGAACATGTCGGCGAGCACCTCGACGGCCATCGGCAGGTCGCGATCCTGCACTTTCGCGTAGTAGCAGGTGTATTCCTTGGCGGTCATGGCGTTGTGCTCGCCGCCGACGGAGTCGAAGCTCACGGCGATGTCGAGTGCGCTTCGACTCGTGGTGCCTTTGAAGAGCAGGTGCTCCAGGAAATGGGTCGACCCGTAGGTCGCCGGCAGCTCATCCCGCGAGCCGACGGCCACCCAGAAGCCGACGGTGGAGCTGCGGGCGCCCGGCACACTCTCGCTCAGGATGCGCACGCCGCTCGGCAGCACACTGCGCCGCACGAGAGAGTCCCCGGATGCGGTGAAGGCCAGTTCCGCGAGGTCAAGCGGGAGGGCAACAGCACCGTTCGTCATCATGGACGAGCCTACGTCATCTGCGGGGGACGCCATCGGCGACTTCGCGACAGTTCTCGTACCCCCCGAAAGGGGGCGTTCGACATGCGGACAAACAGACTGGTCTGTCTGTCCTCTGTGCTATAGTCTTCTCAAGGCACCCGAAGCCTTGAGCACTGCCGCTACCCCGATGGCGGCGTGCACCCCTTGCCAGGTAACACTGGCTTTCTCCCCCGCAAAGGAGTCGCGCTGTGATGGCTGTTGAGTCACCTCCGGCCGCACAGCGCGCTCCTGCGAAGGGACGCATTCTCGAGACCGCCAATGAGCTGTTTTATGAAGACGGCATCCGCAACGTCGGTGTCGACCGCATCATCAGCGCTTCGGCAGTCACGAAGGCGACGTTCTACAAGCACTACCGCGCCAAAGAGAACCTGATCGTCGAATACATCACGACGAGGCACGACAGGGTGCGTGCGAACATCGAGGCGATCATCGCCGCCGCACCCAATTCGCGGGCAGCCCTCAACGACTTCGTGGCCGCGATCCTCGCCGAGATCGCCGCCCCGGGATTCCGCGGCTGCCCGTTCATCAATGCTGCGGCGGAGTTCCCCAACGCCGACCACCCTGTGCGTCTCGTCGTCACCGCGCACCGCGAGTGGTACGTCGACACCCTTGCCGAACTCCTCAAGGACATGGGACATCCGGTGCCCGGCGATGCGGCAGACGAGCTGTTGCTCGCCCGAGACGGCGCCCTGTCGGGTGGATACGCTGGCGATTCCGTCGCGGCATCCGCCGCGCTCGTCCGCATCGCGAACCGCGTATTCGCCGAGGCGAAGTAGCCCGATACCGCCCCCGACTGCCCCAAGTCAAGAGGCCGCGCGTGCATGCTGCCTCCCCTAAGCTGGCGGCGCACGTCAATCGATCGCGCTGGGGTGCAAGACCCGGTATCCGAAGGGAACGGCATTGGTCACAATCAACCTGCTCTTCATCATCACCATCCTCGCCGGGGCACTGTCCCTGTACGACGGGATAGCCCGCATCCGCGGCCGGGGATCCAACTCGATCCTGGCGATCGCGGAAATAGTCTTCGCGGCGCTACTGCTGGTATCCGTGTTCGTCACGTTCCCCGCACCGCTCGGCCTGCTCACCTGGGCAATCCTGCTGGAGATCGCGCTGGTGCTCGTGCTGGTGCTGCGCGGCGGGGCGAGCAGGCGCGGAGTCTGGGTGGTCACGATCATCGCCCTCGTGCTCAACACGATCGTCGTGCTCGTCAACCTGGGCTGGCTGCACGTCCCGGGCTTGTTCTAGCTCAGGCCGAAACCCTGTCGAGTTCCGCCACCTGGTGGCGGGTGAGCTGCAGGGTCGCTGCGGCGGTCAGGTCGGGCACCTGCTCGGCGTGACTCGCCGAGGCGACCGGGGCGACGACATCGGGCTTCGTGAGCAGCCAGGCGAGCGCCACCGAGGCGACCGAGGTCTCATGGGCGGCCGCGATCGAGTCGAGTGATGCCAGCACTCGGAGCCCTCGCCTGCCGAGGTACCTCGCCGCTTCGCCCCCGCGCTCGTTCTTCGCGATGTCGGATTTCACGCGGTACTTGCCCGTGAGAAACCCGCTCGCAAGCGCGAACCGGGGCATCACACCGAGGCCCTGCCTCGCCGCGACGTCGGCAAGGTCGCCTTCGTACTCGGTTCGGTGCATGAGGTTGTAATGGTTTTGCAGCGCCACCATCGGGGCCACCCCGAGCTGCGCGCTCGCGATGCGCGCTTCGATGAGGCGGTTGCCGGTGTGGTCTGAGCCGCCGAAGTAACGCACTTCTCCCCCGCGGATGAGTTCGTCGACCGCGAGCAGGGTTTCCTCGAACTCCACGCTGGGGTCGTCGACGTGCAGGTAGAGCAGGTCGATCCTGTCGGTGCGCAGTCGCTGCAGGGAGGCGTGCACTGCGCGCGTGAGCACGCGGGCGCGTAGGCCGGGATGCTCGTGGCTCTTGCCGACTTTCGTGGCGACCACGATGTCCGAGCGGTTGCGCCTCGAGCGCATCCAGTTGCCGATCATGATCTCGCTGCGGCCACCGGCGTATGAGTCGGCCGTGTCGATGAAGTTGCCGCCCTGCGACACGTAGGCGTCGAGGATGGCGTTCGTCACCTCGTCGCTGGCCGTCCAGCCGAAGACGTTGCCGCTCACGGCAAGCGGGAATACCTCGAGGTCCGAGGAGCCGACGCGGCGCATCGTCACGGCGCGCATGCCCCCCACTGCCGGTGTTTCTTCCGTCGTCGGCGTCGTCGGGTTCGAGTCGAGCTGTGTCATCGTGCCCTCCCCAAGGCAGTTCAAGACTATTGCCGGCCCGGGCGAGGCGGAATGATGGGATCTCAATCGTTACGAGTCCGTGCTTCCGGCCGGTCCCAACGTTTTGCACGTCTGGTGCGTCTTAACAATTAGACCGACTATCGGAGGAATTATGACGACCGACCGCCCCCCAATCCGGAGGCCACGCCTGTGGCTGGCCGCCGGCGCCGTGCTCGCCGTGCTCGGCATCGCGATTCTCTGGCCGCTGCAGCAGGTCGGCCAGGTCTGCGTTTTCATCTATCCGGCGCCTCCAGGCTGCGGGGCGCAAGAGCCGCTCTGGGTGCCTCTCGTCGGCATCGGACTCGTGATAGCTGCGTTCGCGGCGATCGTTGTCGTCTATTTCACCGTGCCGCGCCCCCGCACGCCCATCATCATCCTCGCCGGCGGGATTGTGGTCGTGATCGCGCTTGCGGCTGCGATAGTCGGGCTGTCCCAGACGGGCATCTGGGATCCCTACCAGCCACCCGTGATCGTCAACTGACCTCGACCCGGGGATGCGGCGGCGGGATAATGGTGGTGGCGAAAGGATGCCCAATGGCCAACGATCCCAACTGGCGGCTGCCTGAGGTTCCCACATTCAGCCTCACGAGCCCGGACTTCGCGGATGGGGACACGCTTCCGCACTGGGCGAGGTCATCCCAGGCCGGCGGCGAGGACCGTTCGCCCACGCTGCACTGGGAGGGCGCGCCATCCGGAACCCGCAGTTTCGCGCTGTCCGTCTACGACCCGGATGCGCCGACCGGCAGTGGCTGGTGGCACTGGGCGGTCTGCAACATCCCGGCCACGATAACCTCGCTGCAGCAGGACGCCGGAAATCCGGATGCCGGTCTTCTGCCGCCCGGCGCGGTGACTGTCCCCAACGAGCTCAGGCTCGAGCGGTACCACGGCGCGGCTCCCCCTCCAGGCAACGGCGAGCACCGCTACTACTTCACCGTGAGCGCCCTCGATGTCGAGCGGCTCGACGTTCCTGCCGGCAGTACTCCCGCGATTCTCGGCTTTATGATCGGCGAGCACGTTGTTGCACGCGCCCAGTTGGTTGGCGTAACCGAGTCACCGTGATGGGTCCGGTTTCGACCCGCCGGTAGTGCGGAACGCGGGCGTGTGCCCTGGTCCGTGCCCTCGAGATCGCGATGATGACCACGATGATCACGACGCATGCGCCGATGGCTGCCCAGACGAACCACAATCGTTCGGCCCAGAGGGCGAACACGACGAAATAGTGGTCGAGGGGCGTTGCGATTCGGGGGCGCACCCGCCCACCATAGACCCGCAAAGCCGGTGTCGTCCATGCATACGCATGAACATGAGCCATCCTCGCAGCCGATATACCGCGCACGCAAACGGGCCCACCTGCCGAAGCAGATGGGCCCGAGTGTCTTGCCTGGGCGCCTGGCGAGAGGCCCCAGGTAGACCTATCGGCTATTCGCCTTCGGCGGGAGCCTCTGGACCTTCGGAAGCGGCAGCCGAGCTGTCGGTGTCCGCGGCATCGGCGCTGTCGTCCACCGGGGCGAGCGAGAGCTTTCCGCGGTCGTCGATCTTGGTGATCTCCACCTGGATCTTCTGGCCGACGGCGAGGACGTCCTCGACGTTCTCGACCCGCTTGCCACCGGCGAGCTTACGGACCTCGCTGATGTGCAGCAGGCCGTCCTTGCCGGGGGTGAGCGAGACGAACGCGCCGAACGTCGCGAGCTTGACAACGGTTCCGAGGAACCGCTCGCCGACCTCAGGGTTGAGCGGGTTCGCGATCGCATTGACAGCGGCACGCGCAGCCTCGGCCGAAGGACCGTCGACGGCACCGATGTACACGGTTCCGTCGTCCTCGATCGAGATGTCCGCTCCCGTGTCATCCTGGATCTGGTTGATCGTCTTGCCCTTCGGGCCGATCAGCTCACCGATCTTGTCGACGGGGATCTGCACGCTGATAACGCGCGGCGCCGTGGGTGCCATCTCGTCGGGAGCGTCGATCGCGGCGTTGATGACGGCGAGGATCGCGGTGCGAGCCTCCTTCGCCTGCTTGAGCGCGCCATCCAGGACACTCGACGGCAGGCCGGCGAGCTTCGTGTCCAGCTGGATCGCGGTCACGAACTCTGAGGTGCCTGCGACCTTGAAGTCCATGTCGCCGAGCGCGTCTTCAGCACCGAGGATGTCGGTCAGTGCCGCGTAACGCGTCACACCGTCGACCTCGTCGGAGATGAGGCCCATGGCGATGCCGGCGACCGGGGCGCGCAGCGGCACACCGGCATTGAGCAGCGACAGGGTCGACGCGCAGACCGAACCCATCGACGTCGAGCCGTTGGAGCCGAGAGCCTCCGACACCTGGCGGATCGCGTACGGGAACTCCTCGCGCGGCGGGAGCACGGGAACGAGGGCGCGCTCGGCGAGGAAGCCGTGCCCGATCTCGCGGCGCTTCGGCGAACCGACGCGACCCGTCTCACCCGTCGAGTACGGCGGGAAGTTGTAGTGGTGCAGGTAGCGCTTCTTCTTCACCGGCGCGAGGGAGTCGATCTGCTGCTCCATCTTGAGCATGTTCAGCGTCGTGACACCCAGGATCTGGGTCTCGCCGCGCTGGAAGATCGCTGAGCCGTGAACGCGCGGGATGACCTGCACCTCGGCGTCGAGTGCGCGGATGTCGCTCAGCCCACGGCCATCGATGCGGATGCCCTCGGTGAGCACGCGGGTGCGCATCACCTTCTTGGAGACGGACTTGTACGCGGCGCTGACCTCGGCGAGGGCGGAGCCGGGCAGCTCCTCGGCCTCGACCTTGGCGGCGATGGCCTCCTTGACGCGAGCCTTGAGCGCGTCATCCGCGTTCTGGCGCTCGACCTTGTCGGCGATCTGGTAGACGCCCTTGAGGTCGTCGTACGAGATGCCTGCGACAGCGTCGTAGGTCTCCTGCGCGTATGGCGGGAACAGCGGGAAGTCCTGGATCGGCTTGGCCGCCTGGGCCGCGACCTCGAGCTGCGCCTTGATGAGCTGCTTGAGGAACGGCTTGGACGCCTCGAGGCCCTGAGCCACAACGCTCTCGTCCGGCTTGGTCGCGCCGGCCTTGATGAGCTCCCAGCTGCCTTCGGTGGCTTCGGCCTCGACCATCATGATCGCGACATCCTCTTCACCCTTGTCGTTGGTGACGAGGCGGCCGGCAACCGTCAGGTCGAAGACTGCCTCTTCGAGCTGGCTGAACTTCGGGAACGCGATCCACTGGTCTGGCTGTCCGCCACCGGACATGAGTGCCAGGCGGATGCCGCCGACCGGGCCGTAGAACGGCAGGCCGGAGATCTGGGTCGAGAGCGATGCCGCGTTGATGGCCAGCGCGTCGTAGAACTCGTCGGGGGCGATGGACAGCACGGTGATGACGATCTGCACCTCGTTGCGAAGGCCCTCGACGAATGTCGGGCGCAGCGGGCGGTCGATGAGACGGCAGACGAGGATCGCCTCCGTGGACGGGCGTCCCTCGCGCCGGAAGAACGAGCCGGGGATCTTGCCTGCCGCGTATGAACGCTCCTCGACATCCACCGTGAGGGGGAAGAAGTCGAAGCCTTCGCGGGGCTGCTTGCCGGCGCTCGTGGCGCTCAGGATCATTGTTTCTTCATCGAGGTATGCGGCGACGGCACCCTGTGCCTGCTGCGCGAGGCGCCCTGTCTCGAAACGGACAGTGCGCGTGCCGAACTTGCCGTTATCGAGCACGGCTTCGGCGAATTTGATTTCTGGACCCTCCAAGGGGGGTTTCTCCTTTGTTTTTGTCGAGACCCCGTGTGGGTCGCGACCTGCAGGAGCAGGAGCGGGCAGAAAGGGGCGCAGCCCGAGGATCGGGCTTGTGCGCTTTGGCAATGCACCGGATTGCCGATGCTGCTCTGGCCAACAGTAGAAAGTCACTCACACTCGTTGAGTAATTCACCACCGGTGACCAGCTTCTTGCCAGCCTGCTCAACTCACAGACTACCAGCACGGCGCGTCGCGCGGCCAGCAGGTGCCGTTCGGCGGCGTTTCGAGGCCGACTCAGGGATGCCGCGTGCCGTAGGTTTCCGCGGGCAGCGGCGGGCAGCGCTCATCGATGAACGCCCAACTGTGCGGCCCAGGAGTCGGGTGGACGCCGGCGTACGGGTCCCAGGTGCTGCCATTGACCGAGCCGCCGACGAACGCGCGTTTGGATGGCGGCGCCGCGACCTGGTACCCGAGCGAGCGCAGGCACGGCGCGAGCCTGCCTACGAAGTAGTCGTACACGAACCCCAGCTGGGCCTGGCTCAGGAACCCGACAGAGATCGGGTTCACCGGGTACTGGGCAACACACGTGTAGTACGCGAGGTAGGTGGCGGTTTGGCCAGCGGGATCCTGGTCGTATGCGCCGAACCCGTAGATGTAGTCGGGGTTCACTCCGGCCGTCGTGAGGCACTTCTTGTAGAAGGCTTCGGCGTCCCGGGGCGCCACATACCCGAGGCGGTCGACCTGCGGCCTCGCGACATCCGGTCGGTCCTCGAAGAAGAACGACCAGCGGGCGTCGTTGTCGGCTGCGATTATCGCATCGACCTGGCTTTGGGTAAGCCCAGCCGGCGGGTGGCTGTCCGGTGCGCAGCCCGCGAGCACGGCAACGGATGCCGCGACAATCGCGACGAGCGTGAGCCTCATGGATGCCGCGTCCCGTACACCCCGGCGGGCAGCGGTGGGCAGCGTTGGTCGATCAGCCGCCAGACCGGGCTGGATCGGGCCAGGCCCACCCCGTCATAGGGATTCCACGAATCGCCGTTGAACGATGCTGCGATGAAATGGCCGCGTTGCGGCGGTTCCGGCACGGTAAAGCCGAGACTGCGCAGGCACGGTGCGAGCCGCTGTGCGTAGTAGTCGTACATGAAGCCGAGCTGGTCCGTGCTGAGAAATCCGCGCGCGACCGGGTCGACGGGGTATTGCGCGGCGCACGTGTAGTACGCGAGATACGCGGCGGTCTGCGTCTTCGGGTCGAGCCCGAACTCGAGGCCGACCCCGTAGACGTACGCCGTGTCGAACCCGTCAGTTGACAGGCATTTGGCGTAAAAATCCGCGGCCACCCCGGGGGCGACATATCCACGGCGCTCCACGATCGGTCGCACGATGTCGGGCCGGTTGGCGAAATAGAACTCCCAGCGGTAATCGTTGTCGCGCGCGACTATGGCGTCGATCTCCTGCTGGGTCAGCGGTTGCGGTTGGTCTGCGATCGGGGCGCAGCCGGCGAGAAACACGGCGGATGCCGCGAGCCCAAGCCCCACTGCAGCGCACCATCGAAACCGCATACTCCAGTGTGCCACCGCCGGTGTCCCGCGGCCATGGATATGCTTCCCGCCGGCCTCACGCGGCCCCCGCCTTGCGGGCTGGACAGCGGGCCGACCACCCGCCTATTGCGCCCCGAAACCGCCCACCGGGCTGAAGCCCTCGGGCAGGGCGAATGGGTCGAGCACGCTCCGCGACCGATCGGATGCGGCCACCAGGGCTGCCAGCTCGGATGCCGCCCGCTCGATCCTGTCCGCCAGCCCGCCGGTGCCCCAGTCTGCCGAGGCGGCGTACACCCCGGTCGGAACCGCCACCGCGTGCAGGTAGGAGAACAGCGGCCGCATCCCATAGTCGATCGCGAGCGAATGCCGCTCCGTTCCGCCCGTGGCGCCGAGCAGCACGGGCAGCCCGGTGAGAGACTGCGGATCCAGCACGTCGATGAACGATTTGAAGAGACCGCTGTAACTCGTCGTGAAGATGGGCGTCACGGCGATGAGTCCGTCAGCGCCCGTGACCTTCTCGATGGCCGCCTCGAGCTTCGGGCTCGGGAATGCGGTGAGCAGGTTGTTCGTGACATCCTGCGCCACGTCCCTGAGCTCGATCACTTCGAGTTGCACCTCGAAGCCCTCCTCTGCCAGCCGGGTGACCGTGGCTTCGGCCAGGCGGTCGGCGAGAAGTCGGGTGGATGACGGCTGGCTCAGGCCCGCCGCGACGACCGCGAGCCGCCGCACCTTCGGAAATTCAGGACTCGGCACCTCATTCAGGCTCATAACGCGCTCCCGAGGGCACTTGCCGCGACGTTCTCCTGAATTTCCGAAGGGTGCGAGGCGGGCGCGGCTGCGGCTGCGGCTGCGGCGACCATCGCCGCGTGTGTCGGGCCGTCCGGAACATTCGCCGGCCGGTTGGCGGCGAACTCCTTGCGGAGCGCGGGCACGACCTCCTCGCCGAGGATGTCGAGCTGCTCGAGCACCGTCTTGAGCGGCAGACCGGCGTGGTCCATGAGGAACAGCTGGCGCTGGTAATCGCCGAAGTGCTCGCGCATACCCGCGTACCTGTCGATGACCTGCTGCGGGCTGCCGACGGTGAGCGGCGTCTGCTCCGTGAAGTCCTCCAGCGAGGGGCCGTGCCCGTAGACGGGCGCGTTGTCGAAGTACGGCCGGAACTCGGCCACGGCATCCTGCGAGTTCTTGCGCATGAAGGCCTGGCCGCCGAGGCCGACTATCGCCTGCTCGGCGGTGCCGTGACCGTAGTGCTCGAAGCGCTGGCGGTAGTAGCCGATGAGCTTCATGTAGTGCTCCTTCGGCCAGAAGATGTTGTTCGCGAAGAAGCCGTCGCCGTAGAAGGCGGCCTGCTCCGCGATCTCGGGAGAGCGGATGCTGCCGTGCCAGACGAATGGCGGCACCCCGTCGAGTGGGCGCGGCGTCGACTGGAAGCCCTGCAACGGCGTGCGGTACTTGCCCTCCCAGTCGACGAAGTCTTCCGACCACAGCCGGCGCAGCAGCGCGTAGTTCTCGACGGCGAGCGCGATGCCGTCGCGAATGTCCTTGCCGAACCACGGGTACACCGGGCCGGTGTTGCCGCGGCCCATCATGAGGTCGACGCGGCCGTCGGCGAGGTGCTGCAGCATCGCGTAATCCTCGGCGATCTTCACCGGGTCGTTGGTTGTGATGAGCGTGGTGCTTGTGGACAGGATGAGGTTCTCGGTCTGCGCGGCGATGTAGGCGAGCGTTGTGGTCGGGCTCGATGACACGAATGGCGGATTGTGGTGCTCGCCGAGGGCGAAGACCTCGAGGCCCACCTCTTCCGCCTTCTTCGCGATGGTCACGAGGGCCTTGATGCGCTCGTACTCGGTGGGCGTCGTGTTGTCTGTCGGGTCGGCGGTTACGTCGCTGACCGTGAAGATCCCGAATTGCATGTGCAGCTCCTGGCTGTTCCTGTTGCCTTCAATAGCTCTATGCGTTTGCATCGACCTGTACAACGGGACGCGCTGCCCGACTATTCCCGCGCGTCGTCGCCCGCACCGCGCGTCGCCCACCCCCGCGTCGCGACCCCGCTCGGCGCCCGCCGGGTCCGGCCGCGATCCTCGAAACGTTCGCGATCTCAAGGACTCGGCCAGAGCGCTCCTTGAGATCGCGAACGTTTGAAGGAGCCGACGGCATCGGCGTCGGACGGTGGACGGGCGAGGGCGCCGAGCGGGGTCGCGACGCGGGGTCGCGACGCGGGGTGGGCTCGCGTAGCGCGACTCGCGTAGCGCGGGGACGTCCGCCGAGAGCAACTAGGGGCAGGTGCTGGGCGCGAGCCCCCGCGACACCTTGTCGAAGAATGCCATCGCGTCGGGCAGGGCGACGTATCCGGCGAGCGCGTGGCTGACCCCTTTGTATTCCGCGAACGTGACCGCCGTGCCGGCGGCACACAGGCCGGCCACGTAGTTCTGGGTCGCCGCGGGGATCACGAGCACGTCCGCGAGACCCTGCCCGACGAACACCGGCGCGTCGATCGGAGAGGCGCCCGCGCTGTTCTCCCGCAGCAGGGTCGCCCACGGCTCGGTCGTCGCCGGGTCGCTCGTCACGTACTTGCCGATGAGCGGGTCGGCGATCGCGTGGATCTCGTCGTGCTGCGCGAGCAGGCACAGCGCGGCCATCTTCGGAGTCGCCGCGACGCCCGCCGGCGTGAGGATCGCATCCAACGTCGCCGCCGGATACCGCGACGCGTATGCCGCCTCAAATGACGCGAAAGCGTACGAGGCGATGGTCACCCCAGAGATCCCGGCGATGTCGTCGCTCAGCAGGGTGTTGAGGTCGGCGGCAGGAGCAGCGACCGCGACACCTTCGAGGTGCAGGTCGGGCGCGTAATCCCGGGCCTGCTGTGCCGCGAAGAGCGCCGCCTGCCCGCCCTGGGAGTGCCCCCACAGCAGCAGGTTATTGCTGAGCATGAGGTCCGGCAGGTTCCGCGCGGCGCGGGCGGCGTCGAGCACATTGTTGCCCTCGGTCACGCCGAGCAGGTATGAGGATGGCCCGGCCACGGACATCCCCTGGTAATCGGTCGCCGTTATCGCGTATCCGGCAAGAAGCAGCTGGTCCATTCCCTCGATCGCCAGGAACGGGTCGGTCTCGACCGACGGGCCGCAGCGCTGCGCCGACCCGGTCGTCGGGTGCGCCCAGGACACGATGGTGCGGCCCCCAGCCGGAGCAGCATCATCCGGCACGATCACGATCGTGGAGACCGGGATGTCGGCGCCGTTCATGTCCGTCGAGTGGTAGATCACCCGCCAGGCCCGCGCTCCGGCCGGAGCGCTCAGGAGCCGCTTCGAGCGGATGATCTCGCCCGGCTTGCCCGCGGGCAGGACGGCGGGCAGGGTGTAGAACTCGGCATCCGTCGACTTGTCGAAGCCCTCCTCGACATCGCGGCGCCCCTGGTCGAGCCAGCATGCCGAGAGTGAGCCGATGAGCAGCGCACCCAGGGCGGCCGCGGCGACGAGCCGTCTCAACCCTGACGGCTGACAACGCACGACGGCGAGCCCGGATCGCACAGCTACCTGGTCTGACCGACGAGCAGTTCGACGCGGTAGAGGCCGCCTTTGCGCACGATCTGCACCGGGATGCGCTGCTTGCGCCCCTGCATGTCGAGCCTGCCCAGCGCCTCGTCGACAACTGACTCGAGCCCGCGCGGGACGTATCCGACGGGACCGCTCACGCGGGAGCCGGTGAACAGCCGCACCTCGATGGGGGCATCTGCCCCCTCCTCCGTCTGCGTGCGCTTGCTGATAGCGGTCTCCAGCGGGCCTGCGCCGCTCTCGACGAGGGCCGCGAGGTCCTGCTGGTGCGGGTTGCTGCCGGCCAGCCGCAGGCGCACCCGAGCGTTCGCGGGCACGAGCACGCCGCGGTATTGGCTGAGCGAGCCTTTACCGAGGTCGTTGCGGTCGAAAGTGAGCTCATCAGCGGCCATGTAACGGATGCTACAGCTCGCCGGCCTGCGTTCACTCGGGGGCCGTTGACCGCTTACGAAGCCGGTCATAGAGTCGCGAAGAGGGGCGTGTCCCAAGCGCCCCTAGCCCCGGGAGGAATCATGAGCACACTGACCCCGCGCGACACGGACGAGATCGCGGCCGCGAACGCCTCTGGCAAGGTTCCCGTCGTCTTCGTGCACGGGCTCTGGCTGCTCTCCAGCAGCTGGGACAAGTGGCGAGCGCTGTTCCAGGACAACGGTTTCGCGACGCTCGCGCCGGGTTGGCCGGACGAGCCGGCCACCGTCGAAGAGGCGCACCTGGACCCCGACGTGTTCGCCAACAAGATGGTGCAGCCCGTCACCGACCACTATCTCGAGGTCATCGCGGCGCTCGATGAGGCTCCCGCAGTCATCGGTCACTCCTTCGGCGGCCTCATCGCGCAGAAGATCGCCGGGGAGGGTGTCGCGGCGGTGACTGTCTCCATCGACAACGCCCCGTTCCAGGGCGTGCTGCCGCTGCCGATCTCGTCGCTCAAGTCCGCGGCGCCGGTGTTGGCCAACCCGACGAACGTAGGCAAGGCCGTGACGCTCACGCTCGAGCAGTTCAAGTACGGGTGGGCGAACGAACTCGACGACGCCGAGGCGAAAGAGCTCTACGAGACGTACCACGTCGCGGCTCCAGGGGCACCGCTGTTCCAGGCCGCGACGGCGAACTTCAACCCGTTCGCGCAGACGAAGGTCGACACCAAGAACCCTGAGCGCGGGCCGTTGCTGCTCATTTCCGGCCAGGGCGACCACACCGTGCCGTGGGCGATCATGGAGGCGAGCTACAAGCTTCAGTCGAAGAATCCCGGCGTGACAGAGGTCACGAAGATCCCCGGCCGGGGGCACTCCCTCACGATCGACCACGGCTGGCGCGAGGTCGCCGACACAGCGCTCGCCTTCGTGCAGGCATACACCGCGCGATAGCCGCGGCGGGCGGCGCGAGCACCGGCACGGGCAATACGCTTGGCCAATGCCCGAGTGCGCGCGGTCGACATTCGTGCCCACGAGTTTCTGGGCGGCGCTCTTCGCGCCCACGCTCACATTCGTGGCCGTTTTCGGGTGCTGGGTGCCTGCCGTTCTCCTCAACTTTCCCACCGACGTGCTCGACCAGCTCGATTGGGGTGTGCTCGGCGGCGGCCTGGTCATCTCGTACCTGTACTTCGTGTACCGCAGGCGCAGGAACGGCTGGAGCATCGCGCCTTCGCGGGTGGCCGCCGCGCACGAGATGACCTGGGAGGCGACCGCCCCCGTGCCGCAACTGCTCCTCGACGCCTTCGGGCCGCTCAACAACGGCACCGTGCGCAACCTGCTCTCCTCGACGACCGGCGGGGAGCTGCGCATCGGCACGTTCGAGCGCTTCAGCGCCCCGAACGACGAGGGCTACGTGCAGGACTGGGGATTCCTGGGGATGCGCCTTGCCCGCAGCCTGCCCAATATCCTGCTGCTGGCGCGCGGCGAGGGCTCGGGGTTCGGGGGTGGCGACGCGGCATCCGCACCTGTCGGCTCGCAGCGGCTTCGGCTCGAGGGGGACTTCGACGACGCATTCGCCCTGTACTGCCCGAAGGGCTACGAAACGGACGCGCTCTACCTGCTCACGCCCGACCTGATGGCGCTGCTCATCGACGACGCGGGCGGCCTGAGCGTGCAGCTGCTCGACGACGCCATCGTCTTCTACTCCCCCAGGGCGATCGACTTTCGGGATGCCGCACTCATCGAGCGCCTGTTCCGGATAGTCGACGAGGTGGGCGCGAAAGCCCTCCGCGGCTCGGCGCGCTACCGGGACGACCGGGCAGCCGAGGCCGGCACCGTCGCGGCGGATGGCCGCCGCCTGCGGCGCAGGATCCCCCGTTGGCCGACACTCGTGCTCTGGTACTGCGCGAACGCCCTGTTCGGCCTGGCGATCGCGGCGATCGCCCTCGTGATCCGGCTCGGGCCAGACCCGTGGCAGTGGGCCGACCGGGCGCAACAACCCTGGCCGTTCTAGCTACAGGTCACACGAGTAGCCCCCAATTCACCGGTTTTCCTCCTCGGGGCTATTGACATGACCGATGTGAGCGCTAACATTGGCTCAATTCCGAATGCGAGCGCTAACATTGCACCGCGAGCGTACGAGGAGCGGCACCGCCTCGCGGTGCCAACACCCCCACACAAAGGAGTTTCTCAATGAAGAGAAGTAGCAAACCGCTGCTTGCCCTTGCCGCCGTGGCAGTCCTCGCCACCCTCGCCGGCTGCGGAGCCACCGGCTCAGGAACCAGTTCATCCGCACCCGGCACCATCGTCGTCTGGACCCTCGAGGAGCAGGCCGACCGCATCGCCAAGGCGCAGGCCGCCGCCGACGACTTCACCAAGGCGACCGGCATCAAGGTCGACCTCGTCGGAGTCAACGAAGACCAGTTCCCGCAGTTGATCACCGCGGCCGCCGCCTCGGGCACCCTGCCCGACGTCGTCGGCGCGCTGCCGCTCTCGGCCGTGCGCACCATGTCGAGCAACGGCCTGGTGAACACGGATGTCACCGGCCAGATCCTCAAGGATCTCGACCCGAGCACATTTTCGCCGTCTGCGCTCAGCCTCACGAAGGAGGGCGGCAACCAGATCGCCATCCCGAGCGACGGATTCCCGCTGTCGGTGATCTACCGCAAAGACCTCTTCGCGGCCGCCGGACTGCCTGCACCCACGACCTATGACGACATCGTGAATGCCGCCAAAACGCTGAACAGCCCCGACATCGCCGGATTCGTCGCGGGCGACAGCGCAAGCACCGGGTACACGCAGCAGGTGTTCGAGTGGTTCGCACTGGCGAACGGCTGCCAGCTCACCGACAACTCCGGCAAGGTCACGCTCGACTCGCCGGCATGCGTAACGGCGTTCGATACCTACGGCAAGCTCGTGCACGACTACTCGGTGCCCGGCGCGATGGACTCGACATCGACGAAGACCACGTACATGGGTGGCAAGGCCGCGATCACCGTCTGGGCATCATTCATCCTGGATGAGATGGCCGGCCTCGTGAACGACGCGATGCCCACCTGCCCCGAGTGCGCTGCCGACCCGCAGTTCATCGCCAAGAACAGCGGATTCGTCACGACATTCAGCGGACCGGACGGCAAGCCCGTCTCCGGTGGGGATGTCACATCGTGGGTGGTCACCGCTGACGCGAATGCCGACGCCGCGAGCAAGTTCGTGGAGTACTTCATGAACGACGGCTACGTGCAGTGGCTGAGCCAGGCTGCCGAGGGCAAGTTCCCGACTCGCAGCGGCACGACGGCTGACCCGCAGAAGTTCGTCAACGGCTGGAAGGGCCTGGAGACCGGTGTAGACACCAAGGCGAAGCTCGCCGACATCTACCCGGCGGACGTTCTCGCCACCCTCCAGGAGGGCGTGAACACCTTCAGCCGCTGGGGCTTCGACCAGGGCCAGGGTGCCCTGCTCGGCGCGATGCTCGCCCAGCTCCCGGTGCCACAGGCCATCGCCGGTCTTACCAGCGGTGACCTGACCGGCAAGTCTGCCGCCGACCAGGCCCAGAAGGCGGTCCAGGCAATCAAGGACTCGCTCGGTTGACAAGCACCACCACTCCCAGCGGCACCGGAACCTCTCCGGTGCCGCTGGGCGGGCCCTCCCCCCGACCGAAGCGGATCCCGAAACGCGGGGCCATGCGCCGGTCCGAAGCCCGCACCGGCGCGGCACTCATCGCCCCCACGGTCATCATCGTGCTCGCGGTGGTTGTGCTCCCGATCCTGTGGAGCGTCTCGCTCGCCTTCCAGCGCGTGCGGCTGATCAGCCTGCGCTCTGCAGGAATCTTCGGCAACTACGTGCTCGACAACTTCGTCCACGTCGTCACCGCGCCGGGGTTCGTCGACACTCTCGTCACGACGCTCGTCTACTCGGTGTTCGGCACCGCGGCATCCATCGCGTTCGGCCTCGTCGCAACCCTCGCGCTGCGTAAGAAGTTCAGGTTCCGCGGCTTCGTGCGCTCAGTGATGCTCCTGCCCTACGTTGCACCCGTCGTCGCCGTCACCTTCGTTTGGCAGACGATGCTGAGCCCGCAGTTCGGCATCATCAACTACTGGGGACAGCACCTGCTGGGCTGGACGAAGCCCATCGCCTTCCTCAGCGAGAAGTCGAGCGATGTCTCGCTGTTCGGCCTGACGATCCCTATTCCGACAGCGCTGATCATGGTCATCCTGTTCGAGGCCTGGCGGCAGTTCCCCTTCGCCTTCCTGTTCCTGACCGCGCGCATGCAAGCCATCCCCGCCTCGCTCGAAGAGGCCGCCCTTGTCGATGGCGCGACCATCTCCCAGCGCTTCCGCTACATCATCTGGCCGCAGCTGCTGCCGACAATCGCCGTGCTCTCGGTGCTGCGCTTCATCTGGACATTCACGAGCTTCGACGACATCTATCTGCTCACCGGAGGTGGAGCCGGCACCGAGGTCATCAGCGTGCGCGTGTACCAGTTCCTCACCGGACGCGGCGACATCGGCCTGGCCTCAGCGCAGGCCCTGGTCATCGCGATAGTGCTTGCGGTGCTCGTGGGCATCTACCTTAAATTCTTCGGCAAGCGAGAGGAGGACTACACATGACGACAGCACGCGCCACCGCTCCGGCCCGGCCGAGATTCAGTCGCGACAGGTTCGAGAACCGATTCTTCGGAGTCATCCGATGGGTGGTCATCGCCCTCCTGATCATCGCGACGGTCTTCCCCTTCTACTACATGGGCCTGCTGTCTGTGCGTGGCCTCGGCGACGTGCTCAACAACCCGGGCGCGCTCTGGGTCGCGATCGGCGACCTGAGCTTCAACGCGTACACCCGGGCCCTCGGCTCGGTCGCCGACGGCGGCGAGGGCTTCCTCGGGTTCATGCGCAACAGCGCGTTGCTCGCGCTGGGCACCGTGGCGCTCACGCTGCTCGTCTCGATCCCCGGGTCCTATGCCGTCAGCCGGCTGCGGTTCTTCGGGCGGCGGCAGATCAGCGCCCTGTTCCTCGCGGTGTACCTGTTCCCGAGCATCCTGCTCGCTGTGCCGCTGTTCGTGTTCTTCACGCGCGTGGGGCTGCGCGGCTCGCTCGTGGCGGTGATCCTCGTCTACGTGTCGCAGACAGTTGCGGTGAGCATCTACATGCTGCGCAACTACTTCGAGACCATTCCGGTGAGCCTGGAGGAGGCCGCGGCGCTCGACGGGGCATCCCGGCTGGGCATCATGCGGCGCATCAGCCTGCCGCTGGCCATGCCGGCGATCGTCGTCAACGGCCTGTTCGTGTTCATGGTGGCGTGGAACGAGTTCCTGTTCGCGCTGCTGTTCCTCGTCGACAAACGCGACCAGTGGACGGTGTCCCTCGGTCTGTCCCAATTGACGGGAAACAGCATCGAGGTGCCCACCACTGTGCTCATGGCTGCATCGGTGATCACCACCATCCCGATCATCATCATCTTCTTTGCGAGTGAACGACTGCTCACCGAAGGACTGACCGGTGGAGCCGAAAAGGGCTGACCGCCCCTCGCTCCGACATCCATCACAACTGAAAGGCATCATGCGTATCCAGAGCGTCACCCCGATCTTCATCGATCGCTACCTGTTCGTCGAGATCGCGACAGACACCGGAATCGTCGGTCTCGGTGAGTCTGGAGCGTGGGGATTCCAGGAGGGCGCAGCCGCCACCATCACCCGGTTCGCCGACTACCTCATCGGCAAAGACCCGCTGACGATCGAGCACCACTGGCAGTACCTCTACCGGTGGTCGCACTTCGGCGGCTCGGTCGTGATGGGCGCCCTGAGTGCGGTGGACATCGCGCTCTGGGACATCAAGGGCAAGCACCACGACGCGCCCGTGCACGAACTGCTCGGGGGCAAGGTGCGCGACAGGGCGCGGGTGTACTACCACGTGTTCGGCGAGACGACAGATGAGCTCGTCGAGGGAATCGCGGATGCCCGCCGCCAGGGCTACACGGCGGTAGGGCACCTCACCCCCTTCACCGACGCTCCGCGCACCGAGCCGTACTTCGAGACGCACGTGGCCAAGATCCAGGGGGCGGCGGACGCCGTGCGCCGGTATCGCGAAGCCGCGGGAACCGACGTCGACCTCTGCATCGAGATCCACAGGCGGCTCTCGCCCTACGAGGCGGTGCAGCTCGGGAACGCGATCGAGCAGTACACGCCGCTCTTCCTCGAAGACCCCGTGCTGCCCGACAACATCGACGAGATGGCCTACGTGGCGTCGAAGATCAATATCCCGATCGCCACGGGCGAGCGCTACACCTCGCTCTGGGAATTCCAGATGCTCATCTCCCGCGGCGGCGCCCAGCTCGTGCGCCCCGACGTCTGCATAGTCGGCGGAATCACCGGAGCGCGCAAGGTCGCCGCGCTCGCCGAGGCGATGCACATCGGCGTCGTGCCGCACAACCCGCTCAGCCCCGTGTCGACTGCGGCGTGCCTGCAGATCGCGGCGACAGCGCCCAACTTCGTCATCCAGGAATTCCCCAACGAAACCTGGGGTGAGAAGGGCGACAACCGGCCGGATCCCGCCGGCCTCGTGAGCGGCGCCGCCGAGCACGACGGGCACGGCTTCGTCACGATCAACGACGTGCCCGGCATCGGCGTCGCGCTGCAACCGGATGCCGCCGAACGCTACCCTTATCGAAAGCGGGAGATCCTCACCCGGCTGCACGTCGACGGGTCGGTTGTGGACCAGTAACTACTGGTCCGTTCTGGGAGGAGAACAGGTGAGCGCTCGAGTCACAATGGCCGATGTCGGTCACGCCGCCGGTGTGTCGCACCAGACGGTCTCGCGAGTGCTCAACGAACCGCACCGGGTGAACGACGAGACGCGCGACCGGGTCGAGACGGCAATCAAAAAGCTCAAGTACCGTCGCAGCACCGTGGCCAGGGCGCTCGCGACGAACCGCACCAAGAACATCGGGCTGATCAGCACGGGGCTCGCCCTGCACAGCCACTCCAAGCGCATGATCGCCTTCAACGAGGCCGCCAGGGCATCCGGCTACCAGGTGAGCATGGCGAGCCTGCCCACGGCGGAGCAGGAGCCCATGCAGGCTGCCCTCGACGTGCTGCTCGGCCAGGGCGTCGAAGGCATCGTGCTGATCGTCGCCGACAAGCGCGCGCTCGACATCATCGACTCCCTCGAGATCGACGTGCCCTTCGTCGTCGCGGACAGCGGTGGTTCCACACACCGCAAGAACGTCGCGATCGACCAGTTTCTCGGCGCCAGGATGGCGACCGCTCATCTCGCCGACCTCGGTCACCGCGCGATCGGCCACCTTGCCGGCCCGGACTGGTCCCTCGACGCGAGCGAGCGCCTGCGCGGCTGGCGCACGGAGTTGGAGAGCAGGGGCCTGCCGGTGCCGGAGCCGCGGTTCGGCAACTGGACCCCGGAGAGCGGTTACGAGCGGGGGCGCGAGTTCGCCGCATCCCGGGAGGCGACAGCGATCTTCAGCGCCAACGACACGATGGCGCTCGGCCTGCTGCATTCCCTCGCCGACAACGGCGTGCGGGTACCGGACGCGATCAGCGTTGTGGGGTTCGACGACATCCCCGAGGCTGCCCACTTCATCCCGCCGCTGACAACCGTGCGGCAAGACTTCGTGCAGCTCGGTTTCCAGATAATGTCGACGCTGCTCGGGCTCATCGAAGAGAGGGGCGCCGCCGAAGTGGTGGGCACAGAGCCCGAACTCGTCGTGCGCAAGTCGACCGCTCCCCCGGCCAGGTTCGACTGACTGCACGCCCTTCTCTGAAACATGGTTTATGGTGTTCCCGACACCCAGAGAAGGTCGCCCATGGCCGAACGTCCCGTCTACCGCACCGGCAAAGACCGGTTCGGCAACATAGTCGCCCTCGCGGGAGAATTCGGCACGGTCTCGCACGCCGACGCGATCTCCGACATCGAGCACGGCGTCGAGGTGTATTTCGTGCCGTTCGACGGTGGTGGCGGCGCGGCGATCCAGGTGGCGGACGGCCAGTTCGGCAAGTACCTGCGCGCCAATTGGGATGGCCAGCAGCGCAACAACCTCGTGGACCTGCCAGACGCCTAACCCGCCGCGACGTGGGCGAGCAGCCCCGACAGCGGCGACGGCACCCGGTCGAGGTCGAGCCCATCCACGAGCGCGCGGCCGTACTGTTCTTTGCGGCCAGCTGTCGTACCGATGAACCGCCGCAACTGCTGCGCAGGCGTGCGCCCGCGTTGGAACGGTTGGTTGCGGAACGTCCGCAGCAGGTGCAGCTGGCCCTGACCTTCGATCACCCGGTCGACTCCGTCGGTGCCCAGCGCGCGGATCAACTCGTCCTCGAGGTCGGCGACACAGATGAAGAAGCCGAGGGATGCCATCCGCTCACGGTCCAGGTCGGCGCCGAGCCCGGCGCGCTCGAGTGCGCGCGCGAAGAACCGTTGCTCGCCGGCATCGCACAACCCCGCGAGCCGCGCCGCTGCGACATCGCTCACACCCTCGAGCAGCACGACGGTGCGGGCTAAGGCGGTGCGCGTCACCGCGGGTCGAGCCGCATCGTCGTCTCGACGGCTTTCGGGGCGACCATCGGGTCGATGTAGCTCTCCGGATAGCGGGAGTACTTGGCCCGATATCCGTCGCCGACCACGATGTCGTCGAAGTCGTCGACGTGCACGAAACGCACCGGGATCGTGACGCCGGCCAGCACGATCGCCTGGTCGGCATCCGCGAGTGCGCGCCTGAACCACACGCTGCCCGCGCCCTTCCAGGAGCGCACGTACGCGTGCTCCCCCACCACGACCACCCAGACCGGAACGCGCAGGTCATCGTGGCCAGCGCGGTGCATCACGAGCACGATCTCGACGGCGTCGTGCAACTGCGCGAGTTGGGTGGCGGGCCAGGACATCTTTCGACCATACGCTTGAGCCGTGAGCCTCGTCGTGATCATCGCCCTCGCCGTCTTCGGGGCCGCGATCCTCGGCTTCGGCATCTACGTGTTCCGGTATGCCGAGCGGGTGACCCGGGATGCCCACACCGACCTCCAGGGCATGTTCGGGTCGACCATGCCGCAACTCTTCGCCCAACCCTTCACGCCGGCCGGGGCACGCATCACCGGGGTGGTCGCCACGGCCGTCGGATCGTTGCTGCTCGCCGCCGCCCTCGTGGTGCTCGTTGTGCAGCTGGCTACAGCTCGATCCTGATCCTGCCCTTGTCGCCGGGCAGTGGGGCCGGTGCGGGCGCTTCGTTCTGGGCTTCCCAGATGTCGGTCGCGTCGGCAGTCATCGGCCGGAAAACGTCATCCGCGATGCCCAGCGTCGCGGATGTCACGCTACGAACCTGCCTGCGCCGCTGGCTCGGCAGTGCACGCCAGAGCGCGACCGCTGACAGCGCGATGACCACGCCAACGAGGGCGATGAAGTACGGTTCCACGGGGTCGACCCTACGCTTATCGCATGGCTGAACTCACCCCAGAGGAGGAGGCGCTGAGCCACTGGTCGAGCAAATCAACTCACCTCTGGTGACCTGCAATCAATCAAGTGCGGAAAGCTCTTCAATTCGAGAGATTGCAGATTCGATTCGAACAAGGGACGTCTCGTACATCAGGCTGGTCAATGCCCAACTGGCGGTCATGTGATACACCGGACCGCGACCATCCGCGACCTTGGGCAATTCTCTTCGTTCGAGAATCTCCATGGTGATGGCTCCGTTCGCATGAGCTATCCCGCTGCAGGCCCGCCATAGGTCAAGTGGCGAGAGTTCATCCTTGTACCATCCTTGACTTTGGTCGGCGAGCAGGGCGCTCATGTTAGGGAAACGTCGATCAAGCCCCCGGTCCCTGAGCGACTTTCGTTGGTCCTTCAGTTCCGTTAGGCGCGCCAAGACCTTGGTCGTCCTCTCGGGAGACTTGGGATTGCGCGGAAGCAAGAAGGCTTCTGTGTCCCTGCGATTCTTCATGGTCAGCCAGAGCAGACGAAATATTCGACCATCGCTACTCTTTGGTTCGACCAACCAGTTCGCGAGCGCGGAAGCTTCGATCGAGGAACGCATGAGAGTAAACCCGCTGTAGATGGGAAGCCCTTCGTGTATTAGCAGCTTCCCGAGCATTCCGAGCGGCTCGATAGCAGACGTCACCAGACGCTCGAACTCAAAAGTCAGATTGTTGTAGGCCGTCGCTGTGTCATCTCGATCCAATAGGGAGCCAGGACGGATTGTTAGCGCCGCTAGCCGCCTAGACAATCCTTCAGCGCGGGGCACCTGATAGCCGAGACGGTCGACAGCCCAGTCCTCAGCGCTCGAATCGCTTTGTACGTCGTGAAGGCCGAATTCTCGCAAGGGCATCTCCTCCGGATCGGAGTGTACAAAAGGAAAACGGGCCGCCACCCGTAGGTGACGGCCCGTCGTCAAGTTCGACGCGACAGCGACTAGCGGCGCAGTCCGAGACGCTCGATCAGGGAGCGGTAACGCTCGATGTCGATATCCTGGAGGTAGCCCAGCAGGCGTCGGCGCTGGCCGACGAGCAGAAGCAGGCCACGACGTGAGTGGTGGTCGTGCTTGTGCTCCTTGAGGTGTTCCGTGAGGTCCTTGATGCGGTGCGTAAGCATTG
>JAODLY010000033.1 GCA_025464445.1 Rhodoglobus sp. | reverse complement strand
CCCGATCATCGGCCCGCGCACCGGCGAGCAGCTCGACGCCGCCGTGCGCGCCCTGGAGGTGCGGCTCGACGAGGGCGCGCTCGCGCGCCTCGACGCGCTCTTCCCCGGGCACCGGCCGGCGCCGGAGGACTACGCCTGGTGAGGTGTGCGCGGCGGGGGACGGCCACGATCCGGCCCCCGCTGCGGCAGGATCGGTGTCGACGGTTCTGGACGGAGGCCGCTGATGGCGAAGCTGTACTTCCGCTACGGGGCGATGAACAGCGGCAAGAGCACGGCGCTGCTGCAGGCCGCGTTCAACTACGAGGAACGCGGCCAGCAGGTGCTTGTGGCCAAGCCGGAGATCGACACGAAGGGGGAGGCGGAGGTCGTCTCCCGTCTCGGGGTCACCCGGCCAGTCGATTTCACTGTGGCCCCGGATGAGGACATCTACGAGAAGTTCACCGCCGAGCGCGCCAGGGTCTTTGCGGCGACAGGTATGCCCGTGAGCTGCCTGCTCGTCGACGAGGCGCAGTTCTTCACCGAGGTCCAGGTCGACGACCTGTTGAGGATCGCGATTCTCGAGGGCGTGCCCGTGCTCGCGTACGGCATCCGCACCGACTTCCAGACCGTAGCGTTCCCTGGCAGCAGGAGGCTTCTCGAGGTGGCGCATTCGCTCGAAGAGCTCAAAACCATCTGCCGGTGCGGGCGGAAGGCGATGTTCAACGCGAGGAAGATCGGCGACCGCTACATTTTCGCCGGCGACCAGGTCGCGATCGACGGCGTGGATGTCACCTACGAATCGCTCTGCGGCACGTGCTACCTCGAGGAGAGCGGAGGCGTGCTCGGCACCGGCTGGCGCGCGAGGCCCGAGTTCAGCTACCAGAGCGCGCCGGACGCCGATTTCGCGTAGCGGCCCGCTTCGGGCGGATTCAGGCAGGCGATTTCACTCCCCTCCACCTCGAGGGCGTCACGGTGAGGTGCGTTCATTCGAGCGGCCTCAAAGGGAGGAATCGCGGGCCGCACGTTTCGGCACTATTAAGCGCGTGTAAACAATCGCTGGACGCCAGGTCCGTGTCGGTCATGCCGACTGGTACTCGACCGCGTAATCGATGAAGCGCCCCACCACCGCCGGGAGGCGCACCTGGCGGTGCCAGGTGATTCCGACATCCCGAGTTGCCCCTTCGTCTTCGAGGGGAATGTCCACGAGTCCGCGTTCGGCGAAGGCCTGCGGGTGGCCGATGGGTATCGGGCTGACGGTCAGGCCGATACCGGCCACGACGAGGGACCGCAGCGTGTTGACATGGTCGTCGCGTATCGACAGGTTGAGGCGCAGTCCCGCTCGAGTCGCAAGGCCGGCAACCGTCTCGCGGATGCTCGTCGCCGGGCGCAGGAGGATCAGCGGTTCGCTCTCCACCTCGGCCAGTCGCACCCGGTCCCTGCCGGCCAGCCGATGATCACTCGGCAGGGTGACGCACAGCTGCTCTGTGTGCAGCTTTGCCCAGTTCAGGCCGCGATCTTGCGGCATCGGGCTGACCAGCGCGACATGTACATGTCGCTCGTTCACCGCCTCCACGAGGGCCTCGGGGCCGTCCTGGCGCAGGAGGAAATCGACGAGCGGCCGGGTGCTCCGGAAGCCTCGCAGCAGGTCGGGGATCAACCACGTGGCCAGTGAATTGAGGAACCCGAGCTGCACGACTCCCCGGTCAGGGTCTCGTGCACCGGCGATCGATTCGGATGCCGCGTCGAGCTGTTCGATTGCGTGGACGGCGTGCTCGCGGAGCGCTTCGCCCTGAAGGTTCAACTGCACTCGACGGCCTATTCGATCGAACAGTGGGAAGCCGTATTCCTCCTCGAGCCGAATGACAGCGCGCGACACGGTGGACTGGGGAAGCCCCAGGATCTCAGCGGCCTCGGTCACGTTGGATGTTCTCGCCACGACGAGAAAACGCCTCAGGTCTTCGACAATCATGCACAAAGTGTATTTGAAACATCCTATTCATGAATTATGAGGATGAGACCGGTGGGGCAAAGGATACGGACCAATCACAGTTGACCCCGCGCCAGACGCGGATGAGAGGCGGAGCAATGCTTAACAAAATGTGGGGCGTCACCGCCCTCGTGCTCACCGGCACCATTCTCGCCGGTTGCAGTTCCGGAACATCGACACCGGCGGTTTCTGTCTCTGCCGGGCCCGCGAATCTGGCCGCAGCCCAGGCGCTGCTCGACGAGTACACGAAGGTGCCGGCCTTCACCTCTCCCGGGCCCGCCTTCGACGCGGCAGCAGCTGGAGCCGGAAAGACGATATTCGCTCTTCCCTCGAACTCGTCCATCAGCTTCGTCGAGCAGACCACAACTGCGCTCGAGGAGATTGCCAAAGAGGTGGGCGTTGGCGTGCAGACCTACCCGAACCAGGGGCAGACCTCGCAGTGGGGGCAGGGCATCGACACGGCGATCTCGACAAAGGCCGACCTCCTGCAGCTGGTCAACGGCGTCGACCCCGACCTGGTGACCCCGCAGTTGAAGAACGTCGCAGCCGCGGGCATCCCGATCGTCGACACGCATGATCTCGATTTCGGGCAGGCTCACAACTCCGTGGTCGATGCCTTCGTGGACGGCGACTTCGTCACGGCGGGCAAGCTCATCGCGGCCTGGGCGATCACCGCGACCAAGGGCAAGGCAAACGTGCTGATCCTGACCTCGAACAACTACAAGAACTCCTTCCCCGTTGCCGACGGCATGCGTGCCGAGTTCGCAGCGGACTGCCCCTCCTGCATCCAGAAGGAGGTCAACGTGAACGGCCCGGACTGGGCGACCAAGCTGCAGAGCACGGTGCAGACCTCGCTGACCGCCGACCCGGGGATCAACTACATCCTGCCGACCTTCGACGGCATGCTCACCTACGTCATCCCCGGTATCCGCTCGGCGGGAGCCGTCGGCAAGGTGTTCGCCGCAAGTTACAACGGCTCCCCTGACATGCTCGACCTCGTAAGGGACAACGGGATCGTTCGCATGATCGTCGGTGAGAACCCCGCGCAAATCGCGGCGGCCGGGCTCGACCAGTCGCTGCGGATTCTCGCCGGGCTGGAGCCATCCGCCGACGAGCATCTCGTGCTGAGGGCGTTCACGGCGGACAACGTCGCAGAAGCCGGCACCCCCGCCAAGCTCGGCCAGGGGTACGGCGACGCGTGGCACGCCGGGTACCTCACCACCTGGGAGCTGGGTTGACAACGGAGAGTGGCCCGATCACCAGCGGGCCACTCTCCGCCCCCGTCCTCAAGGTCGACGGGGCATCGAAGCACTTCGGGGGAGTCTTCGCCCTCCGCGACGTCTCCCTCGAGGTCGCCGGCGGGCAGATCCACGCGGTGCTCGGCCAGAACGGATCGGGAAAGTCGACCCTGATGAAGTGCCTCGCCGGATTCCACGAACCGGAACCCGGCTGGGAGTTGAACGTCAACGGGGAGCAGCTCGATCGGCCGCTGCGAACCGGCGAATTCCGACAGCTGGGAATGAGCTTCGTGCACCAGGACCTCGGGCTCATCCCGAGCCTGGACGTGACAGAGAACCTCCGCATGATCCAGCTCGCCGCTGGTGAGCTTCGGCACGTCAGGTGGGGGCGACTCCGCCAGGCCGCCGGCCGGTTGCTCGCCGAGTTCGATGTCGAGATCGACCCGGCCGAGACTGTCGCCCACCTCCGACCCGTGGAGCGGGCGCTCCTGGCCATCGTGCGCGCGGTGGACGAGCTGCGCCGGTGGAAGGAGAAGACCGGAGCCCACGGTGGGGTGCTCTTGCTGGACGAGGCCACGGCGCTGCTGGACCGGGAAGGGAAAGCCCGCGTTGCGCGGCTGGTCCGCCGAGTCGTCGCCGATGGCGCCGGCGTGGTCATGGTTTCGCACGACCTGAAGGAGGTCATCGGGGTCGCCCAGCACATCACGATCCTTCGAGACGGGGTGGTCGCCACCTCGGTTGGGTACCAGGAGTTCACGGGCCCGGACGGGGTGGAGTCGCTCATCGAACAGATGACCGGGCACCGCCGTAACGTCGGTGCGATTGCGCGGGCTCGACGGGAGTCGCCGCACGGCGATGGCATCGCGGCCCGGATCGCGGATCTTCGAGGCGGGCTCGTCAGGGAGTTCTCAGCCGACATCCGACAGGGAGAGGTTCTCGGGGTAACCGGGCTGGTCGGCGCGGGATGGGAAGACGTGCCCCTGCTCGTCTACGGCGCCAAGCGAGCCGAGGCCGGCGTGGTTCGCATCGGCACGGATGAGACGCCTATCCACGCGATAACCCCGCGCAAGGCTGTCGAAGCTGGAATGGGCCTCGTGCCGGCGAACCGCCAGGAGGACGGGGTCGTGGGGGAGCTGTCCATCGGAGCGAACGTGTCATTGCCCGTCATCGGTCGATTCATGAGGGGCGGCCTGTTGAGGGTGAGACGGGAGCGGGCCCACGTGGACGCCCTGCTGCAGCGCTATCGCGTCGTGCCGCCCGAGCCGTCGCTCAGCATCGACGCCCTCAGCGGCGGCAACCAACAGAAAGCGGTGATGGCCAAATGGCTGTCGACGGCGCCGAAACTATTGCTCCTGCAAGATCCGACGCAGGGGGTGGATGTCGCGGCCAGGGAGCGAATTCATGACGTCGTCTGGCGGGCGGCGCGCAATGGCACCGCCGTGCTCTATGCCTCCGCGGACTACGAGGAGCTCGAAGCGGTCGCTGATCGGGTCCTCGTGATGAGCGACGGCGTGCTCGTCGACGAATTGGACGGTGACCGGGTAACCGAAGACGCAATCGCGGCGTCCGCCCTTCGTGGGCGGACGATCGCGCAGACCACCAACGGGGAGGTACGAACCACATGAGCATCGAAACCGCTGAGGCAGTCGCCGCAGAAGTCACAGTAAGTGGACCGGAGGTTGATCCGCCACCGGCCGCGAAGCCACGCGAGACCGCTCGGCGCCGGGGCAACTCGCTGCAGAAATGGGCGCTCGTTGCCATCTGGATCGTGCTGATCGCTGTCTTCGGGGCCCTCATGCCCCAGTCATTCCTGTCGGCACAGAATTTCCAATCGCTGCTCGGCTCGCAGGCGATCCTCGTGATCCTCACGCTGGGGCTGGTGCTTCCGCTGACCACAGGCGACTACGACCTCTCCGCCGGCGCCGTGCTCTCGCTGAGTGCCATGACCATCGCGGTGCTGAACGCTCAGCAGGGCTGGCCGATCTGGCTCGCCGTGCTCGCGGCGCTGCTGTTCGGCGTCGTCGTGGGAACCATCAACGCGGTGGTGACGGTCCTGGTGGGAATCGACTCGCTGATCGTGACGCTCGGGATGGGCTCCATCGGCACGGGCGTCGTGCTCTGGATCGGCAATTCGCAGACGATCAGCGGCGTCGCAGACGCGCTCGTCGAGGCCGTCGTCGGCACGCGACTGTTCGGCGTCCCGATTGCCTTCTACTACGGCTTGCTGTGCTGCATCGTGGTCTGGTACCTCTTCGAGCACACATCTCTTGGGCGCCGGATGCTGTTCACCGGACGCGGCCCCCGAGTGGCGCGGCTCAGTGGGGTGAACGTCACCCGCATACGTTTCGGCTCCCTGGTGGCCTCGTCGTTCCTCGCCGCCGTGGCGGGAGTGCTCTACGTCGGCACCAGCAGCGCCGCCAACCCCGGGGCCGGCGAACCGATGGTCCTCCCGGCAATGGCCGCAGCCTTCCTGGGGACCACCGCAATCCGCCCGGGACGATTCAACGCCTGGGGCACCATCGTCGCGGTGTATTTCCTTTCGACGGGCATCACCGGCCTGGCCTTGCTGGGCATCCCATCCTTCGTGCAGAACCTGTTCTACGGCGGAACGCTCGTGCTCGCCGTAGTGCTGGCCAAACTCGCTCGCCGGCGATATGTGCGGGATGACGCCTCGTGAGCGACCACGAGATCCGGATGGACTGGAGCCAGACGAGACTGCGCGACGATCCGCACAAGGGCCACAACCGATGGCATGAGGATGTCGCGCCGGTGCTCGAGGTCGATCCGGGCGACACGGTGCTCGTCGACACGAGGGACGGCTTCGACGGGCAGCTCACGCGCGGAATGTCGGCGGGGGATCTCGCGAAGGTCAGCTTCCTGCCGAACCATGCGATGACCGGACCCATCTTCGTGCGCGGGGCGGTGCCAGGCGATCTCGTGGAAATCCAGGTCGAGGACATCGAGCCGGATCCGGTGGAGTCTTACGGCGCCACCGTGATCGCCCCCGGCTTCGGCCTGTTGAGCGACCTGTTCGACGAGGCGTTCATCGCGCACTGGG
Source organism: Rhodoglobus sp. (assembly GCA_025464445.1). Classification (GTDB taxonomy): domain Bacteria; phylum Actinomycetota; class Actinomycetes; order Actinomycetales; family Microbacteriaceae; genus Rhodoglobus. The sequence continues at coordinate 14,726 of JAODLY010000033.1, read as the reverse complement.
ACCTGCACGGCCGGGACTACGCGGAATCGGAGCAGCTTCCCGGAGTGCGCATCCCGGGTCGCCCGTTCGCCGGCCTCGTCGGCGTCGCGCCGGACAAGGCCTTCAGGGAGGCGGTGACCTCTCGGGAGGCCGCGCTTGCCGCGACGGGGGTCGAAGTGGCGCAGCCCGATCCGCGAGAGGCGGTACCGCCCGGCGGACGCATGGCGACCGAGGGTCTTCGCACGATCCCGCCGCGGGAGAACGGGGGAAACATGGACATCAAACAGGTTGAAGCGGGCTCGAGCGTGTTCCTCCCGGTCTACCGCGAGGGTGCGCTGGTCTCGGTCGGCGATGGTCACTTCGCCCAGGGCGACGGCGAGAGCTGCGGGACCGCGATCGAGATCCGCGCACGGATGCGCCTGCGCTTCCAGATCCACCGCGGGGCGGGCGGCGGCGGTGCCCTTCCCTGGCCGATGTTCCTGACTTCCGATACCCCGCGGCCGGCTCCCCGCCGCAGCATCGGCGTCCTCGGCTTACCCGTCGAGGCCGGCGTCAACTACAACAGGGATCTGACCCTGTCCACGCGGCAGGCGTTGATCTCGCTGGTTGGGCTGCTGTCCCGGGCGGGCTTCTCGAGGGAGCAGGCATACGTGCTGGCGAGCGTCGCCGCTGACCTGCATGTGAGCCAGGTCGTCGACCTTCCCAACGCGGGAGTCTCCGCGATCCTCCCGCTCGACATCTTCCTCGACGGGGGAGAGCGCGTGCTGTCGGCACTACGCGGATCGTAGCCGACTCGATCCCTGTAACAACATTCACCTGCACCAACGAAAGGACCGGAAACATGGCTACGATGATCGACCTGACCCTGCCAACCAAGCGGCATTGGCGGTGGTTCGCCCGAGTGATGAAGTGGCACTCGATCGAGGAAGGCGACCACTTCAACCACACGTATATCACCGCGAATTCGCATGGTTTCACACACGCCGACGGACCGAACCACTTTCTCGAGGACGGGATGGACATCGCGTCTGTGCCGCTCGAGCGGTACTGGGGTGAGGCGATAGTCATCGACCTCACCCATCTCGGCGCCAACGACGGCATCACGGCGGAGGAGCTCGAAAAGCATGCCTCGGACGTCAAGGAGGGCGACATCGTGCTGTTGAGGACCGACTGGCCGCTCAAGCAGAGCTGGGAATCGCGGGACTTCTGGGGACAGGCTCCGTATACCGACAGGAGCGCGTGCGACTGGCTCATCGCACGCAAGGTCAAGCTTGTCGGCTACGACTACCCACCTGACTACGTGCTGCGCTATGAAGTGACCCAGCCGGGCAAGCAGGAGACCGTCGCGAAAGAGGAGAACACCACCCACGACGCCTTCTTCAAAGAGGGCATCGCGGTGATCGAGTACCTGGCGAACCTCGACAAGATCACGCGTCGGCGAGTGGAGTTCTTTGCGCTGCCGATCCCCGTGGTCGGCGCCGACGGCGCCCCGGTCCGGGCGGTCGCGATCGAGCGCTGAGGCAGATCCGGTCGCGCGGCGGTCCGAATACCGGCCGCGCGACCTCGACCGTTAGCACGCCGGGGAGCTGTGTCTCGCCCGGTTGTGCCCGCGACGCTGACGTCTGCGGGCTGAGAGATTCGAGGCACCATGTTGCGATCAGCCCTGCGCTGGATCGATCCATTCGTCGTCATCCTGCTCGCCACGCTGGCGACGAGCATCCTGATACCCGTTCCGGGCCCGGTGCTTACCGTGGGCCGGGTATTGACCAACGGTTCCATAGTCATCCTTTTCCTTGTTTATGGGCTGCGCCTACCGACCGGGGAGGTGCTGCGCGGGCTGCGCAACGTGCGCCTTCAGGGATCCGTGCTCGCGACGACATTTGTGATTTTCCCCATCCTGGGGATCGCCCTCCACGGGATCGTCCAGCCGATCGTCGGATCCGATCTGGCGTTCGGCCTTCTCTATGTCACGCTCATGCCGTCGACGATCACGTCGTCTGCTGCGTACACATCCATGGCGGGTGGCAACGTGCCGGGCGCTATCACCGCGGCAACCCTCTCGAATGTCCTGGGATTCCTGCTCACCCCCGCATTGGTACTGCTCCTCATGAACCAGTCGGGGGGCGCGGGCATCGGCGGTGGATGGGTGGTGCTCGTGCAACTGATCCTGCCGTTCGGCGTCGGGCAGATTCTTCAACCCCTTGTCGGCGAATGGATTCGCCAACACCATTGGGTCTCGCTAATCGCCGACCGCGGAGCGATCCTGATCGCCGTCTTCACCTCGGTTGCCGTGGCAACTGCTGGGGGCATGTGGAGGGGAATGGCCTGGTCCGTCGTCGTCGGCCTTGTGCTCGCCGAGGCAACTTTGCTCGTTCTGGTCATCGGCGTGCTTCTGGTGTTGGCGCGCGTCCAGGGGATGCCGAAGGGCGATCGTGTCGCACTGGTCATGGCCGGGTCGGCCAAGTCCCTCGGGACGGGACTGCCGATGGCCCTCGTGCTCTTTCCGGCCCCGGTGGCGGCCCTGGTGTCCGTGCCGGTCATCGTGTTCCACCAGCTTCAACTCATCGCCTCGGCCATCATGGTGCGCAACCGGTCAATCGCTGTCGGTCGCGGGGATCGCGCGGGCGGCGCGGATGTGGATGGCTGAAGGGGTCAAGGACGGCAGGGTAAGGGGCGGATTTGAGGGCGGATTTGACTCCCCTACTGGGCCGCATCCACGTTTGCGGTGTCGCGACAAGAGCTCTTCATCGGCTTGCAAACGCGGCTGACTGCCCAGCGGGGGCCCACGAGCAGGTTGCGCGTCCGGGATACTCGACAAACGATGAGAAGGACCGTCGGTTAACTTGAGAAGGACCGCCCGAACTGGCGGTCCTTCTCATCGTTTGTCGGGGTAACAGGATTTGAACCTGCGACCTCTTCGTCCCGAACGAAGCGCGCTACCAAGCTGCGCCACACCCCGATCACCGCATCCTGCGATGCGACCTCATCAAGAATAGCCGAATTCTCCGGCGGTCAGGGTCACGACGACGGCCTCCGGCGGGCAGGCAAAGCGAACCGGTGCGTAGATTGACGTGCCGATGCCCGCGCTCACATTGAGGTACGCGGAGTGACCGGCATGGCGCCACAGGCTCAGGCCCTGCGCCTGCTCCCTGGGGATGTCGCAGTTGGTGACGAGTGCGGGCAGACCAGGGATCCGCACCTGGCCACCATGGGTGTGCCCCGCGAAGATGACGTCTGCGCCGTTCGTGACGAACGAATCGAGAACACGACGATACGGGGCGTGGGTGACGCCGATCGCGACCGCCCCTGGGCCAGTGCGGTCATCCTGCCAGCCGACGTTCTCGCGCAACTCCTCGATCGCGCCTGGGAGCGTGTCCAGCCGATCCCAGCCGCGATGGGCGTCGTTGACCCCGAAGAATTCGATCCGCGAACCCCGGATCTCGATGGCCCTCGCGGCATTGTTGAGCGAGAGCCATCCCAACGATTCTTCGAAGTGGCTCTCGAGGGCGGCCGTGTCCAGGCTCGCCGCCTTGTCGGGCCTGCCCGAAGGGCCACCGAAATACCGCAGCGGATTCTTTGCCTGGGGCCCGAAATAGTCGTTCGAGCCGTTGACGTAGACGCCGGCGATTCCTGCGAAGGGTTCGAGCGCGTACTCGAGCCCCTGCAGGCCTTCCTGGTGTCCGAGGTTGTCGCCCGTGTTGACGATCAGGTCAGGCTCGATGGTGGCGAGCGAGCGCACCCACTCCTGCTTGCGTCGCTGCCACGGCGCCATGTGCAGGTCGGCGAGGTGCAGCACGGTCAGATCGCGCGCTCCCGGTTCGAGCACCGGGAGCACCTCGTGCCTGATGGTGAAGCGGTTGCGCTCGACGAGCGCGCCCCAGGCGAAGGCCGCGCCCCCCGCTGCCGCGACGGCGCCGAGCGCCGCCGCGGCAGTACGGGTGGTCGCCATTAGGGGCAGGTCGCCTTGCCGATGCCGAGCGTGACCGGGCTTGTCGGCACCATCAAGGTTCCCGCTGCCGGATCCATGGTCTGCACGGTGCCGATCCTCGGATCCGTCGGCGCCACCGGTACGGGCGTCGAACCGGGTGCCCCGGGTGTCGTCGAAGTGAGCACGACACAGCTGTCCGAAACGTTGGTGAAGCCCTTGGCGGCCAGGTCGGAGTGCGCGTCAGCAGAGGTCTTGCCGGATTCATCGGGCAGGGCGACCTTGTTGCCCTTGCTCGTGAACACGGTTACCACAGCGCCGGCGCCGGACTGGGAGCCCGCTGCCGGATCCGTGCCAGCGACCTTGCCAGCCGGGACCTCGGAATCGACGGGTCCGCCGTCGAGGTAGGTGAAGCCCAACGCCTCAAGCAGGGCCTTGGCTGCCTCAGGAGTCTGCCCCCTGACGTCGGGGACATTGATTCCCGATCCGCTCAAGAGCGCAGCGGGTGGGTCGGGGAAGGTGCCGCCGCCATACTTTGCGTTGGTCACGGCGACGGTGTTCCTCATGATCTCGTGACGCAGCAGGTTGCCGGCGATACCCTGCCAGTCGTAGCTGCTGAGCGAGACTTTTCCGATCGAGTTGCCGACCCAGACCGCAGTCGTGACGCTGGTTGTCGAGGTGATCACCCAAGTGTCGGTCGCGGAGTCTGTGGTACCCGTCTTGCCGATGAGGGGCACCCCGTCATCCGGATTCGACCCGCTTCCTGTTCCGCCGTTGGTGACGCCGGCGAGCGCATAGTCCGCGGCGGCGGCAATGTCAGAGGGGATTGCCTGCTGGCAATCAGGCGCCTGGCCCGGCTGCGTTGTGCCGTCGGGCAGCACGACCTTGTCGACGATTATCGGCTTGCAGAACTTGCCCCCAGCGGCCACGGCGGCGTACGCGCCGGCCATGCTGAGCGGCGTGACCTCGTTCGTTCCGAGGATCGCAGAGGGGTTGCTCTGCAGGTGTGTCTCGTCACCGCGCTGCACGCCGAGTGATTCGGCGATGTGGCGGGTAACGCACTGGTCGAGCTGCAGGCCCATGGAGATGAACGCACCATTAACCGAGCCCGCTGTCGCGGCAAGGATGTCGATGGCTCCCGGGTTTCCCCCCGAGTCGTTCTTGAACGGATATGGACCGCCGAACGGCCCCTCGTCCGTGCAGGTGTTCTTGAACTTCGCCTGGTTTTCGGTGCGCTGGTCACCGCTGACCCTGGCGTACAGGCCCTTTCCGGCTTCGAGCCAGTTCAGGAGCGTGAATAGTTTGTATGTCGACCCCGATTGGAAACCGGTCGAACCGCCGTAGCTGAAGCTCGTGCTGTAGTTCACTGCCGCTGTGCCGGGTCCGCCGCCGCTGAGCGTGTCGTTGAACACCATATTCTCGGTCATCATGAGCACTCGCCCCGTGCCGGGTTGTATCCCGACGGTGGCGCTACCGAGGGACAAGTCGGTTGCCTTGTTGTCCGCGTACGCCCAGGTCTGATTCTGGGCGTTGACCTGGATGTCCATGTCGAGTGTCGTGTAGAGCTTGTATCCGCCCTTTTTCCAGTTATCCGCTCGCTGTTGCTCGGTGTCACCGAGGAACGCGAAGTTCTTGACGTTCTTGACGACGTAGTCGCAGAACCAGGTGGCCGACGGGTCAGCGCCGATGCATCCGTTGGCAGGCGTCGACGGCTTGAGCGTCGTGTCATCCACCGGTGTCGCGATCGCCTCGTCGTGCTCTTTTTGGGTGATATCCCCCACGTCGAGCATCGCGTCGAGAATGACGTCACGTCGGTCTTTGTTCGCGGTGTAGTTGGCGGGGTCGAAAAGGCCGCGCACATTCGGGTATTGCACGATCGCGATGAGGCTCGCGGCCTGCGGCAGGGTGAGGTCTTTGGCGTCCACGCTGTAGTAGCGCTGGGCCGCCGCCTGGATGCCGTAGGTGTTGTCACCAAAGAACGCGATGTTCAGGTACGCGGTAAGGATCTCCTTCTTGGTGTACTTCTTCTCAAGGCCGATCGCGAGCTTCATCTCCTTGAGCTTGCGGTCCAGGGTGGTCGCCGTCGCCAGATCGTATGCGGCCTGACGATCCTTCTCTGTAGGCAACTGCAGCGCCTGCTGCACGTAGATGTTCTTCACGAGCTGCATCGACAGCGTCGATGCACCACTCGCGGAGGTGCCGAGAGCATTGCCGACGCCGGCGCGGACGACCGACGACACATCGACACCGCCGTGCTCGAAGAATCGGCGGTCCTCGCCGTCGACCACGGCCTCGCGGGCGAAAGCGGAGATCGCGTCGTAGCTGACCTCCTGGCGATTCTGGTCGTAAATCGTGGCAATGAGTTTCTGGCCGTTGACATTGCCTGGACCGCTGTAGGTCGCCCAGATCTCGTTTCGCTCGGGTTGCTGGCCGATCACCATGTACTCGGGGAGGCTGTCGAAGACACCGATCGCGCTCGAGGCGGTGATGCCGGTGACCGCGACGGCCGGTGCGACCATGACTGTCACGAGAAGACCGGAGAGCACGCTGAAGCCGAGCAGGCCGGCAATCGCGGAGAACACGCCTCTACGCGGGGAATTTTGGGCAGACATAGAATGAAGGGTACGGGATAACCCTCGACTCCAAGCTGAACGGACGCCCACAATGCCCACCTGGGAATACCTGACGACGCCGCTCATCATCCACAATACGGCCGCGATACTCAACAATTGGGGCGGCGAAGGGTGGGAGCTTGTGCAGGTTGTCACGGGCCCGGAGGGTGGCCTGGTGGCCTACCTGAAGCGCGAAAAGGCTAAGGAGGAGTCCTGATGTCGAAGCTCGATGAGCGTCTCGCCGAGCTCGGCGTCGTTGTGCCGGCGACCTCGAAACCCGTTGCCGCGTACATCCCGGCCGTCGCCTCGGGCAACCTCGTGTTCACCTCGGGCCAGTTGCCGATGGTCGACGGCGTGTTGCCCACCACCGGCAAGGTCGGCGCAGAAGTGGCTCCGGATGCCGCGAAGGCGATGGCCCGCACGTGCGTGCTCAACGGGCTCGCCGCGGCCCGCAGCGCGATCGGCTCGCTGGACAGGATCACCCGCGTCGTCAAGGTCGTCGGATTCGTGGCATCCGACCCGTCTTTCACCGGCCAGCCGGGTGTGATCAACGGTGCGTCCGAATTGCTTGCCGAGATCTTCGGGGATGCCGGACAGCACGCCCGCAGCGCTGTCGGCGTCGCCGCGCTGCCGCTAGACGCGTCGGTCGAGATCGAGTTCGTCTTCGAGTTCGCCTGATCCCGGGGTGCGCTGAACTCGAGCAGCGAGAAAACCGACACTCCTTGAGTTCGCGAGGTGCCGGGACAAGCGGGCTGCTCAGCTGGGCTGTGCCGCCTATTTCAGCTTGTCGGTGATGATCTGCATCACCGTGGCGTCGGTGAGCGTCGTCGTGTCGCCGAGCTCGCGGCCCTCCGCGACATCCTGAAGCAGGCGGCGCATGATCTTGCCGGAGCGGGTCTTGGGCAACTCCGCGACGACGAAGACCTGGCGCGGCCGGGCGATCGCGCCGATCTGCCCCGTCACGTGGGCGCGCAGCATCGTCGACGCCTCGTCGACAGTCTGGGCGGCCTCCTGGTCTGAGCGCAGGATCACGAAGGCCACGACAGCCTGTCCCGTCGTCTCGTCAGCGGCTCCGACTACAGCCGCCTCCGCGACGATGGGGTGGGACACGAGGGCGGACTCGATCTCCTGCGTCGACAGCCGGTGACCGGACACGTTCATGACGTCATCCACGCGCCCCAGCAGCACGATGTCTCCGTCGGCGTCGACATGGGCGCCATCACCGGCGAAATAGCGCCAGTCGTCGGCCTTCGAGAACCTCGACCAGTAGGTCTCCCTGAACCGCTCCGGATCCCCCCAGATGCCGCGCAGCATCGACGGCCACGGCTCGGAGACGACTAGCAGTCCGCCCTGCGGCGGGTCGACCCGGGTGCCGTCCTCGCCGAGGATGTCGATCTTCACGCCCGGTATGGGAACCTGCGCGGAACCGGGCTTGAGCGTCGTGAGGCCGGGGAGGGCAGAGATCATGATGGCGCCGGTCTCGGTCTGCCACCAGGTGTCGACGATCGGGGTCGAACCGCCGCCGATCGCATCCCGGTACCAGATCCAGGCTTCGGGGTTGATCGGCTCGCCCACAGAGCCGAGTAGCCGCAGTGAGGTCAGGTCGAACCTGTCGGGGATCGCGCGGCCGAGCTTCATGAACGAGCGGATCGCAGTGGGCGCCGTGTAGAGGATCGATACCTTGTACTTCTCGATGAGCTCCCACCAGCGGCCGGGATGCGGCGTGTCAGGGGTTCCCTCGTACATGAGCTGCGTCGCGCCATTGGCCAACGGGCCGTAGACAACGTAGCTGTGCCCGGTGATCCAGCCGACATCGGCGGTGCACCAGTAGACGTCGGTCTCCGGATGCAGGTCGAACACGTTCTTGTGGGTGAACGCGACCTGGGTCAGGTATCCGCCACTCGTGTGCAGGATGCCCTTCGGTTTGCCAGTGGTGCCAGAGGTATAGAGGATGAAAAGCGGGTTCTCCGCTTCGAAACCCTGCGCCTCGTGCTCCGCGCCGGCCTTCTCCAGCTCATCGTGCCACCAGAGGTCGCGGCCGGCCGTCCACTCCACCTCGTTCTCGCCGCGCCGCACCACCAGCACGTGCTCGACGCTCGACGTGCCGTTCGCGAGTGCGCCATCGACCGCAGCCTTGAGCGGGAATACCTTGCCCTTGCGCCAGCCGCCGTCCGCCGTGATGACGAGCTTCGCGCTCGCGTCGTCGATTCGGCTGCGCAGGCTCTCCGAGCTGTAGCCGCCGAAGACCACGGAGTGCACAGCCCCGAGGCGCGCTATGGCGAGCATCGCGACGACGGCCTCCGGGATCACGGGTAGGTACACGGCAACCCGGTCGCCCTTGCCGACGCCCAGGGCGGCCATCGCGTTGGCGGCGCGCTTGACCTCGGCCGTGAGCTCCGCATAACTGATACTGCGGCTGTCGCCGGGCTCACCCTCCCAGTGGATGGCGACGCGATCGCCGTTGCCGGCGAGCACGTGCCGGTCGAGGCAGTTGTACGCCACGTTGATCTCGCCGTCGGCGAACCACCTGGCGACCGGGGCGCCCGACCAGTCGAGGGTCTCGGTGAACGGCTTGTGCCAGTGCAGCAGCTGCCTTGCCTGCTCGGCCCAGAACCCCACCCGGTCGGCTTTGGCCGCCTCGTACAGGCCCGCCTGGGCGATGGCATTGGCGCTGAATTCGGCAGTGGGAGGGAAGCGCCGGGTTTCGTGCAGCAGGCTGTCAATCGAATTTGTGGACATCGGATCCTCGTCGATCTCGCGGGTCTGCCAGGATGCCGCGCACTGTGCTTACAGGTGAACTCCTTGATCCTAGAACCTCCCATTGCATGAGAGGCACCGTGCGGTACACTAACTTCGTCAAATGCAAATTTGGCGTGTGGCGCGAGTGATTCCCCCCAATCCCGCGCTGCTGTGGCGGCGCCTGTTCCCCCCAATAGGCGCCGCCCCTCTTTCGCTAAGGCCGCCGCTCCTCCACAGCGCTATTGTCGCGAGGCACCTCGCCGAGCGTGACCAGCCCCCTGTCGGCCCGGGCGCCGCTCCTATCGTTGGCGAGTGGATGACCCCGCCCTGCCCGACAGCGTGCCTTTCGTCGCGAGGCGGGTAGGCACCGAGCCAGTCGAGCCGGCACTGGCATCGAGGGCACGCAGCGCCGACTTCGGCCCGCTCGCCCCCCTCGTCGCGGACCCAGCGGTCACCGATGTCTTCGTGAACGGTCCGCGCGACGCATGGGTCGACAGGGGCGCGGGGCTGCAGCGGCTGCCCGGGCTGGCCCTCACGGAGCCCCAGCTGCGCGACCTCGCGGTGCGGCTCGTCGCCGCGGGGGGCAGGCATATCGACGAGGCCAACCCCTGCGTGGACACGAGGCTGCACGACGGCGTCCGGGTGCACGCCGTGCTTCCGCCGATCTCGCCGGCCGGCACACTGCTGTCAATCCGCCTGCCGCATACCACGCCGCTCTCTCTTGTCGACCTCGAGCTCGCCGGGTTCTTCGAGACCGTCCCGGTTTCCGTTGCGACGGCCCTGGTGGCGCGCAGGGCAAACGTGCTCATCACCGGCGCGGGCGGCAGCGGCAAGACGACGCTGCTCTCCGCGATGCTCGGCGAAGCGGACCCGGCGGAGCGCATCGTCGCGATTGAGGATGTCGCCGAACTGCGGGTGTCGCATCCGCACTTCATTGCGCTCGAGGCGCGCCAGGCCAACCTCGAGGGCGCCGGCGCACTCGGGCTGGCCCGGCTCCTGCGCGAAGCCCTCCGCATGCGCCCAGACCGCCTCGTGCTTGGGGAATGCCGTGGGGAGGAGATCCGCGAGCTGCTCGCCGCGCTCAACACCGGCCACGACGGCGGGGCGGGCACCTTGCACGCCAATTCGCTCGAGGATGTGCCGGCACGGCTCGAGGCGCTGGGAGCGCTCGCCGGGCTCAGCCCGTCGGCGACGGCCCGCCAGGCGGTGAGCGCCATCGGCGCCGTGCTCCATCTCGAACGGGTGCGCGGCGTGCGCCGCCTCGCCCAGGTCGGGTCCCTCGCCCTCGACGGGGCGGGAGCGCTCGTGGTCGAGCCGTCGTGACTCGCCGCCCAGCGCCACTGGCGGTCGTGGCATCCGTCGCCCAGCGCCTCGCCGTGCTGCTCGCGGCGGGCGTGGCGCCGGTGTCGGCGTGGGGATACCTCGAACCATCGCCAGTTGTCGCGCGCGTCGTCTCCTCGCGCGCCGACGCACCGCACGTCGCCGAGGTCATCCTCGACGCGTCGCGGTCGCTGCCGGCGCTGGAGGCCGGCGGCTGGCGCGGGCTGGCCGCTGCATGGTCGGTCGCGACCGAGGTCGGCGCGCCGCTCGCTCCTTCCCTGCGCGATTACGCAGGATCGCTGCGCTCCCTCGCCCAGGCCCAGCGGGATGTCGAGGTCGCGCTCGCCGCGCCCGTCGCGACCGCGCGCATGGTCATGGTGCTCCCGGCGATCGGCGTGCTGTTCGGAATGGCGCTCGGCTTCGACACCGCGCGCACCCTCTTCGCGACTCCCCTGGGCTGGGCTTGTCTCGTGGTCGGCGGCGGGCTCATCGCGCTCGCGACCCGCTGGAACCGCCGCCTGGTCCGTGCCGCGCAGCCGAGCGAGGCCGCGCCCGGCATCGAGTGCGACCTCATGGCGATTGCGGTGAGCGGTGGCGGTTCCCTCGATTCCGCCCGTGCCGTGCTCGACGAGGCGGTCGCGCTCTTCCTGTTGCCGGCCGTCCCGGCGAGGGTCGAGGGGGTGCTGGACCTGTCCCGCCGCGCCGGCGTGCCGGCCGCCGAGCTGCTGCGCGGTGAGGCCGATGAGGCGCGCAGGTCCGCGAGGGCCGCGGCGCAGGAGAAGGCCGCCGCTCTGTCGGTGCGGCTCATGCTGCCGCTCGGGCTTTGCATCCTTCCGGCGTTCATGGTGCTCGGGGTGCTCCCCCTGCTCGTTGCGGTCATCTCGTCAACAGTCGCGACATTCTGACCCACGGCACCGATCGGCGAGGGCCGTCTCTGGCATCCACGGATCGACCGAGACTTGGCCACATGAAACGGAAGCTGCACTCGCACCGGCCACATTCAGACCGCGGCGCCGCGACCGCCGAGTACGCGATCGCCACCATGGCCGCCGTCGGCTTCGCCGGCCTGCTCGTCGTGATCCTTCGGTCGGATGAGGTGCGCGGCATGCTGACCGACATCGTGCGGCATGCGTTGTCGATCCCGGGATAGCTATCGCGAGCGCGGCAGCGTCACCGCCGAATTCGCAATAGCACTGCCGGCGGTGGTGACGGTGCTCGCGTGCTGCCTCTCGGGCCTGCAGGTGGCTGGGCAACAGCTGAGGCTGCAGGATGCCGCGGCCTCCGCGGCTCGCGCGGCAGCCCGCGGCGGCGACCCCACAGCGGCCGCGCGGCTCGCACCGGGGGCGAGCGTGGCGACCTGGAGCGATGGTGATCTCGTGTGCGCGCGCCTCGAGGCCCGGTCGACCGCCCTTGTCGGCACGCTCATGGCGCTGACGCTCTCCGCAACGAGCTGTGCGCTCGGCGGTGGCAGGTGAGAGGCGAGCGCGGCTCCGGTACCGTGCTCAGCGTGGCCATGGTCGGGGCGGTCGCCGCTCTCGCAAGCCTCTCCATTCCCCTCTATATGGGGTTCGCCCTGCGCCAGTCGGTCGCCGCCGCCGCAGACGCGGCCGCGCTCGCCGCCGCCGATGTCGCGGTGGGAATCGTGCCCGGCTACCCGTGTGACGTTGCGGCCGGCGTGGCCGCCGCGAACGGGGCATCCCTCAGCTCCTGCGTCGCCGACGGGCTGGTCATCACCGTGTCGGCGACCCGCAGCATCCTCGGTATTCCCGTCACTTCCTACGCGACAGCGGGGCCCCCTTCGGGCTGACCGGAGGAGCAACTGCGCTCCACAGCCCGGCGGGGCGGATTAGGTGTGATCGTGGTGGAGGTGTGTATGGTGGCGCTGACGATGGCTCGCCCCTCGTCCATTTGTCTACCCAGGGAGTGAATGTCCGTGAAGCTCGTCATCGTCGAGTCGCCCACCAAAGCGAAGACGATCGCCCAATACCTTGGCGACGGCTACGACGTGCAGTCATCGGTCGGCCACATCCGCGACCTCATCGAGCCGAAGAACCTCCCGCCGGAACTCAAGAAGGGCTCACTCGGCAAGTTCTCGGTCGACGTCGAGAACGGCTTCGAGCCGTACTACGTCGTGTCAGACGCGAAGAAGAAGACGGTCGCGGATCTCAAGCGGGCGCTCAAGGATGCCGACGAACTCTTCCTCGCAACTGATGAGGACCGCGAGGGCGAGGCCATCGCCTGGCACTTGCTGCAGGAGTTGAAGCCCAAGGTCCCCGTCAAACGCATGGTCTTCCACGAGATCACCAAAGACGCCATCCAGTACGCGATCGCAAACCCACGCGAACTCGACACGGCACTCGTCGACGCGCAGGAGACCCGCCGCATCCTCGACCGCCTGTACGGCTACGAGATCTCGCCCGTGCTCTGGCGCAAAGTAGGCCCGGGACTCTCAGCGGGCCGGGTGCAGTCCGCGGCGACCCGGCTGGTTGTCGACCGCGAGCGCGAGCGTCTCGCCTTCGTCACGGCGAGCTACTGGGACCTCATCGCCGGACTGACACCCGGGGCGGCGACCGAGCGCTTCGAGTCGAGGCTGGTGCGTATCGATGGCAAGCGCATCGCCACCGGCCGTGACTTCGACGACAAGGGCCTGCTCAAGGGTGACGCCGTCGCACTCGACGAGTCGGGTGCCGAGGCGCTCGCCGAGGCGTTGCGCGACCCGGCGGTTCCCATCACGGTGACCGGTGTCGAGTCGAAACCGTACACGCGACGGCCCGCAGCACCGTTCACGACATCCACGCTGCAGCAGGAGGCCGGCCGCAAGCTGCGTTTCTCCGCGCGGCAGACGATGAGTGTCGCGCAGTCGCTCTACGAGAACGGCTACATCACCTATATGCGCACGGACTCGCCGACGCTCTCGCCGCAGGCGATCCAGGCGGCCCGCGCCCAGGCCAAGTCGCTCTACGGTGCGGAGACGGTTCCGGATGCGCCCCGCGTCTACACGTCCAAGTCGAAGAACGCGCAGGAAGCCCACGAGGCCATCCGCCCCTCCGGCGACACCTTCCGCACCCCGAGCGAACTGCAGTCGTCGCTGCGTGGCAACGACTGGAAGCTCTACGACCTGATCTGGAAGCGTACGGTCGCCTCGCAGATGGCCGATGCCAAGGGCTCGACGGCATCCATCACGATCGGCGCTGGCCCCGTCTTCGAGAAGACGATCGCGGAGTTCGTCGCGAGCGGAACGATAATCACGTTCCGCGGCTTCATGCATGCCTACGAGGAATCGCAGGACGAGGAGCGCAACGAGGCCGCGGAGCCAACCGAGTCGAAGCTCCCACCGCTCACCGAGGGCCAGAAGCTGACTCTCGTCGAGGTCGAGGCGAAGGGCCACGAAACGTCCGCGCCGCCGCGCTATACGGAGGCGAGCCTCGTGAAGACGCTCGAAGAGCTCGGCATCGGGCGCCCGTCAACGTACGCCTCGATCATCTCCACGATCATCGACCGCGGCTATGTCACGCCGCGTGGCCAGGCTCTCGTGCCGAACTGGATTGCGTTCTCGGTCGTGCGATTGCTCGAGGAGTATTTCAACGACCTCGTGCAATACGACTTCACTGCCGGCATGGAAGACGACCTCGACCGCATCGCCGATGGCAAAGAGAACCGCGTCGAATGGCTGACCGGCTTCTACTTCGGCAGCACGAAGCACCGCGGCCTGCGCACGGTCATCGACAACCTCGGCGAGATCGACGCGCGCGAGATCAACTCGGTGCGCATCGCAGATGACATCACCCTGCGCATCGGCAAGTACGGCCCATACCTGGAGGCGCCGGGAGGCGACCCAGAGGCTCCGCGCCGGGTGAACGTACCGGCAGAGCTCGCGCCAGACGAACTCACCGCCGCAAAGGCGCGCGAACTCATCGAGGCGCCAGTCGTCGGTGACCGCGTCATCGGGGTCAACCCAGACAATGGAAAGCTCGTCCTCGCGAAGGACGGCCGTTACGGGCCATATGTCACAGAGGCTGACCCGGAGCCGCCGGCAAGCGAGGCGGCGGCCGCACCGGCCTCAGAGTCCGAGCCTGCGGCAGCCGAACTGGTGGATGCTGCAACGGGCGAGATCGTGGCCACGAAACCGAAGCGCAAGGCCGCTGCCAAGA
>JAODLY010000021.1 GCA_025464445.1 Rhodoglobus sp. | reverse complement strand
GGTCTCCGACCTTGACGACCTCTGTGGGGTCAACGTCGTGCTTGATGGAAAGTTCGCGGGAGGGGATGACACCCTCGGTCTTGTAGCCGACGTCGAGGAGAACCTCGTCACGGTCGATCTTGACGACTGTGCCCTCGATGAGGTCCCCGTCGTTGAAGAACTTCAGCGTCTTTTCGACCGCGGCAAGGAAGTCTTCAGCAGATCCGATGTCGTTGACGGCGACCTGCTTGGGTGCCTTGGCGGTCGTTACGATTGTCATGTAGTAGTTGCTCCGGTATGGACATAAGTAGGCCATCGGCTGTGTGGTGCTTGTGTGTTTGCAGCTCGTGCTGCGTCGCCGATGGCAGGCGGATGGGGAATCGCAGAAATGCGACGTTCCAGCTTAGCGCCTCAATGAAACGAAGCCAACTGCCCAGTGTGCCGGTGGGACGCGACGATCTCACGTAGCGCCGGCTCAAGCTGCGGGTATTCGAACTCGTAGCCGGCCGCCAGCAGCCGTTCCGGCGTGACCCACCTGCTCTTCAGCACGAGCTCTGTTTCGGTGCGGATGAGCGCAGAGCCGACCTCCAGCAATGGTCGCGGGGCCGGCAGTCCGAAGGGCACCCGCAGCACCCGGCGCAGGGTTCGCATGAGCGTCACGTTGTCTGTGGGATGCGGCGCGCTCGCGTTGACCACCCCTTCGAGGTCTGCGCGCTCGCGCAGCAAGCGGATGATGCCGAGCACATCGGCGATGTGGATCCAACTGAACCGCTGCCTGCCCCACCGCGCCTTGAACTCGTGGAATGTGCCAGCCGCTACCCGCGCCCTCGTCCTGAACCAGGGCCCGTCGAGCTGGGGGCCGCCGAGGCCGAAGCGCGCGAGCCGGATGAGCGGCAGCAGCGCACTCCCGTCGCCGAGCACGATCGCCATCCTGAGCGCGACCCGCTCGTGCCGGGGAGCCCGGCCGCGAAGAGCTCGGCCTCCCAGGCTTTCGCGATGCCCACCGAGAACCCCGTGCCGAGCTCCCCCGTCGACTCGGTCATCGGGCGATCCTCCGCGTGGCGGTAGATGGTCGCCGTCGACGAGTTGATCCAGAGCGCGGGCGGCGTCGCGCATGCCGCGATCGCATCGGACAACTCGCGCGTCGTCTGGATGCGGGAGCGCATGATCTCCTCGCGGTTGGCCGGGCCGTACCGGCAGTTCACGCTCTTGCCCGCCATGTTGATGAGCAGGGCCCCGTCGAGCAGTGCGGTGATCGCCGCGGTGTCGCCCCACGCGGCATCCTTTCCGGTTCGCCCGATGATGCTGACGGTCGAGCCTTCGGCGCGGAACGCGCGCACCAGGTAGCTGCCGATGAAGCCGGATGCGCCGGCGATGACTATGCGGTCGGGCATCCGGTCACTCCTCGGGTTCGATCGCGTAGCTGAAGGATCCCGCGTACTGGTAGATGCGCCCGATGACCGGCAACTCGAGGGTGAGCGATACGTGCTGGCGGTCGCCGTCGGTGCGCTCGACGAGCGCCACGCGCGGCGAGAGCGCACCCAGCGGCACGCGCAGCGGCCCGAGGCGCAGGGTTGCACCCGTCGAATGCAGCTCGAGGTGTCCGTCGACGACTGTCGCCCGCAGCGTCGATGACACGGTGCCGTGCCGGCCCAGCCTGTCGGTCAGGCCGCGCGCGGTGATGCCGACTTCGTCGGTCATGACCCTGTCCCCGTCGGCGAAGCGGAAGGTGCGGGTGGCGGTGATCGTGCCTCGCGTCGTCGGGCGGTTCACGATCACGAACGGCACGCCGCGCTGCCAGGTCGGAAATACGAGGCCGTCGAGCGCGAGCAGTGCGAGCATCGGCCACAGCCAGCGCCGAGGGGTGCCGACCAGGTCGAAGACCCCTTCTCCCCTGCCGACGCTGCCGACCGGGATGGCGCCGAAGTACCGGCGCAGTGCTGGGTCGAGGTCGGCCGCCCTGGCACCCAGCTCGCGCTCCCACGGCGACCAATCCGTCACGCGGTAGGCGCCTTCGCCGACTCGAGCACGCCGCGCATGTATTCGAATTCGGTCTCGTAGACGTGCGCGGACTTCACGATGAATGTGAGCGATCCGACTGACCGCCCGAGTTCGCCTGCGACCCTTGCCTGGATGTCGGCCAGCTGCACGAGATTGGCGTAGCCCTTCGAGCCGAAGTCGATGCTGTGGGCGTAGACCACGAGGTCGACGGCGTTCTCCGGGATCCAGAAATCCAGCACACTCACACAGGGGATGTACGACGTGTCGAGGAGCGGCTCGAACGTCGTGATCGTCGCGGAGCGCGAGGTCGGGTCATCCCGCAGCCGGTCGATCACCCACGCCACCTGGTCGGTGCCGCTCGCCGCGTAGTCGAACAGGCGGCTCGCGTACGAGCGCGCGTCGCCGAGCTCCCGCACGAGCGCGTGATCGGTGAAGTTCGCCCGCATCCAGGCGAGGCGCTCCGGGTTCGCGTGCCGGGCGATGATCGCGTCGTCCGGGTCGGGATGCCGCACCTCGAGTGTCGCGCGCCGCACCTCGAGTATCGGCAGGCCGTCGTACGTCGCCTCGAGCCCCTCGTCGAGGATGCTGGATGCGATGCCGAGCCACGCTTCGCCGATGGTCTCGGCCTGCACCTCGATCACTTGAGCAGCGCCGCCTTGAGGGTGTCGAGGCCGACTCCCCCCATGTCGAGTGCCTTGCGGTGGAACTCCCTGATGTCGAAGTTCGCGCCTTCGTTCGCCTTGTACGCGTCCCGGATCTGCTCCCAGATGCGCTGGCCGACCTTATACGAGGGCGCCTGGCCGGGCCAGCCGAAGTAGCGGTTGACCTCGAACTTCACGAACTGCTCGTTCATGTTCACGTTCTTCGACATGAAGTCGAGCGCGTAGTCCCAGTCCCATTTGCCCGTGCCATCGAGTTTGGGCTTGCCCAGGTGCACGCCGATGTCGAGCACGACGCGAGCTGCACGCATCCGTTGGCCGTCGAGCATCCCGAGCCTGTCGCCCGGGTCGTCGAGGTAGCCGAGATCCTGCATGAGGCGCTCCGCGTACAGCGCCCAGCCCTCGGCGTGGCCGGACGTGCCGGCGAGCATCCGCCGGTAGGTGTTGAGCTTCGCCCGGTTGTAGACGGCCTGGCCGATCTGCAGGTGATGCCCGGGCACGCCTTCGTGGTAGACGGTGGTGGTCTCACGCCAGGTGTTGAATTCGGTGACACCCTCGGGCACCGACCACCACATCCGGCCGGCCCGGGAGAAGTCGTCGCTCGGGCTCGTGTAGTAGATGCCCCCCTCCTGGGTGGGGGCGATCATGCACTCGAGCCGCTTGATGGGGTCCGGGATGTCGAAATGGCTCTTCGAGAGTTCGGCGACAGCCGTGTCGCTGAGCTTCTGCATCCACTCCTGCAGCGCCTTCGTGCCCTGCAGTTTGCGGGCGGGGTCGGCGTCGAGCACGGCGATGGCCTCCTGCACGGATGCACCTCGCTTGATCTCGTTGGCGATCGATTCCTGCTCCGCGACCATGCGCGCGAGCTCTTCGATGCCCCACTCGTACGTCTCGTCGAGGTCGATCTTCGCACCCAGGAACTGGCGCGAGGTCAGGGCATAGACCTCGCGCCCAACCCCGTCCTCATCCTGTCCGGCGGGCAGCAACTCGTCCTGCAGGAACGCGGCGAGCGTGTCGTACGCGCCGGCGGAGACGACTGCGCCCCTGGCGAGGTCTGCCTTGAGCGACTCCGGCACCTCCCTGGATTCCGCAAGGGTCGCTGAACCCGTGAAATTGTGGAAGAAGCCGTCCCCCGCGCCGTGCTTGCGCGCCTGCTCGATGACCTCGCGCACCTGGCGCTTGGCAGGCGTGATGCCCTTCGAGATGCCCAGCCGCAGGGTCTCGATGTAGCCGTCGACCGCGCCGGGCAGGTTGTTCAACCGGCCGGCGATGTCCGTCCAGTTCTCCTCGGTGTCCGTGGGCATGAGGTCGAGGATGTCGCGGATGGACTGCGCCGGGCTCGCGATGACGTTCACGTCCCGCATCCACAGCCCGGCGTCGCTCGACTCGATCTGCAGGCTGAGCTCGCTCGCGAGGTCGGTCTTCGTGACCCAGTCCACGTCGTCGACCTCGGTTGCGCCCTCGAGCTTCGCCAGCACCTTCTTCGCCTCGCCGATGAGCTTCTCGTGGCCGGCTGGCGACAGGTCCTCGTATTCGTCGAGCTTGCCTGGGATGCCGATCCAGGTCGCCACCGCAGGATCGAGTTCGGCGAGTGTCGAGACCCAGTCTTCGGCGATCCTGTCGATCGGGGTGGCGGTACGGGTTGCTGCAGTGGGCTCGCTCGTCATGCACCGAGCCTACCTACGACGACTTACTCCTTGTCGAGATCGGTGTTCAGCACGTCCGCGAGCGAATCGAGCGCAGCCTCGGCACCATCACCCTCGGCGCTGAGCGTGACCTCCTCGCCGTGGCCGATGCCGAGCGAAAGCACCCCGAGGATGCTTGCGGCGTTGACGCTCTTGCCTGCCGCTGAGGTGAGGGTGACGGGAACACCGACCTTCGCCGCTGCCTGCGCAAACAGGGATGCCGGCCGGGCGTGCAGGCCCACGCTCGAGGCGACTGTCACTGTCTTCGTTGCCATGTTGGGTCTCCTACTGTTCGATTGTTACTTTGATGGCTTCGCCCCTCGCCACGATATCGATCGCGTCGAGCACCCTGTCAAGCGGCAGGCGATGGGTGATGAGGTCGAGAACGGGCACAGCCCCACTGGCGATGAGCTGCAATGCACGCTTGTTCTGTGCGGGGCTCGAGCCGTTCACGCCGACAATGGTGAGCTCACGGTAGTGCACGAGATTCGAGTCGACGATGATGTCGGGCTTGTCTTTCGGCAGCCCGCCGAACAGGCTCAGCCTGCCCTGCCGCGCGAGCATCCGCAGCCCCTGCTCCTGCGCGGTGCCGCTCGCGGCGGCCGTGATGACCACATCAGCCCCCCTGCCGCCGGTCGCTTCGAGCACCGCCGCGACGGGATCCGCGGCGCTCGAGTCGATGGTGATGTCGGGCTTCACGAGTGCTGCGGCTTCGGCAAGGCGAGCGCCGTTGAGATCCACGAGGATTATGCGCGAAGCGCCCCGCGAACGCGCGAGCCGAACATGCAGGCAGCCGATCGGGCCGGAACCTACGACCACGACTGTGTCGCCGGGCCCGACGCGCGCCAACTCCTGGCCGTTGAGGACACAGGCGAGCGGCTCTGCAAGGGATGCCTCGGCGAAACTGAGGCCGTCGGGAATGCGGTTGAGCCCGTCGACGCGCAACACGTTGCCCGGCACGATCATGTATTCGGCAAATCCGCCCGGAAACTGGTATCCCATGCTGAGCTGGTTGGGGCAGACGGACATGCGCCCGGCGAGGCAGTCTGGGCAGGTGCCATCCGGGATCGCAGCGATTACCTGCACGCGGTCCCCCGCGGCCCAGCCGTCAACGCCGGCGCCGACCTCGGTGATCTCGCCGGCGATCTCATGACCCATCACCTGGGGCGGAGTCATGTTGGGGTGGCCCGAATGGAAGATCTTGACGTCGGTGCCGCACGTCGAGCAGTTGCGCACGCGGATCTTGACCTCGCCGGCCGCGGCGCGCGGCTCCTCGACGTCCTCGAGTCTGATGTCCCCGGGGGCGTAAAACATTGCCGCCTTCAATGAGGCCTACTCGTCCTCTGGGTCGGGGGTGAGCAACTCGTACACACGCGCCGTGGTCGTCGCATTGCGCAGTGCTTCCGCCTTCTCGGGGTCCATCAGGATCGAGGCGAGCTGGGAGAGCAGCGCGATGTGCCCGTTGCCCTTCGCGGCGATGCCGAAGGCGAGACGCACGTCGTTGCCGTCCCAATCCACTCCCGCTGGGAAGCGCACCATCGAGAGGGCATCGGATTTCACGGAGTCCTTGGCCGCGAGAGTCCCGTGGGGAATCGCGACTCCCTCGCCCATGAACGTCGAGACGGAGTTCTCCCTGTCGATCATTGCGTCGACGTATGCGGGGTCCACCGAGCCGGCGGCGATGAGCCCGGCGCCGGCCTGGCGGATCGCGTCATCCCGGCTGGTCGCCGAAGCGTCGAGGTTTATCGACGCTTCGGCGAGCAGCTCGTGGAGAGGTTTGCTCTCTTCGTCGGACACGTCAGTACTCGACAGTCGTGCCGTCTTGGATCGCCTTGACAAGCTTGGCAACCGCCGGGTCACCCAGGAAGAGCATGAACGGGATGACGGGAACGCCGGGAACGACGCCCCTCGCCCTGTCCACGAGCCCGGCCTGGGTGACCACCACATCGGCGTCGCTGGGAATCTGCGCCACCGCCGAATGCTCGACGGTCACCCCGTTCTTCGCGAGTTGCTTCTTCAGCGTCGACGCGAGCATGACACTGCTGCCCATGCCTGCGTCGCACGCAACGATCAGCTTCTTGATGCTGGATCCGTCGATGGTTGCCATTGTGTTTTTCTCCTTTTGTCTAACCTATTCGTCGGCTACGCCGTAGCGGGAGCCTTCGATGCCTTCTTGTTCTCGGCGCTCTGCGACTTGGCGGCTTCGAGGTCGATCGCGGCGTCCACTGCGGACTCCTTGCGACCGAAGCCCAGCAGGGCCGATCCCACGACCGCAGCAACCGCTGCAGCCAGGACGATGCCCACCATGTTCAACAGCAGGTTGTCCGGTGGCGATACCAGGATCCAGGCGAAGATGCTGCCCGGGGATGCCGGTGCGACGAGACCGAGGTTGAAGATGACCTCCCACAGCACGCCGGTCGCTCCACCGAGGATCGCCGCGATGACGAGGATCGGCTTGAGCAGCACATACGGGAAGTAGATCTCGTGGATACCACCGAGGAAGTGCACAACCATGGCGGCAGGGACCGTCGGGCGCACCGCACGCGGGCCGAACAGCAGCATCGCGATGAGGATGCCGAGGCCGGGGCCGGGGTTCGATTCGATCATGAAGAAGATCGACTTGCCCGCGCCGGCGGCCTGCTCAATGCCGAGCGGGGTGAACACACCATGGTTGATCGCGTTGTTCAGGAACAGCACCTTGGCGGGCTCGACGACGATCGATACCAGCGGGAGCAATCCCACGTTGATCAGCGCGTTCGCCAGCCATCCGAGGCCCTGCGAGATCCAGAACGTGATCGGGCCGATGACGTACAGGCCGAACACTGCCAGGAGGCCGCCGATGATACCTGCCGAGAAGTTGTCGACGAGCATCTCGAAGCCGCCCTTGACCTTGCCGGCGATGAAGTTGTCCCACATCTTCAGAAGCCAGGCGGTCAACGGACCGAGAACGAACGCGGCCAGGATTGTCGGGCCGATCTCGGAGATGTTGGCAGGCGGCGCAACCGCTTCACCGTTGAGCGAGATCGGCGTGAGCTGCAGCGCGACCGGTGCGAGCATCGCACCGACCAGTGCGACCGCACCGACCACAGCACCACGGGTGCCATGCACGCGCTGACCACCGGTGTAGGCGATCAGGATCGGGATCAGGATCACGATCAGCGGTCCGACTACGCTGCTGATCTGCGTGCTGACCTCGGTCTGAGTTCCGGCGATCTTGTTGACCCAGCCGTCTGGGATGAAGAGCGTAGTGATGAGACCGAAGGCGATGAACGCGCCCAGGTTGGGCATCACCATGCCGGCCAGGAAGGCACCGAACCGTTGCACGCGGGCGCGGGCTCCGGTTCCGGTGACCTCGGGGGTATATGCACTCATTTGTTTGTACTCCTTCGTACGGGATGGGGATGTAACTAGCTGGCCACGAGTGGCCGATCCAGGTCTGGCTGCCACACCAGCTGGACGTTCGAGTGGGTGATGTCACCCGGTCCCGGCACCGAAGTGCCAGGAAGCGATGCAGCCGCAGCGCCCCACGCGAGGGCTTCGAGGAGGGCGGATTCGACATCCGTCTCGTCTGCGGAGAAGCGGGCAAGGAATCCCGCGAGAAAGCTGTCCCCCGCGCCGACGGTGCTCCTGGGACGCTCGACCCTGGACTCGCCGACCAGCACACCTGTCGGGCCGACGAGCACAGCGCCATCCGCGCCGAGACTCACCAAGACGAGCTCGACCCCCTTGTCTTGCACACCCTTCGCTGCGGCAATGACATCGGAGATGGACCCGAGGGTTCGTCCGGATACTTCGGCGAGCTCGGCGCGGTTGGGTTTGATGAGGCGTGGATGAGCGGCGAGCGATGCGACGAGAGCATCGCCGCTCGTGTCCATTGCCAGGTTGACCTTCCGGTCGGCCAGGCTGCCTGCCAGCGCCTGCAACTGCCCGGCGCTGAGTTCTGGGGGCATGCTTCCGCTGATGACCACCCAGTCGCCCTCGGACACGGCAGACGCGATGACTGTTGTGAGGGCGGCGAGCTCTTCCGGGGAAATCGACGGTCCCGGCTCGTTGAGCTTGGTGACGGTGCCGCCCGACTCGGCGATGGTGATGTTTGAGCGGGTGCGGCCGGCCACGGGCACGAACCGGGCCGACACCCCTGCGTTCTCGAGCAGCTCCCTGAGCTCGGCGCCCTCTCCCCCACCGACCGGGAGCACGGCGATGCTCGGGATGCCGTTGGCCGTGAGCGCGCGCGTCACGTTCACTCCCTTGCCGCCGGCCTCGAGGGTCGGGCTCGACGTGCGCAGCACAGCGCCGCGTTCGAGGCGCCCCACCTCGAGCGTGCGGTCGAGGCTCGGATTCAGTGTGACTGTCACGATCACACGACCACCATCCTGGGGCCGGCGTTCTCGATGTCCTCGGCGAGTTCCACATCGAGCCCGATGTCGGTGATGACCGTGTCGACGTCGGAGAGGGGTGCAACCCGCGCGAAGTCTTCGCGGCCGAACTTCGTGTGGTCGGCGAGCACGACTGTCCTGCGCGCCGCGTCCATGAGCGCGCGCTTGACGCTCGCCTCGGCGATGTCAGGCGTGGTCAGGCCACGTTCGACGCTGATGCCGTTCGTGCCCATGAATGCGACATCCGCGAAGACGTCGGCGATCTGTGCCCGCGTCCAGTCCCCCACTGCCGCAAGGGTGCGGCCGCGAACGACACCGCCGAGTAGGTGCAGGCTGATGTTCGGGCGGGAGATGAGGATGCTCGCGACCGGGATCGAGTGCGTCACGACGGTCAGTTCCCTGTCCAGTGGCAGCAGTTCAGCGAGGCGCACTGTCGTGGTTCCCGCGTCGAGGATGATGGATCCGCCGTCCGGCAACTCGTCGAGCGCCGCCATAGCGATGCGCTCCTTCTGGCCTGCGGAATGGCTCTCGCGGTCGGCCACGCCCTGTTCCATGCCGAGGCGTTCGACGGGAATGGCGCCGCCGTGTACCCGGCGCAGCACCCCACGTCGTTCGAGGGCGGTGAGGTCGCGGCGCACGGTTTCCGGTGTCACGGCGAGGTCCCGAGCGAGGCCGGCGACATCCACTCTGCCGATGGCGCGGGCGGTCTCCAGGATCTGCTGGTGACGCTCGGGTGCGTACAATCCGACCTCATCGTCAGGCTCTCGCGGGTGTAAAACGGACAAACCAAATGTGGTTATGGGTTTATATAAGTCCGATTGTGTCCGCTTGTCAACTCACAGTCCATTTTCAGGTTCGGCGTGCGCGGTGGAGTTCAGAGAATCGCGCCAGCGATTCCGCGACCCCCGCGGCGATGGAGCCTGCGACCGAGGTATTGCGCTCAGTGGGCGGCAGCATCCCAGTTCGGGCCGGTGCCGATCTGCACGTCGAGGGGCACGCGCAGGTCGGCGGCGCCAGCCATGCGGGCTCGCACGATCGCGGTCATTGCCTCCAGCTCGCCCGCAGCCACCTCGAACACGAGTTCGTCGTGCACCTGCAGCAGCATCCTGGACTTCATACCCGCCATGTCCGCGTCGATCTCGATCATCGCCCGCTTGAGGATGTCGGCGGCGGAGCCCTGGATCGGGGAGTTGAGCGCCTGCCGCTCGGCATTCTCGCGCAGCACCCTGTTGCTCGAAGTGAGGTCGCCGAACGGGCGCCTGCGGCCGTAGATCGTCGTCGTGTAACCGTCGACCCGTGCCTGCTCCACGACGTTGCGCAGGTAGTCGCGCACCGCGCCGAACCGGGAGAAGTAGTCGGTCATGAGCGCTTTCGCCTCCGCCGTCTCGATGCGCAGCTGCTTGCTCAGCCCAAAGGCGCTGAGCCCGTAGGCGAGCCCGTACGACATGGCTTTAACCTTCGTGCGCATCGTCGGGGTGACCTCGGCCGGGTCCACACCGAAGATGCGCGCGCCGACGAAGCGGTGCAGGTCCTCCCCCGCGTTGAACGCCTCGATGAGGCCCTCGTCCCCGGAGAGGTGCGCCATGATGCGCATCTCGATCTGCGAATAGTCGGCGGTCAGCAGCGTCTCGAACTCAGCGCCCGACTCGAAGGCTGACCTGATCTCGCGGCCCACCTCGGTCTTCACGGGCACGTTCTGCAGGTTCGGGTCGTTCGAGGCGATGCGGCCGGTGCTCGAGCCTGCCTGCTCGTAGGTGGTGTGCACCCGCCCGCGGGAGTCGACCGCCTTGTCGATCGAGGCGATGATCTGCATGAGCTTCGTGGCGTCGCGGTGTTGCAGGAGCAGGTCGAGGAAGGGGTGGGGTGCCTGTTCCTGCAGGTCGGTCAGGCTCGCGGCATCCGTAGAGAATCCTGTTTTGTTGGAGCGGGTCTTGGGCATGCCGAGCTGGTCGAAGAGCACCTCCTGCAACTGCTTGGGGCTGCCCAGGTTGATCTCGCGCCCGATGAGTTCGAAGGCGCTGGATGCGACATCCGCGGCCCTCTGCCCCAGGTCTGCGGTAAGCCTGCCGAGGATGTCGCGGTTGACCGTGATGCCGGTGCGCTCCATGGTCGCGAGCACGGGGATGAGCGGCACCTCGATTTGCTCGAGCACGTCGAGCGAGCCGGCGTCGAGCTTCTCCGAGAGGTACGCGGCGAGCCGCAGCGAGTACCACGCCTCTGTTGCCGGGCTCGCCGCCTCCGTCTCGGGCACCAGCTGGTTCGGGTCGGATTGCTGGAGGGTCTCGCCGAGGTAGTACTCCACCTGCGACTCGAGAGTCTCCGCCTTGCCGCCCGGGCGCAGCAGCCAGCCCGCGAGCATGGTGTCGTAGGCGATACCGGCGATCTCGAGCCCCGAATCCCGTGCAATCTTCAACTGCGCTTTGGACCCGGACATGATCTTGGGCGCGTCACTCGCGAGCCACTGCTCGAGAGCTGCGTAGTCGGGGCGCCCAGGTGCCCACGGCACGAAAGCGGTTTCGTCCGCAGCGCCCAGGCCGAGGCCGACGACCTCGCCGTTCATCGACTGCACCCGCAGCCCGAGGGCGTTCTGCCCGTTCGAGGTCTGCGTCGCTATCCATTTCGCGAGTTCCTCGTCGATGATCGTGTGGATCACGGGGATGCCCGCCGCAGCCGGCGCTGAGCCGGTCACCGCGTCTTCGCCCTGCTCGGCCGCCGCGATCTTCAGCACTCGCTCGAGCAGGGTCTTGAACTGGAGCTTGTCGAAGATCTCGCGCACCGCGGGCACGTCGAGCGGTTGACGCTCGAGGTCGGCCGGGCCGAGAGGCAACTCGACATCCGTGACGAGGTGGTTGAGCCTGCGGTTGCGGATGGCGCGGTCTTTCTGCTCCCGCAGCTTCTCCCCCACCGCCCCCGTGATCTTGTCGGCGTTCTCGAGCACGGCGTCGAGGCTGCCGTACGTGGTGATCCACTTCACCGCGGTCTTCTCGCCGACCTTGTCGATGCCGATGAGGTTGTCGGATGTCTCGCCGACGAGCGCTGCGACATCCGGGTACTGGTGCGGCTCGATGCCGTAGCGCTCGAAGACCGCATCGCGGTCGTAGCGCTTGAGCTCTGATACCCCGCGGGCGTTCGGATAGAGCAGCGTCACATCGTCGTTGACCATCTGGATGGCGTCACGGTCGCCCGACACGACGAGCACGGAGAATCCGTCGGCCGCGCCACGAGTGGCCAGCGTCGCGAGGATGTCGTCTGCCTCGTAGTCCTCCTTGCTGATCGTGGGGATGCGCATGGCTTTGAGCGCCTCTTCGAGCAGCGGGATCTGCCCGACGAATTCTGGCGGGGTCTCGCCGCGGGTGCCCTTGTACTCCGCATACTCGCGGGTACGGAAGGAGTACCTGGAGATGTCGAACGCGACGGCGAGATGGGTCGGCTTCTCGTTCTGCAGCAGCAGGATGAGCATCGACAGGAAGCCGTGAATCGCGTTCGTGTGCTGCCCGTCGCGGCTCTGGAAGCTGTCGACAGGCAGCGCGTAAAAGGCCCTGAAAGCCAGCGAATGGCCGTCGATGATCAGGAGGGTAGGCTTTTCTGAGTCCGGCACGAGAGCCAGCCTAGCCGCGGCTGGTGACAGCCGGACCGCGCGCTGGAGGGCCAGGAATGACCAAGCTTCCCGATGACATCGACCCGGTGATGCGCGAGATCATCATGCGCACCAACGGCGGCGAACTCTCCGTAAAGATGGGCATCGAGTTCATCGAACTCTCCGCGGAATACTCGGTCGCGAGGATGCCCGTCGAAGGCAACACCCAGGTCATCGGCCTGCTGCACGGCGGGGCACACGTCGTGCTGGGCGAGTCGCTCGGGTCGGTGTCATCGGCCATCCACGCCGGGGTGGGGCGCTACGCCGTCGGCATCGAGATCAATGCCACCCACTCCCGCTCAGCCACCTCCGGGTGGGTCACCGGCACCTGCCGCGCGATCTCGCTCGGGCGCTCACTGGCGACCCACGAGATCGTCGTTACCGATGAGGAGGGCCGCAGGCTCTCGACCGTGCGCATGACGAACTTCCTGAAGGACCGGTGAGGGCTTCAGGCCGTTAGGCAGTCCCCGGCCATTTCTCCTCCGGGTCCCTGCCCCACACCGAGCGAGCCCCGTCGACTGGGATGACAGTGCCGCTCACGAAGCTCGCGCCGTTCGAGAGCAGCCAGGCGACGGCATCCGCCACTTCGTTGCTCGTGCCCATGCGACCGAGCGGGTGCAACGCGCCCGCGACCGCGACGTCACCGTCGAATCGTTCGGTGACTATCGAGCCGAGCGCGACGGCATTCGCCCTGATGCCGAAGCGCCCGTAATCGACGGCAGTCGCGCGGGTGAGCCCCTCGATCGCCGCCTTCGCCGTCGCGTATGGCAAGGCCCCGGCCACCGGTCGCTGCGCCTGGTGCGACGAGATATTGACTATGGAGCCGGAGCTCTTCGCCGCGAGGAACCGGCGCACGGCCTCGGCGGAGCCGACGACCGCGGGGATGAGGTTGTCCGCGATCGCCTCGAGCACCGCGAAGGGGTCATCGTGCAGGAACGTATCCCGGAACACCGCCGCATTGTTCACCCACCCCACGAGAGGCGCCTGGGTGATGGCCAGGCTTGCCGCCCGCTCGACGGTTGCGGGGTCGGAGGCGTCGCCTTCGAGAATGTTGAGCAGCGGGTGGAACCAGTCCTCGGGCGCCTCCAGGTCGAGCGCGACGACCTCGAGCCCGCGCGTGAGCAGCTTCTCGCCGATGGCCCTGCCCACGCCGCGGGCGCCACCAGTGATGACGACCGAGCCGGGCATCCCCGCGCTACTTCTTGGCGCTCAGTTGCTCGATGATTGCCTGCGCGACGTCGTGCATCGTCAGGCGGCGATCCATCGACGCCTTCTGGATCCACCGGAACGCCTCGGGCTCGGTGAGGCCCATCTTCTCGTTGAGCAGGCCCTTGGCGCGGTCGACGAGCTTGCGGGTCTCGAAGCGCTCGACGAGGTCGGCGACCTCGGCCTCGAGGGTGATGATCTGGGTGTAGCGGCTGAGCGCGATCTCGATCGCGGGCAGCAGGTCGCTGGGCGTGAACGGCTTCACGACGTACGCGAGGGCGCCGGCCTCTGAGGCCCGCTCGACGAGCTCCTTCTGGCTGAACGCGGTGAGCAGCACGACTGGCGCGATGTGGTTCTTGCTCAGGCGTTCGGCGGCAGAGATGCCGTCGAGCTGGGGCATCTTGACGTCCATGATGACGAGATCCGGCCGCAGCTCTGTCGCGAGGGCCACGGCTGTCTCGCCATCAGCGGCCTCACCCACGACCTCGAAGCCGTTATCGCGGAGGATCTCCACGATGTCCATGCGAATAAGCGACTCGTCCTCTGCGACGACCACCCTCCGCGGGGCTGAAACGGCGGCATCCTGGTCAGTCACGATCTAGAGCCTACGGTATTCTTTTCAGCGTTGTTGTGCGGCCGGATTGGCGGAATGGCAGACGCGGAGCACTCAAAATGCTTTGTCCGAGAGGGCGTGAGGGTTCGAGTCCCTCATCCGGCACGTAAGAAGGGGCCATCCGATCTGGGTGGCCCCTTCGCCATTGCTCGCCCCTTCTTACGTGCCGGATGCGCCCACGAGAACCCTCCGGGGTCCCCGCCGGCGCAGTCCGGAATGTCGCAGGGGGCTAGCACCGCCCAAGACGAGCGACATTCCGGCGGCACCGGTGGGGCGTCGAGTCCCTCATCCGGAACAACGAAGAAGCTCGTTACCATTGGCTCGCGCTCAGGGCTGCGAGGAAGTCCCGTGCCGCAGGAGCCAGGTCGGCGTCCCGACGCCACGCGATGTGCAGGTCGAACGAGAGCACGCTGCCATCGCCGTTGTGGAGGGGACGGCGGGGCAGATCGAAACCACGTAGGTCGACGTTGTCGCCGACAATCGCGATTCCGAGGCCAGCCTCGACGAGCGCTGCGAGGGTTTGGTCGACCTCGCACTGGTACACGATGTCCGGGTCCGCACCCACCAACTGACAAGCAGCAGCAAATAGCTGGGTCGACAGGAATGAAGTTCCATTGACGAGGATTGGCTCGAGGTGCAACTCAGCAACCGACAGCGGTTCGTCGGACTGGGCGAGGCGATGACCCGGCGGGATACAGGCGACAAGGCGGATCGTCGCGAGCGGGTGATGCTCGAAGGACCGCGGCACCGGTGTCGAAATGATCGCTGCGTCGCACTCGTCATTCTCGAGCCGAGTACGCAAGCCCGCGGCTCCACCGTGCAGCATGACGATCCGAAGCTCGTGGTGCTGCGGGATCCAGGTTGAAAGGAACCGGGCAAGGAAGCTTCCAGCCGCTGCCGGTGCGACTCCGAGCCTGAGGGTAGTGGGAAGCCTGCCGATGGTCTCGACCCGTACTCGCTCCATCTTCGCGAGAATGCCCGGCACGCCATTTCGAAGAGCGTCACCGTGCACGGTCAGCTCCGTACCGGACCTGCCCCGGGTGAAAAGCGTGACGCCCAGCTCGGTCTCGAGCCGCGTAACGGCCCGAGACACGCTCGGCTGGGAGATGAACAGGGCCTTCGCAGCGGAGCGAAAGCCTCTCGCCTCGACTACAGCCATGAACGCACGCAAATCGACGGAATCCATGAGCCTCCTGAATTGGAATACGTATCAGTCTGGCTCGATCGCTATCATCTGCGCAATACAGCCGTAATACTCCGCGAATAGCATTTCCAGAAATCATCGGAAAGCGGGAGAAGCTGAGTGCCTGTCGGCTCAGCAACGCTTTCTGGATCAGACTCCGCAACGACGAAGGGAACCGCATGTCGCTCGACACCGTGATAAGAGGCGCGGAGACCGTCGATGCGCTCGGCCGTCGCGCGGAGTCCATCGGAATCGTGGGCGGAAAGATCGCCGGACGGTACGCGCCGGGCGAGGAGCCCGCGGCGACCGAAACGATCGACGCCACCGGCCTCGTGCTCATCCCGGGCCTCATCGACATGCACAGCCATCACCGCGAGCCCGGCTACGAGTACAAGGACACCATCGAGGCGGCGACCCGCCAATGCGCCGCTGGCGGCGTCACGACGACGGTTGGGATGCCCAACGTGCAGCCGCCGCCGAACACACTCGAGCGGCTCGAGAGCATGATGAAGCTGTACGAGCGCTCGGCCGTGGTGGACTGGAACATCAATCCAGCAGGCACCATTCCCGACGAGATCCCGCGCATGGCGGGCACTGGAATCGCGGCGTTCAAAGTCTTTATGGTCACCGACACGGGCCGCGACTACCCGCACATGCCCGGCATCGGCGTGCACGACCACGGCGAGCTCATGCACATCATGCAGCTGTGCGCCGCGAACGACGTGCCCCTCATGGTGCACCCGCACGACCAGGCGCTCATGGACTTCATCGAGAAGGAGTACTGGGACCGCGGGGAACGGGATGCCCTCGCCTACGCCAAAGCGTACGCATCGTACGACGGCGTGATCTGGGAAACGGCGATCGCCCTCCTGCTTCGCCTGCAGAAGGCCACCGGAGTCCACCTTCACTTGCTTCACGTGCAAACCGCCGGCAGCATCGAACTCATCCGTGCAGCCAAGAAGGCCGGCCAGAAGGTCTCCGCCGAGATCAATCCCTGGGCACTGTTCCTCGGCAACGACTGGGCCAACATCGAGCGCCTCGGCTCGTATGCGCTCTCTTACTGGGTACCAGAGGACAACGTGCCCGCCCTTTGGGAGGGGCTCGCTGACGGCACGATCGACATCGTCGCGACCGACCATGCCCCGCACACTCGCGAGGAGAAGGAGATCGGCTGGACCGACGGCTGGAAGGCCCACACGGGGACACCATCGACCCAGTTCTATCTCCGCATGCTCCTCGACGCCGTCGCGGCGGGAAGGCTCACGATGGAGCGCCTCGTCGAAGCGACCTCGACTGCCCCGGCACGCCTATTCCGCATGGCTGCGAAGGGTCGGCTGGATGTCGGCGCCGACGCCGACCTGGTGCTCGTGGATGCGGGTATGAGCACGACCATCTCCGATGACGAGGTGCTCTCGGTCGTTGGCTGGTCGCCGTACGCGGGGCGCAGTTTCGTCGGAGCGCCGGTGCGGACGTTGGTCCGCGGTCGGACGGTCTTCGAAAACGGGTCCGTCGTCGGCGAACCGGGCTTCGGAAAGATCGCCGCAGCGATCCGAGGGGGAAACACCAACTCCTGACGCCTACGGCGTTCAGAGGCGCAACACCCAACCACCAGAGAGGAACGACATGAACCACACAGTTCGACGGAATCTAGCGATCACAGCGTCCGCCGCCCTGGCCGCTGTGCTGCTCGCAGGCTGCAGCGTCCCGACCCCGACCCCAAGCCCTACGGAGTCCGTCGCAGCGGGAGCGGTGCTCGACCCGAGCGCTCCCGTCAGCGCCGCGACCGTCGACGCGAAGGCCGCCGCTCTCCTCCCGGAGACCGTGGCGGTAGCGGGCCACCTGCTCTACGCCACCGAGGGCGGCTACCCGCCGTACGCATATTACGCCGCAGACCAGAAGACCCTGCAGGGATTCGGTATCGACCTCACGACAGCAATCGCCCAGGCGCTTGGCGTCAAGGCGCAGTACGAGGTCACGACCTTCGCGAACTTCATCCCAGGGGTCACCTCGGCTAAGTACGACGTAGCGGTCTCCGGTATCTATGACACGACGGAACGCCAGGCCAGCGTCGACTTTGTCGACTATGTAAAGGACGGGGCGATCACGCTGGTCAAGCAGGGCAACCCCGAAAATCTCACCCCCGACACGCTGTGCGGAAAGAGCGTGGCCGCATCGGCCGGCACGGCCTCGGCGACCAAGGAACTACCCGGGCGCTCGGATGCCTGCACGAAGGCGGGCAAGGACCCGATCGACATCCAGGTCTTCCCCAGCGCGCCCGAGTCGTTGCTTGCCCTCATCAGCGGACGGGTCTCGGCCTTCACCACCGGTGCCGCGACTGGCTACTACCAGTTGACGCAAACCGGAGGCACGGTCGAGCCCGCCGGCGATGCTTACAACCTGGCTCCTGTCGGTCTCGCGATCCAGAAGGGCTCGCCACTGACTGCCGCGATCCAGGCCGGACTGCAGGCCGTCGTCGACCAGGGCGTCTACGCGAAGATCCTCACGAAGTGGAACCTCACTGGCTCGGCCGTCGATTGCGCGACTATCAACGCTGCGACAAGCTGCTGACATGACCGACTCGCCATCCACCACAGCTGACCGTTACGGAGCACAGCGAGCGCTGCCGGCACGCCATCCGCTGCGGTGGGTGGCGATCGCCGTGGTGTTCCTCGTCGCCGCCGGGCTCGTCACGAGCGCCGTGACGAACTCGCGCTTCGAGTGGGACGTCATCGGGACGTACCTGTTCTCCTGGAACATCCTCGCCGGCATCGGCCGCACCCTGCAGCTGACCCTTATCTGCATGGCTATCGGCATCGTGCTAGGTACCCTGCTCGCGGTCGCTAGGCTCTCGCCCAACCCGGTGCTCTCCGGCGCCGCCTGGTTCTACGTGTGGGTGTTCCGTGGAACGCCCGTGCTCGTGCAACTCATCTTGTGGTTCAACCTCGGGGCCCTGTACCCGGTGATCTTCGGGCTCAATACCAACCAGCTCATCACGCCCTTCGTCGCGGCGATCCTCGGTCTCGCTCTCAACGAGTCCGCGTACATGGCCGAGATAGTTAGGTCCGGCGTGCTCTCGGTTGACGAAGGCCAAAGCGAGGCCGGGTTGTCCCTCGGCATGACCCGCATGCGGGTAATGCGCCGGATCGTGCTTCCCCAGGCCATCCGGGTGGTCATCCCTACCACCGGCAACCAGCTGATCGGGCTGCTCAAGTACACCTCCCTCGTGAGTGTGCTCGCGGTGCCCGACCTGCTCTACTCCGCCGAGCTGGTCTACCAGCAGAACTACAAGGTGATCCCGCTGTTGCTCGTTGCATCGATCTGGTACCTCGTCATCACCTCGGTGCTCATGGTCGGGCAGTACTACCTTGAGCACTACTTCTCGAAGGGGAGCGTTCGCACCCTCCCGATGACGCCGACCCAGCGCATCCGGGCCGCCCTAAGCCGCCGCGCGCGCCCAATCGAGGAGCGAGCATGAACGACGTTCCCATGGTGCGCGCCGAGCATGTGCGCAAGTCCTTCGGCCTCGTCGAGGTACTCAAAGGCATCGATCTCTGTGTACCCGCCGGAGAGATTGTCGGACTCATCGGCCCGTCCGGCTCCGGCAAGACGACGTTTTTGCGCTGCGTCAATCACCTCGAAAAGATTGACGCCGGGCGGCTCTCCGTCGATGGGGCGCTCATGGGCTATCGCGAGGAGGGCGACCGGCTGCGCGAGCTCAAGCCCCGCGACGTCGCCCGCTCGCGCGTAGGCATCGGCATGGTCTTCCAGGGCTTCAACCTGTTCCAGCACCTGACCGTCATCGAGAACCTGATCGAGGGACCCGTGCAGGTGCGGCGCGAGCCGCGGGCCGTCGCGACGGCTCGCGGGCTCGAGCTGCTCGATCGGGTGGGCCTTGCCGACAAGGCGGCGGTGTATCCGCGGCAGCTCTCCGGCGGGCAGCAGCAGCGGGTGGCGATCGCAAGGGCGCTGGCGATGCGGCCGAAGCTCATGCTGTTCGATGAGCCCACCTCTGCACTCGATCCTGAGCTCGTGGGTGAGGTGCTCGACGTCATTCGGGACGTCGCGGAAGACGGCATGACGATGATGATCGTCACCCACGAGATCAAGTTCATCCGCGAAATCGCCGACCGCGTGGCATTCATGGACGGCGGCATCGTCGTCGAACTCGGCCCGCCAAGTCAGGTGATCGACGCCCCGCAGCACGAGCGGACCAAGTCTTTCCTGGAGAGGGTGCTCTGAAACATGCGCGACAAACCGTGGGATGGACTCATCCCCGACCAAGACCTCGCCGCGTTCGCCGGCGGGTTCGACTCAGACGAGTCGCGGCCGATGGCCGTCGGCTCGAAGCCAGCACTGGTCATCGTCGACATGACACGTGCCTTCGTTGACTCGGCGTACCCGAAGGGCTGGGGAGAGACCGGGTGGCCCGCTGTAGCGGCGAACGAGAGGCTCCTCGCGGCCGCTCGCGACGCCGGGGCGCCGGTCTTCTTCACCCAGGCCTACCCGTGGCCCGGCCACAACCCGCGTTCGGCCGAACGCGGTAACTGGCGCTTCCCGCCTGGGCCTACGCCCACCCCCGACCTGCCGCCCGGCGACGTGATCGTGGATCAGCTGACTCCGCGCCCGGAGGAGATCGTGCTGTTCAAGGGCAGCAAGTCAAGCGCCTTCTTCGGCACCCCGCTCATCGCGCACCTCATCCACGCGGGCGTTGACACTGTGATCGTCACCGGAATGACAACAAGCGGGTGCGTGCGCGCGACAGTGATCGATGCATTCTCATACAACCTCAGGGTCATCGTGCCGGTCGAGGCCGTCGCGGACCGCAGCCAGCTCTCCCACAGGGTGAACCTGTTCGACATCCACATGAAGTACGGCGACGTCGTGAGCCTTCAGGAGAGCCTGGACTACCTAGCCAGGCTGGAGGGCTAGCCGATGGAAAACGCCCTGTACAACTACTCGCCCATCACCGAGCGCGCGAAGCTCGACCTGCCGGACGGCGCGCGGCTGGCCTTCTACGTCGGCATGAACCTCGAGCACTTCCCCATCGACGGGGGCGGGGCAGCGGTGTCTGCGCGCACCTCGGGCCTAGTGCCGGATCCGCTCAACTACGGGTGGCGTGACTACGGCTTGCGAGTTGGGGTATGGCGCATGGCCGAGCTGTTCGCGGAACTGGGCATCCGACCGACGGCAATCCTCAACTCGGATGTTTGCCTGCACTACCCCCAGCTCATCCGGGCCGGTCTCGACGCCGGCTGGGACTGGGTCGCCCACGGCGAGACAAACGTCCGTTTGCAGTCGGGGATGAACCGCGAGGAGGAGACCCGGATACTCCGTGACATGGTTGGGGTGCTCGACAAGCACCTCGGCACTAGGCCTCGAGGTTGGCTCGGTCCCGCCATGACGGAGACCTTTAACACGCCCGAACTCCTGAGAGACCTGGGCTTCAGCTACGTCCTCGACTGGTGCAGCGACGACCGGCCGTTCGCCCTAAACGTTCCGGGCATGATCTCGGTACCGTATTCAGTCGATCTCAACGACCTCGGCATCTTCGGCCAGCGCACAGTCGAGGGCAGCGCATACGAGGAGATGGTGCTCGATCATTTCGAAGTGATGCTCGCCGAGGGCGGCGGCGTGATGGCGCTGCCGCTGCATCCGTTTGTCACCGGGCAGCCATTCCGATTCAAGTACCTCGCGAGGATCCTCCGCAAAATCGCGGCGACCGAAGGGGTCTGGATGACGACCGCGACCGAGATCGCCGACCGCTACCTGGCGACCTCCGGGAAGGGAGACTGACGTGGCGCGGCTGCCCCTCACGCTGGCCTGCGAAGACTACGACCGCACCCGCGGGCTCGCCGATGGCAACGTGCCGGTGGTGGGCGTCGACCTCAACGTGTTGTCGATGCCGGTGGAGGAGATATTCTTCCGGATGCTGCGTTACCGAGAATTCGACGCAGCCGAGATGTCACTCTCCGCATACGTGCTTTCTCTCGCCGAGGAGGATCGCCCCTTCGTGGCGATCCCGGTCTTTCCGAGCAGGCTGTTTCGGCACTCCGCGATCTACCTCAATACCGCGGCTGGTATCGATACCCCAGCCAACCTCGCCGGACGGCGCATTGGGCTACCCACTTATGAGATGACTGCGGCTGTGTGGATCAGGGGCATCCTGCAAGAGCGGTACGGGGTCGCCTCGGACTCCCCTACCTATGTGGTCGGTGGACTGCACGACGCGGAACGCGAACAGCTCGCGAGACTCGACCTGCCTGCGAACATCCGAGTGGAACCGCTCAGACCTGACCGCACGCTCGCGCAGAGTCTTGCCGAAGGCGAGCTCGACGCCGTCTACTCCGCCCGGGCACCCAAGCACTTCGTTGATGGGGATCCCCGCGTAGCACGCCTGTTCTCCGACTTCGAGCAGGTAGAGCGCGAGTATTTCGCGGAGACCAGGATCTTTCCGGTCATGCACGTCGTCGTACTGCGCAGGGAGGTCTACGAGGCCAACCGCTGGCTCGCTCGCTCGCTTTACGACGCCTTCCTTGCGGCGCAGCACCTAGCCTACGAGGCCCTGGCCCAGACCGGGTCGCTGCGGATCATGCTGCCTTGGATTGCCTCGCATCTCGCCGAAACTACCGCGCTCATGGGCAACGCCTTCTGGTCATACGGTCTCACCGCCAACCGTCATGTCTTCGAGGCCTACCTCAGCTACGCGAGCCAGCAAGGCCTCAATCCGTCGAGCGCGACGCCTGATGACCTGTTCGCCCCGGAGACCGCCAGTTCTTTCGCGATCTGAGCCCGGCACACCAGAATCCGCCAGGATCAAGCACCCACGCGATCGCGACCGGACGACTCTCCCGAGCGCGCACAGCGGACCCGGGAGAGGCTGAAGCCGCACGGGGCACTTCAGGAATGCAGTCTTAGTCGTGCCAGGCCGGCGCCGCAGCGTTTATCGCGTCGCCGATGATGTGCACCCGCATGTCGTTTGTCGACCCGGAGATTCCGGGAGGGGAGCCGGAGATCACGACGACCTTGTCGCCGACCTCGGCGAGCCCGTGCTCGAGCATCACTTCGTCGACCTGCCGATACATCTGGTCGGTGTGGGTCACGCGATCCACGACGAATGACTCGATGCCCCAGATGAGCGCCATGCGGTTGCGGATGGCGGGGTCGGGCGTGAAGGCCTTCATCGGCACGCGGAACCTGAGTCGCGACATCCGCCGCGCCGCATCCCCGGATTCGGTGAACACGCACACGTATTTGGCGTCGACGAAGTCGGCGACCTCGGCCGCGGCGAGGGTTATCGCGCCGCCCTGGGTTCGCGGCTTGGTGCCCAGCGGCGGGATGCGCTCGAGACCGTGATCTTCGGTCGATGTGACGATGCGGGCCATCGTCTGCACGGTGATGACCGGGTACTCGCCGACGCTTGTCTCGCCGCTGAGCATGACCGCGTCAGCGCCGTCGAGGATCGCGTTGGCGACGTCGGAGGTCTCTGCGCGGGTGGGCACAGGGCTGGAGATCATCGACTCGAGCATCTGGGTCGCAACGATTACCGGCTTTGCCATCCGGCGAGCGAGTTCGACTGTGCGCTTCTGCACTATCGGGACCGCTTCGAGCGGAAGTTCGACGCCCAGGTCGCCGCGAGCCACCATTATCGCGTCGAACGCGTCGATGATCGCCTCGAGGTGGTCGACAGCCTGCGGCTTCTCGATCTTCGCGATCACGGGGACCTTGCGGCCCTCCTCTGCCATGATCTCGTGCACGCGCACGATGTCTTCGGCGTTGCGCACGAACGAGAGCGCGATGAGGTCGCAGCCGAGCTTGAGGCCCCAGCGCAGGTCATCCTCGTCCTTCTCCGACAGCGCGGGCACGTTGACGGCCACGCCGGGCAGGTTTATGCCCTTGTTGTTGGAGACGAAGCCGGCGACGATGACCTCGGTGGTGACGACCTGGCCGTCGACGGCAGTGACTTTCACCTTGACTTTGCCGTCATCGATGAGCAGGAAGTCACCGGGCGAGACATCGTCGGGCAGGCCCTTGAACGTGGTGCCCGACAGTTCCCGGGTGCCGAGTACCTCTTCGGTGGTGATCTTGAAGATGTCCCCGACTGCAAGCTCGTATGGCCCGGCCTCGAACTTGCCCAGGCGGATCTTCGGGCCCTGCAGGTCGACCATGACGGCGACCGCGCGACCGGAATCAGCGGCGGCCTTGCGAACATTCGCATAGACCTCCTCGTGCACGGCATACGTGCCGTGACTGAGGTTCATGCGAGCGACATCGACACCTGCATCGATGATTGCCCTGATGTTCTCGTAGCTCGACGTGGCCGGGCCAAGCGTCGCGACGATTTTGGCTCGTCTCATGACTTCCTTCTGTGGGTACTGCGTGGTGGTGGTGGTGGTGGAAGCGCGCGACTAGATCGCGATCGCGTGGTCGGTCGGCTTGACCGGGAACGGCAACTGTGTGCTGCCTTCAAGGTACTCATCCACGGCGGATGCCGCGGCACGACCCTCGGCGATAGCCCAGACGATGAGCGACTGGCCCCGACCGGCGTCGCCGGCCACGAACACGCCCGCCTCGCTCGTCTGGTACCTGGAGTCGCGCTCGATGTTGCCCTTCTCGTCGAAAGGCATGGGCAGCTGTGCCTCTATCGCCTCGGACTCGGGCCCGGTGAAACCGAGCGCCAGCAACACGAGGTCGGCTGGGATCTCCCGCTCGGTGCCCGACCTCGGCACGCGGCGCCCGTCGATGTACTCGGTCTCCGCGACGCGGATGCCGCGAACTTCGCCTGCCTCGTTGGACAGGAACTCCACAGTCGACGCGAGGTAGACCCGCTCGCCGCCCTCCTCGTGGGCGCTGGACACCTCGAACAGGGTCGGCGACATCGGCCAGGGCTGGTGCTCGGGGCGCTCGGCGGGCGGCTGCACGCCGATCGCGAGGTTGGTGACCGAGAGCGCCTGCTGGCGGTGGGCGGTGCCGATGCAGTCGGCGCCGGTGTCGCCGCCGCCAAGCACGACGACATGCTTGCCTTCTGCCGTTACCTGCTCGGCGACGAGGTCACCCGCACCGACCCGGTTGGACTGCACGAGGTAGTCCATGGCGAAGTGCACGCCCAGCAGGTCGCGCCCGGGAATGGGAAGGTCGCGCGGCACCATGGCGCCGGTAGCGATGATCACGGCGTCGTAGCGGGACTTGAGCTCATCCCAGGTGATGTCGACGCCGATCTCGACGTTCGCGCGGAAGCGCGTTCCCTCCGCCTGCATCTGCGCGATGCGGGTCTCGATGTGCTTCTTCTCCATCTTGAAATCCGGGATGCCGTACCGAAGCAGCCCGCCGATGCGGTCATCCCGCTCGAAGACGGCAACCGTGTGGCCGGCCCGCGTGAGCTGCTGCGCGGCGGCAAGCCCAGCGGGACCGGACCCGACGACGGCCACGGTCTTGCCCGTGAGCCGCTCGGGGGGGTGCGGGGTGACGAGGCCGTTCGCGAACGCCTGGTCGATTATCGAGACCTCGACCTGCTTGATCGTGACGGCCGGTTGGTTGATGGCAAGCACGCACGAACTTTCGCACGGGGCCGGGCACAGCCTGCCGGTGAACTCGGGGAAGTTGTTCGTCGCGTGCAGGCGCTCGATTGCCTGTGCGCCCTCGCCGCGCCAGGTGAGGTCATTCCATTCTGGGATGAGGTTGCCGAGCGGGCATCCCTGGTGGCAGAACGGGATGCCGCAGTCCATGCAGCGTCCGGCCTGGCGGCGCAGTTCGGC
Source organism: Rhodoglobus sp. (assembly GCA_025464445.1). GTDB lineage: Bacteria > Actinomycetota > Actinomycetes > Actinomycetales > Microbacteriaceae > Rhodoglobus. The sequence continues at coordinate 82,613 of JAODLY010000021.1, read as the reverse complement.
TGGGTCCTGCTGCTCGTAGACCTCTTTCCAGTCCATCAGCCGCAGGGCCACGGGACGGCGCTTGGGGGTCTCGCGCTCCTGCACCTTCAAGAAGCCCTTGGGGTCAGCCATTCGTCACCGCCATGATCCTCGTCCACACGACATCCCCATCGGGGTCCAATCCTTCGTCTATCGCTGTCTGCCGCGTCTGCAGCACGGCAGCGTAGTCGCGCGGCAGCACCTTCGTGAATGCCGCGACTGTGGCATCCATGTCTTCGAGCATTTTCGCGGCGACGACGGAATCGGTCTCGTCGCGGTGCCGGGTGAGGAGGTCGGTGAGGATCTCGATGTCGGCACTGCCCAACGGCAGCAGCTCGAGCTCGCCGCTCGCCAGCGACTCCGGGTTGACCCGCTCCGTGCGCAGTTCGTGGATGTACGCGGTGCCGCCGGACATGCCGGCGCCTAGGTTGCGCCCGGTGCCACCGAGGATGACCGCGAGCCCGCCGGTCATGTATTCGAGCGCGTGGTCCCCCACGCCTTCGACAACCGCTGTCGCGCCGGAGTTGCGGACGAGGAAGCGCTCCCCCACGATGCCGCGGATGAACATGCTGCCCTGGGTTGCGCCGTATCCGATCACGTTTCCTGCGATGACGTTCCGCTCGGCGGCGAAGACGCTGTTGCGGGACGGGCGGATGATTATCTCCCCACCGCAGAGCCCCTTGCCCACGTAGTCGTTGCTGTCGCCCTCGAGTCGCAGCGTGATGCCGGAGGGCATGAACGCCCCGAAAGACTGCCCTGCGGTGCCGGTGAGCCGCACCTCGATGGTGCCGGTCGGCAGTCCGTTCTCGCCGTGCCGCACGGTGACCTCGTGGCCGAGCATGGTGCCGACCGCCCGCTCGGTGTTGCGGATGGGCAAGTCGATCACGACCGGCGTGCCCCGCTCGAGCGAGTCTGCGCTGAGCCGGATGAGCTGCTTGTCGAAGTGCTTCTCCAGCCCGTGGTCCTGGGCTACGCGGTTCGTGCGCGGCTCGTCATCGTCGAAGTGCGGTCCGACGAGGATCGGGGCCAGGTCGAGCCCGTCGGCCTTCCAATGCTGCACCGCCCGGTCGACATCCAGCAGTTCGCGGTGCCCGATTGCCTCTTCGAGCGTGCGGAAACCGAGCGCAGACAGGTATTCGCGAACCTCCTGGGCCAGGAACTCGAAGAAGTTGACGACAAACTCAGGCTTGCCGCTGAACCGCGCGCGCAGTTCCGGGTTCTGGGTTGCGACGCCCACCGGGCAGGTGTCGAGGTGGCAGACGCGCATCAGGATGCAGCCGGACACGACGAGCGGTGCCGTCGCGAAGCCGTACTCCTCGGCACCGAGCAGGGCGCCGATGATGACGTCCCTGCCGGTCTTCATCTGGCCGTCGACCTGCACGATCACCCGGTCGCGCATGCCATTGAGCATGAGTGTCTGCTGCGTTTCGGCGAGGCCGAGCTCCCATGGGGTTCCCGCGTGCTTTAGCGAGTTCAGCGGAGACGAACCGGTTCCGCCGTCGTGGCCGGAGACGAGCACGACGTCGGCAAGGGCCTTGGTGACGCCGGCCGCGACGGCGCCGATGCCCGACTGCGAGACGAGCTTGACGTGCACGCGCGCCTCTGGGTTTGCCCGCTTGAGGTCGAAGATGAGCTGTGTGAGGTCTTCGATCGAGTAGATGTCGTGGTGCGGCGGCGGCGAGATGAGGCCGACGCCGGCGGTGCTGTGGCGGGTGCGGGCGATCCAGGGGTAGACCTTGGCGGCAGGCAACTGCCCGCCCTCGCCGGGCTTGGCGCCCTGCGCCATCTTGATCTGGATGTCCGTGGCATGCGTCAGGTACATGCTCGTGACGCCGAACCGCCCGGACGCCACCTGCTTGATGGCACTGCGCCGCTGCGGGTCGAGCAACCGCGCGACATCCTCGCCGCCCTCGCCGGTGTTGGACCGCGCGCCGAGCGAGTTCATCGCGATGGCAAGGGTCTCGTGCGCTTCCTGGCTTATCGAGCCGTAACTCATGGCGCCGGTGTTGAAACGCTTGACGATGGATGCCACGGACTCGACCTCGTCGATCGGCACCACCGGCCGCTCGCCCTCCTTCACCCTGAACAGCCCGCGCAGGGTCATCAGGTTCTCGGCCTGGTCGTCGACGAGCTTCGTGTATTCGCGGAAGATGTCGTAACGCCGCGAGCGGGTCGCGTGCTGCAGGCGGAATACGGTGTCGGGGTTGAAGAGGTGCGGCGGTCCTTCGCGGCGCCACTGGTACTCGCCTCCGGTCGCGAGGCGCTCGTGCACGCTCGTGGCCCCATCCTCGGGGTACGCGGCCGCGTGGCGCGCGGCGCTCTCTGCGGCGATGACCTCCATGCCGACGCCGCCGAGCAGGCTCGCAGTGCCGGTGAAGTACTGGTCGACGAACTCCTGCGAGAGGCCGACGGCCTCGAACGCCTGGGCGCCCGCGTACGAGCCGACGACGGAGATGCCCATCTTCGACATGATCTTGAGCACGCCCTTGCCGAGAGCCTTGATCAGGTTCTTGACTGCCTTCTCCGGCGTGAGGCCCTGGATCATGCCGCTGCGGACGAGTTCTTCGGCGGTCTCCATCGCGAGATACGGGTTGATCGCGGATGCCCCGTAGCCGACGAGGAGCGCGACGTGGTGCACCTCGCGCACATCGCCGGCCTCGACGATGATGCCGACCTTCATCCTGTTCTCTTCCCGGATGAGGTGGTGGTGCACCGCAGCGAGCATGAGCAGCGACGGAATCGGGGCGTAGTCCTTGTTGGAGTCGCGGTCGGACAGCACGATGAACTGGGTGCCAGCCGCGATGGCTTCATCGACCTCGCGGCACATCTTCGCGAGGCGCTTCTCCATGGCCTTCGGGCCTTTGTCCACGCGGTACAGCCCGCGGATCGTCGTGGCGAGGGTGCTGCCGGGAGACGGATCGATGTGCTGGATCTTGGCGAGCTCGTCATTGTCGATTACCGGGAACTCGAGAGCTACCTGCTTCGCGTGCTCGGCGGTCGCGGCGAGAAGGTTGCGCTCCGGGCCGAGGCCGAGCCTCATCGACGTGACGACCTCCTCGCGGATCGAGTCGAGCGGCGGGTTTGTCACCTGGGCGAACTGCTGCGTGAAGTAGTCGAAGAGCAGGCGCGGGCGTTCGGAGAGCACGGCGATCGGGGTGTCCGATCCCATCGCACCGAGAGGCTCTGCCGCATTCTGCGCCATGGGCGTGATGAGGATGCGGACCTCTTCTTCGGTGTATCCGAATGTGCGCTGGCGGCGCGTGACAGAGGCGGGGGTGTGCACGATGTGCTCGCGGTCCGGCAGGTCCTTGAGGTTCACCCGTCCCTCGTCGAGCCACTGGCCCCACGGTTGGGATGCCGCGAGCTCTGCCTTGACCTCGTCGTCTTCGATGATGCGGCCCTGGGCCGTGTCGACGAGGAACATCTTGCCTGGCCTCAGGCGACCCTTGCGCACGACCTTTGACTGGTCGATGTCGGGAAGCACACCGATCTCGCTCGCCAGCACGACGAGGCCGTCGTCGGTCACGAGGTAGCGGCCGGGGCGCAGCCCATTGCGGTCGAGCGTGGCACCGACGAGCGTGCCGTCGGTGAAGACGAGAGCGGCGGGCCCATCCCAGGGCTCCATCATCATCGAGTGGTACTCGTAGAACGCCCTGCGTGCGGGGTCGACATCCACCTGGTTCTCGTAGGCCTCCGGCACCATCATCATCATGGCGTGGGGCAGCGAGCGACCGGCGAGGTTGAGAAGCTCGACGACCTCGTCGAACGACGCGGAGTCGCTCGCGCCGGGGGTGTTGATCGGCAGGATCGAGCGGATGTCGCCGAGCACGTCACTCTCGAGCTGCGACTGCCTGGCGCGCATCCAGTTGCGGTTGCCCTGCACCGTGTTGATCTCGCCGTTATGGGCGATCATGCGGAACGGCTGGGCGAGCGGCCAGGACGGGAACGTGTTCGTCGAGTACCGGGAGTGCACGAGGGCGAGCTTCGACGCGAACCGCTCATCTGAGAGGTCTGGGTAGAACGGCTCGAGCTGCAGCGTCGTGACCATGCCCTTGTAGACGAGGGTGCGGCTGGACAGCGACGGGAAGTACGCGTTGACCTGCTGCTCGGCGCGCTTGCGCAGGCGGAAGACCTGGCGTTCGAGCTCCAGGCCCCCGACGCTGCTCTTGCCGTCGGCGCGCGTCGACGCCAGGAAGAGTTGCTCGAAGACGGGCATGGCCGCGCGCGCGAGGTTGCCGAGATTGCCGGGCTCGACAGGCACGTCGCGCCAGCCGAGCACCCTGAGGTCTTCTTCGGCGGCGAGTTCGGCGATCGCGATCCTGATCTCGTCGCGCTCGGATTTGGCTGTGGGCAGGAATGCCATGCCGACGGCATAGCGGCCGACCGGCGGCAACTCGAAGTCCACGACGGCGCGGAGGAATGCGTCGGGAATCTGCGTGACGATGCCGGCGCCGTCGCCGGTGCCCGCATCCGATCCGACAGCGCCGCGGTGCTCGAGGTTGCGCAGCGCCCCGAGCGCGGTGGAGATGATGTCGTGCCCTGCGGTTCCCCGCAGGGTCGCGACCATGGCGAGACCGCACGCGTCTTTCTCATTGCGCGGGTCGTACAGGCCGGACTTCTGCGGGGCAGAGCCGAACCGTTGGAAGGGTGGCGTGAGAGCCATGGGTACCGTCCTCACGATGGTGCTGGTGGGGTGGGACGTCGGCGGCCCAGAGGGAAAAGGCCTTAGGTTTCTAGGGCTTCGTGCCTGCTCCGCTTGTGGCGAGGTTCTCGGTGGCGCTTTTATCAAGCGCCTGTTTGTCATGCGCAGCGGCATCATCGCCGGGTTCGTCAGTGTCCGAGTAGGTCTCCCCGGAGTCTACAGCACCGTCCGGATTCCACTCGCGGCCGGGCCGGTACGGGCTCGGCTCAATACCAGGATGGCGCCTCGCCTGAACGGCGAAAAGGATTATGCCGCCAATTATCGTGAAGATCGCGCCCCAGACGTTCGTGCGCAGGCCGAAGAATATCTCGCTCGGGTCGACCCGTATCGACTCGAACCAGGCGCGCCCGATGCCGTACCAGATCATGTAGAGGGCCCACACCTTGCCCCACTGCAGACGGATTGGACCGCCGAGGGGAACAGGCACGGACAGGCCGAGGATGGCGCGCCGCACGAGACTGTGCTTGCGCTCGAGTGCGAGCAGGATCAGGATGCCGACGGCGTTCCAGAGCATCTCGTACAGGAATGTCGGATGGAACAGCGTGCCAGCGGGCAGGCCCACGGGGAACGCGCCATTCGTCGACTCGATCTCGAGGCCCCAAGGCAGGTTTGTGGGCTGGCCGAACAGCTCGTGGTTGAAGTAGTTGCCGAAGCGACCGAGTGCCTGGGCGAGCAGCATCGCGGGCGCGAGGGCGTCGGCGAACGTCCAGAACCGCAGGCCGGCGATGCGGCAGCCGATCACGGCGCCGACCGCGCCGCCGATGAGGGAACCGAACAGGGCGTTGCCGCCGTCCCAGATCGCCCAGACGTTGCCTGCCGCCGCAATGTTCCAGGGGTCTGCGCCGGCGTAGAAGTAGTCGCCTGGGTGCGTGAACACGTGATAGAAACGCGCGCCGACCAGTCCGAGCGGCACAGCCCAGATGATGACATCGAGCACGATGCCAGGCTCGGCCCCGCGGGCCTTCAGACGCTGGTTCACCCAGATGGTGGCGAGGATGATGCCCAGCAGGATGCACAGCGCGTAGGTGTGGATCGCGATCACCTGGTTTGCCGGGATGAAGGGGAGGATTCCGTGCAGCCATTGCCCGATCGGAATGGTTATCGGGATCTGCCAGGCAATCGGCGGGCTGGGGATGCTGAGCGGCAGGAGCGACAAGACCTGTCACCTTTCGTTTAGATGTGCCTCTTTAAGACGTGGTGAGTCTAGTACCGGCGGCCAGTGCGCCAGCCGTGCGCGCGACGGCGCCGACCCCACCGTCAGCAAGCGCCGTGACCAGGGCCGAGCCGACGATCGCGCCGTCGGCGTACCCGAGCACTTCGCGCACCTGCTCCGCGCTGGAGATGCCCACGCCGACGCAGGTGCTCGTGGCGCCGACGTCCCGCAGGCGGGCCACGAGGCCCCGCGCCGCGCTGTCCACATCGCTGCGCGCCCCGGTGATACCCATCGTGGAGACGGCGTAGACGAAACCGCGGCTTGTCGCTACGGCCTGCGCGAGCCGGGCATCCGTCGACGATGGTGCCGCGAGGAACACGCGGTCAAGCCCGGTGCGATCGGATGCCGCGAGCCACGGGCCGGCCTCGTCGGGCACGAGGTCCGGCGTGATGAGTCCGGCCCCACCCGCGGCCACGAGGTCGTCGGCGAACCTGTCGACGCCGTATTGCAGCACCGGGTTCCAATAGGTCATGACCAGCACGGGCGCGCTCACGCGGGCGGTGATGGCCGCGACGGCCTCGAAGCCGTGCGCGAGCCTGAACCCGCCGGCGAGAGCCGCCTGCGTCGCCTTCTGGATGACAGTTCCATCCATTACCGGGTCGGAGTACGGCAAACCGAGCTCGAGCACGTCCACGCCGTTCTCGACGAGCGCCACGGCGGCCTCGATGCTCGTGGCCAGATCGGGAAAACCCACAGGCAGGTAGCCGACGAATGCCCCGGAGCCGGCGGCCTTGCGGGCGGCAATGACGTCTTCGACAGCGCTCACAGCGGCGCCGAATCGTCTGCGGCGAGGACTTCGGCGTCCAGGATGTCGAAGTACTTGCCCGCGGTCTCCATGTCCTTGTCGCCACGCCCGCTCAGGTTCACGAGGACTATCGCCTCCGGCCCGAGCTCCTTGCCGAGTTTGATCGTGCCGGCGAGGGCATGGGCGGATTCGATCGCAGGGATGATGCCTTCAGTCAGGCTCAGCAGCCGCAGCGCCTGCATCGCCTCGTCGTCGGTGACCGGCAGGTAGGTCGCACGGCCGATGTCGTTGAGCCAGGCGTGCTCGGGGCCAACCCCCGGGTAGTCGAGGCCGGCCGAGATCGAATGCGACTCGATCGTCTGGCCGTCGTCATCCTGCAGCAGGTACGACCGCGCGCCGTGGAGCACGCCAGGGCGCCCGCGGGTCAGCGTCGCCGCGTGCTTCTCGGTGAGGTGGCCCTCGCCCGCGGCCTCATAGCCGTACAGCGCGACGCCCGGGTCGTCGAGGAATGCGTGGAAGATGCCCATGGCGTTGCTGCCGCCGCCCACGCAGGCCGTGACGGCATCCGGAAGCCTGCCGGTGAGATCGAGCACCTGCTGCCTGGCCTCCTCGCCGATGATCTTGTGGAAGTCGCGCACCATCACCGGGAAAGGATGCGGGCCCGCGACCGTGCCGAGCAGGTAGTGGGTGGTCTGCACGTTCGCCACCCAGTCGCGCAGCGCGTCGTTGATGGCGTCTTTGAGCGTGCGGGACCCGGTCTTCACCGGGATGACGGTGGCGCCGAGCAGGCGCATGCGTGCGACGTTGAGCGCCTGGCGCTCCGTGTCGACTTCGCCCATGTAGACGACGCACTCCATGCCGAACAGCGCAGCGGCTGTCGCCGTGGCGACGCCGTGCTGGCCCGCACCGGTCTCGGCGATCAGCCGGGTCTTGCCGAGGCGTTTGGCGAGCAGCGCCTGGCCGAGCACATTGTTTATCTTGTGCGAGCCGGTGTGGTTCAGGTCCTCGCGCTTGAGGATGATCCTGGCTCCACCGGCGTGCTCCGCGAACCGTGGAACCTCGGTGATGATGCTCGGTCGCCCTGTGTATGTGGCGTGCAGTTGGGCGAGCTCGGCCTGGAACGCCGGATCGGTCTTGGCGGCCCGGTATGCGGCATCCAGTTCGTCCAGTGCGGCGATGAGCGACTCGGGCACGAAGCGCCCGCCGTATTCGCCGAAGTACGGGCCCTGTTCGTCGCGCAGGTGGGTCATGACGCCGCCAGGAACTCGCGGATGGCGGACACGGGATCTCCCCCGGTCACGAGCGCCTCCCCCACGAGCACGACATCGGCGCCGGCGCGGCGATAGTGCGCGACATCCTCCGGCGACCTGACAGCCGACTCCGCGACCCGGATGACTCCGCTCGGGATCTGGTCCGCGAGGCGCCCGAACAGGTCCTGGTCGAGTTCGAATGTCGACAGGTCGCGCGCGTTCACGCCGAGGAGCCCGGCACCGAGGTCGAGCGCGCGGGCCACCTCATCGGCCGAGTGGGTCTCGATGAGCGGCGTCATGCCGAGCGCCGTGACGAGCCCGAAAAGCTCCTCGAGGGTCGGCTTGTCGAGCGCCGCGACGATGAGCAGCACGAGGTCGGCACCGGCGGCCCTGGCCTCGAACACCTGGTACGGCTCTGCAATGAAGTCCTTGCGCAGCACGGGAACGGATGCGGCCTGCCGCACGCTCTCCAAGTCGCCGAGCGACCCGCCGAATCGTCGGCCCTCCGTGAGCACGCTGATCGCGCTGGCTCCGCCGAGCTGGTAGGACGCGGCGAGTGATGCCGGGTCGGCGATCTCGGCGAGCCGGCCGCGCGAGGGGCTCGCCCGTTTGATCTCGGCGATGATGTGCACGCGATCGCGCGGCGCGAGCGCGCTGAGGGCGTCGAGCGCGGGGGCGCGCTCGAGCGCCGCAGCCTCGACATCGGCGAGACTGCGTGCAGCGCGACGATCCGAGGCGTCGTGTAGAGCCCCGGCTACCAGATCGGCAAGCACCCTAGTTATGCACCTTGGGGGCCAGCTTGTCGCCGCCCACCCCATAGCCCAGCTTGCCGAGCACTCCGCCGACGATCGCGCCGACGATGAACAGGCCGACAGAAGCCCAGACCAGCCACTGCACGTCGAACCAGAAAGCGAATGTGCCGATCGTGGTGGCGACCAGCATGATGATGATGGCGGTCCAGGCGGCCGGCGAATTTCCGTGGCCGGGGTCAGGCTCGATGCTCATCGTGCTCCATTTCGGTGGGGGTTCAGGTCAAATTGTAGCGGGAGCCTCATCGCGTCGGGTCCTCGCCGGCGCTCAGCGCATCCCAGTTGCCGGCCGCCGAGTCGTCGGCAACCGCTGTCGCCTCGTACCTGCGGGTTGGGCCCGGCCAGCGCCGCGTGGTGGCCAACACCGCCACACCGACGAGGGCCGAAAGCGCCCCGAACGCGAGGGCGAGGTATGGCCAGGCCGTCGCAGAGACGGATGCCACGAGGGCGGCCAGCGCGTTGGCGCCGCTCTCGCCCACGGCATCCGTGATCGTCGCCGCCGACGCCGCGACGGGAGTGGATAACGCGGCAGCGGCAGACACCACGACGAGCACCCCGATCACCACCTCGACCGCCGCGAGCACGACGCGGAATACCCGACCCGCGATCGCCAGCGCAGCCACGAGGGCGAGGGAGGCGAGACCGAGCGCCGACAGCGCCGGCGCGGCGACCTGGCCCGCGACGGCCAGCGAGCGGCCGTTCGTGAGGGTGAGGGCGAACCACGGTTGCGTCCAGGCGATGAGGGTCAGTGCCCCGAGCACGCCACCGGCGAGGATGGCGAGGAGCTTGAGCCTGCTGGCATCCATCAGATCCTGCGCATCGCGTTGGCCACGGCAACCGCCCGCAGCGGCGCCGCGGCCTTGTTCTGCGACTCTTCGTGCTCCGCGCACGGGTCGGAGTCGGCGACGAGCCCGGCCCCCGCCTGCACGCGGGCGAGGCCGCCCACGATCGTCGTCGTGCGAATGGCTATCGCGAGGTCGGCGTCCCCGGCGAAGTCGAAGTAGCCGACGACTCCCCCGTACACGCCGCGCTGCGCCGGCTCCAGCTCGTCGATGATCTCGAGAGCACGCGGCTTGGGCGCGCCGGACAGGGTGCCCGCCGGGAATGTCGCGCGGAAGACATCCACCGAGCTCGCATCGGGGTTGAGATCGCCTTCGACCGACGAGACGAGGTGCATGATGTGGCTGAAGCGCTCGACCTGCATGAACTCGGTGACTTCGACTGTGCCCGGCACGCAGACCTTGAGCAGGTCGTTGCGGGCAAGGTCGACGAGCATGAGGTGCTCGGCCTGTTCCTTCGTGTCGGCGAGCAGCTCGGTCCCGAGGTCTAGGTCGGCCTCGGGGCTCTCGCCACGGGGCCGGGATCCGGCGATCGGGTGCATGTATACCCGCTTGTCTGCGATCTTCACGAGCGCCTCCGGGCTCGACCCGACTATCGAATACGGTTCGCCCGCGGTGTCGACGAGGGTGAGCAGGTACATGTACGGGGACGGGTTGAGGGTGCGCAGCACGCGGTAGACGTCGATCGGGTCGGCGCTGATCTCGTGGTCGAACCGCTGCGAGATGACCACCTGGAAGACGTCCCCATCCCGGATGTACTGTTTCGACTTCTCGATCGCCTGGGCGTACTGCTCTGGGGTCGACCGCGGGATCGGGGCCGGCGCTATCGACAGGTCGACCTCAGCCAGCCAGGCCTCGCCCGGCTGGGAGAGGGCGGCCTGCATAGCGTCGAGGCGACGCTGGGCGTCACCCCACAGCACGTCGCGATCCATGGCCACTTGCCCTGAGCCTGTCGAAGGGTCGTTGAGTGCCGCCGCGATGAGCTGCACGGTACCGTACCTGTGGTCGAGCACGACGAGCTCCGAGACGAAGCTCAGGGCCTGGCCGGGCACGCTGAAGTCTGCGGGCGGGATGTTGGGCAGCCGCTCGATCTGCCGGATCGCCTCCCAGCCGATGAAACCTACAAGCCCGCCGGTGAGCGGCGGGTGGCCGGGGACGTGCGGTGTGCTCCACCGTTCGTACAGGTGCGCGAGGGCATCCAACGGGCCGCCGCGGTGTTCGCCGAGGGCCCGTTCGACCGGCAGGCCGTAGTCGAGCCACGCGGTGTTCTCGCCATCCTGCGTCAGCACGCCGAAGCTCGAGACGCCCACGAACGAGAACCGGGACCAGATGCCGCCCTGCTCGGCGGACTCCAGCAGGAAGGTGCCCGGCTTGCCCTGCGCGAGCTTGCGGTAGATGCCCACCGGGGTCTCGCCGTCGGCGAAGATCTCGCGGATCACCGGGATGACCTTGTGGCCGGCCTCGAGCCGGGCGGTGAAATCGGCGGACGTCGTCGAGTTATGCATCAGGCTCCCCGATCGTCGGCGTGAGGGGGTCCACGTCGAAGCAGGCGTGCGCGCCGGTGTGGCACGCCGGGCCGTGCTGGTCCACGGTCACGAGCACCGTGTCCCCGTCGCAGTCGAGCGCGGCGGCGCGCACGTGCTGCACGTGGCCGCTCGTGTCGCCCTTGCGCCAGAACTCCTGCCTGCTGCGGCTCCAGAAGGTCACCCTGCCCTCCGTGAGCGTGCGGCGCAGGGCCTCCGCGTTCATGTAGCCGAGCATGAGCACGTCTTTGGTCCCGGCCTCCTGGATGATCGCCGGCATGAGGCCGTCGGCCGCGAAGGTGACCCGCTCGATCACGGCATCCGCCTCTGTCGTGTTCATCGGACCACCATTCCCGCCTCGTCGAGCGCGCGCTTCACGTCGCCGACAGTCAGCTCTCCATTGTGGAATACGGATGCCGCGAGCACGGCATCGGCTCCTGCGGCGATCGCCGGGGCGAAGTCGCCCACCCGCCCGGCCCCGCCGCTCGCGACGACAGGCACGGACGCTACCGCCCGCATCGCGGCGATCAGCTCGAGATCGAATCCCTGTTTCGTGCCGTCGGCGTCTATCGAGTTGACGAGCAGTTCGCCGGCCCCGCGTTCGATGGCCTCGCGCGCCCAGTCGAGGGCGTCGACGTCGGTCTCTGTGCGTCCGCCGTGGGTGGTCATGATGTAGCGGCCGTCTTTGCGCTTCACGTCAAGCGAGAGCACGAGCGCCTGGGCGCCGAACCGATCGGCGATCTCACCGAGCAGCGCGGGCCTGGCGATCGCGGCGCTGTTGACACCGATCTTGTCCGCGCCGTTCGCCTGCAGCCGCGCGACGTCGTCGACACTTCTCACGCCGCCCCCGACCGTGAGCGGGATGAAAACCTGCTCGGCAGTAGCCCGCACGACGTCGTACATCGTCGCCCGCCCGTCCACCGTGGCCGTCACGTCGAGGAACGTGATCTCGTCCGCGCCCTGCTCGTAGTACTTACGGGCCAGCTCCACCGGGTCGCCCGCGTCGCGCAGGTCGAGGAAGTTGACCCCCTTCACCACCCTGCCGGCCGCGACATCCAGGCACGGGATGACCCTCACCGCGAGCGTCATCAGATGCGCGCGGCGTGGATCGAGCTCACGAGAATTGCCCGCGCCCCTATCTCGTACAGCTCGTCCATGACGTGGTTGGTGTCAGCCCGCGGCACCATCGCCCGCACCGCCACCCACTCCGGGTCGTGGAGGGGGGAGATCGTGGGGCTCTCGATGCCGGGCGTGACCTTCGTCGCCGTCTCGAGGTCCACGACCTTCACGTCGTAGTCGATGAGCACGTACTGGCGGGCCACGAGCACCCCCTGCAGGCGGCGCTGCAGCGTGGTGATGCCCGCGAGGTCGCTCTTCGTGCTGATGAGCACCGCCGTGGAATCCAGGATGACGGGACCGAAGATCTCCAGGCCCTGGGCGCGCAGGGTCGATCCTGTCGAGACGACGTCGGCGACAGCATCCGCGACCCCGAGCTTGACCGCGGACTCGACTGCCCCATCCAGTGAGACGACAGTGACCTGCACGCCGTTGCGGGCGAGGAAGTCACCGACGAGCGCTGGGTAGCTCGTCGCCACCCGCACGCCCTCGAGATCCCGGAGATTCGCGAACCTGCCGGGCGCGCCCGCGAACCTGAACGTGGATTCGCCGAAGTCGAGGCTGGCGATCTCCGTGGCGGCGCTGCGCGAGTCGAGCAGCAGGTCGCGGCCGGTGATGCCGACATCGAGGGCGCCGGACCCGACGTAGGTGGCGATGTCACGCGGCCGCAGGTAGAAGAACTCGACATCGTTGCGGGGGTCGAGGGCGCTCAGGGCGCGCGGGTCACGTCGACCGGCGTAGCCGGCCTCGAGCAGCATCTCTGCAGCGGTCTCGCTCAGCGATCCCTTGTTCGGGACTGCGATTCTCAGCATTGTCTGGCCTTAAGTCGAAGGTGGATGTCTCTGGTGCCTGTCACAGCTCAGAGATGTCGCCAGACATCCGCCGGGGTGAGCCCCTTCGCGACCATGAGCACCTGCAGGTGGTAGACGAGCTGCGAGATCTCGGCCGCGGTCTCGTCGTCGGTCTGGTACTCGGCGGCCATCCACACTTCTGCGGCCTCTTCAACGATCTTCTTGCCGATCGCGTGCACACCGGCATCGAGCTGGGCGACCGTGCCGGAGCCCTCCGGGCGCGACACTGCCTTTCGCTCAAGTTCAGCGAACAGCTCGTCGAAGGTTTTCACGTGTTAAGAGTATCGGGCCGGGCGCGCCCATCGACCACGACGGCTCACGACGAAAACGCAGGAGATTCCGGGATGCCGGCGGCATTTCGGCTCGAAATGTCGCGTCGGCGCAGAATCTCCTGCGTTTTCGCGCTCAGAGGGACGGGCTACTTGACGCCCAGCAGGTCGATCACGAACGTGAGGGTGCGGCCGGAGAGGCGGTGGCCGCCACCGGCGGGACCGTAGGCCAGATGCGGCGGGGCGATGAGCTGGCGGCGACCGCCGACCTTCATGCCAGGGATGCCCTCCTGCCATGCCTTGATCAGGCTCGCGAGCGGGAAGTTGACCGACTGGCCACGACCCCAGCTCGAGTCGAACTCTTCGCCGGACTCGAAATCGACGCCGAGGTAGTGCACGTCGACGGTGTCGCCGGGCTTCGCTTCGGCACCGGTGCCCTCCTCGATGTCGATGATCACGAGTTCGGTGGGCTCTGGGCCCTCGTAGAACTCGACTTCGGGCTTTGTCTTCGGTGAATCTGTCATAGTCCTATCCAAGCAGACCTCGAAGGGCCATCCCGTGACGACCAGCAACATCCCCAGCCCAGACGACATCGGCTACCTCGCGGCCGCCGTCGACCAGGCGCGTAGTGCGCGGGAGCACGGCAACCATCCGTTCGGGGCCGTGCTCGTCACGGCGACCGGCCGGATCGTGCGCGCCGAGAACACCGTCGTCACCTCCGGCGACCCGACGGGGCACGCAGAGACGAACCTCGTGCGGCTGGCGGCGGCGCAGGTGCCCGATGAGCTCGCCGGCAGCGTGCTCTACACGAGCACGGAGCCGTGCGCGATGTGTTCCGGCGCGATCTTCTGGGCGGGCATCCCGACAGTGTTCTACGCCCTGGGCGGCGACGAGCTCATCGAGCTGATGCCCGCCGGCTCGGACGAGTTCACGCTCGGCCTCTCAGCGCGCGAGGTCTTCACGCGCGGCGGGCATCCCACGACCGTCCACGGGCCCATCGACCTCGCGGGCGCGCGCGAAGTTCACGCCGGATTCTGGGTCTGAGCCGACACCGTCTAGTGGTCGTGCCCGCCGGCTGCGGCGCGCAGCAGTTCGACCTGCGCAGCGGGATCCACGGCGCGGAAGACAGCCGAGCCGGCGACGAAGGTGTCTGCCCCGGCATCCCTCGCGATCTCGATTGTGCGCTCGTCGATGCCACCGTCGACCTGCAGCCAGGTCCCGAGAGCACCCGCATCGATCGCCGCGCGCACGCGCCGCACCTTGGGCATCATCGAGAGCATGAAGCTCTGGCCGCCGAAGCCCGGTTCGACAGTCATGACGAGCACCTGGTCGAACTCGGACAGCTGCTCGAGGTAGGGCTCGGCGCTCGTGCCCGGCTTGAGGGCGATCCCGGCGCGCGCGCCGAGGGAGCGCAGGGTGCGGGCGAGTTCGACGGGATGCTCGCTCGCCTCGGCGTGGAATGTCACCGAGAACGCGCCGGTTCGCGCGTACTCCGGCGCCCAGCGCTCGGCGTCATCGATCATGAGGTGCACATCGAGCGGGGTCGCCGAGACCTCCTGCAGGCGCTGCACCATCTGCAGGCCGAACGTGAGGTTCGGCACGAAGTGGTTGTCCATGACGTCGACGTGCACGTAGTCGGCGTTGGAGATGCGTGCGACCTCGCGCTCGAGGTTCGCGAAATCCGCGGCGAGAATGCTCGGGTTGATGCGGACCATTCGTGCAGTTTATAGAACGGCGACCTTGCCAAGCAGTTGGATGAACATCGCGTCGGTGCCGTGCCGGTGCGGCCAGAGCTGCACATGGCTGGCCTCGGGCAGGTCGAGGCGTTCCCTGGCGACCGACTGCAGCACCGCGGGCGTATCGATGCGCTCGATGCCCTGGGCCTTGCGCAGCACGGATGCCACCACCGACTTGGTCTCCGCGGCGTGCGGCGAACACGTGACGTAGGCCAGTACGCCGCCGGGTTTCAACGCCGCGATCGCGGAGCCGAGCAACTTCGCCTGCAGGGTTCCGAGCCCAGCGACGTCACTGGGCTGCTTGCGCCAGCGCGCTTCTGGGCGGCGGCGCAGGGCGCCGAGGCCCGTGCACGGGGCATCCAGCAGGATCCTGTCGAAGAAGCCGGGAAACTGCTCGCCGACCAGGGTGCCGTCGAGCTCCCACACCTCCGGGGGGCTGTCGAAAACGGCGAGGGCCTTGCGCACGAGTTCGGCACGGGCGGGCACGAGTTCGTTCGCGACGAGGGTGGCACCGCCGCCGAGGGCTTCGGCGGCGAGAAGGGCGGCCTTGCCGCCGGGTCCGGCGCACAGGTCGAGCCAGCGCTCGCCTGCGGCGATCGGCCTCGCCCGGCTCAGCGCGAGGGCGGCGAGCTGTGAGCCTTCGTCCTGCACCCGTGCCCTGCCTTCGCGCACCGCCTTCAACTGCAGCGGGTCGCCCCCGTCGAGGATCGCACCGACCGGCGAGAACTCGGCCGGGTAGGCATCGAGTTCCGCGGGCGTCGACTCGCCCGGCAGCGCCGCGATGGACACCCGCGGTGCCACGTTGTCCGCGGCCAGCAGGCCCTCGAGCTCGGCCTCCCGCCCTTCTGCGGTCAACACCTGCCGGAACGCCCGCACCACCCAGAGCGGATGCGAGTACTCCAGTGCCAGGCGCTCCTCCCCCGTCTGCGCCTCGGCAAGCACCCGCTCGCGCCAGGTCGCCGCGTCGGTGCGGGTGATGGTGCGCAGCACCCCGTTGACGAACCCGACGGCGGAGCGGGAGCCGACGGTCTTGGCCAGCTCGACCGACTCGTCGACGGCGGCGTGCTGGGCGACGCGCATCGACAGCAGCTGATGGCAGGCGAGGCGCAGCACGTCGAGCACGGGCGGGTCGATCCGGGACACGTCACGTCCGGCGGCCAGCGCAATGACCCTGTCGTAGTAGCCCTGCATGCGCAGGGTGCCGTAGGTCAGCTCGGTCGCGAGTCCGGCATCCTCTGGGCTCAGCTTTGCCCGGCCGAGGCGCACCGGAAGCAGCAGGTTGGCGTAGGCGTCGGAGTCGCGCACCGCCATGATCACGTCGAGCGCGATGCGCCTCGCAGGTTGCGGCTGGCTCATTTGCGACCCCTCCACCACGAGCCGGCGTCCATGACGTTGCGACCGGCAGGGTGAACGCGCAACAACTCGAGCGGCTGGGTGGCGGTTCCCACGAGCACGGATTTGCCCAGCAGCTCGAAGGAACCCGGCGCGAGTTGTGGCACGTCGCGGGCGATCATCGCCTCGAGCACCTTCAGCCGCGCACCGTCGACGGTCGTGGAGGCCCCAGGCTCCGGCGTCACGCCGCGGATGAGCGCGTCGACGGTCTCGGCGGGTTGCGTCCAGTCGATCTCCCCGTCCACGACGGTGAGCTTGGGGGCGAACGTGACATCACCGTCCTGTGGCTCGGGCCGTGCAGCGCCGTCCGCGATGGCGTCGACGACGCGCACGAGCAGCCCCGCGCCCGACTGCGCGAGCGAGCCGAGAAGGCTGCCGGCTGTCTGGTGCCTGCCGATCGGCTCTGTCATCCGCCCGAACACATCCCCGGCGTCGAGTTCGGGTACGAGCTGGAACACGGTGGCCCCGGTCAGGTCATCCCCGGCAATGATGGCGCGCTGCACGGGGGCGGCACCGCGCCAGCGCGGGAGCAGGGAGAAATGCAGGTTTATCCAGCCCAGCCGCGGCGCCGAGAGCAGCGGTTCGCGCACGAGGCCGCCGTACGCGACGATCACGCCGAGGTCTGGGGCGATCGCCCGCACGGCCTCCGTGGCCTCGCCAGCCAGCCGGTTCGCCTTGATCACCGGGATACCCAGTTCCGCTGCGGCCGCGGCGACGGGTGTCTCGGCAAGCAGGCCCTTGCGTCCCTGGGGCGAGTCGGCGCGCGTGATCACCGCGACGACATCGTGCCGCGTCGCGACGAGGGCGCGCAGGCTGGGCACGGCGGCGGCGGGGCTGCCCGCGAACACGAGGCGCAGAGAAGTCATCAGCACAGTCTCCCAGTACCGCTACGACTCGAGGAACGGCTCCACGTCGTCGAGTCGCACCTTGAGGGTGGGCGGGAGGGGTCCGCGCGGACCCTTGGCGGCCGGTGGACGGCGGCGGCCGGTCGCCGCGCGGATCACCTCGGCGCGCAGGTTCGCCGCGACATCCGTGCCTCGTGCGTAGTCGAATCGCACGATCGTGCGCACCCCGCCGGTGGGCAGGTCGACGGGGCCGAGCACGTCGAGCGGCTCGACGTCGATGTCGGCAATGGCTTTCGAGACAGCCTCCGTCGTTCCCGTGAGGGTCGCTACCCGCACTGCCGGTGGAAAGCGCAGCCGCCGTCGGTCGGCGAGCTCGGCGCGGGCGTAGTCGGCGTGGCGCCAGGTGACGAGGGCGGATGCCAGCGCTCCCCCGACACCGACGAGCATCGTCGTGGCGCCCCCCGCCGCCAGCGCCACGGCGTTCGACCACCAGCGCAGGCAGTCCTCGCCCACTCGAAGGCTCTCGCGGGCGACCATGCGCTCCCCGTCGAGAAGCAGCACGGCGCGGTAGCCACCAGCCGCCACGGGCTCCGCCCCGCGCGTCGCGATGACCAGGGCGGGCTCAGCGCCCACGGACAGGACAGTGCGCTCCCCGTCGGCGATGATCACCCGTACGCCGGGGAACGCTCGCCCCAGGTCTTCGGCGGTGCGGGCGGCGCCGTTGCCGACGAAACGCAACTTCTCGCCCTCGCAGTTCG
Source organism: Rhodoglobus sp. (assembly GCA_025464445.1). Lineage (GTDB taxonomy): Bacteria > Actinomycetota > Actinomycetes > Actinomycetales > Microbacteriaceae > Rhodoglobus. The sequence continues at coordinate 64,547 of JAODLY010000021.1, read as the reverse complement.
AGCAGCGCCAATTGACTGCCAGGGCGCCGCACCACAGGCAGGCGGGCACCGAGCGGGCGGATTTCTGCGCGAGCGGCCCCTCGCAGCGCATGCAACGCGCCGTCTGGCCACAGTCGACACAGGCGAGCCGCGGGGCGTAGCCCGGCCGGGCCACCTGCACGAGCACCGGTCCGGTCTCGAGCGCCGTGCGCGCGATGTTCCAGGCCGAAGACGGGATGCGGGCCCGCGCCGCGAGCCTTTCGCCGCCCTCCTGCTGCATCGTCGGGATGATCTTCGGCAGCACGAGCCGTTCCGGCGACACCGAGCGCAGCCAGCCGATCTCGACGAGGCGCTCCACCTCGGTGCTCCGGGTGTTGCCCATGACGATGAGGGCGCACTCCTGCTGCTCCTGGCGCAGCAGCGCGGCATCCCTGCTGTGCACGTACGGGCTGAGCGGCTCGCTGTGCAGCGGGTCGCCGTCGTCCCAGATCGCGATGAGGCCGAGGTTCGCCGCGGGGGCGTACACCACCGAGCGATTGCCCACGATCACGAGCGCCTGTTCCGAAAGGCACCGCAGGAAGGCCCGATAGCGGTCGGGGTTTGACTGCTTCGCATCGAGCCGCACGATCCGCTCCGGCGGCAGGATCGCGCGCAGCGCGGCATCGAGCTGCCCCTGGTCCCTGTAGTCGGGCACTGCCAGGATCGCGCTCTTCCCCGTCGCCAGAGTGGATGCCGCGGCGGCAGCCAGCGTGACCGCCCAGCCGCCCACCCACGACGCGCCCGCCCCGACGCCCACCTCGAGCACGAACGGCACGGCGTCGACAGCGAGTCGCTCGCCGAGCGCTATCGCGGACTCGATCACCCGGTTGCCGTACGACTCGATGGGCGGCGCGACCACGATGCCGAGCGGCGGGTTCGAGTCGTCCGCGAGATGCGCCTTCTCGACACGCACCTGCCTGCCCGGCACGGCGAGCCGCACGATGTCGATCGCCGACCCCGCCGCACGATCGGCAGCGCGGCGCGCGAGTGCCCACACTTCGGGTGCGAGCACCCGGATCGGCGAGACCACGGAGTCGAGCTCGCTGAGCACCCCGCTGTAGTCCCCAGGCTCCGCGAGTTCGACGAGGTATCCGTCGGCGATGCGGCCGGCGGAGCGCAGCGGCACCCGCACGCGCACGCCGGGGACCGCGACATCCCGCAGCGATTCGGGGATGCCGTAGTCGAACAGGCGGTCCAGTTGCGGCAGAGGTGAATCGACGAGCACCCGCGCGATGAGGGGGCCGGCGGACATCGCTACAGCTTGGCTGCGCTGCGCAGGTCCCCCACGCGATCGGTGCGCTCCCAGGTGAAGTCCGGCAGTTCGCGGCCGAAATGCCCGTAGGTGGCGGTCTGCGCGTAGATGGGCCGCAGCAAATCGAGATCGTGGATGATCGCTCCGGGGCGCAGATCGAACACCTCGCGGATCGCGGCGATGATCGTCTCCTCCGGCACCTGAGCCGTGCCGAACGTCTCCACGTAGAGCCCGACCGGCGATGCCTTTCCGATGGCGTAGGCGACCTGGACCTCGAGGCGGTCGGCGAAGCCTGCAGCGACAGCGTTCTTGGCCACCCAGCGCATGGCGTAGGCCGCGGAGCGGTCGACCTTCGACGGATCCTTGCCGCTGAACGCGCCACCACCGTGACGGGAAGCGCCGCCGTAGGTGTCGACGATGATCTTGCGCCCCGTGAGGCCGGCATCGCCCTGTGGGCCACCGATCTCGAAACGGCCCGTCGGGTTGATGAGGATCGTGGCGTCTTTCGAGGCGAGGTCGACCCGCTCGAGCACGGGGCGGATCACGATCTCCTCAAGCTCGCGGCGGAGGTCTTCGGTGGCGACGTTGGGCGAGTGCTGTGATGAGACGACGACCGTGTCAACGGTGCGGGGTATCGCACCCTCGTAGCCGATAGTGACCTGGGTCTTGCCGTCGGGGCGCAGGTAGTCGACGACCCCGGTCTTACGGACCTCGGCGAGGCGCTCGGCCATGCGGTGCGCCAGCCAGATCGGCAGCGGCATGAGCTCTGGGGTCTCTGTCGTCGCATAGCCGAACATCAGGCCCTGGTCACCCGCGCCCTGCTTGTCGTACGCGTCGCTGCTCGTGCCCTCGCGGGTCTCGATCGCGCTGTCGACACCCTGGGCGATGTCCGGCGACTGCGCGCCGATCGAGACGGAAACGCCGCAGGAGCGCCCGTCGAACCAGACATCTGAGGAGTTGTACCCGATTTCGGAGATCCGCTTGCGCACGATCGAAGGGATGTCAACATAGCCGGACGTCGTGACCTCGCCCGCGACGTGCACGAGACCCGTCGTAACGAGGGTCTCCACGGCGACCCTGGCCTGGGGATCGACCTCCAGGAGCGCGTCGAGGATGCTGTCGCTGACCTGATCACAGATCTTGTCCGGGTGACCCTCGGTCACGGACTCGGAGGTGAAGAGGCGCAGGTTGGTCATTCAGTCTCCAGATTTTCACGCGGGGTTGGACAAAAGATCGAGTATCGAGTCCGCCACCGACTGCTTGGTTCCGGCGGCCTCCGCAACTATATCTCCCGCCCGGCTGAGCATTAGAACGGTGTTTCGCTCTGTGGCGAACCCCTCGGTCCAGCCCACCCTGTTGACGACGAGGTAGTCGGCTCCCTTGCGGGCGACCTTCGCGCGGCCGAGTTCGAGCAGCTTCGCGTCATTCTGCTCGGTCTCTGCGGCGAAGCCGATGATCACCTGCCCGGGGGCACGGGTGTCTGCCAGCCCGCGCAGGATGTCGGGATTCTTCACGAGATGCAGGTCGAGCGAGTCGCCCTGGGTTTCTTTCTTGATCTTTGACTGCGCAACGGTTTCAGGCCGATAGTCGGCCACGGCTGCGGCCATGATCACCACGTCCGCGTCGGGTGCGGCGGCAGCGACAGCATCCGCGAGCTCGAGTGTCGAGCCGACCCGCTGCACGGAAATCGATGCCGGGGCATCGACCTCGAGGTTCGCTGCGATGAGCGTGACAACGGCCCCGCGCTCGGCCGCCGCCAAGGCGATCGCTATGCCTTGCCGTCCGCTCGACCGGTTGCCGATGAACCGAACGGGGTCGAGCGGCTCGCGGGTGCCGCCGGCCGTAACGAGGATGCGCCTGCCCTCGAGGTCGCGCGGGCCAACGACGGCGAGTGCCGCCGCAACGATGTCGTCCGGCTCCGACATGCGGCCGGGGCCGGAATCCTTGCCGGTGAGCTGCCCGACCGCGGGCCCCACTACTGTCACGCCGCGCGCACGCAGGGTGGCGATGTTCGCGACAGTCGCCGGGTTCTGCCACATCTCGGTGTGCATCGCCGGGGCTACGACGAGGGGTGCGGTGCTGGCGAGGATGCTGTTGCCGAGCAGGTCATCCGCCATGCCCGTCGCGAGCTTGGCGATAGTGTTCGCCGTCGCCGGGGCGACCACGATGAGGTCGGCTGCCTGCCCGATGGCGACATGGCGTACCTCCGCGACACCCTCGTAGAGCTCGGAGTGGACAGGGTTGCGGCTTATCGCTTCGAGGGTGGGGCGCCCGACGAAGCGCAATGCATTCTCGGTGGCAACGACGTGCACGTCATGACCGGCGAGTACGAGCGCGCGGACGACGGACACCGCCTTGTACGCCGCGATGCCGCCGGTGATCCCGACGACCACGTTCAGTCGTGCCATGGGGAGGGGACTTACTCTTCGCGCCGCTTATTCTTCACTCAGGCGTTTGAGCTCGAGCTTGTCTTCGTTGATCTCGTGCAGGGCAACCGAGAGCGGCTTGTCGTCGATAGTCGAGTCGACGAGCGGCCCGACGTTGTCGAACAGGCTGCCTTCGTGCAGGTCGGCGTAGTAGTCGTTGATCTGGCGCGCGCGCTTCGACGCGAAGATGACCAGCTGGTACTTCGAATCCACCTTCGAGAGCAACTCGTCGATGGGCGGATCGATGATTCCTGAGTGCTTGTCAACCATGGCTGTGCTCCTAAATGCTTAACGAGAAGTGGGCGCGCCGATAGGCGCATCCATCAATTCTACGACCTCGGCGGCGGCTTGCCCGACTTCGCGGTTGACGACCTTTGCGTCGAACTCGTCCTGGGCCGCCAGCTCCGTCCTCGCGGTGGCCAGTCGGCGCTGCTGCTCCTCGACGTTTTCCGTGCCCCGCCCGGTAAGTCGCCTGACGAGTTCTTCCCAGCTCGGCGGCAGCAGGAAGATCAGCCGGGCCTCAGGCATGACGCGCCGAACCGACCGCGCGCCCTGCAGGTCGATCTCCAGGAGCACCCGTTTTCCCGCGGCGAGAGCTTCGTCGATCGGCGGGCGCGGGGTGCCGTAGCGGTACGAGTTGTGCACGACCGCCCACTCGAGCAGCTCCCCGTCCTCGATCATGCGGTCGAACTCTGCGTCGCTGACGAAGTAGTAGTGCACGCCATCGATTTCGCCGGGCCTGGGTTTGCGGGTCGTCGCGGACACGCTCAGCTGCACCTCGGGGTGGTGCTCGCGGATGTGCGCGGACACCGATCCCTTTCCGACTGCCGTCGGGCCGGCGAGCACCACGAGCTTGCTGGGTTCGCGACCCTGCCGCGCGATGAGGAAGTCGGCAAGCTTATGCCGCTGCCGCACGCCCAGGCCGCCGACTCGCTTCTTGTCAGAGATCCCGAGTTTGGTCATGACCTTCGCCGTGCGGGTGGGGCCGAGAGTCGGCACGCTCGAGAGCAGCTCCGTGACTCGCAGGCCGGCCTCGGCGCTGTCGGGGGCGTCCCAGCCGCGCTGCGCGGCGTCCAGCGCCGTGCGGGTGCGCGTGGCGATGTCGTGTTTGATCGCAGCGCGAGCGCGTCGGGCGGCGATTGCGGCCCTCGCTGCGGCCGCACGGTCGACATCTGGCGGCGCCGGGCGCGGGCTCACACCGCTGTCGCTTCCGCGAGTTCGGCCGCCGTGCGTGCGATTGCCGTGTCGACACCGTCTGGTCCCGCACGAAGCACGCTGCGCGAGACCGTCACGACGAGATTTGCGGATGCCGCGCCGTAAAGCCGCGGAATGTCGTCGAACAACGCCCCCTGCTCGCCGAAGCCCGGGGCGAGGATCGGAGTTTTCGCCAGCCGCCCGGTCTCGATGCCGTAGTCGGCGAGGTCCACTGTCGCGCCGAGCACGACCCCGATCGGCCCGAGGGTAGCCGCCGTCGCGTTGAGCTCATCCACCCCTCCGACGATACCGGCGGCGACAGTCTGCGCGGAGCCGATGCTCACAGCCGTCTGGGTCGAAACGGCTTCGGGGTTCGATGTCGCCGCGAGCACGAAGATGCCTTTGCCTGCAGCCCGCGCGAGTTCGATCGGTCCGGCGAGCGACCCAACACCCTGGTAGGCGACGGCCGTCATGGCGTCCGCCTCGAGCGGAGATCCAGGGCGGAGCCATGCCTCGCCGTAGGCGTCGATGGTCGAGCCGATGTCCCCGCGCTTGGCGTCGGCGATGATGAGCAGTCCGGCCCCGCGGGCTGCGACGAGCACGGTCTCGAGGGCGGCGTAGCCGAGCGACCCGTGGCGCTCGAAGAATGCGACCTGGGGCTTGAGGATGCCGATCACGCCAGCCGCGGCATCCACGACCCGCAGCCCGAACTCGCGGGCGCCCTCCGCGCTATCCGGAAGTCCCCACTGCTCGAGCAGGAACGCGTGCGGGTCGATGCCGACGCAGAGGTGCCCGCGCGACTCGAAAACCGCCGCCAGGCGTTCGCCGAACGGCACGGGCTCAGGCACGGGCGAGCTCCTGCGCCGCCTTGCCCTGCGCGATGGCGAGCCGCTCGGCGCGGTCGATCGCGTAGTCCTGCAGCGACTTCACGTCGAAGCCCTCGCGGATCGCCTCGAAGGATGCCACGGCGGCACCCAATTGCGCGATCGTCGTGAACAGCGGCTTGTCCGCCGCCACCGTCGCCGTGCGGATCTCGTAACCGTCCGCCCGCGCACTGCGCCCGCTCGGAGTGTTGATCACGACATCCACCTGGCCGGTGTTGATGAGCTCGACTATCGATGGCTCGCCCTCGACGACCTCCTGGCCCATGAAGTATTTGCGCACAACCCTGGCCTCGATGCCATTGCGTGCGAGCACCTCCGCCGTGCCCTCGGTCGCGAGGATCGTGAAACCGAGCTGGCTGAGCCGCAGCACCGGCAGCACTATCGCGCGCTTGTCGCGGTCGGCGACGGACACGAATACCGACCCACTCGACGGCAGCCCGCCGTAGGCGGCCTCCTGGCTCTTCGCGAACGCTTTCGGGAAGTTCGAGTCGATGCCCATGACCTCACCCGTCGAGCGCATCTCCGGGCCGAGCACGGAGTCGACGACGTGGCCTTCCACCGTGCGGAAGCGCTTGAACGGCAGCACAGCCTCCTTCACGGCGACGGGGGCGTCCATCGGCACGACGGAACCGTCCTGCACGGGCAGCAGCCCCGCATCCACCAGTTCGCGCACCGTGCCGCCGACCATGATGAGCGCCGCCGCTTTGGCGAGCGGGATGCCGAGGGCTTTCGACACGAACGGAACTGTTCTGGATGCCCGGGGGTTCGCCTCGAGCACGTAGAGGATGCCCTGGCCGATAGCGAACTGCACGTTCAGCAGGCCGCGCACGCCGACCCCCGCCGCGATGGCGAGTGTCGCCTCCCGCACGCGGTTGATCACGTCTCGTCCGAGGGTGACCGGCGGGAGGGTGCATGACGAGTCGCCGGAGTGGATGCCAGCCTCCTCGATGTGCTCCATGATGCCGCCGATGTAGAGGTCGATGCCGTCGTAGAGCGCGTCGACGTCGATCTCGATCGCGTCGTCGAGGAAGCGGTCCACCAACAGGGGCGAACCCGGTGCGATGATGGCCTGGTCCTTCACCCGGTCGAAGTAGTCGGTCATCGACTCGGTGTCGTAGACGATCTCCATGCCGCGCCCGCCGAGCACGTGGCTCGGGCGAACCAATACCGGGTAGCCGATGTCCTCCGCGATCACCACGGCTTCGGTCATGTTCGTTGCGGTGCCGTTCTTCGGCGCCAACAGGCGAGCGTCGTCGAGGATCTTCGAGAACAGCCCGCGCTCCTCGGCAAGGTCGATGGCCTCTGGGGTCGTCCCCAGGATCGGGACCCCGGCATCCTTCAGCCCCTGGGCGAGCCCGAGAGCCGTCTGCCCGCCGAGCTGCACGATCACACCGACGAGCTCGCCGGACTGCGACTCCGCGTGGATGATCTCGAGCACGTCTTCGAGGGTGAGCGGCTCGAAGTAGAGCCTGTCGCTCGTGTCGTAGTCGGTCGACACCGTTTCGGGGTTGCAGTTGATCATTATCGTCTCGTAGCCGGCGTCGGCCAGGGCGAAGGATGCGTGCACGCAGGAGTAGTCGAACTCGATGCCCTGCCCGATGCGGTTCGGCCCAGACCCCAGGATCACCACCTTCCGGCGGTCGGATGGCAGCACCTCGGTCTCGGAGTCGTAACTCGAGTAGTGGTACGGGGTGAGCGCGGGAAACTCGCCGGCGCAGGTGTCGACAGTCTTGTAGACCGGACGCACGCCGAGCTGCCAGCGCAGGGCACGCACCTCCGACTCCGCGACACCGCGCAGCTGGGCGATCTGAATGTCGCTGAACCCGTGGTCCTTGCCCAGCCGCAGCAGGTCGGCGTCGAGCTGGCGGAACGAAGCCAGCTCCATCGCGACCTCGTTGATGAGCGCTATCTGGTCCACGAACCACGGGTCGATACCCGTCGCCTCGAAGACCTCGGCGATTGTCGCCCCGGCGCGCATAGCCTGCTGCACGGTCACGATCCGACCGTCGGTCGGGATGCTCGCGAGGGCGAGTAGCTCCGCCTTGTCCCCGGGTTCGCCGACCCAGTGGAAGCTGCTTCCCCGCTTCTCGAGCGAGCGCAGCGCCTTCTGCAGGGCCGTCGAGTAGTTGCGGCCGATGGCCATCGCCTCCCCGACCGATTTCATCGTCGTGGTCAGCCGGGTGTCTGCTGCCGGGAACTTCTCGAACGCGAAACGCGGCACCTTCACGACGACGTAGTCGAGTGTCGGCTCGAAGCTCGCCGGGGTGACCTTGGTGATGTCGTTAGGGATCTCGTCGAGGCGGTAGCCGATGGCGAGCTTCGCCGCGATCTTGGCTATCGGGAACCCCGTCGCCTTCGACGCCAGCGCGCTCGAACGCGACACGCGCGGGTTCATCTCGATGACGATGACCCGGCCTGTCGACGGCTCGACAGCGAACTGGATGTTGCAGCCGCCGGTGTCGACGCCGACCGCGCGGATGATGTCGATGCCGATGTCGCGCAGGTTCTGGTACTCGCGGTCGGTCAGGGTCAGCGCGGGCGCCACGGTTATCGAGTCGCCGGTGTGCACGCCGACCGGATCGACGTTCTCGATCGAGCAGACGACGACGGTGTTGTCGGCGGTGTCGCGCATGAGCTCGAGCTCATACTCCTTCCACCCGAGGATCGACTCCTCGAGCAGCACCTCAGTCGTGGGGCTCTGGTGCAGGCCATCGGTGACCATCCGGATGAGTTCCCCGGGGTTGTAGGCGAAGCCCGATCCCAGGCCGCCCATCGTGAAACTGGGGCGGATGACGAGCGGATACCCGAGATCCTCGGCGAACAGCACGGCCTCGTCGACCGAATGCGCGATGTGCGAGCGCGCGACATCCGCGCCGGCATCGAGCACGAGCTGTTTGAAGATCTGGCGATCCTCGCCCTTGTTTATCGCCTCGAAGTTCGCGCCGATCAACTCGACGCCGTATTTCTCGAGGATGCCGTGCTTGTGCAGGTCGATCGCCGCATTGAGCGCTGTCTGGCCGCCGAGGGTGGGCAGTATCGCGTCGGGCTTCTCCTTGGCGATGATCGTCTCGATGACCTGCCAGGTGATCGGCTCGATGTAGGTCGCGTCCGCGAAGTCGGGATCCGTCATGATCGTCGCCGGGTTGGAGTTGACGAGGATGACGCGCACCCCCTCCTCGCGCAGCACACGGCAGGCCTGCGTGCCCGAGTAGTCGAACTCGGCCGCTTGGCCGATGACTATGGGACCGGATCCGATAACCAGGACCGAGTTGATGTCTTCGCGCTTAGGCATTCGAGTCTTTCGCTGGTTGAGTAGCCGCCTGCGGCGTATCGAAACCGCCAGGCCCCCGTAGGGCCGTCGACGGCCCACTCGACCGGCCAACGACGAGGTCGCGAAAACGGTCGAACAGGTAGTTGGCATCGTGCGGGCCCGCGGCGGCCTCTGGGTGGTACTGCACAGAGAACGCGGGGATGTCGAGGGCGTTGAGCCCCTCCACGACGTTGTCGTTGAGGTTGACGTGGCTCACCTCGACGCGGCCGAAGCCCGCCGGTGACTCCGTGATGACCCCGATGGGCGCGTCCACGGCGAACCCGTGGTTGTGGCTCGTGATCTCGGTGCGGCCGGTCGCGACATCCACCACCGGCTGGTTGATGCCACGGTGGCCGAACGGCAACTTGTAGGTGCCGAAACCGAGCGCCCGGCCGAGCAGCTGGTTGCCGAAGCAGATGCCGAAGAACGGCAGGCCCTCGCGCAGGATGCCCCGCAGCAACTCGACGTGACTGTCGGATGCCGCGGGGTCGCCGGGCCCGTTCGAGAAGAACGCCGCTACCGGCTCGATCGCCAGCACGCCCTCGAGGGACGCGGACTGGGGCAGCACGTGCACGTCGAAGCCACGCGCGGCCAGGTAGTTGAGCGTGGAGGTCTTTACCCCGAGGTCGAGCACTGCCACGCGGCCGATGCTCTCGGTGGTTGCTGGGACGACATAGCCGTCAACCGTCGACACCTCCGCTGACAGGTTCAGGCCCGCCATCCCTGCCCCGCTACGTACGATCTCGAGTTGGGCTTCGGGGCTGAGTGCGGCATCCGTCCCGGAGAAGACTCCACCGCGCATTGCCCCCGCATCGCGCAACCGACGGGTGACCGCACGGGTGTCGATGCCGCTGATGCCGACGATGCCGTCGGCCACGAGTTGGTCGTCGAGCGAACCGGTCGCCCGGTAGTTCGAGACTATGCGGCTTGGATCGCGCACCGCGTATCCGGCCACCCAGATGCGGGAGGACTCAGGGTCTTCGTCGTTGACGCCCGTGTTGCCGATGTGGGGGGCTGTCATGACGACTATCTGGCCGGCGTAACTCGGGTCGGTAAGGGTCTCCTGGTAGCCCGTCATGCCGGTCGCGAACACCACCTCGCCGAGCGTGCGGCCGATCGCGCCATAGGCACGGCCGGTGTAGCGCGTGCCGTCCTCGAGCACGAGAACTGCGGGGACGACGCTCATGCGGCGGTCTTCTCGATGAGCGAATCGACGGCGAACTCGAAGTCCAGCCAGTCGTCGAAACGGAAGTAGCTCTCCACGAGCCTGTCCCCCAACGACCATTCCAGAAGCTCGAGGCCGTCCTGCTCGACGACACGGTCTATGGTCCAGGTGGCCTTGCTGTGTGCACGCAGGTCGGCGCGGGGGATCCAGAAATCGTCGACACCGTCGATCTGCACCAGCACGCCGCTGTCGGTCACCTCGACTGCGGCGAATCCGCGGAATCCGAGACCGTGCACGGCGATGCGATCGAGCCTGTTGCCCGCCGCTGTGGTCGCCACGTACTTGCCGTCGAACGTCCCGAGCACCGCGCCGCGCACCTCCGGCGGCGCCGCCGGCTTCGCCACCCCGGACTGGCGACGCTTGCGCGCCTGCCAGCCCACGACCATGAGCGCGAGCAGCAGCAGGAGAAAAGCGATCACGATCGCCATCAGTTCGGGCCTATCCATGGGATGCCTCCTTGGCCACAGTTTCGGCGTCGACGAGTTCCCCGTCGAGCACTGTGGGGTAGCCGTTGTGGATCGTGGCGATGACCCGGCCGGGCAGTTCGCGGCCGAGATATGGCGAGTTGAGCGACTTGCCGCGAAGGTCACCCGTCGAGAACACCCTCGTCGCCGAAGGGTCGTAGAGGGTGAAGTTGGCCGCGGAGCCGGTCGAGAACGGGGCGTCGTATCCGGCGAGGCGCCCGATCTGCGCCGGCTTCGACGAGAAGACCCGCGCGATGTCCGCCCAGCCGAGCTGGCCCGATTCGACGACAGCGGCGTGCACGACACTGAGAGCCGACTCGAGGCCCACCATGCCGTTGGCCGCCTCATCCCAGGCGCAGTCCTTCGCCTCAACCGGGTGCGGCGCATGGTCGGTCGCCACGATGTCGATCGTGCCGTCCGCGAGGGCCGCCCTCAGGGCGAGCACGTCCTCCTCGCGGCGCAGAGGAGGGTTGACCTTGAAGCGGGAGTCGTACCCGACGGCGAGCTGCTCGGTGAGCAGCAGATGGTGCGGGGTGACTTCTGCCGTGACATCCACTCCCCTGGCTTTCGCCCAGCGGATGACCTCGACGCTGCCCGCCGTCGAGACGTGGCAGACGTGCAGGCGGGCGCCGACGTGCTGGGCGAGCAGCACGTCGCGGGCGATTATCGACTCCTCGGCGACCGCCGGCCAGCCGGCGAGACCCAGTTCGCCGGACAGCGCGCCCTCGTTCATCTGCGCACCCATCGTGAGGCGCGGATCCTGGGCGTGCTGGGCGACGACGCCACCGAAGGTCTTCACGTATTCGAGCGCCCGGCGCATGAGCAGCGCGTCGCTCACGCATTGCCCGTCGTCGGAGAAGACGCGCACCTGCGCCCGGGATTGGGCCATCGCGCCGATCTCCGAGAGGCGCTCCCCCGCGAGCCCCGCCGTCACCGCGCCCACCGGGCGCACCGTGACGTAGCCGTGGAGTTCCCCGAGCGACTGCACCTGCTCGACGACCCCGGCGGTGTCCTGCACCGGCAACGTGTTCGCCATCGCGAAGACAGCGGTGAAGCCGCCGATCGCCGCGGCTCGCGATCCAGTCAGCACGGTCTCGCTCTGCTCGAAGCCGGGCTCGCGCAGGTGGGTGTGCAAGTCGACGAGACCGGGAAGCGCGATGAGCCCCGCAGCGTCGATCGTGGTGGTCGAGCCCGTCGAGGCCTCACCGGCGAAAACCCCGCCATCGACGAACAGGTCGGTGGTCGTGCCATCCGGAAGGGTCGCGCCCACGATCTTGATAGAACCGGCCAGCACGCTCATGCGGCACTTCCACTGAGCAACTGGTAGAGCACGGCCATCCTTATCGATACCCCGTTGGCGACCTGCTCGAGCACTGTCGACTGGGCGGAGTCGGCGGCGTTCGCGGAGATCTCGAGGCCACGATTCATCGGCCCGGGGTGCATGACAATGCTAGCCGCAGGCAGGCGGGCCACCCGTTCGTCGTCGAGGCCCCACTGGCGGCTGTACTCCCGGGCGTTGGGGAAGAACGCGGCATTCATCCGCTCGGCCTGGATCCGAAGCATCATCACGACATCCGGCCCGGAGTCGATCGCGGCGTCGAGGTCGTAGCTCACCGAGACCGGCCACCCGGTTGTGCTCACCGGCAGCAAGGTCGCGGGAGCGACCAACGACACCGCGGCACCGAGCGTCGTGAGCAGCCAGATGTTCGAGCGCGCGACCCTGGAGTGCAGGATATCGCCGACGAGGGTGACCGTCACCCCATCGAGCGCCTTGCCGCGCGCGCCCGACCCATGCAACCGTCGGCGGATCGTGAACGCATCGAGCAACGCCTGGGTGGGATGCTCGTGCGTGCCGTCGCCCGCATTGACGATGCCGGCGTCGATCCAGCCGGAGTCCGCGAGCACCCGCGGGGCACCGGACGCCGAATGCCGGATGACCACGGCATCCGCGCCCATCGCGGCGAGCGTTTGCGCCGTGTCTTTGAGGCTCTCGCCCTTCGAGATGCTCGAGCCTTTCGCGCTGAAGTTGATGACGTCGGCGCTCAGGCGCTTGGCCGCGACCTCGAACGACACCCGGGTGCGAGTGGAGTCCTCGAAGAACAGGTTGACGACGGTTTTGCCGCGCAGGGTCGGGAGCTTCTTGACCTCGCGGTTCGCGACATCCGCCATGTCTTCCGCGATATCGAGCAGGGCGATCGCCTCATCGCGCGTGACGTCTTTCGTGGAGAGCAGGTGCCTCATTCGATCGCCACCTCATCGATGCCGTCGGTCTCGAGGAGTCGCACGAAGATTCGCTCCTCGACCGATGTCGGCAGGTTCTTGCCCACGAAGTCCGCCCGGATCGGAAGCTCGCGATGCCCGCGGTCGACCAGCACAGCGAGGCGCACTGCTCGGGGTCGACCGATGTCGCTCAGTGCGTCGAGCGCCCCCCGGATTGTGCGGCCGGAGTAGAGCACATCGTCCACGAGGATCACCGTCTTGCCGTCGATGCCATCCGCCGGGATATCCGTGGGGTTGGGGGCGCGCGTCGGGTTCTTCGCGAGGTCGTCCCTGTACATCGTGACGTCGAGGGCGCCCACAGTGCCTGCGCCCGGCTCGATGGAGTCGAGGATCGCGCCGATCCGCTGTGCGAGCAGCACGCCGCGGGTGGGGATGCCGAGAAGCACGAGACCAGAACTGCCACGGTTGGACTCGAGGATCTCGTGGGAGATCCGAGTCAACGCCCGTGCGATGTCAGCCTGCTGCAAGACGGTGCGTGCAGTCATCCTTACCTCCTTCCCCGCCTCTCTGGACGGAACTTAAAGGAAATCTGTTGGGGCAACTATACCCGGCTTGCCGCCCTGCGCTCGTCTAGCTGCGGCTCGCAGCGATGCGCCCGAGCAGCCCGTTGACGAAGCCCGCCGAATCCTCGGTGCTATGGATACGGGCGGACTCCACCGCCTCCGAGATCGCCACGGCGTCGGGCACCTCGTCGTTGAACAGGATCTCCCACAGCCCGATCCGCAGCAGCGCGCGGTCTATTGCCGGCATCCTGGCGATTGTCCAGCCCTGCGAGTAGGTCTCGATGAGTTCGTCGATCTCGTCGCCGTGCTCGGTGATGCCGATCACGATGTCGCGGGCGTAGCCCCAGGAGTTGGCACGTTTAGGGTCGGCGTCGTTGCGGTTTTGTTCCGCCGCGAGGGCTGAATTTATCGACTCCTCGCGCACATCGGCGCCATACAGGATGTCGAGCGCGCGCTTGCGGGACTTGGTGCGGGCGCCCACTAGTCGCTAACGCGGCCGAGGTAGCTGCCGTCGCGAGTGTCGACCTTGACCTTGGTGCCCTGCTCGAGGAACAGCGGCACCTGGATCTGGTAGCCGGTCTCGACTGTCGCGGGCTTCGTGCCGCCCGTCGAGCGGTCGCCCTGCAGTCCCGGCTCGGTGTAGGTGATCTCGAGGATGACCGAAGCGGGCAGCTCCACGTACAGCGGGTCGCCGTTGTGGAGCGCGATTGTCACGTCCTGGTTCTCGAGCATGAAGTTCGCGGCATCCCCCACGTTCGCCGGCGAGAGCGTGATCTGGTCGTAGGTGCCTTTGTCCATGAAGACGAAGTTGTCGCCGTCTTTGTACAGGTACTGGAAGTCCGCACGGTCGACGGTCTCGGTTTCGATTTTGGCGCCGGCGTTGAACGTGCGGTCGACGACCTTGCCGGTCATGACGTTCTTGACCTTGGTGCGCACGAACGCGCCACCCTTGCCCGGCTTGACGTGCTGGAAGTCGATAACCGTCCAGAGCGATCCGTCCATGTTGAGGACGACGCCGTTGCGGATGTCAGCGGTTGAGGCCATGGGTGTATTTCCGTTCGTTTCGCCATGCTGCTTGTTCAGGGCAGCGGTCGAGTCTACCCGAGGCTGCGCGCACTCAGCCCAGCCGGCGCTGCACGAGGTCGAGCGCGAGCGAGTACGAGTCGAACCCGAAGCCCGCGATGACCCCGGTAGCGACCGACGAGATGACACTCGTGTGCCGGAACTCCTCCCGCGCGTGCGGGTTGCTCAGGTGCACTTCGACGAGGATCAGCCCCGCCGCCGTCACGAGCTTTGCCGCATCGCTGAGCGCGTATGAGTAGTGCGTGAATGCCGCGGGATTCAGGATGACGGACAGCCGCAGGTCGACAGCTTCATGCAGCCAGCCGATCAGCTCGGCCTCGCTGTCGGTCTGGCGCAGGTCGATCTGAAGCCCGGATGCCTCGCCCTCGAGCTTCGCTCGCAGGTCGTCGAGCGTGCCGCTGCCGTAGATGTCCGGCTCGCGGGCGCCGAGTCGCCCGAGGTTCGGGCCATTCAGAACGAGGACGGTGGTCACGGATCGAGTGTATCGGCGCACATCGTCGACCGCGTCGCGTCGGAGCACCGCCGGAGCGGTCTTACGGCGCGGATTCGAGCGCGAGCACCGCCCCGAAGCCGACGACGACTCCCCCGGTGACCCGGTCGATCCAGCGGGACACCCGGGGTGACTGCAGCCAGCGGCGCGCGAATTGGGTGGCGAGGATGATCGCGGAGAACCAGACGAGCGACTCGACGACGTGCACGAGGGCGAGGAGGAGTCCCATCGCGAGAGGCATCACGCCCGGCGGGATGAACTGCGGGATGAGCGCGATGTAGAACACGCCGACCTTGGGGTTCAGCAGGTTCGTGAGCGCGCCGCGGCCGTATGCGGCCCACAGCGACCCGACGGGTTTCGCGGTGGCCTCGACATCGACCTGGGGGTGTTTGCGGAACGACGCCACGATCATGGCGACGCCGAGGTACACGAGGTAGGCCGCGCCGACGACCTTCAGGATGGTGAACGCGAGCTCGGATGCGGCGAGCAGGGCCGCTGCGCCGACTGCCGCCGCCGCACCCCACGCGAACGTGCCGCTCATGATCCCGAGCGCCGTGGAGTACGCGTGCCGCCGCGACTGGGTCAGGGCGGAGCGCAGTACCAGCGCGGTGTCCAGGCCGGGGAGGATGGTGAGCAGCCCTGCCAGCAGGGCGAACGACAGCAGGGCGGAGCCGATGGTCATACCCCGACCTCCTGGTACGCGGCGAAAAGCAGCGCCTCCTCGGGGCCGGCGAGCACTGTGGGCTTGCCCACGTCGTCGAGCACGATGAAGCGCATCATCCCGGCCCTGGCCTTCTTGTCACGCTGCATCGTCGCCAGGAGTGTGCTCCAGCGGCCGAGCGGGTAGTCGATCGGCAGCGTCAACGACGAGAGGATCGCCCGGTGCCGGTCGACAACGGCATCCGGCAGCGAGCCGGCGATGCGTCCCAGCTCCGCCGCGAACACCATCCCGACCGACACCGCCGCGCCGTGACGCCAGCGGTAGCGCTCGGCGTGCTCGATCGCGTGGCCAAGGGTGTGGCCGTAGTTGAGGATCTCCCGCAAGCCGGACTCCTTGAAGTCCTCCGTCACGACCCGCGCCTTCAAGGCGATCGACAGTTCGACCACTCGCCGGAATTCGTCGCTGTGCGGGTTTGTCGCGCGATCCACGTCGGCCTCGATGATGTCGAGAATCTCGGGCTCGCCGATGAAACCGCATTTCACGATCTCCGCGAACCCGGCGAGGATCTCGTTCCGCGGGAGCGTGTCGAGCACATCGAGATCCGCGACGACGGCGGCGGGGGCGTAGAACGAGCCGACGAGGTTCTTGCCCTCATTGGTGTTGATTCCCGTCTTGCCGCCCACGGCCGCGTCGACCATTCCCGCGACGCTTGTCGGTACCTGCACGAGTCGCACACCGCGCAACCAGGTCGCGGCGACGAAACCCGCGAGGTCGGTGGTCGCTCCTCCGCCGAACCCGATGACGGCGTCCGTCCGGGTGAAGTCGGTCTGGCCCATGATCTGCCAGCAGAATGCCGCGACCTCGACGCGTTTGGCGTCTTCAGCGTCGGGAACCTCCGCGAGCAGCACCTCGTAGCGATCCGAAAGGCTGTCGCGCAATGCGTTGGCCTTCGCGCCGAGAGTCGGTGGGTGCACCACGAGCACCTTCGCCACCCTGGGGCCGAGCTGATCGGCAAGTGTCGCGAGCAGACCCCTGCCTATGTAGACCGGGTACGGGTCGAACGCGCCCACCGGGATGATCGTCGTCTCGGTCACTGTTCCTCCAGCCAGTCGGCGATCTGCCGCGCGACGCGGTCCAGCGGCTGTCGCGACGTGTCGATGGACAGCTGCGACAGCCTGTCGTAGATCGGCTGCCTGGCGGCGACAAGAGCCGTCCAGGCGCCGATACCGTCCTTGAGCAGGGGCCGCTTGCCGCCCGCGATCCGCGATTCGACAGCGGCGGGAGCGACGGTGAGCTGCACCACCCTGCGCCCGGCGAGGTCGGCCTGGGTCGCGGCATCCAGCACCGCTCCCCCGCCCAGGGTCACGACGGCGCGCTCGGCGAGGGCCGCGACCACCTCGGCGCGCTCGAGTTCGCGGAAGTGCGGCTCGCCGTGGGCGGCGAAGATGTCGGCGATCGCACCGTGGGCCGCCACGATGCGCTTGTCCGTGTCGACGAACGGCACACGCAGCAGCCGCGCAAGCCGTTTGCCCGTGCGCGTCTTGCCGGAACCGGGGGCCCCGATCAGCACGACGACCGCGCCGCCCTCACTCACTGTGCGATGAGGGTGCCGTGGCCAGCGACTCTGGGATCGCCGCGAGATAGGCGTCGAGGTTGCGCTTCGTCTCGCCGAGGGAGTCGCCGCCGAACTTCTCGAGCACGGAGTTGGCGAGCACGAGCGCGACCATTGCCTCAGCCACGACTCCGGCCGCTGGCACCGCGCACACGTCGGAGCGCTGGTGGTGGGCCTCAGCGGCCTGGCCGGTCGCGACGTCCACCGTCCGCAGAGCATGCGGAACCGTCGAAATGGGTTTCATCGCGGCGCTGACGCGCAGGAGCGTTCCCGTGGACATGCCGCCCTCTGTGCCGCCGGCGCGATCGGTGAGGCGGGTGATGCCGTCCTCGCCGATGACGAGCTCGTCGTGGGCCTGTGAGCCGCGGCGCGCGGCGGTGGCGAAACCGTCGCCGATCCCGACACCCTTGATCGCCTGGATACCCATGAGCGCGGCGGCGAGCTGCGAATCGAGGCGCCGATCCCAGTGCGTGTATGAGCCCAGCCCGGGCGGAACGCCGTAGGCGAGCACCTCGACGACGCCGCCAAGGGTGTCACCATCGTCGTGCGCCTTGTCCACCTCTGCGACCATCGCCGCGGATGTCGCGGGGTCGAAGCAGCGCAACAGGTCCGCGTCGAGGGCGCCCACGTCGTCGGGCCCCGGCAGCGGCGAACCCTCGGGTACCCGCACCGTGCCGATGGCCAGCGTGTGGCTGAGCAGCCGGATGCCGAGCCCGGCGAGAAACGCGCGCGCCACCGCACCGAGGGCGACGCGCGCCGCGGTCTCCCTCGCCGATGCCCGCTCCAGCACGTTGCGCGCCTCGGGAAAGTCGTACTTCTGCATGCCCACGAGGTCGGCATGCCCGGGACGTGGCCGGGTAAGGGCGGCACCACGGCCGGCTGGCAACGTCGATGGGTCGACGGGCACCGGGCTCATGACATCAACCCAGCGCGGCCATTCGGTGTTGCCGATGCGCAGCGCGATCGGGCTGCCCATCGTGAGGCCGAAGCGCACGCCGCCGCTGATGGCGAGCTCGTCCTGCTCGAATTTCATGCGCGCACCGCGGCCGTAGCCGAGCGAGCGCCTGTGCATGTCTGCCTGAATCTCCTCGGGGGAGATCGGCACCCCGGCGGGCAGGCCCTCGAGGATCGCCACGAGCTCTGGGCCGTGCGACTCACCCGCGGTCAACCAACGAAGCATGGCCTAATCATTCCAGACGGCCGCACGCATCGCGGCCACCACCGCGCTCTCGTCCGGCAGGCTCTCGTGCTGGTCGCCGGTCAGGAAAATCCGGATCTGGCCCACAGCCTGGTTGATGAGCAGGTCGATCCCGGAGATGACAGTGCCACGGGCATCCCGCCACGCCTTCGCGAGTTCGCTCGGCCACGGGTCGTACGCGACATCGAAGAGCACGGAGTGCTGCCGGATCGGCTCGGCGAAGACGAGGTCGTTCTGGCCACCCGGCACCGTGCTGACTATCGCGTCTGGGGCGACGAGCGACCCGTCCCGCACGCCCCAGGCCCGCACCACGACAGTGACCCCGAGAGCCGCGCCCATTCCCACCAGGTATTCGGCTGCCTCCGGGCTCCGCGCGGAGACGAGCACCCTGCTGGCCCCCATGCCTGCGACCGCCACGAGCACGGATGCCGCCGTCGCCCCGGCTCCCAGCAGGTGCACGTAATCCAGGCTCTCCACGCCCACGCCGGCGAACGATGAGACGACCCCCTGCACGTCGGTGTTGAACCCCCGCGGACCGTCATCGGTCAGCAGCACGGTGTTCGCGCCGCCGACGACGTCGACGAGGCCGTCCCGGCTGGCGAGCAGCGGCAGGATGTCGCGCTTGAGCGGCATCGTGAGCGAGAGGCCGCGCCAGCCCGCGCCGCGGGACGCGAGGTAGTCCGCGAGGCCGTCGCCCGCGACATCCGCTGCCTCATAGCTCCAGTCGAGCCCGAGCACGGCATAGGCCGCGCGGTGGATCGCCGGGGACTTCGAGTGCGCTATCGGATGCCCGAGCACTGCCAGTTGCGTGCGCGCGGGCGAGATCACTGGCAGTATGAGCCGTTTTCGGGGCTCGCTGCGCACCAATCGCGCAACTGCTGCACAGCGGCATCGTGCTGGTCGACGGTTTCCGAGAACACCGTTTCGCCGGTTTGCAGGTTGATCGGCACGAAGAACAGCCACGGACCGTCCACCGGGTGCAGGGCCGCATCAATCGCCAGGTCGCCGGGCAGCCCGATCGGCCCGACCGGCAGGCCGGGGTTCGCGTAGGTGTTGTACGGGTTCGTCGCATCGGCGCGCTCGGCATCCGTCGTGTACACGGTGTTGAGGTTGCCGGTGCCGTAGGCGACGGTCGCGTCTGACTCGAGGTTTATCCCCTGCTCCATGCGGTTGGTGAACACCCGGGAGATCTTGTAGAAGTCGGCGGTGTTCGGCCCGGATTCGCGCTGGATGATCGACGCCAGGGTCAGCACGTTGTGCCGCTGGTCAACGGGCACGCCCGCCGAGTCGAGGTGCTCGATCATCGTGGTGACGAGCAGTTGCAGCACGTCGTGGGCCGTCTGCCCCCCATCGAGCTGGTAGGTCGCGGGGAATATCCAACCCTCAAGGCCGTGTTCGGTCGCGGGCAAGCCCAAAGCAGCGAGGTCGGTGGATGCCGCCTGCAGGTCGGCGAGGGCGATCCCTGTCGTGTCCGCGATGGTCTGCAGCGCATCCGGCAGGGTTGTCCCCTCGGTGATGAGCAACTTGTCGGTGACTTTGTTCGCCGGGTCGAGCAGTGCCGTGAGCGCCGCCTTCGCGCTCATGTGTTCTTGCAGCGCGAAGTTGCCGGGCTGGAAGTTGGGCTCCGTCTTCTGGGTCAACAGCAGGTTGTAGAAGGCGTCGAAGGTCAGCGTGACACCCTTGTCGTGCAGCGTGTGGGCGATATCCGAGCCGATGTCACCGCTCTTGATGGTGATGACCACTTCTTTGCCGTTGCCGTTGCCGTTGTAGTCGACGGGCAGCGGGATGCCCAACAACGCGCGCACCTGGGTGTTGTAGTTGAACCACCCGTACGCGCCGACTCCACCCACGGCGCCAAGTACGAGCACTATCGGCAACGTGATCTTGAGCCAGAGCAGCCTGCGCCGCTTCTTCGGCTTGCCGGGGCCATCGCCGTTGCCGCGGCCTCCTGAACTCGAGCCGCCGCCACCGCCGTCGGTGTCCAGGTCGGCGGAGCGACGCCCGCCCTCGGCCTCGCGCAGTTCGCGGCGGCTCAGCGGAGCTGCCGTGCCGACCGATGCCTGGCGTGTCGCCGACTCGGGCGCAGTGGGAGCCGTCGCGCCGAACAGCGCCGCGAACGGGTCATCCTCCTCGCGGGGAGTGAATCGTGCGGTTGCCGTCGTGGGAAACGGCTTCTCAGGGGTGTACTCGTGCGGAGCGGGCGCGGGACCCGCCGCCGCGGGAGCGACGGCCGCGGGTTGCGTTGTGCCGAAGAACCCCGCGAACGGATCGTCAACCGTCGGTTCCTGAGCTGCGGGCTGTGCCTGGGCGGCCTCTGCCTGCGACGGGTATGCCCGGGTCGGCGGATATTCCGGTAGCGCACGGGCGGGCGGGTACGCCTGGGTCGGCGGGTAGGGCTCAGCGGGAGCCACAGGCGCCACAGGCGTAGTGGGTGCCTCAGGCCGTGTCGGCTGGGCGGTGCCGAACAGGGCCGCGAATGGGTCCTCCTCTTCGGGCGGCTCGGCGCGCGGGGCCGGCTGGGCGGCGGGCGGCTGGGCGAACCGTTGGGCCGGCGGTGCCTGCAAGGGCCGGGCCGGTTGAGGGCTCTGCGGCGGCTCGACAAGTGGCGCGGGCTCTGGCGCCGCGGCTTCGCGCGGAGTCGGGTTGGGGTTGAAGATGTCTTCCCAGCTCGGCTCTTCTGCCATTGTCACAATCCTTGCTCGGGGGCGACGACGACGCCGGGCGGGTTTTCGGTCGAGCGCTCGAGGTCGAGTGCATGTTGCAAAATTATAACGGCCGCAACCTGATCGATCACGGAACGCGAGTTCTTTGCCTTCCGCCCGGCGTCGCGCAGCGCCCCCGTCGCCGAGACCGTCGAGAGTCGCTCGTCGATGAGACGCACGGGGGCGAGCCCCAGCCCGGCGAGGCCGCTGGCGAAGGATTTCGCATCGGCGGTCGATGCGGTCTCCCGCCCGGAAAGCGCGAGCGGCAGCCCCACGATGATCTCGACGGCTCCGATCTCCGCGACGATCTCGGCGATGCGGGCGAGGTCGCCGACTCCGCGACGCACCGTCTCGACCGGCGTTGCCAGCATCCCGTGGTCGTCGCTGCGGGCGATGCCGATGCGGGCTGTGCCCACATCCACCCCCAGGCGAACACCCGGCCGCACGGCGCTACGCCGAGACTGCCGCGGCGATGGCGTCGAGCGCCGCCGGGATGGCCGCGACATCCGCGCCGCCACCCTGTGCAAGGTCGTCTTTGCCACCCCCACCACCGCCGAGGATGCCAGCGGCGATCTTCGCCAGCGCGCCGGCCTTGAGCCCGGCCGCCCGAGCCTCGTCGTTGGTCCCAACGATCACCGCGGGCTTACCGTCGATCTCGGCCGCGAGGGCCACCACGGATGCCGCGCTGCCCAGTTGCCCGCGCACGCTCGTGACCAGGCCGCGCAGGTCGTCGCTCGAGCCCACGCTGCCGACGTGCTCAGCCACGAGCGTCACGCGGCCCGCGGAGCGGGCTGCAGCCACGAGTGCCGGCACGCGCTGGGCGAGCTGCCCCTGCTCGTACTGCGCGATCCTGCGTTCGGCGGCCTTGAGGTCGGCAACGAGCGAGGCGATGCGATCGGGAAGCTGCTCGCGTGGGGTCTTGAGCGAGTTTGTGAGTTCGGAGACGATCGCCCGCTCCGCCGCGAGGTCACGGAATGCTTCGATGCCGACGAGCGACTCGATGCGACGGTTCGTCGAACCCACCGAAGACTCCCCGACCAGGCTGATCAGCCCGACCTCGGACGATCGGCTCACGTGGGTGCCCGCGCACAGTTCGAGCGACCAGGGGCCGCCGATCTCGACGACGCGCACGGTGTCTCCGTACTTCTCGCTAAACAGGGCCATTGCCCCGAGCGCCTTCGCCTCATCGAGCGGCAGGACGCGAGTCGTTACCTCGAGATTGTCGCGCACGGCGTTGTTGGCGACTTCCTCGATCTCGCTCTTCGTCGCGCTCGAGAGCGCCTGGCTCCAGGAGAAGTCGAGGCGCATGTAGCCGGCCTTGTTGTACGAGCCGGACTGATGCGCTTCCGGTCCGAGGATCTGGCGCAGCGCCGCGTGGATGAGGTGCGTCGCGGAGTGTGCCTGCGTCGCCCCACGCCGCCAGTCCGGGTCGACCAGCGTCGTCGCGGCATCCCCCACTCCCACTTCGCCGGAGGTGACCTGCACCTTGTGGCTCACGAGCCCCTTGACCGGTCGTTGCACATCGAGCACTTCGAGTTCGAAACCCGTTCCGACTATCGTGCCGGCGTCGGCCTCCTGGCCGCCGGACTCCGGATAGAGCGAGGTCTCCGCGAGAATCACCTCGGCGATCTGGCCCGACGCCGCCTTCGCGACGGATGCCCCGTCGACGATGAGCCCGAGAATCGTGCTCTCGGTCGTGAGGTAGTCGTACCCCGTGAACACGGTCTCGCCCTGCGCGCGGAATGCGCTGTAGACGGAGAGGTCTGCGAGGTGCTGCTTCTTGGACTTGGCATCCGCTTTGGCAAGGGTGCGCTGGTGGTGCATGAGCGTGTCGAATGCGTCCTTGTCGACCGTCAGTCCCGCCTCCTCCGCGATTTCGAGCGTGAGGTCGATCGGGAAGCCGTAGGTGTCGTGCAGGAGGAACGCCGTATCGCTGGAGAGCTCCTTCGCGCCCGCCTGCTGCGTGCGCGAAACCGCGACATCGAGGATGCTCGTGCCGCTGACCAGGGTGCGCAGGAAGGTCTCCTCCTCGGCGAGGGCCAGCCGCGAGATCCTGTCGAAGTCGGTGGACACCTCTGGGTACTGCGCCTTCATCGCGTCGCGAGACGCGGGGAACAGTTCGGCGAACGTGGGCTCCTCAACGCCGAGCAGGCGCATCGAGCGCACTGTACGGCGCATCAGCCGGCGCAGGATGTAGCCGCGGCCCTCATTTGCAGGTGTTACCCCATCGGACATGAGCATGAGGCTCGAGCGCACGTGGTCGGCGATCACGCGCATCCGCACGTCGTCTTCGTGGTTCGCGCCGTATTTGCGGCGCGATAGCTCAGACGCCTTGTCGAGCACTGGGCGCACCTGGTCGATCTCGTACATGTTCTCGACGCCCTGCTTGATGAAGGCGACGCGCTCCATGCCCATGCCGGTGTCGATGTTCTTCTTGGGCAGCTCGCCCAGGATCTCGAAGTTCTTGCCGCTGCCTTCGCCGCGCAGGTACTGCATGAAGACGAGGTTCCAGATCTCGACGTAGCGGTCGTCGTCGGTCGCCGGTCCCCCGTCCCGGCCGTAGGCGGGTCCGCGATCGAAGAAGATCTCGGAGCACGGGCCCGCGGGGCCCGGCTGGCCGGTCGACCAGTAGTTGGTGTCCATGTCGAGGCGCTGGATGCGCTCATCCGGAAGTCCTGCAGTCTTTTTCCAGAACTTCACCGCGTCGTCGTCGTCCTTGTAGACAGTGACCCACAGGTCTTTCGGGTCGAAGGCGAAGCCGCCGCTCTTCTCGTCGCTCGTGAGCAGCTCCCAGGCGTACTCGATCGCCTGCTCCTTGAAGTAGTCGCCGAACGAGAAATTGCCGTTCATCTGGAAGAACGTGCCGTGCCGCGGGGTCTTGCCGACCTCCTCGATGTCGAGGGTGCGGATGCACTTCTGCACGCTCGTCGCGCGCGGGAACGGCGCGGGCACAAGACCTGTCAGGTACGGCACGAATGGCACCATGCCGGCGACTGTGAAGAGCAGCGTGGGGTCGTCACTGACGAGCGATGCCGAGGGCACGATGGTGTGCCCGCGGTCGCCGAAAAAGTTCAGCCAACGGCTCTGGATATCTGCGGTGTGCATGGTGGGTCCCGGGCTTGAGCGAAGTGGATCGGACCGAGGGCCCGAGAGGATTAGCGAGAGCGGAGGTCGGCGATCACGTCTTCGGCGTCGGCCACGGCTGCCCGCAGTTCCGCTTCGCGGGCCTTGTAGCCGTCGATCACGGCGCCGCCGAACTCGCGGGCCTTGGTATCGACGTCGTCGAAGAACTTCTTGCCCTCAGGGGTCTTCGCCACCTGGTGCGCGACGATGAAACCTACGGCTACACCGACGGCCAGCAGAAGAATGCCCTTCATGATTGCTCCTTGGGTTCGGGGAAGTCTGGCTTCCAGCTTAGTTCTTCGGCGAGATCGTCTTCCGGCCCGCACGGAGCCCGACGATCGCTGCGCGCACCCCAGCGGAGAACCCGGCGATCTTGATGAGTGGCCCGCCGACGGTCGCGGCGAACAAGGCGACGAGGGATGACACGTTCGCCGTGGCCTCCTCGACGCTCGAGGTGATCGCGTCCACCCGAGCGAGTTGCCTGTTCGTCTCGCTGATGGTGACTGTCGCCTCCTCGAGCAGCGGTGTCACGTTGTCTTTGACGATGCGGATCGTGTCGCTCGTCTCGTCGAACACCCGGCCCAGCTTCAGGATCGGCACCGCGAGCAGGCCGACGAGCACCGCGAAGACGCCAACCGCGATGAGGCCTGCAATGTCACCACCGGACATGGGAAACCACCTTTCCTCGACCGCACGAGCCTATTCGACCCGCGCCCGCCCCGCCCCCGCGCAGGCGCTCCGAAAACGCAGGACATTCTCGCTGCGGCGCCGTCTCTGACGCCCTTTTCGTACATCGACGAAGAATCTCCTGCGTTTTCGTCGCGGCCGCGGCGCCGGTTAACGACGGAAAAGGCCGGGGCGTGAGCCCCGGCCTTCTCGGTGATTGCTAGCGAGCCGCGTAGTACTCGACGACGAGCTGCACTTCGCAGGTCACGGGGACCTCTGCACGCTTCGGGCGACGGATGAGCCGCGCCTGCAGCTTGTCGATCTCGACCTCGAGGTAGCCCGGGGTCTTGGGCAGCACATCCACGTGTCCGCCGGCGGCGGCGACCTGGAAGATCTCCATGCCTTCGCTCTTCGGCTTGACGTGCACGAGCTGGCCCGGCTTGACGCGGAATGACGGGCGGTCGACGAGCTGTCCGTCGACGAGGATGTGGCGGTGCACGACCATCTGGCGCGACTGCGCGGTGGTGCGGGCGATCGCCGAACGCACGAGGATCGCGTCGAGACGCATCTCGAGCTGCTCGACAAGGTTCTCACCGGTCAGGCCGGCGGCCTTGCGGGCCTCCTCGAACTGGATCTTCAGCTGGGCCTCGCGGATGCCGTACTGGGCGCGCAGGCGCTGCTTCTCGCGCAGGCGGACTGCGTAGTCGCTGTCCTGCTTGCGCTTGGTGCGGCCGTGCTCACCGGGAGCGTACGGGCGCTTTTCGAGGTACTTGGCCGCCTTCGGCGTGAGGGCGATGCCCAGCGCGCGCGAGAGGCGGGTCTTGCTGCGTGTGCGTGACTTGGTAGACACGGGTTCCTAACTTTGTCTGTGAACGATGGCTACGAACCGCTCGCGTGCACTCATGCGCGCGCAAAACCGCGTTCGTGAAAGTAGAGGGATGGCCTTGCGGCGCCAGGTCGGCTAAACGACCACGGCTCCTCGACCAGCGATTCCGTTGCAGCCGCGCGCGGAAATCAGGTCTTAGGCAGGGTCAAGAGTATCAGGAACCGCGGATTATGGCGCGCAGCTTCTCCAGCCGGGCCGCGACGTCGCGCTCATTGCCGTTGCTGGTGGGCTTGTAGTACTCGGTGCCCCGCAATTCGTCCGGAAGGTATTGCTGCTCGACGACGCCGAAATCCGAGTCGTGGGAGTACTTGTAGCCCTTGCCGTGTCCCAGCCGTGCAGCGCCCGGGTAGTGCGCGTCCCGCAGCGGCGTGGGCACGCGGCCGATCTTGCCGGCGCGCACGTCGGCGATCGCGGCATCCAGCGCCATGTATGCGGCGTTCGATTTCGGTGCGGTCGCCAGGTAGACGACAGCCTCGGCGAGCAGGATGCGGCCTTCGGGCATCCCGATGAGCTGCACTCCCTCGGCCGCCGCTACCGCGATCGGAAGCGCCTGCGGATCGGCCATACCGATGTCTTCCGCGGCGCTGATCATGATGCGGCGCGCGATGAACCGCGGGTCTTCCCCGGCCTCGATCATGCGCGCGAGGTAGTGCAGCGCGGCATCCACGTCTGAGCCACGCACCGACTTGATGAACGCGCTGATCACGTCGTAGTGCTCATCGCCGTTGCGGTCGTAGCGCAGCAACGCACGATCGACGGCCATGGCCACGAGTTCGGCGGTGATGGCCGGCTTGCCCTTGCCGGAATGAGCAGCGGATGCCGCGAGCGCCGCGGCCTCGAGGGCGGTGAGTGCCCGCCGCGCATCCCCCGAGGCGAGCCTGATTATCGTGGACCTGGCCTCCGGCTCGAGCACGACAGCGTCGGACAGCCCACGCGCATCGGTCACTGCACGGTCGATCACGAGTCCGAGATCGTCCTCGTCCAGGGCCTCGAGGGTGAGAAGTAGTGAGCGGGACAGCAGCGGAGCGATCACGGAGAACGAGGGGTTCTCCGTCGTAGCGGCCACGAGGATCACCCAGCCGTTCTCCACCCCAGGGAGCAGCGCATCCTGCTGGGCCTTGGTGAAGCGGTGGATCTCGTCGAGGAACAACACCGTGGACAATCCGTAGAGGTCCCGCGCGGCGAGGGCCTCCTCCATCACCTGCCGCACGTCGCGAACCCCGGCCGTGACGGCGGACAGTTCGACGAACTTGCGGCCGGAGCTATGGGCTATGGTCTTGGCGATCGTCGTCTTGCCGGTTCCCGGCGGTCCCCACAGGATTATCGAGGCGGACCCCTGCTCACCGGATTTATCGGTTGCGAGGGCGACGAGCGGCGATCCCGCCACCAGCAGGTGCTTCTGGCCCGCGATCCCGTCGAGGCTGGTGGGCCGCATCCGCACGGCGAGGGGAACGGCCCCGCTTCGCAAACCCGCCTGGCCGTCCATGACGCCATGCTAACCGGGAGTACCGATCGTCTAAGCTTCTCGACGGTCCCTGCGTCAGTCTGAAGGAGCAACACGTGGCAGCGAGCAAGAACACCGAGCGCGAGGCACGTGAGGCGCGGGACCGGTTGCGACGCTACAACGCCCGCCAGACTGTGCACAGCGAGCAGGTGAGGCGCCGCAGGCGCGACAACCTCTTCGCGGTGGGCGCCCTCGTGATCATCGCGGCGCTGGCCACGGTCACGCAGGTCTTCTACTTCAACGGCGGACCCGGCACCCCTTCCGCGAGCCCATCGGCAAGCGCATCCGCCCCTCCCGCCGCCGGAACCAATGTCGGCAACGTGCCCGACCCGTCGTTCGCTGAGGGCAAGACCTGGACGGGCGCGATGGCGCTCAATGGCGTCACCCTCGCAATCACGCTCGACGGAGCCGCGGCCCCCCAGGCAGTGTCCTCGTTCCTCGCATCCGTGACCACCAGCTACTACGTCGGCAAGACCTGCCACCGGCTGGTCGAGAACACGAGCGCCGGTCTCATCCAGTGCGGCTCGCTCGACGGCACGGGTGCCACAGACCCCAGCTACAGCTTCGGGCCGATCGAGAACCCGGGTGTGGGCGGCATCTACCCCGCCGGAACCATCGCGATGGCCCGTGCCAGCGGCGACGCCTACAGCAACGGCCGACAGTTCTTCATCGTCTTCCAGGACACCACGATTCCGGATGACTCGGCGGGCGGGTACACCATCATCGGCCAGGTCACGAGCGGGCTCACCGACCTGCAGGCCCAGATCACGAATGCGGGGACCGCTGACGGCTCGGCAGACGGCGCGCCGCTCGTGCCGACGACAATCACGAGTCTCACGATCAACTAACGTTCGTCCGGCGGTTTCACCACTTGCCATAAGCTTGTGACCGCCCGGGAGACCTATACCCCGGACTACAGCTAAAGGTGAACCAGGTGGCGACAGACGAAACGGCTCCGTGGGGCCGCGTCGACGAGACGGGCACGGTTTTCGTGCGCGAGGCCTCCGGCGAGCGCGTGGTCGGGCAGTATCCGGATGGGACTGCCGAGGAGGCCCTCGCCTACTTCGAACGCAAGTTCACCGAACTCGCCGGACAGGTGACGCTGCTCGAACAGCGCGTCAAGCGCGGAGCACCCGCCGCGGATGTCGCCAAGACGATCAAGACCCTCGGCGCGAGCATCGCCGGAGCCAACGCCGTGGGAAACCTCGCGGCGCTCGAAGCCCGCATCGAGGCCCTTGGCGGGTCGGTCACCGAACTCACCGAGAAGCAGACAGAGGAAAACAAGGCCGCCGTCGCCGCGGCGCTCGTCGAACGTGCGGCCCTCGTCGCCGAGGCTGAGGCCATCGCGGCGCAGGATCCGGCGAAGGCGCAGTGGAAGCAGGTCACCGCGCAGATCGATGAGATCTTCGCCCGCTGGCAGAAGCACCAGGCCGACGGCCCGCGCCTTCCCAAGAACGAGGCCAACGAGCTGTGGAAACGATTCCGGGCAGCGCGTGCGACCATCGACACGCATCGCAAGGCGTTCTTCGCCGAGCTCGACAGCGTACACAAAGACGCCAGGGCGGTGAAGCAGTCCCTCGTCGAAAAAGCGCAGGCACTCGTCGGCAAGGGGGCTGACGGCATCCCGACATATCGTTCGCTTCTCGACCAGTGGAAGGCCGCCGGTCGCGCCGGCAAGAAGTTCGACGACGCGCTCTGGGCCCAGTTCAAGGATGCCGGCGACGCGCTGTACTCCGCCAAGAGCGAGATCGACGCGAAAGACAACGTCGAGTTCGAGGCCAACCTCACGCTCAAGGAGCAGCTGCTTGCCGAGGCGGAGCCACTCGTCGCCGAGACCGACCGGGCGAAGGCGAAGGAGGCGTTGCTGCGCATCCAGAATCGCTGGGACAAGATCGGCAAGGTTCCGCGCGACAAGGTCAAGGTCATCGAGGATCGGCTTCGCAAGGTCGAGACCGCCGTGCGCAAACTCGACGAGGACCACTGGCAGAAGAGCAACCCCGAACGCCAGGAACGCGAATCCGGTTTCCTCGGCCAGCTCAACGATGCGATCGCCAAGCTCGAACGCGAACTCGCTGACGCCAAGGCGGGCGGCGACAAGAAGAAGATCGCCGAGGCACAGGAAGCCCTCGACGCCCGCAAGGCGTGGTTGAGCGCCCTGGGCAAATGAGCAAGTAGTCCACACCCCTCCGCCATCCACTGATCTGGCAGCTCAGGCAAACCAGCTCGCGACCCGCGCGATCCTGTACGGATGCCGCAGCGCCTGCCCCCCGTCCTGTCCGTGCACGACCTGCCGGTAGCAGAGCTCGCCGCCGCCCGGCTCGACGGCGAACTGTTCCGCATCGACGACTGCTTCGCGCCCGTGGACGAGATCGAGCAGCCGGCGCATCGCGCCCGTGCCCTGCGCGCCGCCCTGCCTGAGCGGCTCATCGCCGAACAGCACAGCGCCGCGTGGGTCTGGGGTGCGCTCGAGGCTCCCCCGCTGCACCACGAGCTGTGCGTGGCGACGGGCGCGCGGGCCAGCTCCCCCGGCGTGGGCTGGATGCACGTGCGCGAGGTCGTCATCGACCCATCCGAGATCGCCACCCTCGACGGCATGCAGGTGACGACGCCGCTGCGTACCTCCATCGATCTGGCTCGGTTCAGCGCCACCTTCGGGGAGTCGGAGGAGCTCGTCATCGCCTGGCTCATGCGCCACCACGGCTTCGGCGTGGCGGACTGCGTCGACGACATGCAGAGGCGGCGCAACCTGCCGAACAAGCGCAGGGCGGCAGCACGGTTGGCCCGCCTGGTGGCCGGCTGACTGCCCGCTAGCCGCTGTTTACCCGATACACGTCGTACACGGCGTCGATGCGACGCACCGCGTTGAGCACGCGATCGAGGTGGGTGGTGTCGCCCATCTCGAAGACGAACCGGCTCAGCGCGAGGCGCTCGCTCGAGGTGGAGACCGTGGCGGAGAGGATGTTTACGTGGTTCTCGCTGAGCACCCGCGTGACATCCGACAGCAGCCCCGACCTGTCGAGGGCTTCGACCTGGATCTGCACGAGGAAGACGGAGTTGGATGTCGCCGCCCATTCGACGTCGATCATGCGCTCCGGTTCTGTGAGCAGCGACTTCACGTTGTTGCAGTCGCTGCGATGCACGGAGACCCCGGCCCCGCGCGTCACGAAGCCGACAATCTCGTCGCCGGGCACGGGGGTGCAGCACTTCGCGAGCTTCACCAGGATGTCGGGCGCCCCGCGCACGAGCACACCTGAGTCGCTGTTCTTGAGCGCCCTGCTGCGCCCCTTGGGCGCGAATTCGATCTCGGAGTCTTCGGTGTCGGCCTCGGTGTGCAGCGAGGCGAGCACCTTCTCGATCACCGACTGGGTGGACACGTGTCCCTCGCCGACCGCGGCATAGAGCGCTGTCACGTCGTCGTAGCGCAGCTGGGCCGCGACCTCGGCGAACGAGTCCTGGCTCATGAGCTTCTGCAGCGGCAGGTTCTGCTTGCGCATGGCGCGCGCGATCGCATCCCTGCCCTGCTCGACGGCTTCGTCGCGGCGCTCCTTCGTGAACCAGGCGCGGATCTTGTTGCGCGCCCTCGTCGACGCGACGAAGTTGAGCCAGTCCTGGCTGGGCGCTGCATCCGGGTTCTTCGAGGTGAAGACCTCGACGGAGTCGCCACTGGACAGCTGGCTCTCGAGCGGCACGAGCCTGCCATTGACCTTCGCGCCCATCGTGCGGTGACCGACCTCGGTGTGCACGGCGTAGGCGAAGTCGACGGGGGTGGCGCCGGCGGGCAGGCCGATGACCTTGCCCTGGGGCGTGAAGACGTAGACCTCTTTCGCGCCGATCTCGAAGCGCAGGCTGTCGAGGAACTCGCCAGGGTCTTCTGTCTCCGCCTGCCAATCCGTGATGTGGGCGAGCCACGCCATGTCCGCGTCATCCCGAAGCGTGCCGGAATCGTCGCCCTTGCCGCCGTTGACCCTGTCCTTGTATTTCCAATGCGCGGCGACGCCGAACTCGGCACGCTGGTGCATCTCCTGGGTACGGATCTGGATCTCGACAGCGCGACCGTGCGGCCCGATCACGGTCGTGTGCAACGACTGGTACAGGTTGAACTTGGGGGTGGCGATGTAGTCCTTGAAACGCCCGGGAATCGGATTCCACCTGGCGTGAATGGAGCCGAGCACCGCGTAGCAGTCGCGCACCGAGTTGACGAGCACGCGAATACCCGTGAGGTCGTAGATCTCGTCGAACTCGCGGCCGCGCACGATCATCTTCTGGTAGATCGAGTAGTACTGCTTGGGCCTGCCCGCAACGACACCCTTGATCTTCGACGCTTTCAGGTCGTCGTTGACGGCATCGATCACCTGCTGCACGAACTCTTCGCGCTGCGGTGTGCGCTGTTTGACGAGGCTCTCGATCTCGACGTAGAGCTTGGGATGCAGCACCGCGAACGAGAGATCTTCCAGTTCCAGCTTGATTGCCTGGATTCCCAGCCGATGCGCAAGCGGAGCGTAGATCTCGAGGGTTTCCTGCGCTTTGCGCGTCGCGGATGCCTCCTCGACGAAGCCCCAGGTGCGCGCGTTGTGCAGGCGGTCCGCCAGCTTGATCACCAGCACCCTGATGTCTTTCGACATCGCCACGATCATCTTGCGCACGGTCTCGGCCTGGGCGCTGTCGCCGTACTTGAGCTTGTCGAGCTTGGTGACGCCGTCGACGAGCATCGCGATCTCGTCGCCGAAGTCTTTGCGCACCATGTCGAGCGTGTATTCGGTGTCTTCGACGGTGTCGTGGAGGAGGGCCGCCGCCACCGTCTTGGCCCCGATTCCGAGGTCTGCGAGAATCTGCGCAACGGCGACCGGGTGGGTGATGTACGGCTCGCCACTCTTGCGCTTCTGCCCGGAGTGGGCGCGCTCGGCGGCGGTGTAGGCACGCTCGATGAGGGCGATGTCAGCCTTGGGATGATGCGTGCGCACCGTCTTGACAAGCCGGTCCACGGCCCCAGCCGGCTGGGCGCGGGAGAACAGGCGAGGAAGGAGTGTGCGCAGTGAGGCAGCGCTCTGCGTGGTTTCGGTCATGCTGGCACCTCCTCAAGACCTAAGTCTAGGAGGCGCTCGTGCGGCATCCTGCCGGGTTCGCCCACGGCGTCAGGGCTCGCGACGCTATTGCGCCGGCTGCTCGACGGGGCCGCCGGCAGCAGCCCACGCCGTCATGCCACCGATGACATTCACGGCGTCGTAGCCGGACTTCAGCAAAAGATCCGTGACGCGCAGGGAGCGCCCACCGCTGTGGCAGATCACGAGCAGTTGCTTGCCGGTGGGCAGCTCGTCGATGCGGTCCCTGAGCACGGACATCGGCAGCAGCTGCGCCGTGGGTGCGTGCCCGGCATCCCATTCGTCCTGCTCGCGCACGTCGATGAGGGTGGCCCCGCCGGCGACGAGCTCGATCGCTTCGTCGGCGCCGATCTCGGGCATCTCTGCGTCGTGCGGGTAAGCCACGGGTCTAGCGCACCGCGCCCGAGGTGGCGCGCGCGGCGCTCACCGTCTTCTTCTTGTCGGACTTCACAAGGATCGTCTCCTTCGATCGCAGCGCGGCATACAGCGGTGCGGCGATGAAAATCGTCGAGTAGGTGCCGGCGAAGATGCCGATGAAGAGGGCGAGGGAGATGTCGCGCAGGGTGCCGGCTCCGAGCACGAACGCGCCGATGAAGAGGATGGAGCCGACGGGCAGCAGCGCCACGACGGAGGTGTTTATCGAGCGAACGAGGGTCTGGTTCACGGCAAGGTTCACCGAATCGCCGAAGGTGCGGGATGTGCCTTCGTTGGTGTTCTCGCGGATCTTGTCGAACACCACGACGGTGTCGTACAGCGAATACCCGAGGATCGTGAGGAAGCCGATCACCGCCGCTGGGGTCACCTCGAAGCCGAGAATGCCGTACACCCCCGCCGTGATGATGAGGTCGTGCATAAGCGCGACGAGCGCGGCGACAGACATCTTCCAGGTACGGAAATAGAGCGCCATGACGATCGCGGCGAGGAGGATGAACACGAGAAGCGCGGTGACCGCCTGCCTCGTGATGTCGGCACCCCAGGTCGCGCCGATCAGCGAGACGTTGACCGAGGTGCTGCCGTAGGCGGTGCCCAATGCATCCCGGATCGCTGTCGACTGGTCGTTTGTCACGACGTCGGTCTGCACCCGCACGGATTCCCCGCTGTTGATGTTGCTCACGATCGAGACGCGCGGCGTGGCGGTGGGCACGACGCTCTTGACCGCGGCGATGCCGAGGGACTGGTCGATGGACCCGTCGCTCAACTTCTGCGGCTGTTCGACGGTGAACTCGGACCCGCCGCGGAACTCGATTCCGAACTGGAACCCGCCGCGCAGGAACGGCACGACGATTGCCAGGAGCACGCCCACGATCGCAATCGTGAACCAGATCCTGCGCCGCCCGACGAAGTCGAACGAGCGCTTGCCCGTGTAGAGGTCATTGCCGAACTTGGAGAAGCTCGCCATCAGGAATCCTTCCCATTGCCGCGGGCGGCGTCGGCTTCCGCCGCCTTGCGCTCGGCGATTGTCTGGCGCTTGAGCGCTTCACGGTTGCTCGTGATCTGCTTGTTCGCGGGGATGCCGACGGGTGCCCTGAACTGCGCGCGACCGCGGTAGACGGCCCCGAGCGCCTTGGAGTCGAGGCCGCTGAACCGGTGCCCTTCGCCGAAGAACCGGGTACGCGAGATGAGCTGCAGGATCGGGTGGGTGAAGAGC
This sequence comes from Rhodoglobus sp., assembly GCA_025464445.1. Classification (GTDB taxonomy): domain Bacteria; phylum Actinomycetota; class Actinomycetes; order Actinomycetales; family Microbacteriaceae; genus Rhodoglobus. The sequence goes on along the minus strand of JAODLY010000021.1, from coordinate 30,319 downwards.
GAGACCACGATGAGGTCGATGATGGTCGTGAGGCCGAGCGTGAGCGCGAAACCGCGCACGTTACCCACCGCAAGCGCGAACAGGATCGACGCCGCGAGCAGGTTGACGGTGTCGGAGGCGATCACCGTACGGATGGCGCGCTTCCAGCCGGCTTCGACCGCCGACTCGAGGCCGCGCCCATCACGCAATTCGTCGCGTATTCGCTCGAAGTACACGATGAAGGAGTCGGCGGTGATGCCGATCGCCACGATAAGACCGGCGACACCGGCGAGCGAGAGCCGCAACCCGTTCTGCCAGGAGAGCAGCGTTATGAGGAGGTAGGTGATCGTCGCGGCGATGACGAGGGATGCGATGGTCACCGAGGCGAGGGCGCGATACTGGACTACCGAGTAGAGCACCACGAGAATGAGTCCGATGAGGCCCGCGAGCAGGCCGCTGATGAGCTGCGAAGACCCGAGGGTCGCCGAGATGGTGTCATTGGATTGCACGGTGAAGCTGATCGGCAGGGCGCCGAACTTCAACTGGTCGGCGAGGGTCTTCGCGGAGGCCTGCGTGAACGAGCCGCTGATCTGCGGCTTGCCGTCGGTGATGATGCCCTGCGTCGTCGGGGCCGAAATCACCTTGCCGTCGAGCACGATCGCGAACCTGTTGCGCACATCGGTGTTGGGATCGTATCCGAAGAGGCGTTGGGTGACCTTCGCGAACTCGGCGGTCCCCTTGTCGTCGAACGTGATGAACACGCCCCACTGGCCGGTGCTCACGCCCTGGCTGTTCGTGATGAGGCCGCTCGTCGCATCCGCGATCGTCGTGCCGGCAACCTCGACAGGGCCGAGGATGAACTTCGCGGAGCCGTTGTCCTGACACGTGATGAGCGGCTGGTCCGCCGGCGCGACGTTTGTCTGGAGCACATCAAGCGACTTGCAGTCGAAGTTCTGGTACTGCTGGAACAGGGCCGGGCTCACCCAGTTGGGGTCGCTCGCGTCGGTGGGGCTCGCCGTCGAGGTGGTGGCCAGCGACGGGGACGGGGTGGGCGTAGGAGTGGGCGTCGGCGTCGCGGTGTTGCCGGTCGCGGCCGTCGGTGCCGCCTCCGTGTAGATCACCGGACGGAACTCGAGCTTCGCCGACGACTCGATGCGACGGAGGGTCTCGTCATCGGGGATGCCGGGGATCGACACGACGATGTTCTGCGACCCTTGCGTGTTGATCTCGGCCTCGGATACGCCGCTGGCGTCGATGCGCTGGCGGATGATCGACACCGCCTGGTTGAGCTGGTCGGCAGAGACCGTCTGGCCGCTCTCGAGCTTCGGGGCGAGGATGATCTGGGTGCCGCCCTCGAGGTCGAGGGCGAGCTTTGGTGCCCACGTCGAGCCCGCGAAGAGCACGCCGGCGCCGTTGAGGGCGATGAGCCCGACGATGATGATGGCGAGCCAGGTGAGCGAGCGCCACGCCTTCTTCACGGGGGTAGATCTAGCCACCTACGAACTCAGCTTTCTTTGAGCGGGCCTGCAGCGCAAGCGCGCACCCGAGAGGATGCCAGCCGCGAAACGGCTAGCACACAGGTTAGTAGTTACTCGCCGGCCTTTTTAGTCGTGCGGCGCACGGGCTTCTTCACCTCGGGGGTGACGCGCTCGCCATAGGCGGGCTCGCCGAGCGGCACGGCGCTGTCTTTGTTGAGCTCGATGCCCTTGGTCTCGCGCTCTTCTGCTTCGCGGTTCGCGATGGCCATTGCCTCTTCGACCGAGCGGGGTGCGGCGGAGTCTACAACCGTCGGGTCGACGACCTTGGCGATCGTCTGGCGGTGCACCTTGATGACGACACCCTTGGCGATCTCGAGTTCTGCCTCGTTGGTGACCTCGTCGATTGACTTGAGCGTGCCGAACATTCCGAAGTTCGTCATGACCTCCTTGCCGGGCACGATTGCCGAACGCAGTTCTTCCTGCTGGGCCTTGCGCTTGCGGCTGTTGCGGAACATGAAGAATACGAGCACGGCCAGAATGACGAGCATCCCGATAGTTAACGGGTCCATGATTTACCTTCCAGGGGGAGTCTGTAGCCGGCCAGTCTATTGAGACTGGCTGAGGGGCCATTGTGAATTATAGGTCATCGCCGAACAGGCCGACGCTGCCGCTGGAGGCCGGCGCCGGCGTGAGTCCGAAATGCTTCCAGGCGGAACGGGTGGCGACCCGACCGCGTGGGGTCCTGGTCAGCAGCCCGATGCGCACAAGGAACGGCTCGACGACCGACTCGATGGTCTCGGCCTCCTCCCCCACCGAGACGGCGAGGGTGTTGAGCCCGACGGGTCCGCCATCGAAGCGGGTGAGCACTGTTTGCATGACAGCACGATCGAGGCGGTCGAGACCCAGCTCATCCACGTCATAGAGCTCGAGGGCCGCATGCACGGCGTCGATGCCCGCGCCCGAGCCCTTGACCAGGGCATAGTCGCGCACCCGGCGCAGCAGCCGGTTCGCGATGCGCGGCGTGCCCCGGCAGCGACCGGCGATCTCCGCGAGGGCCGCCTTGTCGATGTCCAGCTCGAGCAGCCGCGCCGCGCGCTCGAGCACCTGCTCGAGCTCCGGCTCGTCGTAGAACTCGAGATGGGCGGTGAATCCGAAACGGTCGCGAAGCGGGTTCGGCAGCAAGCCGGAGCGCGTCGTCGCCCCCACGAGGGTGAACGGCGAGAGATCGAGTGGGATGGATGTCGCGCCAGCACCTTTGCCGACCATGATGTCGATGCGGAAATCCTCCATCGCGAGGTACAGCATCTCCTCGGCCGAGCGTGCCATCCGGTGGATCTCATCGATGAAGAGCACCTCGCCCGGCACCAGCGACGACAGCACCGCTGCGAGATCCCCCGCGTGCTGGATGGCCGGCCCGCTCGACATGCGCAGCGGCCGGCCGCTTTCGTGCGCGACGATCATTGCCAGCGTCGTCTTGCCGAGGCCGGGAGGCCCCGCGAGCAGGATGTGGTCTGGCGTGCGATTCTGCATCGCCGCGGCCTGCAACAGCAGCTGCAGTTGCCCGCGCACCTTCGACTGGCCGATGAACTCGGCGAGCGACTTCGGCCGCAGCGCTCCCTCGAAGGCGAGTTCCGCCTCCGACTCCGGTGTCGGTTGCACGATGGCGTCGGTCACCCCGAACCTCCAGGGCCGAGGTTTGCCAAGGCCAGCCTGAGCAGCGCCGGCACGGCCTCACGGTCTGACTCCGTCGCGACAGCGACGGCATCCTCGACGGCCTGCATGGCGACGCGCTCGGGCCAGCCGAGCCCGACGAGCGCGACGGTCACGCTCTGGGGGACGCTCGAGCGCACCGGCACCGTCGAACGCGTCGCCGTGAAGCCCATGAGCTTGCCCGCGAGGGAGACGACGATGAGCTTTGCGGTCTTGGGGCCGATGCCTGACACTTTGCGGAACGCCCCGTCGTCTTCGCGGGCGACGGCCTGGGCGATCTCCCCAGGCGACATTGCCGCGAGCACGCCCATTGCGCTCTTCGGGCCCACACCGGTGACCCCGCGCAGCAGGTCGAATACCGAGAGTTCGTCTGACTCCGCGAAACCGTAGAGGGAGAGGTCGTCTTCGCGCACGATGAGCGCGGTGCGCAGGGATGCCTCAGACCCGACCCGCAGGCCGAGTGCCTGCTGTGGCGTCACCTGTACAGACAGCCCCACCCCGCCGACCTCGATCACGACAGTGGTCCCGACGGCCGCGAGGACTGTTCCCCGCAGCGATGCGATCACGACGACACCCTGCTCGCGGTGCGCTCCGCGGCCTGCCAGGCACGCTGCGCCGGCGTGAGCACCCCCCGAGCAGCGGCCACGATGGCCGGGCCCTTCCACGCGTGGCAGATCGCCAGGGCCAGCGCATCGGCGGCATCGGCGGGCCGCGGGACCTCGGCCAGGCCGAGCACCCGCGCGACCATGGCGCCGACCTGCGCCTTGTTCGCGGCGCCGTAGCCGGTGATGGCGGCTTTCACCTCGCTCGGCGTGTGCAGCCCAACCGCGAGACCGCGCGAGGCAGCGATGTGCAGCGCGACCCCGCTGGCCTGGGCGGTCCCCATGACCGTGCGCAGGTTGTGCTGCGCGAAAACCCGCTCCAGCGCGACGGCGGTGGGTTCGTGCTCGTCGAGGGCGCGTGCTATCCCGGTGGCGATGGCCAGCAGGCGTTGCTCGAGCGCCATGTCGGGAGGAGTCTGAATCACCCCGACGTACACGAGGGTCGCGGTGCGGGTGGCCGTGACATCCACGATGCCCACCCCGCAGCGGGTGAGGCCCGGATCGATGCCAAGCACCCTCATCGGCGTGGCATCCCGTATGTCATGCCCCTAGTCTTCGTCCAATTCGGCTTGAACCTCTGGCGACACGTCGTAATTCGAATATATGTTCTGTACGTCGTCTGAGTCCTCGAGGGCATCGATGAGCTTCATCACCTTGCGCGCCACGTCCGCGTTGACCTCGACAGTGAGGTTCGGGACGAACTCGGCCTCTGAGGAGTCGTAGTCGATGCCGGCCGCCTGCAGCGCCTCGCGGGACTGCACGAGGTGAGCGGTGTCGGTGATTACCTCGAACCCTTCGCCACGGTCGTTGACCTCCTCGGCGCCGGCGTCGAGCACGGCGAGCAGGATGTCGTCTTCGGTGACGCCGTCGGTCTTGGTTATCGAGATGACGCCCTTGCGGGTGAAGTTGTACGCGACGCTGCCCGGGTCGCCCATGGTGCCGCCATTGCGGTTCATCAGCGTGCGCACGTCTGCGGCAGCCCGGTTCTTGTTATCGGTGAGGCACTCGATGAGCAACGCGACCCCGCTCGGGCCGTATCCCTCGTACATGATCGTCATGTAGTCGACAGCCTCACCGAGCTGGCCGGAGCCGCGCTTGACCGCGGAGTCGATGTTGGAATTGGGAACCGAGGTCTTCTTGGCCTTCTGGATCGCGTCGACGAGTGTCGGGTTGCCCGACAGGTCTGCGCCGCCCATCTTGGCTGCGACCTCGATGTTCTTGATGAGCTTGGCGAACGACTTTGCACGGCGAGAGTCTTTGATCGCCTTCTGGTGCTTGGTGGTTGCCCATTTGGAGTGGCCTGACATGCTGAACATTCTAGCCAGCGACCGGATGCCCCCTGCCGTACCATCGCCACGTGGCAGCCCACTGGTTCAGGATTCCCTACGCGCACAACGCGTTCATGCGCTCCCTGTCTTCACCGCTCGCCTCATTGGCTGCGGCGGACGGCATCGACGCCATGCTCGCGTTCCGGCACTCCTACCGCCCGCAGCACACCGAACTCGACATGCTCGAGTGCTCATGGGGGCCGGCCGGCGACAGCTTCGAGTTCGCGATCACGCGAAGGATGCAGCGGCACGACCACCCCGAGGCGACCCTGTCCCTCGTCTTCGTCTTCGCCTACGCCCTGACGCCCGCCCGCCGGCTCGAAGGATCGGCCGTGTTCGCGACCCTGCGCGACGCGACATCGACTCCCGGATACCGGGCAATCGCCCGCGCGACGGTGCTCGACCGCCGCCTCGACTAGTCCCGCAGCCGCACACCTGAGGAGCGCAGCTCGAGTTGTGCGAGCTGGCGCATGACCGTCTCGTCACCGCGACGCCAGGCCGCCATGGGCTCCAGGTCGATCTTCGTCAGGGCGGAAACCTTCTGGGTTGCCAGTGCCCGTAGCGCGAGCAGGTCGATTCCGGCGCTCGTGTCGACTATCGCCTGCGCGTTGCCCGCGCGCCTCACGAAACGCATCCGTGGGATGAGCCAGAACAGCAGGATCGTGAGGATCGGCAGCGCCGCGATGCCGATCCCGAGCCCCGTCGCGAGCTGGGACACCGCCACCTGCTGGCTCTGCCCGGCCTGTTCGAGGGCCGCACCGGCTCCGCTGGCACCATCGAATGGCGCCCTGATGCCGCCTCCGATCAGCGGGACGCCACCGAGGGCTGCGCCCACCTGGGTCATCGTGTCTTTGAAACCGGCCCCCGCATCCTCCATCTGCCTGCCGAAGCCGGCGAGATTCTCGACCAGTTGGTAGACGACGATCCCGAGCCAGACCCATGCCGCGATCGCGGCCAGGGCGAGCAGGTCTCCGATCACCTGGCGGGTGCGGCGCGGGGCGAAATCTGAATACAGTTTCATCTGCCCACTATGCAACAGGTGTCAGGCCGCGGCCACCTTGCGCAGGAAGTACTCGTGAAAGCGGGTGTCCCCGGTCATCTCCGGGTGGAACGACGTGCCCAGCAGGTTGTCCTGTTCGACGGCGACGACCCGGCCGTCGGAAAGCGACGCGAGAGTCGTCGCCTTTGCCCCGACGGACTCGACGACGGGCGCGCGGATGAAGACGGCATGCACCGCCGGATCGCCCAGCACCGGGATGTCGAGGTCGGTCTCGAAGGAGTCAAGCTGCGATCCGAAGGCATTTCGCCGCACCACGAGGTCGAACCCGCCGAGCGTCTGCTGCCCCTCGATCGCATCGAGGAGGGTGTCGGCGAGCATGATGAGGCCAGCGCAGGTGCCGTAGACGGGCATCCCGGATGCCACAGCCGCCTTGAGCGGTTCCGCCATGCCGAACATGCGGCTCAGTTTGTCCATGACCGTCGACTCGCCGCCGGGGATGACGAGGCCGGCAACGCGCTCGAGTTCCTCCGGGCGCTTGACCGGCACGGCATCGGCTCCGAGGGCGCCGAGCACGGCGATGTGCTCACGGAAATCGCCCTGCAGGGCGAGGACGCCTACCGTCGGGTGAGTGCTACCAGCCACGCGTGGCGAGGCGGTGCGGCTCCGCGATGTCGGACACGTTGATGCCGACCATCGCCTCACCGAGGCCGCGGGATGCCTCGGCGATGATGGCGGCGTCCTCATAGAACGTGGTGGCCTTGACGATGGCCGCGGCGCGCTTGGCCGGGTCCCCGGATTTGAAGATGCCAGAGCCGACGAACACGCCATCGGCTCCGAGCTGCATCATGAGCGCGGCATCCGCCGGTGTTGCAACTCCCCCGGCGGTGAAGAGCACGACCGGAAGCTTGCCGGCTTCAGCGACCTCGCGCACGAGGTCGTACGGTGCCTGAAGCTCCTTGGCGGCGACGTAGAGCTCGTCCTTCGACTTGCCCTTCAGCGCGCTGATCTCGCCGAGGATCGTGCGGATGTGCTTCGTGGCCTCGGAGACATCCCCCGTGCCGGCCTCGCCCTTGGAGCGGATCATCGCCGCACCCTCGGTGATGCGGCGCAGCGCCTCACCCAGGTTGGTAGCACCGCAGACGAACGGCACGGAGAAGTTCCACTTGTCGATGTGGTTGACGTAGTCGGCGGGTGAGAGCACCTCAGACTCGTCGATGTAGTCGACCTTGAGCGCCTCGAGCACCTGGGCCTCGACGAAATGCCCGATCCTGGCTTTTGCCATCACCGGGATGGAGACGGCCGCGATGATCCCGTCGATGAGGTCGGGGTCGCTCATGCGGGCCACGCCGCCCTGCGAGCGGATATCGGCGGGCACTCGCTCGAGAGCCATGACGGCGACAGCGCCGGCATCCTCGGCGATTTTCGCCTGGTCGGCCGTGACGACGTCCATGATGACGCCGCCCTTGAGCATCTCCGCGAGGCCGCGCTTGACGCGGCTTGTGCCGTTCAGCGAGCTCTGTCCCAGCTGTTCGTTCTTGTCCGTGCTCATGATGCCCAATTCTACGCTGTGGTTGTCGGCTGGCCCCGTGGCCAATCGATGCTCAGTGGTCCGACGGCCAGGCCGCGGCGATCTCATCGCGTACCTCGCCGAGCAGGCGCGGTATCGCTTTGGTGCCCGCGACTATGGGGAAGAAGTTCGCGTCGAGCTCCCACCGCGGCACGACGTGCTGGTGCAGGTGCTCCGCGATCCCGGCCCCGGCGATGCGGCCCTGGTTCATGCCGATGTTGAAGCCCTGGCAGTGCGCCGTCTGCGTCAACACCCGCATTGCGGTCTGGGTCAGGCTAGCGATCTCGGCGGTTTCCTCATCGGTCGCCTCGTCATACGTCGCAACATGGCGGTACGGGCAGACCAGCAGGTGACCGCTGTTGTACGGGTAGAGGTTGAGCAGCACATAGCCGTGGGTGCCGCGCGCGACGATGAGTGCCTCATCATCGCTCAGCGTCGGCGCGATGCAGAACGGGCACTCGTGCGCTTCGGGGGCCTTCTCCGCATTCGACTGGATGTAGGCGATCCGATATGGCACCCACAGGCGCTGGAACGCATCCGGTACTGCCGCGAAGCCGCTCGCGGGCTCGACGTCTGGGCCGAGGTCGGAGCCGTCGTAATCCTTCATCGTCGCTAGACCTGCGCGTGCTCGGCGATCGCGGCCGTGATGCGCGCGACGGCGTCGGCGATGGGCACACCATTCTCCTGCGTGCCGTCACGGAACCGGAAGCTCACCGAACCGTTGGCGCTGTCCTCTTCGCCCGCAATGAGCTGGAAAGGCACCTTCTGCGTCGTGTGCGTGCGGATCTTCTTCTGCATCCGCTCGCTCGACGCGTCGAGCTCGGCCCGCACACCCAGGGCCCGAAGCTGCTGGATGACGCCGCCGAGGTACCGCTCGTGCGCCTCGGCCACGGGGATCCCCACGACCTGCACGGGTGACAACCACACGGGAAACGCACCCGCGTAGTGCTCGAGCAGGATCGCGAAGAACCGCTCGATCGAGCCGAGCAGGGCGCGATGGATCATCACCGGCTGCTGCTTCGTGCCATCCGCAGCGGTGTACTGGAGGTTGAAGCGCTCCGGTTGGTTGAAGTCGAGCTGCACCGTCGACAGCTGCCAGGTGCGGCCGATCGCATCCGTCGCCTGCACGGAGATCTTCGGACCGTAGAACGCCGCTCCGCCCGGATCGTCGACGAGCGTGAGGCCCGACTCGTTTCCGACCTGGCGGAGGGTCTCCGTCGCCTCCTCCCACTGCTCCTCGGTGCCGACCGACTTGCTCGGGTCGCGCGTCGAGAGTTCGAGGTAGAAGTTGTCGAGGCCGTAACCGCGCAGGGTCTCGAACACGAACTCGAGCTGGCTCTTGATCTCGCCCTTCACCTGCTCAGGAGTCACGTAGATATGCGCGTCGTCCTGGGTCAGCCCGCGCACGCGGGTGAGGCCCTGCAGCGTGCCGCTCTTCTCGTAGCGGTATACGGTGCCGAACTCGGCGAGGCGCAGCGGCAGCTCACGGTAGCTGCGACCGCGGGCGTCGAAGATCAGGTTGTGGAACGGGCAGTTCATGGGCTTGAGGTAGTAGTCCTGGCCCTGGCGGGTGAGGTTGCCGTCCTCGTCGTGCTCCTCATCGAGGTGCATCGCGGGGAACATGCCGTCCTTGTACCACTGCAGGTGACCGCTGGTCTCGAACAGCGTGCCCTTAGTGATGTGTGGCGAGTAGACCTGCTCGTAACCGTGCGCGATGAGCCGCTCGCGCATGTAGTTCTCGATCTCGGCCCTGACGATTCCACCCTTGGGGTGGAACACGGCCAGCCCGGAGCCGATCTCCTCGGGGAACGAGAACAGGTCGAGCTCCTGACCCAGCTTGCGGTGATCGCGTTTGGCGGCCTCCTCCTGCCGAGCCTGGTACTCGCGCAACTCGTCCTTCGTCGGCCACGCGGTGCCGTAGATGCGCTGCAACTGCTTGTTCTTCTCCGAACCGCGCCAGTAGGCGGCCGCGTTACGCGACAGTGCCCAGCCGTTGCCGATCATGCGCGTGTTGGGCAGGTGGGGGCCGCGGCACAGGTCTTTCCAATAGACCTCGCCGGTCTTGCCGTCGACATTGTCGTAGATCGTCAGTTCAGCACCGCCGACCTCGACCGACTCGCCGTCCTGGCCGAGGTCATCCCCGCCGGTCGAGCCTGTCGAGACCCCCTTCAGCCCGATGAGCTCGAGCTTGTACGGCTCGTCGGCGAACTCGGCGCGCGCCTCATCCTCGGTCACGACCCTGCGCTGGAAACGCTGGCCCTGCCGGATGATGCGATCCATGGCCTTCTCGATGGCCTTGAGGTCTTCGGGGACGAACGCCGTCGCGACATCGAAGTCGTAGTAGAAGCCGTCGGTGATGGGCGGACCGATGCCGAGTTTGGCATCCGGATTTATCGACTGCACGGCCTGCGCCGTCACGTGCGCGGCCGAGTGGCGCAGGATGTTGAGGCCGTCGGCCGAGTCGATAGTCACGGGTTCGACAGTGTCGGTCTCTGTAGTCGTCGCGGCGAGGTCTTTCAACTCGCCGTTGACGCGCATGGCGACGACGTTGCGGTCGGTGAACAGCTCAAACCCGGTCTTACTCACCCTGCAACTTTAGCGGCGCTCGCGCCCGCCCTCTGCTGCGCCGATGCCCGGCTCGGTCGGCACCGAAAACGCAGGAGATTCTGCCGTCAGAGCGCTTTGCGCGCCGAAATGGGCACCACCGCGAAGGATCTCCTGCGTTTCGTCGACCGTGCGGGGGCGGCATCCTTGCAGATCGGGCGCTCCGCCGTGAGCAAGCGCCTCCGCGTTCTCCCTGACGCCGCTCTCGTCGCCACACTCGCGCGGAACCCGCAACCTCTACGCCCTCGCGCCCGAGGGGTCAGCGCGAGCTGCGGCTATGGCACATCGCGATGGGGACGGCGCGCGGGCATCGTTCTCTACCTATGTCGAAAGGAGCCCAGAATGTCTGCACCCGTTCGCCGCGAGGTTCTCGCCTATGTGAAGGGAGGCCGCGCCTTCGACATTTTCGAGCGCAAAGCGATAGATCCCTTGCTATACGAGGGAGTGTGCCGCCACCGTGATCATCACCTCGTTGCGCAGGGTGGGGTCAATGTTTCGATGCAGTCCGAGTTCAATGATCCGACCATCGCGAGGGTGCCACCGTCGCTCGGGATTCGTTCGGCCTAGCAGCTTGTCCAGCGCGTCAATGCTTGGTTTCCAGAGATTGAGCCAGTTGCGGCGCTGACCCACGACAAACGCCAACTCAAGGACGAGCGGACCGTCGGGCAATACTTGGACGTTTCCCAGTTGATCGCTGATCTGCTGCTTGTAGGCCTCCCGTTGTGAAGAGGCCGTTGTATGGATCTCGTGGACGCTGGCCCATCGGGTAAATTTCTCAGTTCCCGTGCGGTGCGCGGGTTCGCACCGAATTGTGGACGAAGCTCCCACAGCTTTAGTTGCCCAAACGGACTCGAGCGCTAGCTTTCGGCCCTTTGTCAAGTGTTTTGCGAGTGGGTACAGGTAGTTGTCGAGGTCGCGTTCTCGCAGCCAATTCGTATCTGCGCCTAGTCCAACGTCCAGTCGAAGAGCTAGTTGCTCACCCGAATCTGTCAGGTGTCGCGTCAACACACTTTCGATGTAGTTCAACGACTTGAGTAGCTTTTGCTGGTCGGGATGTTTGGAGGCATTCCAACTGGCCAATTCTGGACGAATCTTCAACTCCGACGACGGTCCTTCGGGGCGTCCGAAGAAAACTGGCGCATGCGACATCACGCAACAATGACACATTGTTCATGCCGACATCCGATACCAGATTGGACTCTTGGCTTCCGCGCCGCACAGGCGTCGAGGTGGGACGACCTTAACCCATCCGCAAAAGAGCAGGGATGCCGGGTGCTCACTCTGTCTGGTAACCCTCGATGGCATCTTCGTTGTAGTTGAGATTTCCCCTCGAGACCCCTAGATGAAGTTCGAGCAGGTGAAATGTGAGGGCTTGAATATTCAGATGAGCGGCGCGCGCCGAGACGGCGAGGTCGCGCAGAGCCGGGTCCGCCAGCGCGCCATCCGTGAGCGCCGGATTCGAATCGATCGAACCGAGCACATCCCGAAGCGCGTAATTGTTGACATCCGTACCGGCGATCGCTCCCGCCACACGGATGCCGGGCCCATCTAGCGGGACATGGGCAACAACCAAGTCGTGAGGATCTGTCATGCCTCCACGCTAGTGATCAGCGGGTGTTGTTACCCACGGTTCTCGATCCCGAGAGACTTCCGACACGCAACGATGTAATCAGAACGCGCAACATCCCATCCGACCGGCTCGGAATTGTGCTCGATGTAGTCGGCGGTCGCGAGCCGGAGTGCCCGTGCAGATTCCAGGACCGACTCGGGCCCAAGGAGAGACAGTGCCGACACCGCCTCGTTGAGTTCTTCGAGAACCTCTTTGATTTCGAGAGGGGTTTGCGGTCCGCTGTGCATCCTCGCGTTGCCTGCGTGGCGATCAATCAGAACGAGGAACGCGAGATGCGTGCCCGAACGCTTCTCTCGCTTCCAACGTGAATGCTGACGACGGTTTTCCAGCCATCCGGTGAAGACCGCGAAGGCACCCGCGACCACAGCTCCGACGACCACGCCCCCAACCGCGATCAGCGCGACAAAGAGCCCAAGCGTCGTTTGAGTCAACATTCGTGGAGTGTATCGCCAGGTGGAAAGTGTGCCCGGAAGCCTGCTCCCAGCCCTAAACGGCAAGGGGTAGAGCACACCACCAGGACGATCGTCTATGGGAAACGCTTCAGCGTTCGCCCGATGATCGCCAGGTCGCCGGCTCGATCCGGGTTAAACCAAAATTGGCCCCGAACAGTGTCGGGGCCAACCATCGGTGGGCGGTACTGGGATCGAACCAGGACGATCGTCTATGGGAGAACGCGGCAGCGTTCGACGACGATCGTCGGTCGCCGGCTCGATCCGGTAGACCGAAGAAGGCCCGGACAGTGTCCGAGCCTTCTCATCGGTGGGCGGTACTGGGATCGAACCAGCGACCTCTTCCGTGTCAGGGAAGCGCGCTACCGCTGCGCCAACCGCCCATAGTTTTGGTTCTGCGTTGTTAACGCAGTTCCGAGGTGACGACGGGATTTGAACCCGTGTACACGGCTTTGCAGGCCGTTGCCTCGCCTCTCGGCCACGCCACCGCGTGCGGGAGACAGCATCTACTAACTGCAGCAGAACTGACACTCCCACTCGAGCGGATGACGAGATTCGAACTCGCGACCCTCACCTTGGCAAGGTGATGCGCTACCACTGCGCCACATCCGCATTGCCCGCATTTCTGCGTGCTAGATGACTGTAGCCGATGCGACCGACCGGAGCCAATCGCGTTACGGGCGGGTCGGCATCCTGTGGCAAGATTGGGTCCGCGGGCGATTGGCGCAGTTGGTAGCGCGCTTCCTTCACACGGAAGAGGTCATCGGTTCGAGTCCGGTATCGCCCACGCGAGTAGTTTCGACTTATGCCCAAAGCTTCCCGCCTCCGCGACTTCTTCGCCGGGGTGGGCCTCATCGGCCGCGGTTTCGGGGTGTGGCGCACGGCCCCAGGGCTCATGATCCTCGGCCTCATTCCCGCGCTCATCGTCGAGGTGGCGTTCGTCGCCGCGATCATCGCGCTCGGGCTCAACCTCGAGACCATCGCCGCCGCGGTCACACCGTTCGCCACCGGATGGGACGAGCCGTTGCGCACCGGCATCCGCGTGGTAGTTGGGCTGGCCTTCCTGGGCGTGGCCGTGCTCATCCTCATCAACACGTTCACCGCGGTGACCCTGATCGTGGGGCAGCCCTTCTACGAACGCATCTGGCGGCATGTGGAACAGCGCTCTGGGGGTATCGCGAGCGAAGCGGCATCCGGATTCTGGCGCTCGACAGGTCTCGGCATCGCCGATGGACTCCGGATGCTCCCGCCGACGCTCCTCGCCGGTCTCGGGCTGTTGCTGCTCGGGTTGATTCCCGTCGTGGGGACGATCCTCGCCGCCGTTTTGGGCGCCTTCGTCGCGGGGTGGTACCTCACGATCGAGCTGACCGGTCTCGCGTTCGACGTGCGCGGCTTCAGGCTGGGCGATCGCCGACGAGCCCTACGGTCGCGCCCCTGGATGTCCCTCGGATTCGGCGTGGTGACCTACCTGCTGTTCCTCATCCCGCTCGGCACGGTGATCGTGATGCCCGCCGCGGTCGCCGGTGCGACCCTGCTCAGCCGGCGCGTGCTGGGCGAGCCCCTACAGGTTGGTGCGCACGAGGGCGGTGTCGCCGCCGGCCACGCGGATCTCGACCGACCTGATCGCTGAGGTCGCGACGCTCGACGATGCGACGAGACCGCCCGCTTTGTCTCCCGTCGAGTTCCAGGTCGCGACGATCGTCTCATTTCCAGTGACGTCGATCGCGACCAGCTCGTAGCTCGCGGGGGCATCGCCGGGCTGCCAGCCCGCGGTGTTGTAGGTGCAGGTCCAGTCGAAGCGGGTGCCCCAGCCCTTCTCGGTGAGCAGAAGGTCAGCCGTCATGACACCGGGCGTGACCTGGTCCATGGCGATCGCGGCGGTGGGCGACGCAGCGGTCGCTGTCGGGCTCGCGACCTGCAACGCCGGCGCGAACGCACCCACGGCGAACGCCGCGAGCACCCCGGCCACGGCAAGAGCCACCATCCCCGCGAGTGCCCGGTTGCGCCGACGCCTGCGGCGCACGGATGCCGCGAGCCCGCGCACGAGGTCAGGCGCGCGAACGGCGGCGGCGGAACTCGAGAGCAGCGCCGCCGCCTCATCCCGCCCGAGTTTGCCGAGCAGCCCCGGGATCCCGGCGAGCTCGGCGACGGCAGTACTGCAGGAGGCGCAGGTCGAGAGATGGCGTTCGAATGCACGCCGCTCGTCGGCGCCGAGCGCGCCGAGCAGGTACGCGGCATCCCAGTCGCGGAATGCGTCGGTCACTCGGTCACGCCCCTCTCCTGCAGTGACAGGCGCAGAGCGCGAAGCGCGTAGTGCAGCCGGGACTTGACAGTGCCCTCAGGAACGCCTTCACGGCGGGCGATCTCGGCCACCGAATTGCCGAAATAGTAGGCCCTCACGACGACCGTCCGGTGTTCGAGCGAGAGGGCGAGCAGCGCATCGGAGATGAGCCAGGTGTCGAGCACGGCATCCGTCTCGTCGCTGCCTGCCCGTTCGGGTAGCTCGTCGGTCGTGACCTCCCGAGCGAAGCGGGCGCTGCGGCGGTCGTCGATGACGAGGTTGCGGGCGACAGTGAAGAGCCAGGCGCGTGCGGCATCCTCTCCCTGCTCCAGGATCTCCGGGCGTTTCCAGGCGCGCAACAACGACTCCTGCACGACATCCTGCGCGAACGCGTGGTCCCCGGTGAGGCGCACGACGTACCGGAACAAGGCTGGGGCATGGGCGTCGTGGATCGCTCGCAACAACTCGTCCTGCTCACTGGCCATCATCACCTCCTACACCCACAACGTACGCCGCTGTCGAAAGGTTCACCCGGTGGCCGCAACCTGTGGATGTTCCCAGCCTTCGCATCCCGGCTGAACTATCGGTGCCCTGCGGTCGTGTTATCGGTAGCGGGGTCCTCCGCATTCGCAGATTCGCAAGGGAAGCCACAATGAACTCGAAACTCACGAGAACCAGGCTCATGATCACCATCGCCGGCTCGGCGCTCGCCGTCGCCGCGCTCGCCGGATGTTCGAGCCCGACAACGACGACACCATCGACCGGTTCATCCTCGGGGGCAACCGCTGCCCCGGCCTCGTCCACCGAGGCGAAGACCGCCACCACCTCGCTCGGCGAGATCATCGTCGACGGGGCAGGCAAGACCGCGTACTTCTTCGACAAAGACACAGCGAACTCCGGTACAAGCGCATGCACCGGCGGATGCGCGTCCCTCTGGCCGGCGATCGAATCGGCCACCACCACCCCGGTGGTCGAGGGCATCACCGGAACCGTCGGCACTATCGTCGGCACCGACGGCGGCAACCAGATCACCATCAACGGTCGCCCGATCTACACCTACACCCCGGATGCGGCAGCCGGTGACGTCACCGGCCAGGGCTTCGGCGGTGTGTGGTGGGTCGTCTCCCCCGCAGGCGACGAGGTGAAGACCGCGGCCGGCTCGGGCTACTAACAACCGTTGGGGGCCGCCCAACCCGCGGCCCCCACGGGTTCAACACGGATAGACCGAGGTCTCGCAGATCACTCCGGTCTTCACCCGCAATCCGCCTTGCGGGCCCCAGCTCACGAAGTTGCGGGGTGGATTGCCCGACATTCCGACGTTGCCGTCGAACGGCAGCTCTACGCTCAACCCGTGCTGTGCGAACGCGTCAGGTGCCAGGCACGAACCGGTTCCGCGGTCCGCTTCCACAACTGTCATGCAGATGTGGCCGGCGGCGTCGAGGTGCACGAAGACATCCCATCCCCGCCCCTGGCCGATCCACCGCACATCTGAGGCCTGCACGCTTCGGGCCTGCAGCAACCACGGGGGCGGCGTGGGATCGCCCGCCGGTTGAGCCGCATCGAACACGTCGAGCGAATTGCGTGGGGCGGTCGCGACACTCGCACTGGCCACGAGGAGAGCCGCGACGGCGGCAGCCGCGAGGGTCCACCGCAGTCGGCGCGAGCGCGGGAACAGTCGCGCCGCGGGCGTGGGGAAGGGCGACGGCTCTGCAGCGAGGGCTGTGGCAGCGCGCGCCGCCTCGAGCGCGGCATCCAGCGCCACACGGTCGGCTTCGAGGTCGGCCATCAGCCGACCGAGGGATGCCTCGAGCCCAAGCCGTTCGCCCGCGTCCAGCGCCTGCGCCCCGCGGCCGTACACGAGCGCCTGTAACGCCGGGAGGGCGGATGCCGGGTCCGCCGCACCCGAGGGCGCGGGCATCCCGGGCCGCCGCCGCCACGCGAGGGCATCGAGCACGTCGTGCCTGCCGGTGTACGCCTCGCGCACGCGCGCGACGAAAACGGGATCCTCGGCGGTGTGCGTCATCGCCTGGTCATCGTCCACCGTTGGCACTCCACCATTGTCGGGCTTGCGGACACTTTACGATCCGGGAAAGTCACGACCTCAATGAATTCACCAAGGCAGACGTAGCCACGAAGAGCAGGGCCCCCGAGATGGCGAGCGCGAGAACGGCCTGAAGGTGATGGTTGAGCGCGTGATCACGCGCAGCATGGCAACCCCGAACGAAGCGAAGAGAATCGCGACTGCATACATTACGAAGATTCCCACGTGCTATCCGATCTTCCATGCGACGATCCGACCCCCAACTCTCGAATCACACATTGCTTTAGCCAGACGAACCGGCGAGGTTGATGATTGAGACCGCAACTATCACGATCCCCCCGACCATCACTGAGGAAGCTCCAAAGTAGATGCCAGACCGAGAGAAAGTTCTTTCTGTCACCGAACGGGGCGCACCGAAAGATTGGACGAAAATATCCCGAAAAACTCTCGGTCGCGCAAAGACAAAGATCGAGAACGCGATCGCTACAGCACCCAATCCGATTCCGACGACGAAACCGACTTGCTGACTAGTCAAGTTGCTCCCGCTAGAAAGTGAAGAGCACGCGACACCGCATTCGGCGTCCGCGCCAAATGCTATTCCACCTCCGGCCGAGGTGCCGCTCCCGACGTCCTGCCGGGACGCGCGACAATCACCGCTAGCGCCCAGCCCCGAACCGTGTAGTAACCCCGGGGCTGTACAGCACCGAGTCGGGCGCACGGCCAGCGACGCCCGAGATGCCGCTGAGTTCGAGCAGGGAGTCCTCGAGCGTGATGAGCTCGGCGGAGAACAGCTCCCACGGCTCGTGGTGGTTGGGCAGGAACACCGTGCCCTTGCGGTCGGTCGTGAAGAGACCCCAGCGCGCGGTGAGGAAGTCGGCAGTGGCATCCCCGACCATGGGCTGAATGCCTGGGCGCGCGACGATCTTGGTACCGCCGCGCCCGGAGTGCCGGGATGCCGTGTACTCGATGACCCCGTGCAGGTCGCGTATCGACGTGTACGACCAGCGGTACGGCAGCGAGAAAGCGGTGCGGGCGGCGAGCACGGCGGCGAGCCTGGATGCCTCGAGGGTGAGGAAGTACACCCCGCGCCGTCCCCGCTGGTCGACCCCGTAGACCCGCACATTGATCTCGGTGAACCCATCGAAGAATGGGATAGCGGGCCCGCCAAGCGTCGCCCGGTCGAGGTAGAAGGCGATGAGGCCCACCCAGCTGGACCCGTCGTGGATGTCTGGCCTGACCCCCGCGGGCAGCAACGGTGCGACGACGGACTCGGCAATCCGCCAGTGCAGGAAGGTCACGCGCGACCATCTCTGGCTCGCCACGACCTTGCCATGCAGTTCGGGGGCGGTGAGGGATATCGACTCCGGCTCGGTCACGCTTCGACCACCTGCACGGGAGACTTCGCGACGGCTCTCTTCAACACCAACCACAGCACGAAGGATATCGCTGTCGAATACCCGGCAATGAGCAGGGCGCTCTCGACCTGGTTCTGGATGAGCAGCAGCTGGCCGGTGAACACGAACCCGACGCCACTCGCGAGCAGCCCGAGCAGGAACAGGCTCGCGGTGCCTGCAACGAGGTGCGAGCCGACGATGAACCACTGCTGGCGTCGGGATGCCCCGACCCGGTTGAGCGTGAAGATGCAGGCCGCAGCACCGGAGAGCACGCCGGCCGCCGCAGCGGACACGGGTGTGAACAGCGGCGCCCCGGCCGTGATCGAGACGAGGCCGCTCAGCAGCCCCGCGGCGACGGCACTGAGGGTTGTGCGCTGGTGCCGGATGCGCTGCACCACGAGCCAGCCGCCCGCGCCGCCGAGAGCGCCGACGACGCCGTTGAGCACTATCGCGGGCGTCACGTCGTCGATAGCCAGTTCGGCGCTTGCGAGCCAGGCTATCCAGCCGGCGCTCATGCCGATGACCGCCAGCACGCCGGTCTGGATCCTGATCGTCGCCGACCGCGGGCGCCTCGCCTTCGACCCCGCCGCGAGCAGCACCCCGAGCGCGGCCGCCCCTCCCGCGACGTTGACCGCGAGCGAGCCGCCGTGGTCCACGGGCTCGAGCCCGAACGGCCCAGGCAGCGAAGAGAACGACAGCACCGCGGCTGGCACGAACACGATGGCGCTCCACAGCATGCCGAACGCAAGGGTTATCGGGATGCCCGCGCCGACACCCCGGACGGCGAGCGTCGCGAGAAACGCGGCAACCCCCCCGAGGGCGGCGATCGGCAGGTAGAGCTCGCCCGTCACCGAGGTGGCGAGCAATGGGGCGAGCGCCAGCCACGCGACGATCCCGGTGCCCGCGCAGGCGAGGGAAAGGATGCCGGATCGCAACCAGGGTGCCGTGGGCAGCATCCGCGAATCCACGGCGGCGAGCGAAACCAGCACGAGGAGGTTCGCGGCAACCGCCACGACCACAACAGGCCAGTTACCCACCGGTCACCCTCCATGAGAACAGTAAGGGGTGCCGCTCCTGCGAGCGGCACCCCTTTTGCTGTGTGTTGCGACTAGGCCTTGACGTCTGTCAGAACGTAGCCCTCTTCACCGTGGACCACGGTGTCGATGCCGGCGATCTCATCTTCGTTCTTGATGCGGAAACCGATCGTCTTCTCGATGATGAACCCGATGACGAACGCTCCGACGAAGGAGTAGATCATCACCGAGAACGCCGCGATCGCCTGCACGGCGAGCTGCGCGAACGAACCGCTGTAGATGAGGCCGGCGCCGGTGGCGAAGAACCCGAGGAACAAGGTTCCGACGAGACCACCGACGAGGTGGACACCCACGACGTCGAGCGAGTCGTCGAAGCCGAGCTTGAACTTCAGGTCGATCGCGAGCGCGCAGATGACGCCGGCGATGATGCCGAGCACGAGCGCCCAGCCCGGGTTCAGGAACGCACAGGCGGGGGTGATCGCAACGAGGCCGGCGACGGCACCCGACGCGGCACCGACGGAGGTGGGCTTGCCATCCCTGATCTTCTCCACGAGCAGCCATCCCAGCAGCGCGGCCGCCGGAGCGATGAGCGTGTTGATGAAGGCGATAGCGGCGAAGCCGTCAGCTGCCAGCTCCGACCCGGCGTTGAAGCCGAACCAGCCGAACCAGAGCAGGCCGGCGCCGAGAAGCACGAACGGCGGGTTGTGAGGGACGCTGAGGCCCTTCGCGAATCCGACGCGCTTGCCGAGCACGAGAGCGAGGGCGAGTGCCGCAGCACCGGCGTCGATGTGCACCGCGGTTCCACCTGCGAAGTCGAGTGCGCCGACGCCGAACACGTTCTGCAGGCCGAATGTCAGCCAGCCTCCGTCGGAGAAGTTGGCGGCGGAGAAGGGCGCCGCGTTCGCGTTGTCACCGAGCGTGAAGTTGAAGACCCAGCTCGCAACCGGGAAGTAGATCAGCGTTCCCCAGATTCCGGCGAAGATCATCCAGGAGCCGAACTTCGCGCGGTCGGCGATGGCACCGGAAATGAGTGCCACGGTGATGATCGCGAATGTCGCCTGGAAGGCGACGAAGGCGAGTTCCGGCCAGTTGGCGGGAGCTACTGCGGTTCCCGCGAGAGCGCCCTCGTAGGGGCCGGCGAGTCCGACGTTGCCGAGGTTGATGCCCCAGAAGCCGTCAAGACCGACGTAGCCGGGTCCGCCGGCGTTGCTGAAGGAGATCGCGTAGCCGTACAGCGCCCAGAGCACACCGATGAGGCCGATGGCCCCGAAGCTCATCATCATCATGCTGATGACCGACTTGGCCTTGACGAGTCCACCGTAGAAGAACGCCAGGCCTGGAGTCATCAGGAGAACGAGGGCAGATGCCAGGAGCAAATAGCCGGTATTGCCTGAATCCATTGTGTACCTCTCTTTGTTGCAGCGAAGGATGCACCGTCGGGTCCGCACAGTCAGGGTCGTGCCTCGGGTACGAGGCAAGTTTGGGGTGCCGAGATTACGCAGGGTGTGTCAGCGTGTTTCGGTTCTGTTACACGGCATGGGCCAATGTAAACATCAGGTTTCGAGGTGCCGCCGATTCGCTGCAAACCCCGCAACCTAGACTTGCGCCATGGCGGTAATGCGTTCTGAGCGGTTCGCAGCGCTGCTTCTGGTCTTCGCCGCTGTCGTCGGTCTCGTGCTCGCGAACACTGCACTGGCGCCTGCCGCCTTCGCGGCGCGCGACTTCCATCTCGGGGTCGGGGCCATCGACCTGTCCGTCGGACATTGGGTAAAAGACGGCCTGCTCGCGGTGTTCTTCTTCATCGCGGCCATCGAATTGCGCCACGAGCTCAGGCACGGTGAACTCGACACAGCACGAAAAGCCCTCGTTCCCACGATTGCTGCGATCGGGGGGGTCGTCGTGCCCGCCCTGCTGTATCTCGCGCTCGCACACGGGCCCGAACTCGCCCAGGGCTGGCCGATCCCGACAGCCACCGATATCGCCTTCGCCCTCGGGGTGCTCGCGATAGTGGGAAAGGGGATGCCGCCCAGGTTCCGCGCACTCCTTCTGGCTCTCGCCGTGATCGACGACCTCATCGCCATCCTGATCATCGCCGCGTTCTTCACTACCGGGCTCTCCCCTGTCCCCCTGCTTCTTGCCGTGCCCGTCGTCGGCTTGTTCGGGTGGTTGAGCTACCGGGTCGCCAGGTCGCGCTGGATGGTGGCCGCGCTCATCCTGCTGGCGATCGCGGCCTGGGCGCTCGTCTACCTCGCGGGCATCCACCCCACTGTCGCGGGCGTTGCGCTCGGGCTCGTGATGGCCGACCGCGTTGCCGGCCACACGAGGGCCGGCATCGAACCGTGGTCGAACGCGGTGATCCTCCCGCTGTTCGCCGTCGTCGCGGCCCTCGTGCCGATCCCGACCGCGAACCTCACCGGCCTGAGCCCGGCATTCTGGGCAGTCATCGTCGCGCTGCCGGTTGGCAAACTCGTCGGAATCACGGCTGGGGGCCTGCTGGCGATGTCGCTCACGCGATCGGGCGACAGGATGCCCGTTGGCGACATGATCGCCGTCGCCGGCCTCGGCGGCATCGGCTTCACGGTCTCGCTGCTGATGAACGAGCTCGCGTTCGCGCGGCAGGAGACTGTCGCCAACGAAGTCACCCTGGCTGTGCTGCTCGCCTCACTGGTCGCCGCGGCGATCGGCGGCGCGCTCACGGCCATGCGCAGCAGGCAATACCGCCTCAGGCCACCTGTTCGTTCGTGAGGGCGATGAGCCTCGAGATGGCACGCAGGTACTTCTTGCTGTAGCCGCCGGCAAGCATCTCGTCGGGGAACACGGTGTCGAGGGGTGTGCCCTCGGCGAAGACCGCGACCTGGGCGTCGTAGAGCCTGTCTACGAACGCGACGAAGCGCAGCGCATCCGTCTGGTTGGCGAAAGGGCGCACTCCCGTCAGGCCGATGGCAGAGAGGCCCTCCACGAGCTTCGGGTAGCGGGACGGGTGCACAGTGCCCAGGTGGTGCAGTACCTCGCCGAACGGGTCGAGCGTCGTGGGGCCCTGCACGCCGGACAGTGCCGCCGCGGCATCCGGAACCGAGCGCGCGTGGGCCTCGACGTCGCGGCGCCGGTAGTCGAGACCGTCGATGCGGACTGTCTCGAACTTCGCCGCGAGCGAGTCGATCTCGCGCAGGAAGTCCTGGGATGCGAACCTGCCCTCACCGAGGGCATTCGGTGGGGTGTTGGATGTCGCGGCGATCCGCGACCCAGACGCGACGAGCTCAGACAGCAGCCGTGACATGAGCCGGGTATCCCCCGGGTCGTCCAGCTCGAACTCGTCGATGCAGATGAGGGACGCACCCTTGAGCAGCTGCACGGCCGGCGCGTAACCGAGGGCGCCGACGAGGGCCGTGTATTCGATGAACGTGCCGAAGTATTTGCGACCGGGTGCGAGGTGCCACAGCGCGGCCAGAAGGTGGGTCTTGCCCACTCCGAACCCGCCGTCGAGGTAGATGCCGGGATGCCCGGGCTGGGCCTTGCGGCGGAAGATGCCGCCGCCGCCCTGCCAGGCCGCGGCGAAATTGCGGATCGCGGCGACGGCAGCGCCCTGGGAGGGGTAGTCGCGATCCGGCCGGTACGAGTCAAGGGTCGCGGTCGCGAACTGGCGAGGGGGCACGAGATGGGCGACGATCTCGGCGCCGGCAAGCGTGGGATTGCGGTCGACGAGCCGCCCTGGGGAGGCAGTCGCTTCGGCACTCATGGTTCTGCGTCCTCGGTTTGTGTCGAAGTCTTACGACCCGGTCTGGCTCTCCCGGTGCAGGGCGTCGAACGCGGCGTAGATTCGTCTACCGGGAGCATTTCCAGCCTAGCCCGACGCGGGACGGCTTCCATTCCACGAACTACATCGGAGGTAACCATGGCCGTCGAGGTCGATTCAGCAGCGCAGTTCACCGAGTTCGCCCACCCCGAACGCCTCGTCTCCGGCGATTGGCTTGAAGCACACCTCGGCACTCCCGGTCTCGTCGTTGTTGAATCCGACGAAGACGTGCTGCTCTACGAAACCGGCCACATCGAGGGCGCGGTCAAGATCGACTGGCACACCGACCTCAACGACCCGGTCGTGCGCGACTACATCGACGGCGCTGGCTTTGCGAAGCTGCTCGGCTCGAAGGGCATCGGCCGCGACACGACAGTCGTGATCTACGGCGACAAGAACAACTGGTGGGCCGCATATGCCCTCTGGGTTTTCACCCTGTTCGGCCACGAGGATGTGCGCCTGCTCGATGGCGGACGCGCCAAATGGGAGGCGGAGGGGCGTGCGTACACGACGGCGGCCGAGTCCGCGACGCCCGTCGACTACCCGGTGGTGGAGCGGGATGACTCCAAGATCCGCGCATACAAGGATGACGTGCTCGCCCACCTGGGCAACCCGCTCGTCGACGTGCGCTCCCCCGAGGAGTTCAGCGGTGAGCGCACCACGGCGCCCGCGTACCCCGAGGAGGGCGCGCTGCGCGCCGGCCACATCCCGAGCGCGCAGAACGTGCCGTGGGCGAAGGCCGTTGCCGAAGACGGCACCTTCAAGCCGGTGCCTGAGCTCGATGCGATCTACCGCGACGGCGCCGGCCTCAAAGACGGCGACAGCATCGTGGCGTACTGCCGCATCGGTGAGCGCTCGAGCCACACCTGGTTCGTGCTGACCCACCTGCTCGGCTTCGAGGGCGTGCGCAACTACGACGGGTCGTGGACCGAGTGGGGCTCCACAGTGCGCGTGCCGATCGTCAAGGGCTCAGAGCCCGGGGCCGTTCCGGCGAAGTAGAATCGGGAAGTGACCACACCGGACCTTCCCGAACAGCTCGCCGAGATCCGCGAGGACTTCCTCGGGCTCGAGGTGCGCGAGCGGCTGCAGTTGCTGCTCGAGTTCTCGAACGAGTTGCCGGAGTTGCCGGAGCGCTACCGCGACCACCCCGACCTGTTTGAGCGCGTCGAGGAGTGCCAGTCGCCCGTCTTCATCTTCACCGAGGTGGATGACGCGCGAATCGTGCACCTCTTCGCGATCGCGCCCAAGGAAGCACCGACAACCCGTGGTTTTGCCTCGATCCTCGTGCAGGGCCTCGCCGGCCTGACGGTGGAGGAGGTGCTCGCCGTACCCGACGACTACCCGCAGACAATCGGGCTAACCGAGGCGGTCAGCCCGTTGCGCATTCGCGGGATGACCGCACTGCTGGGCAGGGCGAAGCGACAGGTGCGCGAGAAGATCGCCGCCTGAGCTCGCCGCTCAGCCCAGCTTGTCGAGCCAGGCCGCGATTGCCGCGTTCCAACGGTCGGCGTCGTAGTTCCAGAGCTTGGTGTGGCGAGCGGTCGCGAACTCCTCGAACGTGACGATGTCGGGGCGCGCGGCGGCGAGAGCCTTCGAGGCATCCACCGGGATGTAGCCGTCATCGTCGCTGTGGAGTAACAGGATGGGCACCGCGAGTTCCCCCGAGCGCGTCACGAAATCGAGGCGCCCGAGATCGATCGGCGTCGCCTGGCCGGTAAGGAATCCTGCCCACCGCCGCGAGATGAGGCCGAGCACCAGCCGGTCGAGGGGTTTGGGCAGCTTGTTGAGCTCGCCCTGGAAACGCAGCGCGGACACCCAGTCGACGACGGGCGACTCGAGCACTATGCCGCGCACGAACTTCGCCAGGCGCGAGCGGGTTGCCGCCTGCAGCACGGTCGCGCCGCCCATCGACCAGCCCATGAGCACGATCTCGCGCGCGCCGTTGTCGACGGCGAACTGCATGGCAGCCTCGACATCGTTCCACTCGGTGTCACCGAGCGAGTAGCGGTTGTCCGGGGTCGCCGGCGCATCCCTGTCGTTGCGGTAGGAGATGAGCAGCGAAGTGTAGCCTGCGGCGTGGAACACGGGCACCCCGCGCAGTGTCTCCTGCCTGCGCACGGCCCTGCCGTGCACCCCGATCATCCAGCGGCCGGTCGGCCCCGCGGCGGGAATGAGCCACGCCGGGGCCGGGCCGAGCTCGGTCGCGACCTCGACATCCCGGTAAGCAAAGCCGAGGTCTTTGGGCTCGAGGTAGAACCAGCCGCTGAACCGCGCGCGGCGCGCGCTGTCGAGGTTCCCGAAGTCGACGCCGAGCAACTGCCTGGTCACGGTGTCCTGAGTGTAGGAGAGGATCTCGCCCACCCTCGCGTGGCCGCTCTCCTGGCCGAACCACAGGCTGTATCTGCCGGGCGTCATCGAATCCAGCGTCGCGGACAACGTGATCGTCGACTCGTCGTTCGCGAGGACTCGCACGTCTTCTTCCCGCTTTGTCGGCGGGGTCACGACGGTGCGCGCGAAGATCACCGTCACGGCGGCGGCCGCGACGGCTCCGGCCGCTGCGAGCGCGCCGACGCCGATCGCCGTCCCCGTCACGATCCGGCCCGCAACGGAGTCGGGATGCTCCTGCCTGGCCATGCACGCCCCGATCTCGCGGCCCCGCCCCAGCGGCGTGCCTCTGGGCAGATGCCCTCCCCGAAGCCTAATCTTCACTCGTGCCCGACACGCTCCCACCGCCGCCCCCTGCCGCCTTCTCCGCGGCCCTCGAATCGGTGCGGCGCGCAGCCACACGACAGGAACTCTCGATCACCGAGATACCCGCCCCCGGCACTCTCGCCCCATGGTCGTTCGCCCTCGCGGCCGACGTGACGCCCGCGCGCCACGGCAGCGACTCAGAACTCGGCACCGGCCGCTTCGTGCTGCTGCACGACCCGGAGGCGCCTGAGGCCTGGAACGGCGTCTTCCGGGTCATCTGCTACGCCCAGGCTCCGCTCGAGATCGAAATGGGCGTCGACCCGTTCCTCACGGATGTCGCGTGGTCATGGCTCGTCGACGCGCTCGACACGCGCGGCGCCGGCTACACCAACGCCTCAGGCACCGCGACGAAGATCCTCTCGACGGGGTTCGGTGAACTCGCGGCCCAGGGCGACGGAGCCCAGATCGAACTCCGCGCATCGTGGACGCCGGACGGCCCCGACCTTGCCGCGCATGTGGAAGGCTGGGGTGAGTTGCTGTGCATGCTCGCCGGGCTTCCACCGGCGATCGAGGGAGTGAGCCTGTTATCTGCGCGACGAGCCGGACGTGAGTAGCACTGACGAAAGTCCCGAGGAGAACGTCGCGCCCGAAGTAGCAGCTCCCCAGCAGGCAGCGCACATCCAGGTCGACGTGATCGATGACCGCGCGGGCTATCTCGCCGCTGTCGAGGCCATCGCAGGCGGCACCGGTCCGATCGCGATCGATGCCGAGCGGGCGTCCGGCTACCGATACTCGCAGCGCGCGTACCTCATCCAGATCTTCCGCAGGGGGGCGGGAACCTTCCTCTTCGACCCTCCCGCCGTCGGTTCGTTCGCCGAACTCAATGACGCGATCAAAGACGAGGAGTGGATCCTGCACGCGGCAAGCCAGGACCTCACCTGCCTCAGGGAAGTCGGCCTCGACCCCACGCGCCTCTTCGACACCGAACTCGCCGCGAGGCTCGCGGGATTGCCGCGCGTGGGGCTGGGCGCTGTCGTCGAAGACCTGCTCAGCATCCATCTCGCCAAGGAGCACTCCGCGGCCGACTGGTCGACCCGGCCGCTCCCGCAATCCTGGCTGGTCTACGCGGCCCTCGATGTCGAACTGCTCGTCGACCTGCGCGAAGTGCTGGGGCAGGTGCTCGAACGCGACGACAAGGAGAGCATCGCGGCGCAGGAGTTCGCCTCCGTGCTGACCCGCGACTTCGTGATCGTGCGGCTCGAACCGTGGCGCCGGCTGAGCGGGGTGCACTCGATCCGCGGCGGCCGCAATCTCGCCGTCGCCCGCGAACTCTGGGAATCCCGGGATGCCTACGCGCGTGAGATCGACACCGCGCCAGGACGCCTCGTCCCCGACTCCGCCCTCGTCGCGGCGGCCCGGGTGCTGCCGGAGACGAAGCGCGACCTCGCCGCCCTCAAGGAGTTCACCGGCCGGGCATCCCGTTCGCAGATCGACCGCTGGTGGAATGCCATCCAGGCCGGCATGGCGAGCACCGACCTGCCCGTGCTGCGCTCCACGGGCGAGACCGTGCCGCCGCCACGGGTCTGGTCGGAGAAGAACCCGGAGGCCGACAAGCGGCTGAAGGCCGCGCGCGCCGCGGTGACGGATGTCGCGGCATCCATGTCCATCCCGGTGGAGAACCTGCTCACCCCAGAGTCGCTGCGCCGCCTGGCCTGGGCGCCACCGGACCCCGCGGCCACGCAGGACATCACGCAGGCCCTCGAGGCCCTCGGCGCCCGCCCCTGGCAGGTTGACGCAACGGCACAGGTAATCGCCGATGCCTTTGTGGAAGCCAGCCAAACCCCGGAAGTGCCGCCCGAGGCAGTTTCGTAGGAAGAATCAAAGGATTCCTGCCCCAAAATCCACGAGCCTAGGATCGAATCAGAACTTAGGAAATGTGGAGGCATTGTGGCCGAGAAGCAGGAAGTCGTATTCGTCGACGGGGTACGCACCCCGTTCGGACGCGCCGGTGAAAAGGGCATGTACTGGAACACCAGGGCGGACGACCTGGTCGTGAAGGCAATGATCGGCCTGCTGGAGCGCAACCCCGGGATCCCGAAGGACCGCTACGACGACGTGGCCATCGCCGCGACCACCCAGACCGGCGACCAGGGCCTGACCCTCGGCCGCACGGCGGCACTACTCGCGGGCTTGCCGAAGTCTGTGCCCGGCTACGCGATCGACAGGATGTGCGCCGGCGCGATGACGTCGGTCACCACCATCGGCGGCGCGATCGCCTTCGGCGCGTACGACATCGGCATTGCGGGCGGCGTCGAACATATGGGCCGCCACCCGATGGGATTCGGCGCGGACCCGAACCCGCGGTTCCTCGCCGAGAAGCTCGTGAGCGCAGAGGCCCTCAACATGGGCAACACGGCCGAGCGCATCCACGACCGCTTTCCGCAGTTGACCAAGGAACGCGCCGACCGCTACGCCATGCGCAGCCAGCAGAAGGCCAAGGCAGCGTACGACAACGGCAAGCTGCAGCCCGACCTGATCCCGGTGGCGACCAAAAGCGACGCCGGCTGGGGCCTCGCGACAGTCGACGAGGCGCTGCGCCCGGAGACCACGATGGAGGGCCTCGCCGCCCTCAAGACGCCGTTTCGCCCGCACGGGCGGGTGACCGCTGGCAACTCGTCCGGCCTCAACGATGGCGCCACGGCCTCGATCATCGCGAGCGCGGATGCCGCCAAGGAGTTCGGCCTTGCCCCCAAGATGCGCATGGTGAGCTTCGCCTTCGCCGGAGTGGAGCCCGAGATCATGGGCATCGGGCCGGTCCCCTCGACCGAGAAGGCGCTGCGCAAGGCAGGCCTCTCCATCGGTGACATCGGACTGTTCGAACTGAACGAGGCATTCGCCGTGCAGGTGCTGTCGCTGCTCGACCACTTCGGCATCGACGACGAAGACCCGCGGGTCAACCTGTGGGGTGGCGCCATCGCCATGGGGCACCCGCTGGCATCATCCGGTGTGCGACTGATGATCCAGCTCGCCGCACAGTTCAAGGAGCACCCGGAGGTGCGCTACGGCCTGACGGCGATGTGCATCGGCCTCGGCCAGGGCGGCTCGGTCATCTGGGAGAACCCCAACTACAAGGCGGGAAAGTAATGGCCACGACAGCCGCGGACTTCGACAAACTCGCCTCGCTCGACCCTGACGAGGTCATCACGAACGCCTTCGTGCGCGACATCCCGATCTCCGGTGGAAAGGTGCTCGCCCTCGTCACGCTCGACAACGGCAAGGACCACACCCGGCCAAACACCCTCGGCCCGAGAACGATGCTCGGCTTCGCCGCCGTGCTCGACTCGCTCGCGGCGAGGGCCGCGGCGAAGGAGATCCACGGCGTCGCGGTGACGGGCAAGCAGTTCATCCTCGCGGCGGGGGCCGATCTCTCGAAGGTCAGCGACATCCCGGACCGCGCCACCGGCAAGCAGATGGCGCAGCTGGGTCACTGGACGCTCGGCAAACTGAGCACCCTGGGTGTGCCCTCGTTCACGTTCATCAACGGGCTCGCGCTCGGCGGCGGCGTGGAGATCCCGCTCAACTCCGACTACCGGACGATCGACAGCTCGGTGCCGGCCCTCGCGCTGCCCGAGGTCTTCCTCGGCATCATCCCGGGCTGGGGCGGCGCCTGGCTGCTGCCGAACCTCATCGGCATCGAGAACGCGCTCGAGGTCGTCATCTCCAACCCCCTGAAGAACAACAGGATGCTGCGCGGCCCCCAGGCCTTCGAACTCGGCATCGCAGACGCCATGTTCGGCCCAGCGAACTTCCTCGAAGACTCGATTCGCTGGGCTTCCTCCGTGATCGACGGCGCCATCAAGGTCAAGCGCCCGAACGAGCCCGGCAAGATCGAGCGTGCGGTCAAGTGGGACATCGCGATCGGCATCGCCGAGAAGACCCTCAACAGCCGCATCGGCAAGGTCGCGCTCTCGCCGTACCGCGCGCTCGGCCTGCTCAAGGCCGCGAAGAACACCTCCCGCGAGGTCGGCTTCGCCGCCGAGGACGATGCACTCGCCGACCTCATCTCCGGCGACCAGTTCCACGCATCGATCTACGCGTTCAACCTCGTGCAGAAGCGCGCAAAGCGACCGGCGGGGGCTCCCGATAAGGCGCTCGCGCAGAAGGTCACCAAGGTCGGCGTCATCGGCGCGGGGCTCATGGCCCGGCAGTTCGCGCTGCTCTTCGTGCGCCGCCTGCAGGTGCCCGTCGTGATCACCGACCTCGACCAGGCCCGCGTGGATGAGGGCGTCGCCTACATCCACAAGGAGATCCACGCGCTGCTCGCCAAGGGTTCGATCTCGCAGGACGAGTCCAACCGGCTCGAGGCACTCGTCAGCGGAACCACCGACAAGGCGGACTTCGCCGACTGTGACTGGGTGATCGAAGCGATCTTCGAGGAGCTGGCAGCGAAGCAGGACGTCTTCGCCGAGGTCGAGAAGTACATCTCCCCCACGGCGATTCTCGCGACGAACACTTCGTCGCTGTCGGTGGAGCAGATCGGCGCGAAGCTGAAGAACCCAGAGCGGGTCGTGGGCTTCCACTTCTTCAACCCGGTCGCCGTGCTGCCGTTGCTCGAGATCGCGCGCGCCGAGCGGACTGACGACGCGGCCATCGCCACAGCGTTCGCCGTCGGCAAGGCCCTCAAGAAGTCCTGCGTCCTGGTCAAGGATGCACCCGCTTTCATCGTCAACCGGGTGCT